>NZ_CP180410.1:0-725360 GCF_047716765.1 Sulfurovum iocasae
ATGAATATTGGGCAAAAAATACTTTATGAACTTAAAAAAGAGATCAGTGAAACAGAATATGAACGCTATATCAAAAAACTGATCTATGATACAAAACACTCACGAAGCAATATGGTTTATTTTTCTGCACCCAATATGCTTATAGCAAAATGGGTTAAAACCAAATATACTGATAAACTTATACACCTTTTTGAACTTCAGAATGAAATAAAACCTGAAATAGAAATTACCGTAGGCAAACAAACGAAACAAACCCCTATAGCAGTAAGCAAGCAAAGTAATGAAAAAAGCACTTCTAAAAGTACCTATTTAAATCCCTCTCTTACTTTTGACAGCTTTATCGTAGGGGACTCTAACCAGTTTGCATACACAACAGCAAAATCTGTAGCAGAAAAACCTGGTAAACAATACAATCCACTCTTTATCTATGGTGGCGTAGGATTAGGTAAAACACACTTGCTGCAAGCCATAGGTAATTATCATATAGATTTGGGTAAAACGGTTATTTACACTACACTTGAACAATTCATGAACTCATTTACTTCTCATTTGCGTTCCCAAACGATGGATAGATTTAGAGATAAGTTTAGAGAGTGTGACCTGCTGCTTATAGATGATATACAATTTTTAAGCCGTAAAGAACAGACGCAGGAAGAATTCTTTCACACCTTTAATGAACTCTATAATGCCAATAAACAAATTGTGATCACTTCAGACAGACAACCTAATAAAATAGCTGGATTAGTTGATAGACTTAAAAGTCGTTTTGAGTGGGGTCTCATGGCAGATATCCAACCTCCCGGACTTGAAACAAAAATTGCCATTATTCAAAAAAAATGTGAATTGGATGGGATAAAACTTAACCATGAGATCATCAACTTTATCGCTACACATATGGGTGATAACATACGTGAAATTGAAGGTACGATCATTAAACTCAATGCTCTATCTTCTATGTTAAATCAAGAGATCACTTTGGATTTTGCACAAAATGCCATCAAAGATCAACTCAAAGAGAAAAAAGAAAATATTACCATTGATGATATTGTGAAGATCGTCTCTCGTGAACTCAACATAAAACCTTCTGATATCAAATCAAAAAAACGTACCAAAGCTGTCGTCAATGCCAGAAGAACAGCCATCTATTTAGCTCGAAATCTTACACCAAATTCTATGCCTCAAATTGCTTTATATTTTGGAATGAAGGACCATACTGCTATTTCACATGCAATGAAAAAGATCAATGAGATCATAGACAATGATGAAAATTTTAAAGTATTATTAGAAGAACTTTCAAACAAAGTGAATACAGATACTCAAAATTCCAATACTTGATCCAAAATGAAATAAAGAACACCTCTAAAAACTTGAATAAAAAAAAGATATAATTTTAGAAGTGAATAAATGTGAATCTTTAAAAAAGTTAAACATTCATAAAAACAACGGTAACACAGGCAATAAAGTAGTTTTTCACATTTTCATGTCAAACTACTACTACGTACTAAATTATTAAAAATAAGGGGAGTCTATGAAGATAAGAGCACAAAAGCAAATTATAGAGTCAATACTCATCAATCTACAACCTTTTTTAGAAAAAAAAGATGCAAGTCAAATTACATCACATATACTATTTAACTCACAAAATGATAAATGTATTGTTAAGGCAACAGATGGAGAGATAGGTTTAAAAATTGTTACTGATCATATTATGATCGAATCTGAAGGTTCATTTACTGCAAACGGTAAAAAATTACTTGACATCATTCGTATTTTAAAAGATGATGAAATTGTTTTGGAACTTTTAGACAATACACTTATTATCAAACAAAAACACTCTAAATTCAAATTACCGACATTTGATCCTGACTCTTATCCAGGTTTCCCTACTGCAGAAGATAAACCTCAAATTACTTTGGACTCTTTAAGCCTTATACAAAATCTTAAGAAAATCTCACCAGCCATAGATACAAACAATCCAAAATTTGAACTTAACGGTGCTCTTATCAATATTAAAAATGATTCTACAGATCTCGTAGGTACAGATACCAGAAGATTAGCTATTGCAACGATTCAAAGTTCAAACAGTGAAGAACTCTCTTTAATCGTTCCTAAAAAAGCTATTTTAGAAATACAAAAACTTTTTTTAGATCAAATTGATATCTACTTTGATGAAACAAATCTTATTATTTCAAATGAAAATTATTATTTCTATACCAGACTCATCAATGGTAAATTCCCTGATTATCAAAGAATTGTACCTTCGACTGTTAAACATGCAATCACTCTTCCTAAAAAAGAGATGTTGGATGCCATTAAAATGATCACTACTATTTCTCAAGAAATTAAAATGACGCTACTTTCGGATGCTATTATCTTTAACTCTTTAAGTGCAGATAATGTAGAAGCCAAAACAGAATTGGAACTCCATACAGGTTTAGATGAAAAATTTGAACTCTCATTTAACAGTAAATATATTTTAGATTTTATTTCACAAATTGATAAAAATGAATTTACTATAGAATTCAATGAGCCATCTTTACCGTTTATTGTGAAAGACGATAATTTTATTACGATTATTATGCCAATTGTTGCGTAAATTAAAGGGAAATATTAAATGAGTGAAATTACAACAAAATATATTTTTGTTACAGGTGGTGTATTAAGTTCATTGGGAAAAGGAATTACAGCAGCAAGTGTAGGAACACTTCTTAAGCATACAGGACAACGAGTAGGCGTACTTAAGCTTGATCCTTATATTAATGTTGACCCCGGAACCATGTCACCTCTTGAACATGGAGAAGTTTTTGTAACCAAAGATGGTGCAGAAACAGATCTTGATCTAGGACACTACGAACGTTTTTTAGATACATCACTGACTCAAAATAACAACTTTACAACAGGACTTGTTTATAAAACAGTCATAGAAAATGAAAGAAAAGGGAAATATCTTGGAAAAACCATTCAAGTGGTTCCTCATATTGTTAATGAGATAAAAGAACGTATTATTCGTGCTGGTGAAGGAAAAGATATCCTTATCGTTGAACTTGGTGGTACAACAGGTGATATAGAAGGTCTCCCATTTCTTGAAACGATCCGACAAATGAAACATGAACTTGGTAAAACAAAAGTAATGAATATACATGTGACACTTTTACCCTATATTAAAGCAGCCGGTGAACTTAAAACAAAACCTACCCAACACTCTGTACAAGAGCTTAGACGTATCGGTATTGCTCCTCATATGCTTGTACTTAGAGCTGAAGTACCTGTATCTGCTGAAATTAAACGAAAGATCGCTTATAGCTGTGATGTAGAAGAAGACTCTGTCATTGTTGCAGAAGATGCTTCAACCATTTATCAAGTGCCTCTTAACTTTTTACGACAAGACATGCTTACACCTATTTGTAAACAGTTAGAACTTGAAACTTGTGAACCAAAAATGGACGAGTGGAGTGATCTGGTACATAAGATCATTATGCCTAGTGATGAGATGAAAATTGCATTTGTCGGAAAATATTTAGATCTTAAAGAGTCTTACAAATCACTTACTGAAGCACTTATCCATGCTGGTGCGCATCTTGATAGTAGAGTGAACATCAAATGGGTAGACTCTGAAAAAATAGAAGAAGATGGTGCACAAAAATTCCTCAATGATTGTGATGGTATTTTGGTTGCAGGTGGCTTTGGTGAGCGTGGAATTGAAGGTAAAATTCAAGCTATTCAATATGCAAGAGAAGAGAAAATTCCTTTCCTTGGTATCTGTCTTGGGATGCAACTTTCTATGGTAGAGTTTGCTAGGAATGTATTGAAACTTGAAGATGCAAACTCTGTGGAATTTAATGAAAACACGTCTGATCCGCTTATTTATCTTATTGATGAGTTTATAGATGCCAGTGGCTCAAAACAGGTAAGAACAAAAACATCTCCAATGGGCGGAACGATGCGTCTTGGTGAGTATGAATGTGAAACAAAAGAGGGTTCGAACCTAAGAGCAGCATATGATGCACCAATGATCTTTGAAAGACATAGACACCGTTATGAGGCGAACCCTAAATATAGAGAAGCACTTGAAGCTAATGGTATGGATATCACAGGTGAATCTCATGGACTTATTGAGGCAGTTGAAGTAGTGGATCATCCATGGTTCTTAGGGGTTCAGTTTCACCCGGAATTTACTTCAAGACTTCAAAATGTGAATCCTTCTATTTTGGCATTTGTAGATGCTTCTCTTAAACATAAAAATATAGATGCATAAAAAATTAACGTTTACAACGTTAGAAACACTTTTACAAGAACGTTTTAAAGAGGGATTTCTCTCTTTAAAAGACCTTCCCCAACCTTCTACTTTTAAAGATATGGATAGAGCAACTGCACGTATTGTAGATGCTATAAAAAACAAAGAGAAAATTACTATCATCGGTGACTATGATGTGGATGGTGTGACTTCTACTACACTTATGAAACTTTTTTTTGATGAGATCGAGTATCCTGTAGAATGGATCATACCTAATCGTTTTAGAGATGGATATGGACTCTCTATAAATATCATTCCTCGTATTCTTGGTACAGATCTAGCCATTACTGTAGATAACGGTATCTCAGCAGTCTATGCAGCAAAACTTTGTAAAGAAGAGGGGATAGATCTCATCATTACAGATCATCACCTTTTGGCACCAGAGGTACCTGAAGCTTATGCCATTATAGACCAGAAACAAGAGGCTTGTGAATTTCCATACTCTGATGTGTGCGGCGCACAAATAGCCTGGTATCTTATTGCTTCTTTAAAAAATGCTTTAAATGTGAAGATAAACATGATGGACTATATGGAACTTGTTTCCATTGCCATTATTGCAGATATGATGCCTTTACAGCATATCAACAGAGCAATGGTAATAGCAGGTACAAAAGCTCTTAGTAAAAGTACAAAACCTGCCATAAAAGTGTATTTGGAACATAGTCAAAAATCAATATTAAATTCAGAAGACATTGCTTTCTTTTTAGCACCTATACTTAACAGTGCAGGGCGTATGGAAGATGCTTCATTTGCGGTAGATTTTTTAGCTTCAAAAAATATTTATGATGCAAGAGTAAGATTAGAACGTCTTATTGATTTTAATACAGCTAGAAAAGCCACAGAACAGGATATCACACAAAAAGCAATGCTACAAGTTGATCACAATGATGAAGTGATTGTAGTAGTAGGTGAAGCGTGGCATGAAGGAGTTGTGGGTATTGTTGCTGCCAGAGTGGCACGAGCATGCGAAAAACCCTGCATTGTTCTAACCCAAAATGAAGAGGGGTTTTTAAAAGGGAGTGGCAGAAGTTTTGGAGAGTGTGATCTTTTTGGCATTGTAGATGGCTGTAGAGAGCATTTAGAGAAGTTTGGAGGACATCAGGCAGCGATAGGGCTCAGCTTACAAAAAAAGAGCTTGGAAGCTTTTAAAATGCAAGTACAGAAAAATTTTGCCAAAGGTGAATATATTAAAGAAATTGTTGATCCGGATATAGTAGGAGATCTACACTTTTCAAATATCTCTTTTGATCTCACTACTTTGGTGAAAAAGTATGAACCTTATGGACAAGGAAATCTAAGACCAAAATTCATCTCAACCAATGTAGAGATACTTCAAGCAGACAGTATGGGTAAAGAGGGTGAACATTTGCGCTTTTTATTTGCACAAGATGGTATCGTGATGCAAGGTGTGAAGTTTAAGAGTAAAGAAGTGTTCCAAGCAGGTCAAAAGGTGACTCTCACCTACACTGTTAATGAAAATCATTTTAGAGGAAATGTAAATTTACAGCTTATGATAGATAAAATAACAGTCTGATTTTGACAATTTTTGACATAAAGATCCACTTTATAGAGAATATTATATATATTATTTATAATTAATATTTGTATATATAATATTATATAAAACTTATTACACTTTTAAGAAATATTTATATTAATTGATGTAGAATAAACAACTATTAACAATATAAAGGAGTAGTTTTGGATAAAAAAATGCTAAAAGAGGGTATGGACCTTATAGATGCACACTTTAAAAATGAAGGAGTGTCTCGTCGTGATGCGATGAAGATGTTTGGTGCAGGTGGAGCTGCAATGCTTATGGGTAGTGGTGTTGCAACTGAAGCAACTGCAGGAAGTTCTGCGGTTAAAGCAAAGATCTTGATCATTGGTGGTGGATTGGCTGGAATGTCAACAGCAGCACTCTTTACAAACTCTTTGGATAATCCGGATATTACAGTACTTGAGCCAACGGCTACATCTACATCATATCAGCCAGGGCAAACATTGGTTGGTGCCGGTATATGGGATCCAAGTGATGTTACGTACCAAAGAGATGACTTTGTGCCAAGTGGTGTAACACTTATTAAAGAAAAAGCAGTTGAGTTTGATCCTGAAAACAATACAGTGAAAACATCTGGTGGAAAAACACTTAAATATGACTATATGGTTATTGCCGCGGGCCTTTCACTTGACTATGCACGTATTCAAGGTCTTGGTATTGACAGTACTATCACTTCAAGAGGTGATGATTCTGCAGTAAGAAAAGTAATTGGTAAAAATGGAATTACTTCGATCTACTTCGGGAATGGTGCAGCAGATACTTGGACAGAGATGCAAAAATTCATTGCAGATGCAAAGAGCGGTAAAAAAGTAAAAGGTATCTTTACTCACCCTAATACACCAATCAAATGTGGTGGTGCTCCTAAAAAGATCATGTATCTAACAGATGCAAGACTTAGAGAAGCAGGTGCAAGAGATAATGCAGAACTTACATTCTATCCAAACGGTAGTAAAATGTTCGGTGTTAAAGAATATCATGATGCGATCGTGAATCAATTTGAAGCTAGAGATATGAAATGGAACTACAGACATAATCTTATCGCTGTTGATCCGGTAAAAAAAGTGGCTACATTTAACAGACATTGGAAAGAAAAAGGTCCTTGGGATGAGGATCTTGAAGAGTATTCAATCGTAATGAAAGCAGAAACTATAGAAAAAGAGTTTGACTTTCTTCACATTACACCACCTATGAAAGCAGCAGAAGAGATCGCTAATTCTCCTGTTGGTTCAGCTAAAGGTTGGGTACCTGTAAAGAAAGAGACACTTCAGCATGTTAAGTTCCCTAATGTATATGCATTGGGTGATATCGCTGCGGTACCTATGGGTAAAACAGGTGGATCAGCTAGAAAGCAATATAAAGTAGTAGCAGAAAATATTATCTCTATGATGAACGGTAAAGAACCAACAGCACAGTATGGTGGATATACAGTTTGTCCATTGATTACTAGTATTGGTACGGTTATGCTTGCAGAGTTTGACTGGAGTAAAAAACCGACACCTTCATTCCCTCTTGACCCTACACAGGAAAGATGGATCTGGTGGTTGCTTAAAGTTTACGCACTTAAGCCAATGACACAATACGGTATGCTCTCTGGTAGAGCATAATAGAAGAGAAGGAGAAAGAATGAAGAAAACAACAGTAGTACTATTATCAATAGCGACTCTTTTTGGACTAAACGGATGTGGTACAGATACACCAAGTTCATCAGTAGCAAAAACATATGCAAAAACAGCAGGAGAAGTATATACACAATCCTGCTATAAATGTCACGGTGAGAAAGCAGAAGGTTTAACTGAGAAAAAAACACCACCTATGAACGATAGACAAGCGGGTGAGTTGGAGCTTGACCTCTATGATGTTAAAAATGAAGGTCTTACCATGTCATCAGGAACTGAGCATGATAAGATGGCACATAATATGCAGAAACTTCTAGAGAAAGGGTTTGATTATGATCCTAAAGCAATGGCTGTATATATAGAGAAGAATTTCTATAAAATGCCACCAAAAACAGCTCCAGCAGCTGAAGCACCGGCAGCACACTAAAAATGTCACTCAGAGAAGAGTTGCTCTTCTCTGAAACATTCCTCAAAAATTACTACTTAATTTTCTCAAAAGTAACTGTTCTTATATAAAATTATGTTAATCTTATAAAGATCATAACTTTATATTATGGAATAATAACATGAATAAAAAAGAAGGACATGTATTTGTCTGGCCTATCGGTACCAGAATTATCCATTGGATGATGGCACTCTCTTTTACAACAGCATTTATCACCTCTTTTTATGAACATATGTTACATGATCATGTGGCACTTGGCTTCATCTTTTTAACTATTATCATTTATAGAATTATATGGGGTATTATAGGACCTCAATATGCTACTTTTAATACTTTCAAACTCAGACCTTCCCAACTCAAACATTATTTTGTTGAAAAAGTACAAAACAGATGGAGAAAAATACCTGCGGGACACAATCCTGCATCAAGTTGGTTTACCGTATGGGCATTAACTGTAGGTACAGTGATCGTAGTATCAGGATTGTTGCTGTATGGTGTACAGGAAGCAAAAGGTCTTTTTCGTTTTTTAAACAGTGACTATACGCAGTATATAGGTATTTTGGCATGGGTACATAAGTATGCTTCTTATCTATTTGCTGCCTGGGTTTTTATCCATATCGCAGGTGTTATGGTGGAACAGTTTTGGCATAGAACGGGTATGGTCTTTGCGATGATCACTGGATATAAAAGAACTGAAGGTGAAGATACTAAAGTTAAACCAATTCTGTCTTTCTTTGCTTACTCGACGATTTTGATAGCAATTGGTACGTATTTTTTCATTGTCAGTAGTAACTATAATTTTTTAACTTTACAAAAATATACCAATATTGATTATGAAGAGATGCATCCTGTTTTCTATAATGAGTGTGGAGACTGCCATAAAGTGTATCCGCCTTATATGCTTCCAAAAAGATCATGGCAGAAAATCATGTCAAGTTTAGATAATCATCGTGGAGAAGAGATAACGGAAGCCAATATTACCAAGTCTCAACAGGCTTCTATATTAGAATTTTTAACTCAAAATGCTGCTGAGACAAGCAAGCGTGAGGCTGCTGTTAAAGTTATGCACTCTCTGGGAGAACGACGACCAAAAAATATTACAAAAACACCATATTGGAGAGAGACACATAAAGATATCCCAAAATCTGTGTATAAACAAAAAAAGATCAAAGACAAGTCAAATTGTATAGCCTGTCATAAAGATTTTGATCAAGGTATTATGGATGATATGAATATTATTTATCGTCCTTAAACCCATAACTTTTTACAAATATCCTAAATACAAATACAAAATACAATTTTTATTATACTGCTATATATTTTGAGTTCAATAAATATATGACGAAAAAACTACACATATTTTCTATAAAAACGTTAATAATTGATTTAAATCATAGTTTCATAAGTAAAACTACTATAAGATATAATATATACTTATAAATAGGAGTAAATTTGTCCTATTTATAATGTAAAACTATTTATAGAAGGAGGAGTGCTTATGCAAGTTGAAATGTCGAGACGGAAGTTTCTGCAAGGAACGGTTGCGATGAGTGTTGCTGGAGGAACAGCAATAAGTGCAACAAATCTTTTTGCAAGCAGTGATGCGCATGATAAAACGCTGACCATTACGACCAAAACAGGTGCTGCAAAAGAGGTTAAGAATATCCCTACACTATGTGAAATGTGTGTAAATAAGTGTGCGGCTATAGCCAGAGTTGAAGATGGGGTGGTGACTAAACTGGATCCAAACCCTATGTTCCCAAAATCAAAAAATATGTTATGTCCAAGAGGTAATGCAGGGATCCAGGCACTGTATGATCCAGATAGACTTAAACATCCAATGATCCGTATAGGTGAGAAGGGTGAGGGTAAGTTCAAAAAAGTAACTTGGGATGAAGCCTTTAAGTATATTACTGAAAAGACTACTAAGATCCTGGATGAAGAGAAAGACAACCGTTCATCATTTCTTTTCTGTGCAGGTGAAGGAATGGCTGAACATACATTCAAAACTTTTTATGAAGCATTTGGTTCAGCCAACTGGCTTAACCATGCTTCTATCTGTTTGCAGACAGTAGCATCAGGATATGGTGTAACTATCGGTGCATATCCTCAAGCTGATCTGGATAATGCAGAGTATGTCATCATGGCGGGTGCCAATAGAGCTGAAGCAATTGTAACACCAGATACTATGGATCTTTTCAAAAGAACAAAAGGAAGAGGTGCAAAACTTATCTGTGTTGATCCACGGTTTACCAATACAGCTGCAAAAGCAGACAAATGGTTAGCGATCAATCCGGGGACAGACTTGGCATTTGTTTTAGCATTGACATATGTTGTGTTGAATGAAGAGCTTTACAATAAAGCATATATAGAAGCTCACTTCAATGGGTTTGAAGAGTATAAATCACATGTACTTTCAAATAAATATACACCGGAATGGGCAGAACCTCTTACAAACATCAAAGCAAAAGAGATATATAAAATAGCAAGAGAGTTTATGTCTCATGCTCCTAAAGCAGTCTATTATCCGGGAAGAAGAAGTACATTTGCCCAAAATGACTTCCAACTTCGTCGTGCTATGGCTATCTTCCAGGGACTTGGTGGTGGAATCGATACTAAAGGTGGACTTATCTTTGGTGATAAAATATCCATTAAAGGGCATGAAACATTAATCCCTATGTATGATAAAGCTAGAGCAAGAGCTGTTACAAAAAGTGAAGCTGGATATGATGATTGTGCTGTTGTCTCTGGTGGTGGTTCATGGTTAGGTTGGAGAAACAGATTTTTAGAGGGTAAAATGCCTTATAAAGTTCGTGGAATGTTCTGTTATAAGCATAACCCTATGCAAAATATGCCAAATACTGCTAAAACTGCTGAGATGCTTAAACAGATGGAACTTGTTGTATGTATAGATACAATGCCAAGTGATACAGTAATGTATGCTGATGTAGTACTTCCAGAGTGTACATACCTTGAGAGAACGGATCCTGTGAAAACATTTGGTGGAGTAGAGCCGTCTATAGCACAAAGAAATAAAGTTGTGGATCCAATGTATGAGACAAAACCGGTCAATGAAATATTACGTGGGTTGACAGCTCAGCTCTCCAGACCACTTTTTGATATTACTAAAAAGTATGATGATGAAGTAAAAGACGGAATAGCAGAATCAACTGAAGATGAGTACTACAACGCAGAGTTTGATATGACTCAGATCTATGCACATGATCAGGAAGAAGTCAATGAGCATGCGGTACATGATTATCATGGTGCGGCTGAAGCATTGAAAGAGCATGGGGTTTATTATCCTAAAATGGATACGTATTATAAACAACTCTCTGCTAATGTGCATCAGTATTATCCTGAGAAAGAGAAGGCATATAGTGTAGGTGGTGGTAAGCTTAAAACATCATCAGGGAAACTTGAGTGTAACCTTGCAAGCTTGGCAAAGAAGGGTATTGATGCTATGCCAACATGGAAAGAGGAATATAATTTTACTGTGCCAGATGGTAAGTTTAGACTTATTACAGGAAGACATGCCCAATATACACAGAGTGGAACATCCAACAATGTTGTGTTAAGAGACTTAATGCCTGAAAACTATATCTGGATCAATAAGCGTGTGGCTAAAGAGCAGGGTATCGCTTTTGGTGATACAGTTGAAGTGAAAAGCAGAACAGGTTCTACGACCATTAAAGCATATCCGACAGAAAAAATGGCACCAAATCAAGTTTTCTTTATCCATGGTTTTGGTGAAGAGAGTTCAGCATTGACTTGGGCCTATAAAAATGGTGGTAATGACAACGCAGTCATAGAAGATGTTTTAGAACCGGTTTATGGTGCTGCAGCAATGCATGAAACAAATGTTGAAATAAGGAAGGTGTAATCATGGCAAGATATGGAATGGCTTTAGATTATAAAAATTGTATTAATTGTAAAGCGTGTGAAGTCGCCTGTAAAGAAGAGAACGGTGTTCTCATGGGTGCAGATAAACATAGAATTTGGGTTGGTGTAAATGAGATAGAAGGTGAGTATCCACTTTTGGATATCGTTTCAAACAGTTTTCAGCCAAGTCAGTGTCAACACTGTGAAGAGGCTCCTTGTCAGGAAGTATGTCCTACGAATGCAACATATTATGATGATAATGGTGTAGTAAGAGTCAATAGTGATCAGTGTATCTTATGTAGTTACTGTATGGTTGCCTGTCCTTATGATGCACGTTATGTTGATGACAGAACGATGACAGTGGATAAATGTAACTTCTGTTCTGATACAAGACTCGACAGAGGTGAAACAACGACGGCATGTCAAAATACCTGTCCTACAAAAGTAAGAACTTTTGGAGATTTGGATGACTATGATAGTGAGATCAGCGAACTGCTTAGAACTAGAGAACACTTTTCTCTTAAAGAAAATCTTGGTACTAAACCAAAACTATACTATCTAACATAAGGAGTGCATCATGTCAGAAACAGTAGAAAAAACAGAAGAAACAGGCATCATAGCCAAGGCAAAAGATTTTGTTGCTACGATTCCTTATAATAAGATAGGAATGAAAGAGTTACTCGATTTTGAAAAAACGCCTAGAAATAATCTGATCGCCGTTATCACGGTAGCACTTTTGGCACTATTTGTCGTGGGGCTTGCATTCTTTTTTATGCATGGACATCATGCATATAATGTAACCAAAGAGCATCCATGGGGATTATTGCTTGCAGTATATATCTTTTTTGTTGTAAGTTCAACAGGACTGTGTATCATCGGTTCACTGGGTGATGTCTTTGGTTTCAAAGACTATATGCTTATCTCTAAACGGGCTATCTTTGGCTCTATCGTCACTATATTAGCCGGCTTTGCTGTTATTGCAGTGGAGATAGGTCACCCTGTTACGATGTTGATCTACAATGTCTTAACCCCTGGGCTTACCTCTGCCATTTGGTGGATGGGTACGCTTTACGGTATTTACTTGACATTTATGATCATTGAATTTGTCTTTTTATTAAAAGGCGATATGAAAAAAGCGAAGATTTTTGGACTGACTGGGCTATTGGTAGGTCTTGCAGCACACTCTAACCTCGGTTCTGTATTTGGTTTTCTTAATGCAAGACCAATTGCAAATGGAGTATTTTATCCAACATACTTCATATTGACAGCATTTATCACGGGTGTATTCATTGCCTTTATTATCATGGGTTTCAGATATAAACTTGATTTCCCTGAAAAAGTAAAAACCATGCTGACAGGATTGGCTAAGATCCAGGCTCTGCTTCTTTCCATCCTCATTTTCTTTATTATATGGAAAATGTTTACAGACATTTATGGCGGTATGCCAAACCGTTCTGAAGTTGCAGTACATATTTTAGGTTCATGGACTTTCTGGGCTGAGGTTGTATTGGCGATGTTGATCCCACTCTATTTGATCTTGAAAGATATGGGTAGATCACCGGTTGCACTTTTCTGGGCATCTATGAGTGGTATGGTAGGTATCTTTTTTATGCGGTACAATCTTGTACACGACAGTCAACTCAAACCGCTTCAAATGATGAAAACCACAGAGTATCAACTTGCACCGGAGTGGATACACTACTTCCCGTCAGGTACGGAAATGATGATCTCTCTTGGTGGATTGGGACTCTGTATTGCGATGTATTATGCAGGAACAAAATTCTTCAATCTTGATGAAGATGAACATCATTAACAGGTGAGGCTTTGCCCACCTGTTTTTATAGGATGTGCTACTTTAGCACATCTTTTTTTATTCATACAACCTAAAAGATCGTAGGCTGTATCTCCTCGTTATTTACTCCACCTTCTTCATTGACTTTAAGTACCGTCTTCCAAAGTTTAGTCGCTATATCCTGATAACGTTTAGAAGTTTCACAATTAGGTGCTAAAACAGTGATAGGCAGACCACTGTCTCCTCCTTCTCTGATGGCAGGCTCTATAGGTATCTCTCCTAATACTTCAGTATTGTAATTATCAGCCAAAGGCTGGGTTGTACCTTTCCCAAAGATATCGTACTCTTTGCCACTATCAGGACAGATAAAACCACTCATGTTTTCAACAAGTCCTGCGATAGGAATATGCAGTTGTGTGAACATATCCATACTGCGTATTGTGTCATCCAGTGCTACTTTTTGTGGGGTAGTGACACATACTCCGGTAGTAACAGGTAAACTCTGTGCAAGGGTCAACTGTGCATCTCCTGTACCTGGAGGCATGTCAAAGAGCAGGACATCGAGTTTATCCCACAAGATGTCTTCGAGCATCTGTTCTATAGCCTGAGTGACCATGGCACCTTTCCAGATGAGAGAAGCACCTCTCTCAACCAGTGAACCAATGGACATGACTTGAACATTATGTGCCATGATCGGTTTAATGTTCTTTCCTAAAAAAACAGGTTGTTCTCCCTCTATACCCATCATCCTTGGGATATTCGGTCCATAGATATCTACATCAAGAAGTCCTACTCTTTTCCCCTGTTGTGCAAGTGCAATAGCAAGATTGACTGTAGTGGTTGATTTGCCGACACCGCCTTTACCAGAGCTGACCATTATAAAGTTTTGGATATTTGGCAGTACATTTTTACCATGCGAACTGGTCTCTCTGGGCATTTTAGGTTTCGTGACAGAGACATCCACTTGATATTCTCCCAGTACCGAGATACGTTTAGTGATCTCTTCTCGAAGCTGATCTTCTATTTCAAGTGCAGAGGATGGGATATCAAGCGTTATGCTAATGTGACCCTCTTTGATCATGATCTCTTTTACAAAACCAAAATCTATAATATTTTTTGTAAAACCGGGGTAGATGACTTGTGTGAGTTTTTCTTGAATCTGTTCTTTGTTTAGCATATTGTGTGACCTTTTCTAGTTAAGTGCATATTATATCTATTATAAGTATAAATTTTATGAATATTCCTATAATTATTGTATTTATTTTGGTATGATTATGCCATATTTTACAAGGAAATTTATATGAAAAAAGAACTTACTGTATTTATTGGCTTATTTTTATTTTTAGCCATAGGTATGCATTTCAAAGAGTGGCTAAGCCATCCCATAGATCACGTAATGGCTCTTCCATCAGCAGGAGCATATGGAATAGGAGCATTTCATCCATTGGTCTTTACTTTGGCGTTATATGTGGTTTTTGTGCTTGCAAGAGGTATTGGTAGATTATTTTCAAAGTAGTTGGTGGATCTTTCCACCAACTAAGGGATAAAAGGGGAATTAGATAGGTAAAACTCTGATGTTTTGATCAAGTTTCTCTTTAAGAATATTTTCGATCGCAAAGAGTGTACCTGTACTTGAAGATGCACAACCGTTACAAGCACCTAAGTATCTGATATAGATATCGATGTTTTCACCGTTCTCTTTGATATCAAGAATTTCCATATCTCCACCATCCATGATAAGCATTTGACGGATATTGTCATCGATCACTTTATCCACTGCTTTGATACGCTGAACGATAGTCATTTCAGAGAACTCTGCACCACCTTCACCTGATGCATCAGCTGCTTTTGCCATCTTCTCTTTTTCATACTCTTCAAGAAGGTCAACAAGATAGATATCTTTAGCTTCATGTCCTCCAGGACGGATACATGATTTACAGAAAGCTCCCGCTTTCGTATAGTCAGCGATCTCTTCTACTGTTGTAAGGTCATTAAGACGGATCACTTCTTGAAGTGTAGAGAGTGTTACGCGTGCACATTCACACACGATGATCTCTTCTTCAAAACTCTCCATATCAACACCTTTGTACTGTGCTGCAGCTTTTTTGATAACATCATAAGCCATAACAGAACAGTGCATTTTTTGAGGTGGAACGGCTGGTGTGTCCGGATTGTCACGCATTGCCATCTCAACATCAATGTTTGTGATCTTTACCGCTTCATCAACTGTTTTACCTTTACAAAGTTCAGCCATAGTATCTGAAGATGCGATCGCTGTACCACAACCAAAACTTTTGAACTTTGATAACATAATTACATCACTTTTTGGATGTACTGCCCAGTAAAGTCTTACTGCATCTCCACAACTCTCTGCACCAAAATCAGCTACGATGAGTTTCGCACCCATTTCATCAGCCTGCTCTTGTGTGATCTCACCCATATTTTGTGGGTTGTTCATTAAATCTGTTACTTTATTGCTGTACTCATCCCAGATGGTACCGCCTATTAAACTATCTATTCCCATAATATTTTCCTTTATATTCTATTCAATTTTAATGATGGTGTGAATCAAGTCCTGATTCATGACCTTCTGGGGCGTATGCGTATGAACTTGAGATACCTCTAAGTCTTATTACTGCTGCTTGAACTACTTTAAGTGTATAGTCCAACTCTTCTTGTGTTGTATAGCGGCTCAGTGAAAAACGAATCGCAGTATGTGCCAAGTCTTCTGCGGCACCAATAGCTTCCATTACTGAATTTGCTTCCAAGTCTTCACTTGCACAAGCTGAACCTGTACTCGCACCAATACCTGCACGGTTAAGATCCCATAACATGGATTCACCTTCGATACCTCTAAAGGAGATAAGGATGGTATTTGGTGTTCTCTTTTTTCTTGGAGTAACAACAAAAGTATCTTCTATTTTAAGGAGTTCATCTTCAAAATCATCTCTCATTTCTCTAACTTCTGTCATCTCAAAGTCAAGTGCATCTACTGCTGCTTCTATGGCTTTACCCATACCTACGATACCTGCAACATTGAGTGTACCGGAACGGTATCCACCCATTTGTGAACCACCGTGAAGCAGAGGTATTAACTCTTTGCCTTTTTTCATGTAAAGTGCACCTACACCTTTTGGTCCATGGAACTTATGTGCAGAAAATGTAAGATAGTCAACATTAAATAACTGTACATTTACAGGTAGTTTACCTATGGCCTGTACTGCATCAGTATGAAAAAGTACACCTTTTTCAGCACACAGTTCACCAATTTCTTCAACTGGGAAGATGGCACCTGTTTCATTGTTCGCCCACATAATGGAAACCAGTGCTGTTTTATCTGTGATGTTATTTCTTACAGTCTCTACATCAATAAGACCTTCATGATTGATAGGAAGGTAAGTGACTCTACAACCCAAGCTCTCAAGGAATTTTGCAGTTGCAATAATAGATGGATGTTCCACTTCAGAGATCATGATGTGGTTTTTTCTACCGGTAAGAATGTACTCAAAATAGATACTTTTAAGTACCCAGTTATTACTCTCCGTTGCACAAGAAGTGATGACTACAGAGTCTTCTCTATGTGCGTTAATGCCTGCATAGATCTTTTCCATACCAGCTTTAATGCCTGGGTGTGTGTCACTTGCAAAAGCGTGTAACGAGTTTGGGTTACCATACTTTTGTACAAAATAAGGTTCCATCTCAGCGAAAACCTGTGGATCAACAATTGTTGTTGCATTATTGTCTAAATAGACGTTCATATTTTTCCTTTGAAAACGATATTCAATTTTAATTAGGAGTAAATTAGTCCTAATTGATTTTCACCATGTTACGCAGATATTCTTAAGATAACATAAAATTTTAAATTAAAGAGGAGAAGTATACTCCGAATTAGGTTAAGAGCCCTTGATTTGGGTCAAGTGAGAACGGGGTAATGGACTATGCTATAATAAAATATAAATAATAATATAAAAGGAGTTGTAATGGTAAAAATCATAAAAGAACATGGTATAGGTATTGCTATCAAGAGAAATAAAAAAAGACTTTTTATAGAGATAGTAATGCTTGGTAAGTTGAGACATGAGGATTATCAGACTTTTGTACCTATGGTCGATAAAGCATTAAAGGAAGCAAAAGGAATTGAGGCTGATCTGCTGGTTGATATGAGAGGTTTTAAAGGATGGGAGTTCATGGCGGCATGGGATGATTTTAAATTTGGTGTCAAACATCGTAATGCTTTTAAGAAGATGGCGATCGTTGGAGATAAAAATTGGGAAGATGCATCTACTGCAATGATGAGTCACTTGATGAGTGGGAAAGCAAAATTCTTTAAAAAGAGAGAAAAAGCTCTCTCATGGCTGTTAAAAGACTAAATTTAAAAATTTGAAGGTGTTGGAGTATTAATAAGGTTATAAAATTCGCTTCTTGTACGTTCATCACTCTTGAAAAGTCCTCGAAGTGCTGAACTGACCGTGGTTGAGTTTATCTTCTGTACGCCTCTCATCTCCATGCACATGTGGCGAGCATGCAAGACTACAGCAACACCTTTAGGTTTAATGGTTCCTAAAATGGCATCGGCGATCTGTTCGGTCATCTGTTCCTGTATCTGCAGACGTCTTGCATAGACATTGACGATACGAGGGATCTTAGAGAGTCCTACGACTTTACCATCTGGTATATATGCCACATGTGCACGTCCGATGATAGGCAGCATATGATGTTCACACATAGAGTAAAACTCGATGTCACGTACCAAAACCATCTCATCATTACTGGTTGTAAAGAGTGCCTGGTTGAGTATCTCCTCAGGGTCTTGGTCGTAGCCCTCAGTAAGAAATTTTAGAGCTTTGGCTACACGACTGGGTGTCTTAAGCAAACCTTCTCTTTTAGGGTCTTCACCTAAAAGTTCAAGGACTTTAGTGATAGCTTGTTCAAATTCTTCTTCTTTGTTCATTGTGTATCCTGTCTTCCCGTCATTCCCGGGTAAGGCCCGAGAATCTACAAATTATAATTACTTTTGAATCAATGGATCCCCAGTCAAGCTGAGGATGACGAATGTATTATTTTCACATTGTAGCTAAAAACAATTTAACTATCTTCTATTATTCATTGGACGTTTTTAAGCAAAGCTCAAAATGTCTTGAAAGAAAAATATACATTAGAGTATTTTTTTCTTTCAAGATTGTTGTCACTATGACTACTTCAGCAGTATGCTCATACGACTAGTCGTATTTAAGAAATAGTTTAACAATTTTCTCATCGACCTTGGAGATAGCAAGTTTTTGTATCTCATCTTCAGAAAAGTAATTCATCGATTCAGGACTATTTTCATAATAGACATAGACTTTACAGATGAGTTTAAAGTGCGTATAGGCATGTGTCACTTCACCTATATACTCTGAAGCGCACATAGGTACTTTTACACTTTTAAAGCCCCATAAACCGTGTAAAAACTTTCCTTTTCTCTGTGTGAGTGAAAGTCTGTCATCATAAACATTGATAAGTATGTTTTGTTCTCTTGTGGGAACAACACGTTTCTTTTTTCTAGGGTAAAGGCTAGATTCTTCCTTCCCTTTACAAATATCAGTCAAAGGACAAATTTCACATTTTGGATTTTTAGGGTTACAAATGGTTGCGCCAATATCCATCATCGCCTGGTTATAGTCAAAAGGGTTTTCTTTGTCCACTGCATCATACGCAATCTCCCAAAGATCCTTATCGTTAGGTGTTTTGAGTTTATGTAAACGACAGAGTATGCGTTTGACATTGGCTTCCATAATAGGGATAGGTTGGTTAAAAGCAAAAGTGGCTACTGCATGTGCGGTATTTTTGCCTATGCCTGGAAGTTTAATGAGCTCGTCTATGGCTTCAGGTAGTTCATTTACAAGTGTAGCGGTCATATGTAAATTCTTGGCCCGATTATAATACCCAAGTCCCTCCCACATCTTCAGCACATCATCAAGCGGTGCATCACCCAAAGCTTTAAGCGTAGGAAATTTCTCTAAAAAAGGAAAGTAGTAGCGTTCCAAAACTGTTTTGACCTGTGTTTGCTGAAGCATTACTTCACTCACATACACCTTGTACGCATCGTTTGTGAGTCTCCACGGCAGTTCATGACGACCATTAATCCTGTACCAGTCCTGAATAATTTTGTGGGTAGTTTTGAGTGTATTTTGCATCCGAAAGTGTATCCAAATGATTGAAAATAGTAAAGAATTTCTTCTGCACATAGTAAGAAAAATAGCTTGATTTTGTACTAAAAAGGGGTTAATATGTTCTTAGGGTTGTCTAAAAGTTGTCTAAAAATTAAAGATATTATGAGGTTAATTTGAGTAAATATAAATCAATCGGTGGTAAATATAAAGGTATTGAAATATATAAGAAATTGAGTGGTGCTATATCATATTACATTCGGTATAAAGATTTAGAAAATAAAACGAAAAGAGAAAAAGTTGGTGAATCACCAACAATGACAAAAACGAAAGCTCTCGAGATATTACGACAAAAGCAATCTGAGCTAAATACCCTGAGAAGACATTTACATAGTGGTGATATCAATAATTATCTATTAGAAAGAAGTAGGGCATCGGATTCTTTGAGATTAACTATTAATGATTTAGCGGTAATGTATCTGAAGGACAAAGCTAATACCAAAGATTTTCCTAGTACAAAGAGTAGATATCATATACATATTGAATCTGAAAAAATTTCAAATAAACCAATAATGTTAATAACCAATGAGGATATTAAAAAATTCATCCAAAACAAAAAAGACACCTATTCGGTAAGAAATGGAATGCAACGAAAGAGAGACAGAAAAGGCAAATGGTTGGAGACCAAGAGTGAATATGAATCAAGGCAAAACAAATTAACAAATACGACTATAAATGCAATCTATGGATTGATGATTACGATAGTGAATCATGGGACTCAAGAAGAATATTATATTGGCAGAAACCCTTTTCATAGCAAATTTAGATTACCTACAGATAATATTAAGTTGAAGTATCTTTCAGATGAAGAAACATCGTTATTCTTACGACAGCTAAAATGGCAGAGTGAATCATTTGAGATTATAGATAAGTATGTTTATCTTATAGGATTGTTGGCTGTAACAACAGGAGCAAGAATGCGTACTATCTTATATCTGAGAGCAGGGGATGTTGACCTTGATAATGGTGTAATACATTTATGCAATTTTAAAGTAAATGAGCAATGGTATGAATCAGCAATTGCAACAGATGAAATTAGAGAGTTGTTGCAAAAGTTCTCTAAAGGTAGGGGTCCAAATGACCATTTATTTGTATCTAATAGAACGGGTAAGCAAATTTACAGATATCCTCGTGTAATGAATAAAATTTTAGAATTAACAGTAAATTGGCATAGACAAGAGGAGAATAGAATGACGTTGAGAGACCTCAGAAATTCATTAGCATCTAACTTAGCCCGCAAAGGAATTTCATTGTCACATATTGCAAAGGTGCTAAATCACAAATCTATTGCTAGTACAGCACGATATGCACAATTAGGTTCAGAAGTAGCAATTGAAGCTATACGGGATTATGCTAAAAGGCTTAATGTTTAAAAAACGGCTCAAAAAATCAAGCTATTTTTCTTACTATGTGCAGAAGAAATTCTTTACTATTTTCAATCATTTGGATACACTTTCGGATGCAAAATACACTCAAAACTACCCACAAAATTATTCAGGACTGGTACAGGATTAATGGTCGTCATGAACTGCCGTGGAGACTCACAAACGATGCGTACAAGGTGTATGTGAGTGAAGTAATGCTTCAGCAAACACAGGTTAAAACCGTTTTGGAGCGTTACTATTTTCCTTTTTTAGATAAATTTCCTACGCTTAAAGCTTTGGGTGATGCACCGTTTGATGATGTGCTGAAGATGTGGGAGGGACTTGGGTATTATATACGAAAAGAAATCCCTCTAAAGTCCCTAAACTAGGCACTTCACCTGAGTTATTTACTCATTTATACTACTTTTATACCACCGAGATGAGAAAAAGATGATTATTTAGGGGATAGTTACGATTTTAAACACATTTAGTAGTGTCACCATAGTATCGCCAAGACTTCTTGGCGTTTCACGCCAGTGTTGCCTGGTCTTTATTCACGAATCATTGAAATTTATAACCTGTAAGTGTATTAAACCTATTAAACCTGATTGATTATTCCAATGCAGTTTAATCCCATTTAATACAAAATTAAGCCAAGGTAATTTGTTCAATAACAAATCGCCTTGCTTCTGAGAAACTTCTTATTCAGCTCTAGCAGGTACAGGTTAAATAGGTGCAGGCACTGTTAGTGGTACTTCTCGATAATGACAAATCAGTGAGGATATACCACTTGCTGATACAACATTTCGCCAATCATCTGTTTGTTCATACCCTATTAAACTTTCGACTAACATACTCACGGTATGGCAAGTTATACCTACTTCACTAATGACATCATACTTTACTGCTTTTTTGGTAGGCTTGGCAACTTTCCCATCAGACGAACATTTGATGGTTATGCTTCCATCTAAATCTACATTAATATCTTTTAATACTCCAGGTACCAATCCACCTATGCCATTATACAAACAGCAAACTCCTGTTTCACCATCTTGTATCCCAAGTCCTTCACTACAGTCATCTGGTGGTGGTGTTGCCAAAGCTATTGCCATTGCACTACTCCCCATCATCAACACACCTAATCCAAGAGCAATCAGTAACTTTTTCATAGCATCCCTTTAAGGTTTTATTTAAGCCAAGCAATGCAAGCTAATATAACTTACTTTTAACTTAGGCTCCTATTAATATGATACTCCTATAAGTCTTAACTAATTATTAGGTACTGATTGGGTACTTATAAAATGATGCTCATGCTACTGAGATAAAAGACCTCTCGTTTTAATATAGTTGTTTAGTGACTGTCTTGTACCTGTTCCAATATAATCTATTATTTTAGAAATAGGTACTCCTAAATCATATAGTTCTTGTATCTTCTCTTTATGAATATCATATTTAGAAGATACAACCTGACCTTTCTGTCGTCCTAATTTAATCCCTTTATCTTTACGAGCTTGTAAAGCAGATTTAGTCCTCTCTGAGATGAAGCTTCTCTCCATTTGAGCAAAGCCACTCAGTAACGTTAAAAACATTTGTGTAATGGGATTAGTATCGTTAGGGTTGACAATAAGACTGTCCTTGATGATATAGAGTGTTATGCCTTTATCTTTGATGTCCTGAATGATTTGTAGTACTTCTATAGTACTTCTACCGATACGGTCTAACTTAGTCACGATAAGACTGTCTCCTGAGCTTAACCGTTCTAATACTGCATCGATACCTCTTTCTTTAGTACTCTTCTTAGATGAGATAGTTGTTTCTATAATATTGGAATGACCCCGAAACACTAGACACATTTTAATTCAGTAAATTAATAAGACAATGATACGAAACATTGTAAAATTTACAAAGGTTAAAAATGGCAAGACGTATATACACAGAAGAGTTTAGAATAGAAGCGGTAAAACAAGTCACAGATAATGGATATAGTATCAAGGATACTGCTGATCGTTTAGGAATACATCCAGATTCTCTTAGAGCATGGATAAGAAGACTTGACTCTCCAGAAGCAATAGAGAAACATAAAATATTAGATTCATCAAATGCAGAGATAAAGAAGCTACAAAAAGAACTTAAACGGGTTACAGAAGAGAGAGATATCTTAAAAAAGGCCGCGGTGTACTTTGCAAGCCACACAAATTAAAATATTCTTTTATTAAAGATCATAGTTCATTTTATACGGTACGCAAGCTGTGTAAAGTGATGCAAGTACACCATAGTGGATATTATCAGTGGCTCAATGAACCAGTAACCCCAAGAGAACAAGAAAACAAAGAATTACTTATCCAAATAAAAGAGGAATACAAAGAATCTAATGGTATTTATGGATATAGAAATATACATAAGGACTTAAAAGAGCTAGGTATTCATGTAAATAAAAAAAGAGTTGCTAGACTTATGTCTCTATCAAATCTCTATGGCGTAGGAAGTTATAAACGAAAACCAAAGCATAAAGCTGGTGCTATTCACAAAGCACATCCAAATCATCTTCAACAGTGTTTTATCACTACTGCTCCAAATGAGAGCTGGGTAAGTGATATCACTTATATTAGAACACATGAAGGATGGTTATATCTAGCAACCGTTATAGACCTTTTTAGCCGTAAAATTATTGGCTGGGCTACAAGTAATAGAATGACAACACCATTAATCTTAGATGCTATGAAAATAGCAGTACAAAGGATTAAGAACTCAGATACAACAGTGATTTTACATTCAGATCAAGGAAGTCAATACAGTTCATATGAGTACCAAGTATTTGCAAAAAGTAATAACATTGTTCCTAGTATGAGTAGACGAGGTAATTGTTATGATAATGCAGTAGCTGAGAGCTTTTTTAAAACACTTAAAAAAGAACTGGTACGTAAGCATATATTTTTAACTAGAGAGATAGCAGCCTCTAAAATATTTGAATATATTGAGATGTTCTATAACTCCAAAAGAAGACATAGTTATTTAGGTTATATCTCTCCTAATGAATTTGAAAAAAGGTATAATATTGAGACTTCATAAAATTAGGTTTTTACTGAATTGGTAAGTGTCTAGGTTATAGGGGTCATTCCAGCCTGATGAATAACTCAACATCAATACTATGAGTACTAATGAAGTATTAATTCTTGATAGCTCAGGCTAACTCAGGCTAACTCCATACTGGGTCAGGATGGTTCTGTATTGACTTCAATTCAATAGTTGCATGGACGATACCTACCTAATAGCTTTATAAGTCTAAAAGTTCAAAATGTTATAAATCTAGAGTTCCTATATATATTATAGGTTCTTTAAAAACCTAACATTTTGAAAAGAGAGAAGAAGAAACATTTATTATTACTCAAGCAATAAAATCCAGTCAAGTCTAAATGGCCGTTTAAACTCATCTTAATTGACAACTGTAAACGGTAAACCTAAACTTGACAAAAGTGTTACAAACCGCGTATAATAGACCTCTAAGCTTACATCCCCTTAATTTACACCAATTACATTCTAGACACATTAGACATTACACAACACCATTGCACTTTATTATTCAGGAGGTTACATGACTACCGTAGGTTACACAAGGGTTTCGACTCAGACCCAGGATACAGACAACCAAAGACAAGAGATACTCAATTATGCGTTTACACACAAACTCACTATCGATGATATTATAGAAACAACTATCTCATCTAAGAAGAGTACTAAAGAAAGAGGTATCGATGCAGTATTAGAACGGTTAAGCTCAGGAGACAGTCTTATCGTGACTAAGTTAGACCGTATCGGTAGAAGTACTATAGAAGTACTACAAATCATTCAGGACATCAAAGATAAAGGCATAACACTCTATATCATCAAGGACAGTCTTATTGTCAACCCTAACGATACTAATCCCATTACACAAATGTTTTTAACGTTACTGAGTGGCTTTGCTCAAATGGAGAGAAGCTTCATCTCAGAGAGGACTAAATCTGCTTTACAAGCTCGTAAAGATAAAGGGATTAAATTAGGACGACAGAAAGGTCAGGTTGTATCTTCTAAATATGATATTCATAAAGAGAAGATACAAGAACTATATGATTTAGGAGTACCTATTTCTAAAATAATAGATTATATTGGAACAGGTACAAGACAGTCACTAAACAACTATATTAAAACGAGAGGTCTTTTATCTCAGTAGCATGAGCATCATTTTATAAGTACCCAATCAGTACCTAATAATTAGTTAAGACTTATAGGAGTATCATATTAATAGGAGCCTAAGTTAAAAGTAAGTTATATTAGCTTGCATTGCTTGGCTTAAATAAAACCTTAAAGGGATGCTATGAAAAAGTTACTGATTGCTCTTGGATTAGGTGTGTTGATGATGGGGAGTAGTGCAATGGCAATAGCTTTGGCAACACCACCACCAGATGACTGTAGTGAAGGACTTGGGATACAAGATGGTGAAACAGGAGTTTGCTGTTTGTATAATGGCATAGGTGGATTGGTACCTGGAGTATTAAAAGATATTAATGTAGATTTAGATGGAAGCATAACCATCAAATGTTCGTCTGATGGGAAAGTTGCCAAGCCTACCAAAAAAGCAGTAAAGTATGATGTCATTAGTGAAGTAGGTATAACTTGCCATACCGTGAGTATGTTAGTCGAAAGTTTAATAGGGTATGAACAAACAGATGATTGGCGAAATGTTGTATCAGCAAGTGGTATATCCTCACTGATTTGTCATTATCGAGAAGTACCACTAACAGTGCCTGCACCTATTTAACCTGTACCTGCTAGAGCTGAATAAGAAGTTTCTCAGAAGCAAGGCGATTTGTTATTGAACAAATTACCTTGGCTTAATTTTGTATTAAATGGGATTAAACTGCATTGGAATAATCAATCAGGTTTAATAGGTTTAATACACTTACAGGTTATAAATTTCAATGATTCGTGAATAAAGACCAGGCAACACTGGCGTGAAACGCCAAGAAGTCTTGGCGATACTATGGTGACACTACTAAATGTGTTTAAAATCGTAACTATCCCCTAAATAATCATCTTTTTCTCATCTCGGTGGTATAAAAGTAGTATAAATGAGTAAATAACTCAGGTGAAGTGCCTAGTTTAGGGACTTTAGAGGGATTTCTTTTCGTATATAATACCCAAGTCCCTCCCACATCTTCAGCACATCATCAAACGGTGCATCACCCAAAGCTTTAAGCGTAGGAAATTTATCTAAAAAAGGAAAATAGTAACGCTCCAAAACGGTTTTAACCTGTGTTTGCTGCAGCATCACTTCAGAAAGATAAATGTGATAAGGATCGTTTGTAGTACGCCATGGAAGGTCGAGTCTTCCGTATTTTTGATACCAGTCCTGAATATTTTTGTGGGCTTGTTTCATGCGTGGATTATAGCTAGATTTTTACCTATATTCGTTTTTTAGTAAATTTTAGATAAAATCACGGAATTATATATAAAGGATTGTAGTGAAAGTTACAGTAAACAAAGTAGACGAAGCAAATGTACTCGTAAGTGGTACTATAGAAAAAGGTGTTGTTGAAACTAACATTGAGAGACTTGCAGTTCAAGCAGGTAAAGAGATGAAGGTAGATGGATTTAGAAAAGGTAAAGTACCTGCACACGTAGTAAAAAAACTACATGGTGATAAACTTATCCAGGATGCTGAGGCAGATGCACTGAGAGATCTTATAGATGCCGGTATTAAAGAAGCAGGGATTAATGCTGCAGATGTACTTGGTCAACCTACTTTTAAAAAGTATGATAAAGCGGATAATGGTATCGAAGTAGAAGTGGAGATCTCTACTAGACCTGAGTTTAAAGCTGAAGGACATATGGATATTGTTCCTGCATTTGATAAACCAACAGCATCAGATGAAGAAGTAGATGCGAAACTTATAGAGATCGCTGCACAACAGGCACCATTTGTAAAGATCAAAAGAAAAAGAATGGTAAAAGACGGTGATATGACATTGATCGACTTTGAAGGTTTTGTTGACGGTGTTGCATTTGATGGTGGAAAAGCTGAGAAATTCAATCTTAAGATCGGTTCAGGTCAATTCATTCCAGGATTTGAAGAGCAGATCATCGGTATGAAGTATGAAGAAGAGAAAACAGTAACAGTTACTTTCCCCGCAGAGTATCAGTCAGCTGATCTTGCAGGTAAAGAAGCAGAGTTCAAAGTGACACTTCATGAGATCCAGGAGCAAGTAACTCCGGAACTTGATGACGAGTTGGCAAAAAAACTTCTTCAAGGTGAAGAGAATGCAACACTTGATATGCTTAAAGAGAAGCTAAGTGAGCAGATCGCTTCTGAGAAAATAGCTAAATTGTTCAATGACGAGTTAAAACCAAAGTTGATCGAAGCGTTGGTTGCTAAATTTGATTTTGCATTACCAAACAACATTGTTGATCAAGAGATCGATGCAAAGATCAATGAAAAAGCAAGAACGATGAGTGAAGAAGAGCTTAATGACTTTAAAGAGAACCCTGAAAAAGTTGATGCGCTTCGTGACGAAGTAAGAGATGCTGCAGCGGCAAGTGTTAAAGCAACATTTATCGTAGATGCATTGGCTAAAGCAGAAGAAGTAAAAGTAGAAGACCAAGAAGTATCTCAAGCGATCTACTATGAAGCGATGATGAGTGGACAAGACCCTCAAGAAGTGATCAAATATTACCAAGAGAAGAACCTCCTCCCAGCAGTTAAAATGGGTATGATCGAAGATAAACTCTTCGGTAAAATGTTAGGGCTGGACAAATAGTATTTTAGGTAGCAGATAGCAGGTAGCAACTAAAAGTTGTTACTTGTTAACTATTCTAGTGTATATTTAATTTTGATTGAGAAGCAAATGCTTTTGACTCAAGTTTAAAGATCTATTTTTAAGGAAAAGAAATGAGTTATATTCCATACGTTGTAGAACAAACAGGTAGAGGTGAAAGATCTTACGATATCTATTCACGATTGCTTAAAGACCGTATCATTATGTTAAGTGGTGAAGTAAATGATCAAGTGGCTTCTTCCGTCGTAGCACAACTGTTATTTCTTGAAGCACAAGATCCGGATAAAGATATCTATTTTTATATCAATTCTCCTGGTGGAGTGATCACTTCCGGCCTTTCTATGTTTGATACGATGAACTATATCAAACCGGATATCGTAACGATCTGTATTGGTCAAGCAGCTTCAATGGGCGCATTTTTATTGGCTTCTGGAACAAAAGGTAAGCGTTATGCACTTCCGCATGCGCGTATCATGATCCACCAGCCTTCAGGCGGAGCACAAGGGCAGTCAACGGATATCCAGATACAAGCCCAAGAGATACAAAGACTCAAAGACACACTCAATCATATCCTTGCAGAGCAAACAGGCAAAACAGCTAAAAAGATAGAGAAAGATACAGAGAGAGATTACTTTATGTCTTCCAAAGAAGCACTAGAGTATGGTCTTATCGATAAAATTTTGACGAAAAGCTTTAATTAGGTTTATCAATGGTTAGAGAGATAGTTGTTTACCCAGATAAAAGATTGAAGCTCATCTCGAAAGAGGTCGAGGTATTCAATGGTGCTTTGCATGATCTGTTAGATGATATGTATGAGACCATGCGTGCAAAAAATGGTGTAGGACTTGCCGCTATTCAAGTAGGTGTAGATCAAAGAGTACTTATCATCAATGTTCCCTTAGAGATTGAAGATGGTGAGCATGACCAACCCAAAGAAAATACTTTAGAGATGATCAACCCTGTCATCGTTGAAAAAGATGGTACTGAAAAATTCCAGGAAGGATGTCTTTCCATCCCTGGTGTCTATGAAGATGTAGAACGAGCCAAACATGTAAAAGTGGAGTATTTCGACAGAGAAGGTAATAAGCAGGCTATAGAAGATGATGGTTTTCTTGCTGTGGCTATGCAGCATGAGATAGACCACTTGGATGGTAAGGTGTTTATAGAAAAACTTTCATATATTAAACGAAAGAAATTCGAAAAAGAGTGGAAAAAGCGCCAAAAAGAGTCATAAGCACTAATCTTGCACGAGAACTTTTGTCGGAGTACTTAATGTACGCCTCGAAAACTTCTCACACAATCTTAGCACTTCTGACTCTTTTTGTTCACTTTTTTACTAACTAAAACAACTCCAAAATCAAAAACATGACAATTTGACACATTTTTAATCCATTTCCCCTATTTATGTAAAACTGTCACTATGAATGCAAAAACAAATTGTGGTAGTCTTCCACTACATGATAGACTTGTTTTAATTTGTATCCCCTTATATCCATCGCTACAACAACATTCTATTTTTGTATCATTTAGTTTAAATGTGATATAATGCTTCAAAAGAGGACACCCAAACGGACACCCAGATATTCACTTAAATTTAGGTGTCATACTTTTTTACAAGAATTTCATAATGAAATATTTATATACAAAAGTATGACAAAATGAAATATCATTCCCGAGAGGTACAAAATGGCTATTGATATGACAGACTATATTCAGACAAAAGAGAAGAATATTAAGAAGCATAAAAAAGATAGGCTTCTTTTTTTATTTGACTTTAGAATCTATGGGAAAAGATACCGCCGATTTTATAGATCAAAAGCAGTTTCACAAACAGCAGCAGATTTATTAAAAGGTGCAAGGGTTGAGCTTGAAAGGCAAAAAGAATTAATTAGAAGTGGTGACATTCCTATAAATTTGAATGTAGGTAAACTTTTTGAGAAGTACATGAAGACACAGCCTGATACTCCATGGAGTAAAAAGAAGCAATCCTTTTTTGATTTGTATATCAAAGATGAGATAGCAAGTATAGAAATAAGCAAACTAAAGCCTATGCACATAGATGGTATTACATTTAATATGGGTAAAAGGGGTTTATCTCCAAGAACGTGCCGGAGTGTACTGGAAGTACTTAATCCTCTTTTCAAATTTGCTATTAAAAACAACCTCATAAAAGACAATCCAGTAGAACATATCAGAGTGAAAGTTCCATCGCAAAAAAAGAAAGTCATTGATGGTTTGGGAACATTTAGAAAACTACATAATGGGATAATGAGCCTGTATAAGAATGACCCACAGTATCGGGCATTATTTCTCTTTGCATGGTTGGGGAGGAGAAAATCAGAAGTATTAAATCTCAAATGGGAAAATATAAATCTAGATAGTAATTACTACTGGCTTGAAGATACAAAAAATGGTGAAGACCAAAAGTTTCCACTTCCACAAATTGTTAAAACAGCCCTTTTGGAGATGAAATGTAATCATAATGGGTTGGTCTTTAAAAGTCGTAGTACTGGTAAGAAAATAACTGGGCTTGATTATCAAATAGTGAAGCTCAGAAAAGAAACGGGTATAGAAAATCTTACTTTGCACTATATGAGAAATATTTTAGTAAGTGCTTTAGCAGATCAGTCCACAGAAGCCGTCACCCTTAGCGGTATTTTAGGGCATAAAGACATTAACACGATAAATAAGTACCTAAGTAACTCTACGATGGTAAGTGGCTTGAAAGGGCTTAAAGCAATAGATGGGATTTTAGATGTTGAGGTAGTGAGTCATGAGTAAGACTATGAAGAAAGTTAAAGAAGAAGTTAAACTTAAAAAAGAAATAGGGCAGCACTTTAGGAAATGGGATAATACATCTACTTATGAATTAATTTCGAAAAAAGAAAAATTAAAAAAGTTAGGTTTGGATATTGAAAAAAAAGAGAAATATACTCTCTTTGATGTACCTTTTGAGAGTGAACAATTATTATATGAAGCCTTGATAAATATTACTATTGCATTAGGATATGATGATATGGACGCTATGGAAGAGGGGCAATACTTTCAAGATGAAATAGACATCATAGACGCTTTGTATGACATAAGAGGTGGCACTGGTGTGTCAGGCATGGGTGGACATATTGCTGATATATCAAAGGCGATTAAATTAAAAACAAAATATACGATAGATATAGGCACTATAAAGAATAGAATATTTGACATATTAGAAAAAAGGGAATTAGATACCACAGAAGAACAGTTTATTTTTGATCAAGATATTTTAGATTACCTGATGGACAATGCGGATATATTTGGCATAATTAATCCAAGACAAGATACTGATATATATGGTGAAGAAAGAGTTGTATTTGAGAAACCTCGCAAGAATGGGGAATGGATGGGGGATGGATGGTGGACTGCTGATGAAAAAAGAGATGTTTATATTGAACATTTAACAGAAGAAGCACAAAAAGATTTAGAATATGCAAGAGAAAGTGCAAATGAATTACTAAAAGATTACAAGCCCGTTGGAACATCTGAAAACTTTTCTGAATATCAAATAAAGCAGGGGATACTAAACACTATAGATACACTCAAAGCCAGTATAAGTGATAAAAACATATTAGAGTATAAGCCATTAAAAGTTACAACAGAAAAAATGCTTATAGAGGGGCGTAATCAATATTTGGAGCGTTTACCTAAGTTGCTCAAAGAAGCAAATGTTAACTATGTATTACAGGACGATAATGGACGTTTATTTTTTCCTTTTATTGCGGACATGTTTTTTACACATTATGTAACACAGCAAGTGCTTAAAAAAAATGAAGCAATGATAAAAGCACTTAAAGAGCTTGAATATCAAAGTGAAAAGTCAGGTGTAGATATTACAGTCAAAACAAATGATGAAATAGAAAAGGCATTAACTTTTCATAAATCTGTAAAAATAAATCAAGTATGGAACTATGTAACAACTATATATGCAAATAAACATAATGTAGATCACAAACATATGGCTACGTTGATTAAGTTTTTTATATACCCTAAGTCTAAAATTTATACTCACTCACTTAAAGAGCCAAGCGAAAAACTCCCCTACCCACTTACTGAATTGGATAAATTTACTAAAAACATTTAGGGGTGTGTAAATCTATTTTTAAAACTGCATACCTCTAAATCACACACACTCATTTCCTTTATGCCATAATTCTCACATAGCTATAAAAACTAAAACAAAGTGAGAATATCATGGAAACAAAAACAACCCCACAAAACAGATTTATGACTCCTAAGCAGCTTGAAGCTGAATATTCTTTTTCAGAAGCGAACCAAGCACAAATGCGAATGAAGAAACGTATTCCTTATATTAAAATTGGTGGCTATGTAAAGTATGATAGACAAGCCATAGATAAATGGTTAGAGCAGAACGCAGTACAAGTTACAGCCTAATGATAAATCTTTTAATTGGAGATAATACTTTATAGGGTTGGTAACCTCAACATAAAAAAGATGTGAGGTTGAGGTAGTGCGTTAATGTTTAGTCACTCTAATTTTACTACCAACACTCTTCACATTCTCTTAAACAATTTCAACTTACACGCTATGTGAGCTTTTTAACATATCCTCAAGATAGGATAATAAAGCTCACTCAAAATTTAGCCTTAAAAGGCATAAGATATGAGGATGAAGCCATGTTAGAAACACAGCATAAGTTATACGAAACAAGAACTGAAGAGATGGCTAAAATAGCCAATAGTTTAGAAGAGTTGCCTATATCAGATAAATGGGTAGAACGATTTACCGCTACAGCTTTTTATAGAGGCTGGAGAAGACTTGATAGTACAAAGAAGTTAAGGATTATCAATATAGGTCAAATTGATAGCCCTGCAGTAGCCATTATTGTAGAGCAAAAACAAACCAAATTAAGTCTTGAAAAGATAGAGAGAATTGCTATAGTAGTTACAGATGAACCAGCAAGAGCTAAGATCAAAAACCATCTACTAACAAGAAGCTGGAAGAAAGCTAAAAAAGACATTGATCTTATCATAGCTTCATATGAAAGTAATGTAGCTTAGGCACTTTTTGAATGACCCCAGAACCCTTGCTCCGTCCTTTCATTGGTATTACATTATCAAAGAACGACTACAGCAAAGTAAAGGGGTTCCTGCCTACTCCAAGCTACATCGATACACTACACTCATACTTCAATCAAAAGATAATACTGATCTATGCACTAGAGGGATATATTACTTCACCCAATCAATACAGATGGATAAGTAATATCAAGCTAGGACTTAAAGGTTTTCTCTTTGTACCATTTGAGTTTGTAGATGAGTTTCATATCACAGATACAACAGAAGTCACGAATAGCATTTATACTATAGACGAACTCTCAAAGGCATTTAAAGCACCAGTAGTCACTTACCCTAAGATAATGTACCCAGCAACTAAACAAGACCTCTATAGGCGTTTGTGTTGGTATGGTGTAAGGCTGATACATCAACAGGTATTTACTAAAGAGTGCATGATTGCAACTGCATTACTGATGAACAAGAAACTAGATCTTGCAAATAGATACAGCAACAAAGAACTGCATAAGAAAGCATTAGGTGCTTATATGTTCATGCTTGAGAATAAAGACAATTTCAAAGAGAAGCTAAACAAGAAACAATTAAAAGAAGCTCATATTAAAGGTGCTGTTATGACTAATGACACTCAAATATCCCAAACCAAAGAGAGAATAACGGAACTCTTAAAGAGTGGTGACTTCTTAAAACCTAATGGAAAAGTAAACAAAACCTCTTTGGCTAAAGCTATGAATGTGAACAGGAGAACACTTGACAAATACATTTAGACCACAGCAACAGTGTGTATGTACCATAATACAACAGCGTACTTACCACTTTCTAGCAAAGCCCCACTACAGCGTAAAGTTAGAATAGAGATTTTGGCTAAAAACAGCATAGTGTTATACAACAGCGTACTTACCACTTTTTAGAAAAGAGTGTTAAGGAGAAAACTAAAAATAATGACAAATAAAAAACTGATTGACAAGGAGTAATGAATATGAGTAGATATAAATTAACAGATGAAATGCTGAATGATATTGAATATTATGCAGAAGACCAATACACGTTAGAAGATACATTTGATGAGTTAAACATATCCAAGAAGTTGATAAAAGATGAACGAGTGCTACAAGCGTTTGAAAAAGGATTGATAAAACATTATATCTCAATGGCTTCAAGCGGGGAAAGTGATGATGAAATTATTGATGATGAACTCATAAGTGCAGAACAGTGTGCTTTATGGCGTGAACAGTACAGTAATACAATCAAGAAGGGATTGCAAAAAAAAGAAGATAAAGAGAAACAAGCAACAAGGCAGTTTAGCAGTCCTGTGCACAGTGGGATGGTAAATATCATGGCACAAAATGGGAAAGATATGCCACCTATCTCACAACAAGTTTTACATGATGATATTAAAAAGATGGTAGATAAAATACAAAGTGGTGATACGAAAGCACTGCTCACCATGCTTACAACGAACATACTGCAACTACAACTCTTTAATGGAACAGTAACGCAGAACTTGATGGGTGACGCAGGTAAGCAGGTAGATAACTTTAATAAGCTATCAAATATGCAATTAAAGGTCATGCAAGAGACACGAAAAAGTATTATGGCTATCAATGAAATTACAAACCCGAAGCGTACTACTTTCATCAAAGAAGCCAATCAGCACAACCACCATCATCAAAATTCAGAAAAAAAAGAGGATAACAGTAACGAACTAAAAAATGAAGCAAAGCTTGTAGAACATGACGAGGTGACAGAAGCTGAAATTATGCCAATAAAAGAGAAGGTCAAGCAATGAGTAAATATCACAAAGCAGCATGGGATGATGAGTCAAGGCAACGGCAACATGAAGTGATAATGAAGCATAAGCCATGGTTAAAGTCTACAGGTGCAAAGACAGTTGAGGGTAAAGCAATATCAAAGATGAATGCTTTAAAAACTGACCCTCATCTTTATGCTCTTATGAAAGAAATGAATTCCATAATGAAACAACAAAAAGAGATATTTAACACTATTAATAATACTTGTCTGTAGAAGAAAATGACTCTGCCAATTGGCTTATATTGGATTAAATAATATAAAACCAATAAGGAGAGGGGGAGAGTTTCGTTACCCATTGAACAGACAATATTCGACACCTATAAGAACTTGAAAAGTATTACAAATTGTCATAACAAAATTGAAGATACTCCAATAGTTTTTTATGTTGTATTTGGAGAGGGTGAAGATGTTACGGTTGTCAATGATCCTGACAGAAAAACTATCACTTGGAGTGAGTATCAAAGTGTTAAGACAGATCAAGTCATTGAAGTAGTGTGATATATCCAAGGCGGGAAAAGGTTGTTTAAAGACCCTGAACACCTTGGACTTGAAAGTATATCAATAAAATTCTTTGTGTTTTCTGCTATCGTTTCAAAAGTCTTAAGACAGATCAAGCCATTGAACTAATGTAATACTTACTTAGTTAGAATCTATCAAAACCTTACATTAAAAACTTGACAAAACTCAACATTCAAAACCTATTTCAAATACTCTCTGCTGTGGCAAGATAATAACAAGGCAGGGTGATATAAGGGTGGTATATTTTACTAAATAAGGTTAAAATACAGATATTGTTATGTTATGAGGAGTATATTATGGCAAATATTTTAAAATTATGCGAAGACGTTTTAAATGGTACAAAAGGTGGTATGCACTATAAAAAAATAGCTGAAAAAATAATAATTTTAGATAGTAGTGTGGGTAATGATTTAGAAAGTGTAGCTAAGAAAGTTGCAGCCTCATTGGCAAAAAATGTTTCTAAAACCAAGGGTAGTAAGTTTGCAAGAATTCCTAATGGTAAAGGTGGTCATAAAGCAGGAATGTATAAGCTTAAACCAAAGAAAAAGACAGGAAAGAAAGCAGTAATAAATACACCAATAAATACACTATACACAGGAAAAGCAGGAGAATATGCTGTCTTTAGTGAGTTATTATATTGGGGGTACAATCCTGCCATGGTTACAGTTGATCATGGCATTGATATTATCGCTGCAAAAGATACAAATTACTTTCACATACAGGTTAAAACAGCAAATGAAATAGGAAACAAACCTTATAATTTTAGTATTAAAAAAAGTAGTTTCAATAGATATAATAATTCTAAAACATTTTATATTTTTGTATTAAGACAACAAGATAAAAATCGGTACTTCAACGATTTTGTGATTATTTCAAATAATGAAATAGATAATATGATTGGCTTTGAAATTAAAGAAACCAGAGATACATATTCCTTTAAGATCCAAAAATCAAAAGGGCAGTACGAGCTTAATGGTCGGAGAGTTATAGTGAATGACTTTTCAAAAATAAAGTAGTCTATTTTATTTGTAAGAGTTAGTATCGAAAAGAATTTTCTACCACTATAAAAAGAGAAATAAAATGGTTTAAGGTTTGAAGCAAAAAATACCAATTCTTAAACAGAAAGTCCCCTATTTACGGGGTTTGATTTTTCGTTTAAGGTTGGGATTTCCCCGTTTAAACTTAAAGTGCTTTATTTACGGGATTTGGTGGTTAACATAACAAGAGTTCTATTAAAAAATAATAGCTATAAAACACCGTTAAGTATGTAGTAATTTCAATTGCTACCTCTCCATCGATATGCTCTTCTAAAACCTTTTTCTTCTGCTTCTGCAACCGTAGCAGCATAAAACTCACCTTCATTATCACCAATAATAACTTTGTCATATTGCTGATCCATTGGAAGATGGTAGATTTTTTTATCTGCTTCACGTGAGATATTACATTTTATCATTGGATACTCAGCAAGTTCATAATTGCTAAGTACTCGAACATTAAGAAATTGTGCAAAAGATTTTGCTTCTTCAGACAATTCATAGCTTGTAACAATTACAGGAATAACGCTTTTTGTAACTTCGTTTCTCATCTTGTATAGTTGTGCAGCCCCATAGATTTGGGCAATGATATTTTCCCTTACTGGTATTTCTTTTACCCTTGATAATCTTTTGCATTGTACAATATAAATGACTTTTTCATTTTCACACACAAGGTCAATACCTAAATCTTGTTTCCCATGTATTGCACCATAATACTCCACTTTATTGCCTTGTTTTTCAAATTCATATCCAATGAATCTTTCATATGCTATACCTATTCGCCACAGAGACCTTTTTCTACGTGGATTATTGTACCTATCAAGTGCAAGTTGATTTCTTTCTGAAACAGTTAATTTTTGCCATTCCAATTTGGTAAGATATTTAGATACAGGATCATGTTCATCGTCTTGTGATTTAGTTCTTTCCTGTTCTTCTCTTAATGAAGAAAGCATATCTTCTAGAGAATAATCAGTAAAATTAGTTATCCAAGGAGCTAGTGCTTCGTATAACTCTACACTATTACGGGCTACTTCCACTTCATTTTTGTATTCTCTCGCTTTAGCTCTAGCAATTTTTACTTCTTCTGATGCTTTACGTGCAGGTCTCTTTTTTCTTCTTAGGTGATTAACAATTTTTTCATCTTGATATTCTTGTAGTTTATTAGTCCATCTAGTTAAACTAGGTAACAATACAGATTCTTTCATTAGATGATCTAGCGTTTCATTAAAAAGACTCTGATATTTATCAATTATAGCTTTAGCCTCAATTTTCTCTTTATTTAGAGTTGCTATATCTTCTTTAAAATTTTGTACTTCTTTCTTTAGGCTTAGGTTCTCTTTTTTACTATCAAAAAAATCTAGTGACTTAGCAAATAATATAAAACCACCAACTACATATAACCAAAACTCCATTTTTATCCCTTGCATGAAAGATAGTTTACTTATTAATAGCATATCATACAATATATTATTGCTCTTATTAGTATGTGGGGAAGTTGTTTCTTAAATGAGATTTAGAAAGAGGTTGGAGATGGTGGGGGGGAGTTTTTGATAAATAACCAAGCATGATAGACAAGGGAGTAAACTATCATACTTGGTTTCAGCAATCAAGGTAAATTTTTAAAGGAGTTAAAGTTTAATTAGTTTTATATAATCTTGATTGCTATGAAAGTATTGTACATAATCTATATTAACGGTATGTTAATATTATGAACTAAACTTTTTAACTCTATTTTTTGCTGCCATCCACCCGTTGATAGATGAAAGGTTAGAGATAGAAGAAGTGGAGGGATGGTAAACTCTAAAATATGACCTTGCCATAATTTCAAAAGTCTGTCATACTTGTATCATCTTATGCGGTCAAGGATTACAAATGAAAAAAAGACTACTTGGATTAATTATTGCATTGATTAGTACACAACAATTATTTTCTGGTTCAATCGGAAAAATTGGTAACTATAATTTCTCTTTAAGAGATATTGAAAATGAATGTGAAGTTTATAAATATTCAGAATCATATGGTGAACTAGACTGTTCTGGAAATAAATTTAATCCTCTAGCAAAATGTGAAGTTTATTTCTCAGATAAAGAGAATGGTGAATTTGAATGTTCAGATAGTGATTTTCGTATTATAGAAAATCAGTGTTCCGTACATATGTATAGTGACGATTATGGTGAAATTGAATGTTAAAATATCTAATCGATAGCCAAGCATACAGTCAAGGAAGATATTATTAAGCTTAAAGAAAAATAGGAAAGGGAAATAAATGAAAAGCGTACTACTTGCAGTAATACTACTATCAGGAATAAGCATAGGAGCTTTTGCGAATAATATCTATGTAAAGTATAGAGGTTCTGTTGATGTAGATAATGGACATTTTCAAAAGATAAATCTCAAGAACTCTTCACTTGTTAAAAATATATATTATGATGAGAGTAATAAATATCTATTGGTTCGTCTAAAAAATACATATTATCACTACTGCTCAATTCCAAGCAGTATTGTTACACAATGGCAGCAATCTCCATCACTTGGCAGATACTACAATCACAATATTAAAGGTAACTATGATTGCAGGGTAAATCCTGTTCCTAGCTATTAACTACCATTAGTACACATTTCTCTTTATAGGGATATATAAATGGGTATAATTTCTTATAAAATATACAGGATATGAAATGAAAATAATCATTCCAAAGTTTTGTTATATATTTGGTAGTCTACCGTCTATTTTTCTTTGATGATATGTATCTGCTAAAACGCATCTATTTATAATATTTTCCATATGCCAATAAGCATATCCGTTAAAATCAAAATAAATCATCTCTTTTTTATAAAAATAATCAGCATAACCATTAGTGTCAATATAATTTGCTAGTTCCACAAATAATTCATTATCCACTTGTTCTTGCACAATGTACTCATGAGGCCATGTTTCAGCATAGGTTTTTGCAAATGTCCAAGCTGATTTTTCTATAAAGGTTTGTAAGTTGGCTGGTACAGTCTTCATATTAACTCTTCTGTATATTTTCATTCAAATATATTAAAACTTCTCGTACGGTTTGTTCAATGTGATTAACAATTTGATTTTTATCCATACCAGTTTGAAGTAATATGCCATACGAAGCATAATCATTATAAGAGTTTTCAGTATCAAAAATATTTAGAAAATGATATATTTTTTTATCTTCTTCAAATGCTTCATCCCATAAATAAAGCCAATAAGGAGTATGACTATCTTTGGCAAACCAGTCATAACTTGAGAAACACAATTGACAACCAAATCCAAAGGCTTTAAAATAAAATCCATAACCATCTTTTGAACTTGTCGTTTTTAATCTCTCAAAATTATAATCTGGCAAGTTTCTGAAAAGTCTATTGCAGTCATCTATTAAATCAGCAAATTGGTAAGCAATTTTTCCATTCATCGGATCAAGGTCTGATTGACTTATAGGTGGCATACCCTCTTCATCCATTTTTTGACAAAGTTCTTTCAACTGGGTTAAATCTGAAGCTAAATTTGCATCATAATTTTTATTATTTTCTTGTTCGATTAGAATTAAAAGTTCATTCCATGAGAGATAACTTACTCTCTCATCATTTGTTCTTTTGTTTATTTCAATTTTTAGAGATGAAAGCCTTCTGTCTGGAGCAAGAAATAGTAGCTTACCATTTTCGTCCAATTCTTTTAAATAATTTACTGGTTGATTGTCCGTTAAGTTTGCCCAAAACTTTCCCTCAATAATTAAACTAACATTGCCATTAGCATCTTTTCCAACTATATCTAATCTCCCATTTGATTTTGTCGATAATTCGGTTTCATAATGACTTGGTATGTCATTAGTATTTAGTCTAGACTTTAATACAGTCCGCGCTGATAAATATTTATTGAGTAAATAAGCAATACTGCTATTGGCAACATTCTCATATTCTTTTATAAAATTACTTGCGATATGTGATAATAGTGATTCTTGCATTTATGTACTCCAGTTTTTGTATATAACGTTTGAGGTGAGGAACGATGGCGATATTTCGTACTTAACTATTCAACTTTCAAGTTTCTTTATGCGACACTTAAAAGACCGAAATTTTTGCAGTATAGCCTCGTTTCTCTCCTCCGATTTGTTATCTTTTTCCACTTCCAAATAATGCTACTACTCCAATAACATAACCTACATCATACATTATTCCAGCATTTGGGAAAGCATAAATTCTTACATCGTTCCAAATAAAGCTTCCAATTAAACTAAATGGCATTATTATTCCATGAAATAATCCCATAAAAAAACCATTTTCATCTCCACCCCTTGGTGAAGGCTGGTCTGCACACCCACTTAAAAATAATACTGTACCTAAAATAGTTAATATAGTTGGTATATATTTTAATACTGTATTATAATTCATAAGATTTATAAATAATATAAAAATACATTATTATCTCCTTTATTTCTTTTAATCTTATTATTTTTAAATAATTTAGTCAACTCAGGAGAAATTGCATACTTAGGATTATTGGCATTAAATTTGTAATAATCTTTATTTATTAATATGCTCATAAATTTCTGTAATATTGATAGGTTCATTTATATCGTTCAAAGTCTTTATGATACTGTTTTGTATTGTCATTTATTTTCCTGCATTAAGATAACTATTTATTCAAGGAACATAATGTCCTTTTATTACGATATTTCAGTATTAAGAGTATATCAAGAATGTCTTGATATAGATGAAAATAGATAGGTTTTTATTGATTTAAAATAATAGTTATCTACAGCGTAAATAACTATTAACCATTATGGGATGCCCAATCATACTATATGATTTTTGGATAGTCATAACCTTTGATTTCTCATGCACTGAATAAAGAACAAAATGACCTGAAGATACTTTTTCTAAAAACTGAGGGCTTGAGGTATTACCTAAATATAGTAATTCTGATTCGCTAGTATTGCTCTTCACGTATACTTTTTTATCCTTGATAATAATGTCTATTGTCATACTACCTTTTTTGTAGCCATCACTTGATTCTTTCTCTAGGTCAAATAGCTCTGTCTTTGCTTGGCTACACGAATATAAAATTTCATCGGCATTTGTAATACCACTAAGTATAAAAAAACTCAAGATTAATATCTTCATGGTTATTCCTTTTGTAATGATTGTAGATATATTATATACTAATTATTGGACCAACTAATCATTTTCAGAAAAAATATTTCCAATATGTCTAGTCTGTTAACATAATAAGGGCTATATCAATGGTAAAGTTACATATAAATAAAAGTGAACAAAAAGGAAACACCTAAAATACGGTTAGAGCGTTGATAGATCAAGAAATCGAACAGCAGATGAACGCCAAAATGAACAGAAAAACAACACCCAATCACCCTTAGAAGCTTGGAATTTCTGCATTTCACACTTGTTTCTCTCCTAAGTTTTGTTATCTATTTAATTGTAGTTTACCATGTGGTATTACTATGAAAGTTTATAGTATCTGGTATATTTTTGTTGTCTGAAAATGGTTTTTTTCTTTGATTATCTATTGTTTTAATTGCACCACCACACGGTATAATTAGCTCTTGAATATTTGGATTTATTTGAAAATAATCTTTAATTGATTTTTTATATTTTTCCCAAATAGGATTGAAATATCTAATAAGTTCTTTTTCAATATCATTCATTTCTTCTTTGGACACACAAGTAAAAACATATAACTTTGTATTTAATTCTGTAAGACCTGCAAAAAATATTAGATAATTTGGATATTTTTTTGCAAAACTTTTGTATCTTTCAGATTCTCCTATAGACCATAAAAATGTACTTCCATGTCCAGAGCTACTTTTAATCCATCTGTCAACTATACCATTTGTAGCTTTTCCAATTCTCAATACTTCATTATGTAGAACATTATCAATACACACATGAACATAAACTTGTGGTTTTATTTGCTTCAAAGATATTACTTCACTACTGAAGCTACTAAAACCAGACTGTGTCATTTTTAAATTAAAAGTTTGCCAATCTTTATTTTTTAGTAATTCTTCAATATTCATTCTTTTCCTTTTTTAACATATTCAACTTAATAGAATATATTATTAACTGCTTTATACGGAATTTCTAAAGAATCTATCGGATAACGTTTTTCAATTGATTTCAATCTGATAAATTCATTATATAAATCTATAAAATTCATATCTACTTTTTTAAAGTTTTCAGAAACTGTTTCACTCCTCAATCTAGAGAAAGCACGACTTGTAGATTGTACTATTTTAGATGGTATAATATTAGAGTTTATACTTTTCCAAAGTTCTATAATTTCATTTTGCGTATAATGGTTTTGAAGAAAACTAACAAATCTAATGCCAGGTCTCATTGTAGCACTATAAAAAAGTTTATTTTTTATTTTTGAATCAAGATTAATACATTCTAATAAAAAATCTTCATCAGTTATTGCACGAGAAAAAATAAAATCCTCCTTTGGGGAATAGTTTTTATTTAAAATTTCTATATAAGATTTCAAATCTTCTTTTTTCATTCAATCCTCCTTTTTTAACAAGCACAATCAAAAGTTTCCTATTTGTACTTCTCTAAATCCATCGTATGTAAGTTAACACTAATCTTACCAATTAATTTTACAATACTAAAATATTATTAGAAAATATTTTACTCAAAAAAAATACCTAGTTGATTAATATAATAGCTTATTCTATTACAAAGTAATATTTAAATGTTAAATCTAGGCAGTAGATCAGTATGGATACCTTACATTTATATAATGAAGTGAAAGTGTGATTTAGTGTAATTATATGGACTTTTTTCTTCTGCTTGTGATTCTCATGTGATTCTATGGAAATACAGAAACCTTAAAGGGTGAATAAAGTAACGTTATTTAGGGGAGTATTTGATATTTGAAGTATTTTATGGCTGAGAGGAAGGGACTTCAATAGCCTTCATGATCTACTTCAATGCTGACAATGAAAGAGGTTGGAACAGCAGATAGAAGAGGATATTGGATTAGATAGTCCCTAAAAGCTTTTTCATAGTGTCTACTGTCTTCTGATGCTTCACCTGACCATCACAAGCCTCTATTACGCCATTGATCTGTTCTTTTGTTAATGGGTTACCCTGATCAATGCTAAAATTGAACATCTCAATTATCATTTCACATTCCATAAGTGAAGGCGTCTTATTTGGCTCTGTAGCAGTTACTGCAAAAAGTGGTGCTGATAGTAGTAGTGTAAATAGTAATATTTTCATACAGGAAGTTTAACAGAATACTCTAAAGGTACAAGACATTGATAAATTAGAGAAAAACATTATTGATACTCAAGCTTCAGCAATTAGCTTTAGGAAATAATATCTACTTTTCAGGTAAAAACGGACACCTAAACGGACACCCAAGCAAACATTAAAGCCTACAAAGCCCTATATTTAGGCTTATATTGCACACTTTATATAGTGGTAGTCTTCCACCAGCGAACAAAAGAGTAAAACAAAAAGAGAAAAAACAAGCTATTGTAAACAGACTGACTTGTGCAACCCTTGAAGGAGTCAATGCCAAGGTTATAGAAGTAGAAGCTACTTTTACGAAAGGTTTGCCCGGATTTTCTGTGGTTGGGCTAGCAAGTAATGACATACAGGAGTCAAAAGAACGAACAAAATCAGCACTGCTCACCAATGAGTTTGTTTTTCCTCCTTTAAAAATAACGGTAAATCTTTCTCCATCAGATCTGAAAAAATCGGGTACTCATTTTGATCTCTCTTTGGCGCTTCTTATTGCACTGAACAAAACGACCATAGACGAAGAAGGGCTTTTTGTGTTTGGTGAGTTGGGACTGGATGGAAAAGTGAAAACGAGCTCTATGCTGTTTCCTTTGGTCTTGTCTCTTAAAGAGAAGGGGTTTATCAAAAGAGCTATTGTTCCTAGAGAATCAATTACTTATTTGAGTCATATTTCTGGGGTAGATTTTATCGCTGTAGATACCTTAAGTGAAGCAATACAGATACTTAAGAGTAAAAGCTTCAAAGCCAATGTACAGGCATTCTCTTATGAGGCAGAAAGTTTTACTCTGCAAGAGATACCTTACTATTTTGAAAGAAAGTACGAGAGTGATTTTTTAGATGTAAAGGGACAGTCTATAGCCAAGAGGGCTTCTCTTATCGCAGCAGCAGGGATGCATAATTTTTTGATGGAAGGAAATCCGGGATGCGGTAAAAGTATGATCGCCAAACGTATCAAAGACATCTTGCCTCCATTGTTTGAAGAAGAGATACTCTCTATAGCAAAACATCAGTTCTTGGATGGTGTGACACCGAACTTTGCTGCTTTGCGTCCCATAAGGTCTCCTCATCATACTGCAACTTCTGCTTCGATCTTTGGTGGTGGGTCAACGACAGCAAAAATAGGAGAAGTGGCATTGGCACATAAAGGCATTCTGTTTTTCGATGAGCTACCACACTTTTCAAAGGCTGTACTTGAAGCACTTAGAGAACCTCTGCAAGATAAAAAGGTACACATAGCAAGAGTAAATGCTAAAATAGAGTACGAAGCGGACATCATGTTCGTAGCTGCGCAAAATCCTTGTCCTTGTGGAAATTTACTCTCCAAAGTAAAATCATGTCGTTGCAGTGAAGTAGAGATAAAACGCTATCAAAATAAACTCTCTGATCCTTTTTTAGATCGTATAGATCTTTTTGTAGTGATGCAGGAGGTGAGTAGTTCTGATAAGGGAGACGTGACTTCCAAACAGATGCATGATGAAGTCATAAAAGCTTTTAAAATGCAAAAGCAAAGAGGACAGCAAAGGTTGAACGGAAAATTGAGTGAAGAAGAGATAGAGACGTATTGTGTGTTAAGTATGGATGCCAGTAAGATATTGGAAGGGGCTATTGGCAAATTTGGACTTTCGCATAGAAGTATTGCATCGGTCAAAAAGATAGGCAGGACTATTGCTGATCTTAATACACATGAGAAGATAGAAAAGTCAGACCTCTTCGAGGCCTTGAGTTACAGGAGAAGGAAGTAGAGTTGTATTAAAATACTTCTACCACCAATTTAGTCACAACAAAACCGCCAACTACAAGCCAGGCAAACATGGTTGTAGCTGTGTAAATTGGTGCTAGTCCAAGACCTTTAAATTTAGCAAATACAGTTCCCATTCCAAGAGCAGTCATTGCCATAGTAAGTAAGAATGTATCTATTTCATTGATGATATCAACGATGTTTTGTGCTACAAGATGTAGCGAGTTAAATCCGGCTACACCTATAAAATAAACAGCAAACCAAGGGATAACAAGTTTCATTTTACTGTTTGTATCGTCACCCTCATTTTTTGCACTATATGCTAGGTAGAGCCCCAATACAATAAGCATAGGAGCAATCATAATGACACGAGTCATTTTGACAATAACCGCAGCGTTAGCCATCTCTTCTGGAGAACCAGGAATAGAAGCAGGGACTGCAACTACTTGTGCAACTTCATGTATAGTGCCACCAACATAAATACCGAACTCTCTTGCAGTCATATGTAAAAAGCCTGAAGCATTTTCAAAAATGGTGGTATAGAGTACAGGGTAGAGGAACATAGAGATGGTTCCAAAGAGTACGACCATAGAGACTGCAATAGCTGTTTTGTACTCTTCTGCTTTAAGTACAGGTTCTGTTGCAAGTACTGCTGCGGCACCACAGACCGCTGCACCAGATGCTGTGAGTATAGAAGTGTCTTTTTCCATACCAAATAATTTTGTTCCTACCCATGAACCCAGTATGAGAGTGCTTGTAAGCATAATGAGTGAAACCAAAAATCCATCCATACCTACTTCAGCAATTTGCTGAAAGGTAATTCTAAAACCATAAAATACGATGGCAAAACGTAAAATTTTCTTTCCAGAGAATGTGATACCGCCTTGCCATGCCTCTGGAGTCTGATTATGTAAAGTATTTGCATAAAAAATACCCATAACAATACCGATAACCAAAGGAGAAAGTCCCAGTGCTTTGACGGGAGTAAGGTCAGCAATATAGGTTGCTGCGGCAGCAAAAATGGCAACAAAAAAGATACCGCTGAGTGTCCCTTTACGTTTAGCAGGAGAGAATGGCATAGTATTCCTTCAAAATAATTGATAATAATTGTGAAATTCTACTATATTTTTGATATAATACCAAAATAAATAAAATAAAGAATAATCATAAGTTTTATGAATAAAAGAGAGAACATGAAATTAACCCTTAGACAAATGCAAATCTTTCTTAATGTCGTGGTATCAGGTCACTTAACCAATGTAGCTAAAGATATGAAGTTAAGCCAGTCTGCTATTTCCATGTCCATTAAAGAGTTGGAAAATATTTTGGGACGGCCTGTTTTTGACAGGATCAATAAAAAGCTCGTACTCAATGAAGTAGGACGTGCCTTCTACAAGGAGATAGATCCTATCTTTAAAAAACTCTCAGATATAGAGTATGAATTTAAAAACTCAGAAAATAAAGGGATGATCCGTGTGGGAGCAAGTACTACGATCGTAGATTATTTGATGCCTTCTATCATTTGTAGCTATATGAGCTCTTATCCTGATGTAAAGATCACTCTTAAAGAGGGAAATACGAAAGAGATCACACAGATGATCCAAGATGGAAGCATTGATGTGGGTTTTGTGGAAGGATTTGTCTCTGGTTCAGATATCATCAAAGAGAAGATAGGAGTGGATGAGCTTCTAGTTGTAACAGCAGACAAAAATCTATGTAAGTCCTGTTACATAGATGAATTGGCTGAGAAAAGATGGGTACTTAGAGAAGAGGGTTCTGGGACAAGGGAAGTCTTTTTGAATTACATTAAAGAAAAAGTGGATGATCTAAATATCTTTTTTGAATTAGGGCATACGGAGTCTATCAAAAGTATTTTGATGAACCGTGAATGTTTGACCTGTATCTCAAAAATTTCTGTAGAAAATGAGATAAAAGAGGGCAAGCTATATCAAGTAGATGTGAAAAACTTTGATTGTAAAAGAGACTTTTTGATGATATATCATAAAGATAAGTATCATAGTACATTGTTTGAGAAATTTCTCTTTTTCTCGAAAAAGCTAATGATGCAAATGCTTGATAGTGAAAACAAAATGAGCTTTAAGGCAAAATAAAACTCTTCATTGCCTGTTCATACTCATGAGGGTGATTCAAATTTGTGAAAGGTGCATCATCTTCAAAAGATATAAACTGAGTATGTGCTTTTTTAAGTAGATGGGTTAGCCTATGATTCCCCTCTTTTAAATGCTTTTCTGCCAAGGGCAAAATGGAACGTCTATATACACCACAAAGTGGTTGTGCTCCACTGGTGCTTTTGGCAATGATGGCATCAAACTCCTCTTCATAGTTTAACAGTTTTTCTATCACTTCTTCATTTACAAAGGGAGCATCGACACTGAGTATAAAGACTTCATCTACTTCCAGTGCTTCAAAGATGGAGATGATACCTACCAAAGGTGAACTCTCTTCATATCGGTCTGTAATGACTGCAGCAGCAAAATCAAACTTATCCTCTTTGGAAGAGATATAGACTTTGTCAAAAAGGGAACTGAGTTTATGGTACTGAAATTCACTCAGAGTGTTATACCCGGCAAAAGGAAGCAGTGCCTTGTCTTTACCCATCCGAGAGCTTTTCCCCCCAGCAAAGATGATGGCTGTCATATCATATTTCATACTATCGCCTCTTTACGTTTTTGATGCACCCACAATACCACAAATGCCATAAAAGTGATAATAGCCTCTATCAAAAACATCTTTTCTCCATAGATCTGTCCGGAGAGTACAGCACCTACTGAACCACCCAGTCCAAAAGCGATACCCAGGAAGAACTGTTGGGCAAGTTTTTTCTGGGTATAGAGTGAAAAAACATAGGTGATGGCTGCCGTATGGTAAAGGGCAAAACTGATGGCATGCAGAGACTGAGATGCAAAAGTGAGTGTCACCGAGTCTGGAAAAAGGTAGAGCATCATCCAGCGGAAGGCAGTGACAAGTGTGGCAAATTGCAAGATATTCAGTAGGTTTCTTTGTAGGAGAGGCCCTTGAAAGTAGAGCATGACTATTTCACAAATAACACCGAAACTCCACATCCAGCTTGTCATCTCAAGAGAGATACCGTGAGAGGTTTCATAAATGGTAAAGAAGTTATAAAAGCCTCCAAATCCTACTTGCATTAAGAAGATAGAAGTCCAAAATGCCCAATATTTTGTAAGTGAAAAGCTGGCATCATCTTGTGCTGATTCATGTGAAGTAGTATCATACTTTGTCAAAAGAGCACCAAAGACCAAGGTCAAAAATGCCATAGCACTTAGGTAATAGAGTGCTTCATACGGTGTCTCAAGTACTTTGCCTAACCATAAAGCAATCCCCATAAACCCCAAAGAACCCCAAAGACGTACTTTCCCATAATGACTTTTGGACAAAGAGGCAAGAGCAATAGTTTCTATATAAGGTAAAGAGATACCCATGGCTGCACCAAAAAGTAAATTGGCAAGAAGATAGCCCCAAAAACTCTCAACACTGTTTATAAAAAGAAGTGTCCCTATAAAGGTGAAGAGGAGTGAAAGCAGATAGACTTTAGAGGTAAGAGCCAGATAGTGACGAAAAACAAAAGGGAGTAAAAAACGCATAAAAGGAGCAGCTGCATAAATGATACCGACTTCAACAGTAGAGTAGCCTAACTCAAGTAAGGCTTTTGGCATAAAGATGACATACACTCCCACAAGTGCAAAGTAAAAGAAATAGTAAGCTCCCAAAAGAGGGGAGAAAAAAGCAGACTTGTTATGTAGGCGTTTTGTCATTTTTTATGATTTCACTTTTGTAAATAACGGCTGTACGGCTTAAAAGATCATGCAGTGTTTTACTGTCTTTTCTAAAGAACATCATCACCCAGCCAAAGAGAGTAAACAGAGATAAAACGGCACAAAGGTTTCTAAAGAGTGTAATAAAAAATGATGGTTTCTCTCCTGTGGTATCATCTATCAGTGTAAGTTTATACGCACGATAACCGGGTGTTTGACCTGTTTTAAACATAAAAATGGTTTGTACTATCACAAGCGGTACCAAGATGTAAATCCATCCCATTGCTTTATGGTCAGCAAACCCTTCACGCCCGCCCATGATAAGATAAAAAACGACATACATGATAGGCATGACAAGCATAAATGCATCGGTAAGAAAAGCTTTAATTTTACTTCCGCTGGAAGCATAATCCCACTTGTTTGCAGAAGAGACTTCTTCTATGACACTCTCTTTTCCTTTTCCTTGCTTTACATCACGAAATCGTTTTTTTGCCATTAGAAATTCCAGACAATCGCAGCATAAGGTCCGGCAGAATCCATGTCTAGAACAAGACCACTATAGAGATCTTCACTGTCTAGGTGGATAGATTTGTAACCACCTTCCAGTCCAAGACCCATAGCCAGTGTATAGCGTACACTAAGTTCGTAGTCATAGAAGGTAGTCTCTTCGTAGCTAATGGCATTGGCCTCTAATTGTAGACTGATATCAGTACTTGGAATATTGAATCTTGCTTTCCCGTAAAGCATAGGGATCCATAGGTCAAAGTTCGTAGATTCATTGATCAATTCTGCAGAAATCGAAGGAAGAAGAGGAAGATCAAAATTAGCAAGAGTCCTGACTGCTATATCTCCATCAAGATATCTTAGTGTGAGGCCGGCATCAATCTCAACCACATTATCTAAAAGCTCATAATAAAGCGTAAGATCATACATCTGGGTGTCAAGTGAAGTATCTATCTCTCCATTCAGATCGATGATACCACCCCATGAGAATCCTTCAACAATTCCTTGCCCGGAATGAGATAAACCGCTATAAGCAACTTTTACATTCGGGAACAAAGGAACAGGATGCTCAAAGTAAGCTTTAAAAATAATATCCTGTTCTGTGTCCCATCCCAGATCATCTTCGATATCTACTGCCGGATTGCTCAGCTCGAAAGGAAGGGTATAGGAAGCACTGCCACTGGGTGAATGACTATACATTCCAAGAGAGATCTCTCCTCCTATAATAGTGTCGGCATAAAGTGTGCTTGCAGTTAGAAGTGCGGTAAGTGTTAGTTTTTTTATCATTGTTTTTCCTTGTTTGTATATTGTGAACATGTGCTACGATAAGCCTTGTGTCATGGTGAAGATCGGTAGTAGCATCGCAGACACGATGACTCCCACAACCACACCGATAAAAAGCATCATAAAAGGTTCTATCATAGAGAGTAAAAGTTTGAGTTTGTCTTCATTCTCTTCAGCATAAAGATGTGAAATATTATCTAAAATATTTGCAACTTCGCTTGACTCTTCACCTAAAGCAAGAGACTGCATAAAGTTACGCTTGAGTTTCACGCCTTTTGCAAGTTGCAGGGCATTTGAAAGCTTATTCCCTTCAAGGACTTTGGTTGAGGCTTTTTCAAAAAGATCTATGAGTTTATAGTTGGCAAACGATGCAGTAGAGAGTTTCACTGCCTGTGCATAGGCAACTCCGGAACTAAGCATCAAAGAGAGGATATAGGAAAATCTTCCCAGTTCATGATTTTGGATAAGTGTTCCCAGAATAGGTACTTTGAGTAACCAGCCATCTATAAGTATATGAAACGAATCTACTTTTGAATAAGCCAGTTTAAAAAGCACAATAAAAAGGAGGATACCTACTATAAGATGTATATAATAGGTAGTCAGAAAATCGCTTATACTCAGTACAAACTGTGTAATGGGAGGAAGCTCTTGGTCAGTATCTTCAAAAATTTCAGTAATTTTTGGGACTACAAAAGCGATAAGAAAAGAGGTCATCGCAATAGCAACGGTAAAGATGATAGTAGGGTAAACCATAGCACCCTTGACTTGCTTTTTTACTTTATTCTGTGCAGAGAAGAAGTTCCCCATATTGGTAAGTACCTCTACCATTTTTCCACTTTGTCCTGCTATGTTTAGACTCTGTATGAAAAACTCCGGCATGGCATAGACTTTTTGTGTGTTGAGGGCAATATAAAGAGATTTTCCTTCGTCTATCATGGTTTTGATGGAGTTGAGAAAAGAGACATACTTTTTTTCCCCTTCATGCTGATTTTCAAGTAGTTTTATGGCAGTCAGTATCGTCATGCCGGAGTTAAGATAAGAGGAGAGTTCTTTTGAAAAAGTAGCAAGTAGCTCCCCCGGCATCTGACGTTTGGAAAAGGCTTCCAGAGAAAACTCTTTTGTAGGAGTAAGAGATTCATAGTAAATGTTCTGAGTACGAAGTTTTTGTCCAGCTTCTTCGGCAGAGCTGGCTGTAACTGTACCTTTTACTGTTTTACCTGTTTTATCAAAACCTTTGTACTTAAAAAGCATTCGTTTCATATGTCCTTGCAGTGAATTGATAGTATTATAACTTTTTTAGCTTTTGTTTGTGGAAGTAGGTTAAGCAGTATCCTGCTATAGTAGCGCATGAAACGGTTTATAGCTCTTTATTTTCTTTTTTAGCGATACTCTTTACCATTTTTTATTGCATGATTCGGGTTAAAAATTACTGATCTTAAAACGGAAATAAGAAGAAGAATATTTATCTTTAATTTTAATTTCATCTACAATAGCAGTAGGTCCGTATCCTTCAGCAGGTAAGAGATTGAGAGGTTCGGGGATAAAAAAATCTCTACTATTCTTTTTTAGAAGTTCTCTGCTTTTTGACTCTTTTACTTTAAAATATTTGCGTAGTACTTCATAGGCGTCTTTTTTGTCTTTGTGGTACTTGATGACATCATCTGTCAAGAAAAGTGAGTCCTGTAAAGAGAGTTTGTTCCTCTCGGAGAGATAAACGATATGTGCATGGTTTTGGCTGTGTAGTTTGAGTACATAAATGATGGAAACAGAGATAATGATGACGGAGATGATGATCTCAATAATAGTAAATGCAGGACGTAAAGTTTTCACAGAAGGTAACATTTTCAATAGAAGTCTCCACTGTTTGATGCAAGATCACTGTTTTTAAGCCAAAGATCTTTAGCATCTTCGAGTGAGTCTACTTTTTGAGGTGTTCCAAAAAAAGCAGGCAGGAAATAGACGCCACTTTCATTTTTCAAAATGATCTGTGTGCTGCTTCCATTTTTATAGAAGTCAAGCATCAGGCAGATATCTCTGTCCTGATAGCGTCCATACTCCATATGAAGCAGAGACTCTCTGGCATCCAAAGTATATGCTTTTGTATCTTTTAGGTCTATACTGTGTTCATAGGCTTGAAAGGCAGAGTCTACCCCTTGTCGCAAGTAACAGGAACGACATTTATCTATGCAGAGCAGGGTAGCTTCTTCTGTGAACAGGTCTGATTTCATAATAGTGGATTTGAGGTTGAGTGAGGTAAGTGCTTTGGGTTTTTGTTTCCCCATCTCCACCCCGCTAAACCCTAAAAAATAGACGATCGAGATGATAACGATCACAACAAGAAGTTCTATAAGAGAGAACCCTTTATGCATTCTGTCTATTTTTTGTTTGGACATGAAAAATATTATTTATTGCAATCACTGAATAATATATCTGAATCACTCTCTTCCCCACCCTCTTTTCTGTCTGCTGCGAAGCTGATGATCTCAACTTCTGAACCTTTGTTCAAATAAACAAAAGGTGTTTTCCATGAGTCTTTTGGTAATTTTTTAAGGTAGGGTTTTGCACGATAATTAGGATATTTATCTACATCTGGATTACTCGTGAGTGCTTCAAAACCTTCTTCTGTATCCGGGTAAACACCATTATCGAGTTTAAACATATCAAGTCTCTTTTTGAGGTCATTCATCTTGAGGCACACGGTGTCTCTTTTTGCCTGATCTGCAGAGTCCATAAGTCCTGGGGCAACGACAGCTACAAGACCACCTAGAATGACGATAACAATGAGCAATTCTATAAGGGAAAACCCTGCTCTTAAATGTGCTGTTTTTATCTTATTTAGTTCTTTCATATTTATCCTTGGTTTGCTTTGGTATAATAATATTTCGAATATAGATTTTACTTTAATAGAGCTTTTAAATGGATAAACCCAAATATACCATACACAGAAGAGTCCCGCATAGAAAAGGGTTTGCTCTTTTCATTACTTTATCTGTACTGGCCGTGATCATTGCTTTGACAGGAATACTGCTCAGTTATTTTGATGAAGTAAGAAAAGATGCAGAGACAACAAAAGCATTGATACAGGGAAACCTTTACTACGCAGATATCGCAAAGACATTTAAAAGTTTTAAAAAGAAAAAAACACTCTATACTACGCTCTATTTAATGCCCCTGCCTCTCGCTTCCCCTGATGGTAGATTTTCTATACTGCTCAAGTGTCGCCCTTTGGCCAACGGGGTCAATGTCAACTGGTTAGGGTTGGGTAATAGTCAAGAAATGCTAGAGCAGTATAATGCAGCACAAAATCTATTTGATACTATCTCACAAACATATAATTTGGAAGATGCGGGAAGACTGCAAGAGATGTTAGTTGAGGAGATAGGCGGTAAAGGGAAGTTTGTCCAAAAAGAACAAAGCAGACTTCGTCAAAAAAACGGTATTATATCGTATAAACAATTTGAGGGTATTATCAGTAGATACCAGCTTGAAGTTGATGATCAAAAGGTAAGCCGTGTACCCTGGGCGAAACTTTTTGTATTTAGCTCTACGGCAAAGGTGATAGATGGTGATTATATTTCGGCAGAACTCATTGCCTTGCTTTTTGACATAGACTTTGCTACGGTTAAAGAAGAGTGGATAGAAGGGGAGAGCAATCTTAAGACATTTGTTCAAAATATGGGTGGAACGTATGAGCAAAAACTTTTTACAGAAGATTTTTTGGCAGAATCAGAGTGTGATGTGCAGTATGGACATGCAGATGAAAGATTTAGATTTACATTTGTAGATATTCAAGGAGAGGTAAAAAATTTTGAATTTTATGGGAAGCAATAAACAGCTGCTGTTAGTACATGCATCAATGGAAGATATCTCTTTGTCAGAGAGTGTCAACATTATGCTTACACCACAGTTTTATACACTTAAAAAAGAGGCACTTCCCGTAAAGTATCTCTATCAGGCAAAACGCATAGCACCCTCTCTTTTCGATGGTTTACTCGAAGCGGGTAGATCTTATGAGTATTTTGTATTTAAAGAAGATGAGAACTGGGTGTTTATCGCTTATGATGAAGAAAAGATCAGCGCTTTCCTTCTTTCCAAGGGGATAAAGCTTGAACAAGTATCTAAACTCTTTTTTGCCCAGCAATCACCTTCCTCCTTCATCGACCCGGTTTTCTTAGGAACAAAAGAAGCACTTGTAACTTTGGATGATACGGTTGTTGTTGTGCCTCAGGCAGCACTGAGAGAAGAGACAAAATCATTCCTTTTTAACGATAGGTTCGCCCCCAAAACAGGTGTTACTCTGCAAGGGGCGTATGGGTCTCTTTTGAGTATGAAGCAAGCCATAGCAGTAGCAGCAGTCTTTACACTTTTTGCAGGGATGTTTTTTGTAGAGGGCTGGCGTTATGGTCATGATTCAAAGGCCGGCGAAGAGGAGATGCAGCGGCTCTTGGAAGCGTATCCCTCTTTGCAAAGTAAAATGCAAAGAGAGAATATCGCTACAAAATATAAAACGATTGATGTTGCAGAACGAAAAAAAAGAGAAGTAGTAAAATCACTTGCCGGAATGATCTTCAAAGGGGTTACTTTCACCTCATTCAGTTTAAATGACAAGGGCTTTAAGGCACAGTTTTCCTGTAGTGATGCCAAAGTGGCTAAACGTTTGAAAGAATTGGCAAAAAAAGAGAAGTTCCGTACATCAAAGGGTGCAGGCAACAATGATGTACAGATAGAGGGAACGCTATGAGCTTAAAACGATATCAAAATGAATTAGTAGTACTCTTGGCATTTCTTTTAATGCTTGCGGCATTTCTGTATAAAAATGGACAGATCTCTTCTCAGGCAGAGGGGACAGCAAGTAGCAAGTATGCGGTAAGTGAGTTTAAAGAGATCGTTGCACTTAAAAAGATATGGGCAGATAAAAAAATACCTAAAAAAGTAGAAAAACTAAAAGAACTTATCCCATCGTCAAAAGTCAAGTGGAGCAAAAAAAGTAGAAAAGTTACAGCAGTCTATGAGGAACTGAGTTCAAAAGAGTTAAACAAACTTATCTCTAAGATCTTAAGTCTTGCAGTAGTGATCATACAGTTAGATATAGAAAAGACAGGTTCAACGTATCATGTGGAGTTCAAATGCAAATGGTAAAAAAGATTTTTATAACACTGTTCATAACTTGGTTTGCACTGTTGATCTTCATGCCCAAACAAGAGATCTACTATGCATTGGAAAAAGAGCTTGCGAAACAAGAGATGGAGATAAATGAAAAAAGCATAGAGGAAGGAGTGTTTTCTTTGACCTTGAATCAGGCCTCTGTGTATATAAAGGGGATCAAGATAGCAACCATTGAAGAGCTTACTCTTTTTACGCTGCTTTTTTATACAAAAGTTGAACTTGATACACTCTTGTTGGATGATGCATTAAAGGCGATGGTACCACAACAAACGGATAAAGCTATTTTATCTTATACTATTCTTTCTCCTTTTGATGCATCTGTACATGCAGAAGGCAGTTTTGGTGTGATTGATGGCAGTGTGGATATGAAAGAACGAAAGCTCCATATAAACTTTACTGAGACCAAAGAGATAAAGATGATAAAGCCACAGCTTAAAAAAGACGAGAAAGGATGGTACTATGAAACATCTTTTTAAGCCACATATATTCAAAGGGCTTCTGTCACTTTTGATTCTTTTGCTTATCATTAAGCTGTTATGGTTTGTTGTCGAGCTGGTATGGCTTCCTTCAAGTGGTGTGGAACATACGGAAGAAAAAAGCAGTAAAGCGCTTTACTACAGAGCAAAATTGACACCCAATGAAGCTCCTGCTCCGGATAAACAAAAACCTACACGTCCTGTCAAGCCGCAAGGAAGTATAAAAGATATTGAACTTTTAGCTATTTATAATGCCTCGGATGTAACGGTTATAACAGTGTTGTATAAAAATAAAACCAAAGTGCTCTCCAGAGGGGAAGAGATCAATGGTTTTATGCTGGAAGGAGCAGGCAATAATTTTGCTATATTTAGTAAAAATGCTAAAACGTATCAAATAAGCCTCATTAAAAGTAAAAAAGGTGATAAAAGTGTCAGTAGAATAAAAAGTGTTCCTGCCTCTACTGGAACGCGATCTTCATCCTCTAAAGTAGAAGGGGATATTGTTGATGCGGGTGACCATAGGATCGTAGATAAAAGTTTAGTAGAACATTATGCAGAGAACATGGAAGAGATCACGAAAAATATAGGTATTGTTGAACAAAAAGTAGGTAAAGAGCTTAAAGGTTTCCGTGTTACTTTTGTTCGTAAAAACAGTCATTTTGCAAAATTGGGATTACGAAGAGGTGATGTGATCAAGTCCATCAACGGACAAGAGATAACCAGCTATAATGTTGCAATGAATATCTATAAAAATATTGACAAAATGGATGGTCTTAGCATAACAATCACAAGAGGAAAAGAAGAAATGGAGTTAGAATATGAAATTAACTAAAATAGTTTTGAGCATATTGCTTGTTTTGTCCATAGGACTACATGCCGAAGAAGAGAAGGTGGATGTAAATTTCCGAAACCTTAGCGTAAAAGATTTTATAGAGATGGTCTCTAAAATTACACAGAAAAATATCTTAATAGAGGGTGAACTAAAAGGGAAGATAAACTTTGTTTCTACAACACCTATCAAAAAAAGTTCATTGATACCGTTAGCCAACTCTATCCTTAGCGGAAAAGGTTTAACTTTGGTTGACCAAGGTGAATACTACAAGGTGGTTAAAGGTGCAACTGCTGCAGGAGAAGGACTTGATGTAAGCAGCAGTATCGATGGTGATACAATGAAAACAGTAATGTTCCCCCTTAAGAATTCCAATGCAGCGGTCATCCGTGCAAAGATCAAACCACTTCTGCACAAAAATGCTAAAGTGATCTCATTTAAAGAAAATAACGTTTTAGCCATTACTGCAAGACCTAGAACGTTACGCTCTATCTCTAAAGTCATTAATGCCGTAGAGAAGAGAGGTGTAAAAAGATCTGTTATCTTAAAGCTTAAGAATTCCAGTGTGAAAGATGTCTTTACCAATGCTCAAAGTATGTCAAAAAAACTTTTTCCTCAAACCATAGAGAGTGAAAAGGTAGACATTTTTAAAGATGAGGCAACCAACTCCATCATTTTGGTAGGTAAATCAGAGAATAACAATAGAATGATCAAATATATTAAAAAACTTGACACAAAAGGTGAGAGTACTACACAGCAAATGTATGTGCTCCGACTTAAAAATTCAAATGTGGAAGAGATGGAAAAGATCATGAGTCAATTGATCTCTCAAATGAATAATATGACTCCAGACAAGCCGACCAAAAAAGGTGTGAAGCCGACGAAAGCAATGGTGGTTTCAGATATAGAAAGAAATGCTTTAATTGTTCTTGCCACTGCAGAGCAAATGAAAAATATCAGAGATACGGTAAGAAGGATCGATATTCCCAAAGTACAGGTATATGTCAAAGCAAAGATTGTTGAGGTCGATACGAACTTGGCTGAACAGATAGGGTTGCAGTATGGTATGGAAGGCGGAACTATTACAAGTAGCGGTCTTTTTACTATGGCAGCAAATATGGGTGCATCTTCATTACAAATGTCTCCTGCTCTCTTGGGATTTCTAAATCAAAATACAACTGAAACGCTTACTGATAGTAATGGAAATGTTATAGGAACGACAACTACTCCAGCATTTAAATTTGATTCAACTGATAAGGCCTTCGCTTTAGGTGCAAAACTTGACCTCTTGCAAAGAAATGGTGCAGCACATCTCTTAAGTGAACCTTCTATCTTATGTACCAATAACAAAGAGGCCGAGATCTATGTAGGACAGACGATGTCCATTTTGACTACAGCACAGCAGGCTACAACAGGTGTTGCAAATGTTGTCAATAATTACTCAAGAGAAGACATTGGACTTACCTTGAAAGTGAAGCCAAGACTCTCAAGTAATAATCAAGTTACGTTAGAGGTAGAAACTACGATTGAAGATATTGATCCCTCTTCAGAGCAAATAGCAGACAGGCCAACAACAACAAAAAGAACAGTGAAGACAAATGCAATTGTTAAAAATGGCGAGACGATTATCTTAGGGGGCTTGATAAAAAGAGTGGGTGGTAAAGGGGTGACAAAAGTACCATATTTAGGAGATATTCCGGTTTTTGGAGAGTTACTGTTCACTCATAATTCAGATGTAGAACGAGAGCAGAATGTAGTGATCTATCTTACCCCTTATATCGTAAGAAGAAGTGGTGACCTTCAAAAGTTAAAAAAGATGTTGTCTGAACTTGATGAGGTTCAGAGAAGATATAATAAACTTGTGGAAAAAGCACTCAAAAATGAAACGGGTGTTTCTTATTCAGAGGGTAGAGCTCCAGCAAGCCAGAGAATACGAAGAACACATACGAATAATCTTGATGTCTTAAATGGAACAGAGGATTTTTGATGCAGTTCCCTCGCTTACAGGATGTGAATCTTGAACCCTTATGGGAAGAAGAGTTAAACCATAAACTCTCTCTCAAACACTCTCTGCTTTTTAGTACTGTAGAGGGTGTGAAGACGTGTATTGTTCAGCAAGAGACATTGGGTGATGCTTTAAACTACTTATCAAAACTTTCGTTGGATTACCCCATAACCCTTGTAGATGATGAGAGTTTTGAAAGACTTAACAATAAGTTTTTAGAGATACAGACAGGGTCGGACTTTGATGAGATGTCAACGGCTTCAGAGGAACTTATAGAAGTAGAGTCTGACCTTTTAGAGTTCATCCGTAATTCTCAAGACCTGCTTTCCAGTGAAGAGTCTGCACCTATCATTAAACTGGTAAACTCTCTCTTTTTTCAAGCCATCAAAAAAGGTGCAAGTGATATTCACATTGAGAGTGCTGAGAAAAAAGGTGAAGTAAGGCTGCGTATAGACGGTGCACTTAAAAAACATATCGATCTGGAAAAAAGTATTGTAGCTTTGGTGATCAACCGTATCAAGGTTATCTCCAGTCTTGATATTTCAGAGAAAAGAGTACCTCAAGATGGACGTACGCAGATCAGTATCTCAGGGAAAACACTGGATGTAAGGGTTTCTGTGCTTCCTACTTATCATGGTGAGCGTGTGGTGATGAGGATACTCATGGAGAGTGAGCATATCCCTACGCTACAGGAGTTAGGTTTTACGAGAGAGATAACAGCAGACTTGTATAAACTTCTACAGCATGCCCATGGTATGATACTTGTTACCGGACCAACAGGATCTGGTAAATCTACCACACTTCATGCATGTTTGCAGCATATTGCAACACCCGATAAAAATATCATCACAGTAGAGGATCCTGTAGAGTATAATGCAGATAACATCTCTCAGATACAAGTAAACACGAAAGTAGGCATGACTTTTTCTGCAGGATTGCGTTCTATCTTAAGACAAGATCCTGATATCATCATGGTAGGGGAGATCCGTGACTCTGAGACTGCAGATATTGCTCTGCGTTCAGCACTGACAGGACATCTCCTCCTCTCTACCCTGCACACCAATGATGCGACCTCTGCATTGAGTCGTCTGAAAGATATGGGAATAGAAAATTTTCTCATCTCTTCAACACTTTTGGGTGTGCTTGCCCAGAGATTGACAAGAAAGCTTTGTTTTTATTGTAAAGAGGCGGCTGTACTTCCTGTTGCAACGATGAAGGATATCGAGCTTCCTCTGGATGGTATTTATTATCAAGCAAAAGGATGCAAGGAGTGTGATTTTACCGGCTACAAAGGCAGACAGGCTATAGGTGAACTTTTTGTCATAGATGACAAGGTAAAAGAGATGATGAAAGATGAGTTTAATGATCATCAAATAAGAGAATTTATGAAAAAGAATGGTATGAAAACCATCGCAGATAAGCTTAAAGGAATGCTTCTGTTGGGTGAAACAAGTTATGAAGAAGCTATCCGTGTCGGATTAATGGATGGCTAAGCGAAAAGCTTTTACTTTGATGGAGGTGCTTGTCTCCATCGCTCTTCTTGGTATTATCCTTCCTGCACTTTACCAGAGTGTAGATATGCTTCGCGATTCCAATCAACACCTTTTTGAGTATTTGGAAAAAGCAAAAAAAGTAAGTAAAGCCACACAAACACTCTATTTGGACATTTTAAGTTCTGATGGAAATATCACTATTAAAAAAGATGAATTTACCAGACTTTGTATGGAGCAGACTAAAAACTCTCTCTATGCATTGCCTGTAGCAAAAGTATGCTGGATTGTATTGAAAAAAGACAATACCTTGGTGAGGATAGAAGGAAATGCTTACGATCTACCTTTAGGTTCAGAAGAGAGAGTAGAGATAAATCCTATTATGAAAGATGTAGAGGTATTTGATGTCTATCATCAAAAAGATAAGATATTGGTTTTGTTACAGCAACAGGCAAAAGAACCTATCAGCTTTATGGTACAGGGTATTTCCAAACCAGAAAAGAAAAAGAAAGAAAAGAAGAAAAAGAAAACCAAAAAACCAAAAAAGAAAAATCAAATTCCTCCAAAAGATACAAATGGGACAAAGACACCTGTTCCTCCTTCGCTTACATAAAGTAAGCCTTCTTCCTTTTAAATTTTGTTACAATAATCGAGAGAATATCTATTACTGAGAGAACAAGGGGGGGGGTGTTGTATGCAGGAAATATATGAAAAGTTAGGGTTGTTTTATCTGGGGAAAGATGTAAATAAAACGACAATGGAAGCCACGGAAGCACTTACTCTGCTTAAAAATAAAAACTTTACGACACATGCTGCTATCATAGGGATGACAGGTTCTGGTAAGACAGGACTTGGGGTAGGTATTATAGAAGAAGCGGCTATAGATAATATCCCTTCTATTGTCATAGACCCCAAAGGAGATATGGGTGACCTCTGCCTCACTGATCCAAGTTTTTCTTCTGCTTCTTTTGAACCATGGGTAAAAGATGAAGCTAAAGCTAAAGAAGCAGATGTATGTGAGTATGCCAAGAAGATATCCGCTATGTGGAAAGAGGGTATTGAAAGTTCTGGACAAAATGCCCAGCGTGTAGAGAAATTCCATCAAGTTAAAAAAACTATCTATACTCCTGGAAGTTCCGCAGGTGTAGCCATCAATATTATGTCTTCGCTTGAAACACCCCCTGCCCAGATCATGGAAGACAGTGATACTTTTGCTTCCTATCTAAAAAGTACTACTACATCTTTGCTCTCTTTAGTGGGCATAGATGCTGACCCTTTAGACTCAAAAGAGTATATCCTTCTTGCACAGATCATCACAAAAGTTTGGTTGGCAGATGAAGATCTGAGCATAGAAGGTATCATAGGAAAGATCATCAATCCTTCATTTAAAAAGATAGGTGTACTCCCTTTAGATGACTTTTATCCACAGGATGCTCGCTTTAAGCTTGCTACAAAGTTCAATTCATTGCTTGCAAGCCCTGGTTTTTCACTTTGGCTGCAAGGGGATAGTTTAGATATCCAAAAGCTCCTTTATGATGAAAAGGGTAAAGCTAAAATAGCTATCTTTTCCATTTCCCATCTGAATGATGAGGAGCGTATGTTTTTTGTCACACTGTTACTCAACAAATATATCGCATGGATGCGTCAACAAAGTGGTACGTCAGCTCTAAAAACACTGCTCTATATGGATGAGATAGCTGGGTTCTTCCCTCCTACTAAAAACCCTCCAAGTAAAGAGCCTATGCTGCTTCTCTTAAAACAAGCAAGAGCTTTTGGTATAGGTGTTGTTCTTAGTACACAAAATCCAACAGATCTGGACTATAAAGGACTTTCAAATATCGGGACATGGATCATAGGACGACTGCAAACAACCCAAGATATAAATAGAGTGATAGACGGATTGGGAGGAAAGGTAGGTTCCAGCTTTGACAAGGGTGAGATCAGACAACTATTGGCAAATTTAAAAAAGAGAACCTTTTTCCTGAAAAGTGCACATTTGGATGATATACGTCTTTTTACAACACGCTGGGTCATGAGCTACCTTAAAGGACCGCTAAAAAAAGATGAGATATCAACACTTATGCAAGTACAAAAAGAAGCTCAGAATATAAAGAAGGAAACAGTAGATACGCTTATACGGAACAATGAAACACTTGAAAGTTTTCAACATATAGATAAGTCTATTCCTCAATATTTTGAACCGGACGCTTCAGAAGAAAATCATTTTGTGGCAACACTTATGGCAAAAGTAAAAGTGCACTTCTACAGTCAACGAAGAGGGATAGATGAGGAGAGGGAACTTAATCTTTCATTGACACTGGAAAGTAAACAACAGAATATCAGATGGGATGATGCAGTAGAAGAGGATTTTGATTTTCAAAAATTTCCACACACTGCACCCAGTAAAGCAAAGTTCCAGTCACTCCCAAAGATCATATTGGAAGACAAAGGCCTTAAAAAGGCCATAAGAGAGCTTAAAGAGACGCTTTATCAGGAACAAAGCTTGGATCTTTTACGTTGTGTCTCCCCTAAGCTGGAATCTAAAGTAGAGGAGTCCCATTCTGATTTTATCGTAAGGCTACAAGATATTTTAAAAGACAAAAAAGAGAGTGAGATAGAAAAACTACAGATACGTTATGGTACAAAAGAGAAAGTGCTTACAGATAGACTCTCCCGTGCTAAAGAACGTGTAGAAAAAGAGTCGTCAGATTCTACTAACTCCATGATAGAAACAGGTATCGCTGTTCTAGGTGCACTTTTTGGGAAGGCAAGTCCTACAAAGATAGGTGCTGCATTACGAAAAGGTTCTAAGGTACTGAAAGAACGTGGAGATATGAGTAGGGCAGAAGAGCGTATAGTAGCTATACAAGAAGATATGGAAGCGTTAGAATATGAACTTGAAGATAAGATAGATGCATTAAATGAAAAATTTGATGTAGAAAATTATGCAATAGAAGAATTTAAGATCAAACCACGAAAGACCGATATAGATGTAGAGTTATGCGCTGTGGTATGGAGAATATAAAAAATGGGTAATAAACCCATTTTTAAAAGGAGCAGTTAGCTCTTGCTTCCAGGCTTGATCGCTGTACTGCCCTCTTTACACATAGGACACTCTTCTGGAGTAAACATTTCAAAAGTAAAGTCATCAAGTGAAAATAGAGGTATATCATGTGGTAAACTGCATTCAGCTTTTGCTGTATCATTTCCGCCAACACGTTTACAAAAACCTCTGTTAGCCAGTGATGCAAAGGCAACAACCTTACCTCCTAGAGCTTCTATAGCTTGGGCAGCTTTTAGCGCAGATCCGCCAGTAGTGATGATGTCTTCACAGATAATGATCTTTTCACCCTGTGCAACTTCAAATCCACGGCGAAGTTCCATTCCGCCCTCTTTTTTTTCAACAAAAATAGAACGTACATCAAGGGAACGAGCCAATTCATAGCCTGCAAGTACACCACCCAATGCCGGAGCACATACAGTATCTACATCAATACCGCTATCTGAGATCATCTTTGCAAGAGCATCTGTGAGCAAAGAGGCTTTTTTCGGATACTCAAGTACTTTTGCACTTTGAAGGTATCTACGTGAGTGATTACCACTTGCAAGAAGAAAGTGCCCATCAAGTAGAGCATTGGCATCTTTATATACCTGTTCAACATTCATCATTAAACCTTTAGGATATCTGCTTCTTTGGTTTTGAAAGCTTCATCTATTTTTGCAATATGCTCATCAGTGATTTTTTGTACTTGATCTTGTGCCTTTTTAGATTCATCTTCACTGATCTCTTTCTCTTTTTCAAGCTTTTTTATCTGATCATTTCCATCTTTTCTTACATTTCTGACAGAAACTTTTGCATGTTCTACCATACCTTTTGCTTGTTTTACAATTTCTGTTCTTTGTTCACTTGTCATTGGTGGGAAAAAGAGTTTGATGAAGTCTCCATCATTATTTGGATTTACACCAATATTTGCTTCTTGAATCGCTTTTTCAATAGCACCTAAAAGACTTTTCTCCCATGGTGTAATACTGATAGTTGTGGCATCTGTAGCAATAACATTGCCCACTTGAGTGAGTGCTGTCATCGTACCATAGTAATCTACTTTAATGTTGTCTACGATCCCAGTAGTGACTTTCCCTGTTCTAAGTGTGGCAAAGTCTCTTTTTAAAGCATCTATGCTTTTGTCCATATTTTCAGTTGTATGTTCAAGAATTTCATTGATCATAACCATCTCCTTGGTATTATTTTAAGGAAATTTTACCCTTTTTTACCTTGCTATTAGCCCACTAGGTAATATGTACGTTAGTAATGGTTTAGATAATATGCAGAATGAAGATATCAAGAAGGATAACCTTCTTGAAAAATAATTTATTTAGTTGTTGGTGCAGAGGGTGCTGCAGGAGTTGTACTTGCTGGAGTTTCAGGGCTTGCTGGTACGGCAGGAACAGCAGCATTGTTTTTAGGAACGATCGTATCAGCGACAGAACTTTTACTTTCTGAAGTATAAAGATACCCTAAAGCCAATGTATTGACTATAAATGCAAAAGCAAGTGTAAATGTAAGTTTTGCAAGAAAACCTGTAGGCCCCTTTGCTCCAAATACTGATTCGTTGCTTCCGCTATATGCGCCCAGACCTATACTGGAGCTTTTTTGCAATAGTACAGCAATTGTAATAGCAAGTGCCAATACGATTTGTACAATTAAAAGTGTTGATGTCATCTATTCCTCTTTACTTTGTTGAGTAGCCCAAACTGAATTTGGGTATAATTTCGGGGATTATACCCAAACTATATTGAAATAGTGATGAAGTGGGAAATAATAGTATATATTTTAGATTATTTTGAGTTTGAAGTGTTTTTTATTAAGGCTATTTTACTGTAGTTTGTTAGGTTGGTTAAGATTGGTATCTATTATTAAGATGCCAATCTTCTCCAAAGTTTCTTTTTTAGTCGTCGCCGCCAAAGATTCCAAGAAGTTGGAGTAGGGCTGTAAACATATTGAGGAAATCCAAGTAAAGTGAAACTGCTGCATCTACCGGTGAATCATAGGCACCATTTGCAATATTCTGTGTATCATAGATAGTAAAGAAAGAAAATAAAAGTAAAATACCAGCTGTAATGATCACGTGCATCATAGGACTCTGAAGTACAAACACATTAATTAATGAAGCGATGATAACCACGATAAGTGTGATAAAAAGTGGTTTCCCCCAACTAGAGTAATCTGTCTTAGAGTTAATAGCAAAAAGACTGAGTGCACCAAAAAGTACAGAAGTCATCAAGAAAGCATTTCCGATCACCGCACCATTACCTGCACCAATAAGTGAGGCTAAAAGAGGTACCAAAGAGATACCTGTTGCAAATGTAAAGATAAAGAGTGCTGCCAAGTTTAATCCTGGTTTGTTTCTTGTCATTCCAAGTCCAATGAAAAGCATAAAGAGTTCAAATCCAAAAATGAACCACTTGTATTGCATAACAGTTTCTGCATAAGGCATAGTAACATAGGCCCCTGCTGCTGCTGCAATCATACTTGCTGCTAAAAGTTGGTAGGTTCGCTTCATAAAACTTACTGAAGCCCCTTCTTGTACATAGCCAGCATCTGCTGACGTATAGTTTCTATCATATAAAGCCATGTTATTCCTTCTGAATTATTGAATTTAATGGAAGTATAGTGCAGTCAGATTAATCTAAGGTTAACTGAATTCTCTGAATAACCTTGGGCATTCATGATGGGTTTTGTAAATGTAAGATTTTGCAAGAGATTTTTAAAACCTAGGCATAGAGTTACGTTGAAGGGTTCAATAGGATGTTTTACTCGCTGCTACGTTGTTTTTGAAGCTTAATATATTCTTCTTTTGCTTTTTCAGCTTCTGTTATGTTGGACTTTATTTGATCTTGGGCGATAACTTCTTTCGAAGGGGAAAGCTCAGGAGTCTCCATACATCCAGAAATAAATAATAAAATAAAAGAGATAAAAAGTAATCGCATAGTGTCTCCTTAGTATAGTTAGGAGTTATTGTAAATTAAGTTGTCTTAAAAAAAGATATAAAAGATCTATATTCTATATATAATGTAAGAATAAATGAAATATATAAAAAAATTGAACAAATTTGCAAAAACCCTTGACAATAAAGAAAGTCGGTGCTATAATACGCGTCCAACAACACATGGACGGTTAGCGAGTTGCTAGCAAGAGTGTTATTGAATGATCTTTGACAACCAAATATAAGTAAACAAATCAACGTCTATTTGAGTTTTAATTTTACCAATTTTTAAAAAATTGGATAAAGATATAACTTATTTAGAAATAAATTAAGTGATTCTTTGACAATGGTTCAAACCATTTCATTTTTAATGGAGAGTTTGATCCTGGCTCAGAGTGAACGCTGGCGGCGTGCTTAACACATGCAAGTCGAACGAGAACGGTCCTAGCTTGCTAGGATGTCAGCTAAGTGGCGGACGGGTGAGTAATGTATAGTTAATTTGCCCCTTAGAGAGGGATAACTACTGGAAACGGTAGCTAATACCTCATACTCCTTCTTCCTTAATGGAAGTTGGGAAATGTTTTTTCGCTAAGGGATGAGACTATATGGTATCAGGTAGTTGGTAGGGTAAGAGCCTACCAAGCCTATGACGCCTAGCTGGTCTGAGAGGATGATCAGCCACACTGGAACTGAGACACGGTCCAGACTCCTACGGGAGGCAGCAGTGGGGAATATTGCACAATGGAGGAAACTCTGATGCAGCAACGCCGCGTGGAGGATGACACATTTCGGTGCGTAAACTCCTTTTATATGGGAAGATAATGACGGTACCATATGAATAAGCACCGGCTAACTCCGTGCCAGCAGCCGCGGTAATACGGAGGGTGCAAGCGTTACTCGGAATCACTGGGCGTAAAGCGCGCGCAGGCGGCCTATTAAGTTGGATGTGAAAGCCTACGGCTCAACCGTAGAACTGCATCCAAAACTATTAGGCTAGAGTCTGGGAGGGGAAGATGGAATTAGTTGTGTAGGGGTAAAATCCGTAGAGATAACTAGGAATACCAAAAGCGAAGGCGATCTTCTGGAACAGTACTGACGCTGAGGCGCGAAAGCGTGGGGAGCAAACAGGATTAGATACCCTGGTAGTCCACGCCCTAAACGATGAATGTTAGTCGTCGGGTAGCTAGTCTATTCGGTGATGCAGCTAACGCATTAAACATTCCGCCTGGGGAGTACGGTCGCAAGATTAAAACTCAAAGGAATAGACGGGGACCCGCACAAGTGGTGGAGCATGTGGTTTAATTCGAAGATACGCGAAGAACCTTACCTAGCCTTGACATATATTAGAACTCCGCAGAGATGCAGAGGTGCCTTCGGGAGCTTTTATACAGGTGCTGCACGGCTGTCGTCAGCTCGTGTCGTGAGATGTTGGGTTAAGTCCCGCAACGAGCGCAACCCTCGTCACTAGTTACTAACGGTTCGGCCGAGGACTCTAGTGAGACTGCCTTCGTAAGGAGGAGGAAGGTGAGGACGACGTCAAGTCATCATGGCCCTTACGGCTAGGGCAACACACGTGCTACAATGGCCAGGACAATGAGACGCAATACCGTGAGGTGGAGCAAATCTATAAACCTGGTCTCAGTTCGGATTGTAGTCTGCAACTCGACTACATGAAGCTGGAATCACTAGTAATCGTAGATCAGCTATGCTACGGTGAATACGTTCCCGGGTCTTGTACTCACCGCCCGTCACACCATGGGAGTTGATTTCACCCGAAGCGGGGAAGCTAAACTGGCTACCCTCCACGGTGGAATTAGCGACTGGGGTGAAGTCGTAACAAGGTAACCGTAGGAGAACCTGCGGTTGGATCACCTCCTTTCAAGAGTATAGTTCATGTATCTCACAATATATGAACAACAACACAAAAGACAATGACTTGTTTAAATTGTTCAATCAATAACTTATGTTTGGTTGTCAAAGATTATTAGGATCTTTGACTTATATTACACACAGTGTATTATGCCTGGGGAATTAGCTCAGCTGGGAGAGCGCCTGCTTTGCACGCAGGAGGTCATCGGTTCGATCCCGTTATTCTCCACCATTTCGAAAGAGATGATGGAATGCAAAAACTTAATAGAAGAATTCAAAGAGTTTTTCTATTAGGTTTTACACCTAAAGTTATTTAACTTATTATTGTTAAGAGTCTAACGTAATGTTGCAAAACATAGATGACGTAATTTATTACAACATCGAAAGTTTTACAAAACAAATTACAATTTAACATAAAAATATTATTAGCGAATTTATTCAATAGTAATATCTTTCATGTGCAAGAAACTCAATAAAAACGAAGTGTAAGAACTTCAAACTTATTAAACAACACAAACGAATCATATAATAATGACTCATTTGCATTTAATAAGGTAGTACCTTAGAATTAATTAAATTAATCTAAGGGCAGATGGTGGATGCCTAGACCAGAAGAGGCGATGAAGGACGTACTAGGCTGCGATAAGCCAGGGGGAGCTGCCAAGAAGCTTTGATCCCTGGATTTCCGAATGGGGCAACCCGGTGTGTAGCGATGCACATCACCTTTCGAGGAGCGAACGTGGGGAAGTGAAACATCTCAGTACCCACAGGAAAAGAAATCAACCGAGATTCCCCTAGTAGCGGCGAGCGAAACGGGAACAGCCCTAAAATCTTTGAGGTGTTAATAGAATTAGCTGGAATGCTAGACCGAAGAGGGTGAAAGTCCCGTATATGAAAACTAATCTTAGACTATTCGAGTAGGTCGGGACACGTGAAACCCTGACTGAATATGGGAGGACCACCTTCCAAGGCTAAATACTACTTCAGGATCGATAGTGAACCAGTACCGTGAGGGAAAGGTGAAAAGAACCGCGGCAAGCGGAGTGAAATAGAACCTGAAACCATCTGCCTACAATCATTCAGAGCCCCATGCTTTACGCGGGGTGATGGACTGCCTTTTGCATAATGAGCCTGCGAGTTATGGTGACTAGCAAGGTTAATCAAACGAGAAGCCGTAGCGAAAGCGAGTCTTAATAGGGCGCTAGTTAGTTGCTGTAGACCCGAAACTAAGTGATCTATCCATGGGCAGGTTGAAGCTGGTGTAAGAGCTAGTGGAGGACCGAACGGGTGAAGGTTTAAAACTTCTCCGATGACCTGTGGATAGGGGTGAAAGGCCAATCAAACTTAGTGATAGCTGGTTCTCTCCGAAATATATTTAGGTATAGCGTCATGTTCGAAGCATGAGGGGGTAGAGCACTGATTGGGCTAGGGCCTATACCAAGGTACCAAACCCAGTCAAACTCCGAATACCTCATGTGAATTCATGGCAGTCAGGCGTAGGGTGATAAAATCCTATGTCGAAAGGGAAACAGCCCAGACTACCGACTAAGGTCCCAAAGTTCTATTTAAGTGGAAAAGGATGTGGAGTTGCTTAGACAACCAGGAGGTTGGCTTAGAAGCAGCCATCCTTTAAAGAAAGCGTAACAGCTCACTGGTCTAGCGATTCTGCGCCGAAGATATAACGGGGCTAAAATAGACACCGAAGTCGTAGATTTGAACAATAGTTCAAGTGGTAGGAGAGCGTTCTAGTCAGCATTGAAGCCATACCGGTAAGGAGTGGTGGAGCGGCTAGAAGTGAGCATGCAGGCATGAGTAGCGATAAAACGGGTGAGAATCCCGTTCGCCGTAAACCCAAGGGTTCCTACACGATGCTCGTCAATGTAGGGTTAGTCGGGTCCTAAGCTGAGTCCGAAAGGGGTAAGCGATGGCAAATTGGTTAATATTCCAATACCAACTAATAGTTTAGTACGAAGGGGGGACGCATAGGGTTAAACGAGGTCACTGATGGAATAGTGGCTCGAAGGGTGTAGATAAGCTGGATAGGAAAATCCGCCGGCTGTTTTCGAGACCTGACAGGCTGATGACGCTCTTCGGAGATGATTCAGAATCGTTGATACCGTCGTGCCAAGAAAAGCCTCTAAGTGTATTATTAGTTGCCCGTACCGTAAACCGACACAGGTGGGTGAGATGAGTATTCTAAGGCGCGTGGAAGAACCCTGGTTAAGGAACTCTGCAAACTAGCACCGTAACTTCGGAATAAGGTGTGCCTCCTTCTGTATATGGATTTACTCCAGAAAGCGGAAGAGGTTGCAACAAAGAGTCCCTCCCGACTGTTTATCAAAAACACAGCACTTTGCTAACTCGTAAGAGGATGTATAAGGTGTGACGCCTGCCCGGTGCTTGAAGGTTAATTGATGGGGTTAGCGATTTATCGCGAAGCTCTTGATCGAAGCCCAAGTAAACGGCGGCCGTAACTATAACGGTCCTAAGGTAGCGAAATTCCTTGTCGGTTAAATACCGACCTGCATGAATGGCGTAACGAGATGGGAGCTGTCTCAACCAGGGATCCAGTGAAATTGTAGTGGAGGTGAAAATTCCTCCTACCCGCGGCAAGACGGAAAGACCCCGTGCACCTTTACTATAGCTTGACACTGCAATTGGGATATATTTGTGCAGGATAGGTGGGAGGCTTTGATCCATAGTCGCTAGATTATGGTGAGCTATCCTTGAGATACCACCCTTATATATTCTGATTGCTAACTTGCTTGGGTTATCCCCAAGGAGGACAATGTCTGGTGGGTAGTTTGACTGGGGCGGTCGCCTCCTAAAAAGTAACGGAGGCTTACAAAGGTTGGCTCATATCGGTTGGAAATCGATAGCAGAGTATAATGGTACAAGCCAGCTTAACTGCGAGACGTACATGTCGAGCAGAGACGAAAGTCGGTCATAGTGATCCGGTGGTTCTGTGTGGAAGGGCCATCGCTCAAAGGATAAAAGGTACGCCGGGGATAACAGGCTGATCTCCCCCAAGAGCTCACATCGACGGGGAGGTTTGGCACCTCGATGTCGGCTCATCACATCCTGGGGCTGAAGCAGGTCCCAAGGGTACGGCTGTTCGCCGTTTAAAGTGGTACGCGAGCTGGGTTCAGAACGTCGTGAGACAGTTCGGTCCCTATCTGCCGTGGGCGTTGGATGATTGAGGAGAGTTGCCCCTAGTACGAGAGGACCGGGGTGAACGAACCACTGGTGTACCAGTTGTCCTGCCAAGGGCATCGCTGGGTAGCTATGTTCGGATGAGATAACCGCTGAAGGCATCTAAGCGGGAAGCCAACTCCAAGATGAATCATCCCTGAAGATCCGCAGAAGACTACTGCGTTGATAGGCTGGGTGTGTAAGTGTTGAAAGACATTTAGCTGACCAGTACTAATAGATCGTCTGTATTTACTTTATTCTTCAATAGGTACTACCTTATTAAGTGCAAACTTAATAACATTAAGTCCTTGTAAGATTGTAATTTACCCAAAATCAACATTATGTCTAGACTCTTAACAATACTAAGTTTCTCTAAACTCAATACAGAGAAAAGAAAGCACATATCGGTGTTCTTTCTTCTCTTTGTGGTGGGGCTAGAGGGAGGGTCATACCCAGCTCCATTCCGAACCTGGAAGTCAAGCCTCCCATCGCCGATAATACTGCAGGCTACGTCTGTGGAAATGTAGGTCGCTGCCACATTGAGTTTAATTTCTAATCTTCAATCTCAAATAATAATCAACTTTTACTCTTATCAATATCTTTACTTTTTATTCTTATTGCTATTGTTCTTTACTTTTACTTTATTCTGACTTTTATCTCTTTGCTATTATTTTTATCTTTTATTTACTTTCTTCTTGTTCCTTTTTTTATTTGTTGATGCAACAAATAAAAGAACGAACCCAAAAAAACAAAATGCAAAGGACTGGCGTGTACAAATTACTTTTATGGTTTGCTGATCTTTGTTCGGACAAGGTATTGCCTTTGTATATCTTTCTTGACAAATAGCTATCATATGTCAAAGTTCTTAACTCTTAACTCTTAACTCTTAACTCTTAACTCTTAACTAATTCTGATGATAAAACTATTGATTAATCGTCTATTTACTCTCTATTAATCCCCATCGTTTATAATGTTATTAGAAAAGGTAGCATCTCTGAAGAGCTTGTTTTACTCCTTGTCCAAAAATTGTAAACTTCCTTGTTTGCTCTTTGGCTATCTTTTATAGAAGAGCCTTTCCTCATATCTCCCTAGATATAACCCCCTTGTTTTTTTTAGGCTCTTCGGTCTTTAGTAGATAAATTATATCTATCTAAAAGCACGTATATTAGGGCATTGTTGATTATTTTCAAAGAATTTTCACAAATTCTCAGAAAACCCTTGACAATAAAGAAAGTCGGTGCTATAATACGCGTCCAACAACACATGGACGGTTAGCGAGTTGCTAGCAAGAGTGTTATTGAATGATCTTTGACAACCAAATATAAGTAAACAAATCAACGTCTATTTGAGTTTTAATTTTACCAATTTTTAAAAAATTGGATAAAGATATAACTTATTTAGAAATAAATTAAGTGATTCTTTGACAATGGTTCAAACCATTTCATTTTTAATGGAGAGTTTGATCCTGGCTCAGAGTGAACGCTGGCGGCGTGCTTAACACATGCAAGTCGAACGAGAACGGTCCTAGCTTGCTAGGATGTCAGCTAAGTGGCGGACGGGTGAGTAATGTATAGTTAATTTGCCCCTTAGAGAGGGATAACTACTGGAAACGGTAGCTAATACCTCATACTCCTTCTTCCTTAATGGAAGTTGGGAAATGTTTTTTCGCTAAGGGATGAGACTATATGGTATCAGGTAGTTGGTAGGGTAAGAGCCTACCAAGCCTATGACGCCTAGCTGGTCTGAGAGGATGATCAGCCACACTGGAACTGAGACACGGTCCAGACTCCTACGGGAGGCAGCAGTGGGGAATATTGCACAATGGAGGAAACTCTGATGCAGCAACGCCGCGTGGAGGATGACACATTTCGGTGCGTAAACTCCTTTTATATGGGAAGATAATGACGGTACCATATGAATAAGCACCGGCTAACTCCGTGCCAGCAGCCGCGGTAATACGGAGGGTGCAAGCGTTACTCGGAATCACTGGGCGTAAAGCGCGCGCAGGCGGCCTATTAAGTTGGATGTGAAAGCCTACGGCTCAACCGTAGAACTGCATCCAAAACTATTAGGCTAGAGTCTGGGAGGGGAAGATGGAATTAGTTGTGTAGGGGTAAAATCCGTAGAGATAACTAGGAATACCAAAAGCGAAGGCGATCTTCTGGAACAGTACTGACGCTGAGGCGCGAAAGCGTGGGGAGCAAACAGGATTAGATACCCTGGTAGTCCACGCCCTAAACGATGAATGTTAGTCGTCGGGTAGCTAGTCTATTCGGTGATGCAGCTAACGCATTAAACATTCCGCCTGGGGAGTACGGTCGCAAGATTAAAACTCAAAGGAATAGACGGGGACCCGCACAAGTGGTGGAGCATGTGGTTTAATTCGAAGATACGCGAAGAACCTTACCTAGCCTTGACATATATTAGAACTCCGCAGAGATGCAGAGGTGCCTTCGGGAGCTTTTATACAGGTGCTGCACGGCTGTCGTCAGCTCGTGTCGTGAGATGTTGGGTTAAGTCCCGCAACGAGCGCAACCCTCGTCACTAGTTACTAACGGTTCGGCCGAGGACTCTAGTGAGACTGCCTTCGTAAGGAGGAGGAAGGTGAGGACGACGTCAAGTCATCATGGCCCTTACGGCTAGGGCAACACACGTGCTACAATGGCCAGGACAATGAGACGCAATACCGTGAGGTGGAGCAAATCTATAAACCTGGTCTCAGTTCGGATTGTAGTCTGCAACTCGACTACATGAAGCTGGAATCACTAGTAATCGTAGATCAGCTATGCTACGGTGAATACGTTCCCGGGTCTTGTACTCACCGCCCGTCACACCATGGGAGTTGATTTCACCCGAAGCGGGGAAGCTAAACTGGCTACCCTCCACGGTGGAATTAGCGACTGGGGTGAAGTCGTAACAAGGTAACCGTAGGAGAACCTGCGGTTGGATCACCTCCTTTCAAGAGTATAGTTCATGTATCTCACAATATATGAACAACAACACAAAAGACAATGACTTGTTTAAATTGTTCAATCAATAACTTATGTTTGGTTGTCAAAGATTATTAGGATCTTTGATGTACTACTGCATGTGGGCGTATAGCTCAGCTGGTTAGAGTGCACCCCTGATAAGGGTGAGGTCCCAGGTTCAAGTCCTGGTACGCCCACCATATGTTTAATAAAAGTATTTACTTTAAATATTTTTATTAGACATTTGTCTAAAGTTATTTAACTTATTATTGTTAAGAGTCTAACGTAATGTTGCAAAACATAGATGCGTAATTTATTACAACATCGAAAGTTTTACAAAACAAATTACAATTTAACATAAAATTTTTATTATCATATTTATATGGTAATAAACTTTCATGTGCAAGAAACTCAATAAAAACGAAGTGTAAGAACTTCAAACTTATTAAACAACACAAACGAATCATATAACAATGACTCATTTGCATTTAATAAGGTAGTACCTTAGAATTAATTAAATTAATCTAAGGGCAGATGGTGGATGCCTAGACCAGAAGAGGCGATGAAGGACGTACTAGGCTGCGATAAGCCAGGGGGAGCTGCCAAGAAGCTTTGATCCCTGGATTTCCGAATGGGGCAACCCGGTGTGTAGCGATGCACATCACCTTTCGAGGAGCGAACGTGGGGAAGTGAAACATCTCAGTACCCACAGGAAAAGAAATCAACCGAGATTCCCCTAGTAGCGGCGAGCGAAACGGGAACAGCCCTAAAATCTTTGAGGTGTTAATAGAATTAGCTGGAATGCTAGACCGAAGAGGGTGAAAGTCCCGTATATGAAAACTAATCTTAGACTATTCGAGTAGGTCGGGACACGTGAAACCCTGACTGAATATGGGAGGACCACCTTCCAAGGCTAAATACTACTTCAGGATCGATAGTGAACCAGTACCGTGAGGGAAAGGTGAAAAGAACCGCGGCAAGCGGAGTGAAATAGAACCTGAAACCATCTGCCTACAATCATTCAGAGCCCCATGCTTTACGCGGGGTGATGGACTGCCTTTTGCATAATGAGCCTGCGAGTTATGGTGACTAGCAAGGTTAATCAAACGAGAAGCCGTAGCGAAAGCGAGTCTTAATAGGGCGCTAGTTAGTTGCTGTAGACCCGAAACTAAGTGATCTATCCATGGGCAGGTTGAAGCTGGTGTAAGAGCTAGTGGAGGACCGAACGGGTGAAGGTTTAAAACTTCTCCGATGACCTGTGGATAGGGGTGAAAGGCCAATCAAACTTAGTGATAGCTGGTTCTCTCCGAAATATATTTAGGTATAGCGTCATGTTCGAAGCATGAGGGGGTAGAGCACTGATTGGGCTAGGGCCTATACCAAGGTACCAAACCCAGTCAAACTCCGAATACCTCATGTGAATTCATGGCAGTCAGGCGTAGGGTGATAAAATCCTATGTCGAAAGGGAAACAGCCCAGACTACCGACTAAGGTCCCAAAGTTCTATTTAAGTGGAAAAGGATGTGGAGTTGCTTAGACAACCAGGAGGTTGGCTTAGAAGCAGCCATCCTTTAAAGAAAGCGTAACAGCTCACTGGTCTAGCGATTCTGCGCCGAAGATATAACGGGGCTAAAATAGACACCGAAGTCGTAGATTTGAACAATAGTTCAAGTGGTAGGAGAGCGTTCTAGTCAGCATTGAAGCCATACCGGTAAGGAGTGGTGGAGCGGCTAGAAGTGAGCATGCAGGCATGAGTAGCGATAAAACGGGTGAGAATCCCGTTCGCCGTAAACCCAAGGGTTCCTACACGATGCTCGTCAATGTAGGGTTAGTCGGGTCCTAAGCTGAGTCCGAAAGGGGTAAGCGATGGCAAATTGGTTAATATTCCAATACCAACTAATAGTTTAGTACGAAGGGGGGACGCATAGGGTTAAACGAGGTCACTGATGGAATAGTGGCTCGAAGGGTGTAGATAAGCTGGATAGGAAAATCCGCCGGCTGTTTTCGAGACCTGACAGGCTGATGACGCTCTTCGGAGATGATTCAGAATCGTTGATACCGTCGTGCCAAGAAAAGCCTCTAAGTGTATTATTAGTTGCCCGTACCGTAAACCGACACAGGTGGGTGAGATGAGTATTCTAAGGCGCGTGGAAGAACCCTGGTTAAGGAACTCTGCAAACTAGCACCGTAACTTCGGAATAAGGTGTGCCTCCTTCTGTATATGGATTTACTCCAGAAAGCGGAAGAGGTTGCAACAAAGAGTCCCTCCCGACTGTTTATCAAAAACACAGCACTTTGCTAACTCGTAAGAGGATGTATAAGGTGTGACGCCTGCCCGGTGCTTGAAGGTTAATTGATGGGGTTAGCGATTTATCGCGAAGCTCTTGATCGAAGCCCAAGTAAACGGCGGCCGTAACTATAACGGTCCTAAGGTAGCGAAATTCCTTGTCGGTTAAATACCGACCTGCATGAATGGCGTAACGAGATGGGAGCTGTCTCAACCAGGGATCCAGTGAAATTGTAGTGGAGGTGAAAATTCCTCCTACCCGCGGCAAGACGGAAAGACCCCGTGCACCTTTACTATAGCTTGACACTGCAATTGGGATATATTTGTGCAGGATAGGTGGGAGGCTTTGATCCATAGTCGCTAGATTATGGTGAGCTATCCTTGAGATACCACCCTTATATATTCTGATTGCTAACTTGCTTGGGTTATCCCCAAGGAGGACAATGTCTGGTGGGTAGTTTGACTGGGGCGGTCGCCTCCTAAAAAGTAACGGAGGCTTACAAAGGTTGGCTCATATCGGTTGGAAATCGATAGCAGAGTATAATGGTACAAGCCAGCTTAACTGCGAGACGTACATGTCGAGCAGAGACGAAAGTCGGTCATAGTGATCCGGTGGTTCTGTGTGGAAGGGCCATCGCTCAAAGGATAAAAGGTACGCCGGGGATAACAGGCTGATCTCCCCCAAGAGCTCACATCGACGGGGAGGTTTGGCACCTCGATGTCGGCTCATCACATCCTGGGGCTGAAGCAGGTCCCAAGGGTACGGCTGTTCGCCGTTTAAAGTGGTACGCGAGCTGGGTTCAGAACGTCGTGAGACAGTTCGGTCCCTATCTGCCGTGGGCGTTGGATGATTGAGGAGAGTTGCCCCTAGTACGAGAGGACCGGGGTGAACGAACCACTGGTGTACCAGTTGTCCTGCCAAGGGCATCGCTGGGTAGCTATGTTCGGATGAGATAACCGCTGAAGGCATCTAAGCGGGAAGCCAACTCCAAGATGAATCATCCCTGAAGATCCGCAGAAGACTACTGCGTTGATAGGCTGGGTGTGTAAGTGTTGAAAGACATTTAGCTGACCAGTACTAATAGATCGTCTGTATTTACTTTATTCTTCAATAGGTACTACCTTATTAAGTGCAAACTTAATAACATTAAGTCCTTGTAAGATTGTAATTTACCCAAAATCAACATTATGTCTAGACTCTTAACAATACTAAGTTTCTCTAAACTCAATACAGAGAAAAGAAAGCACATATCGGTGTTCTTTCTTCTCTTTGTGGTGGGGCTAGAGGGAGGGTCATACCCAGCTCCATTCCGAACCTGGAAGTCAAGCCTCCCATCGCCGATAATACTGCAGGCTACGTCTGTGGAAATGTAGGTCGCTGCCACATTGAGTTTAATTTCTAATCTTCAATCTCAAATAATAATCAACTTTTACTCTTATCAATATCTTTACTTTTTATTCTTATTGCTATTGTTCTTTACTTTTACTTTATTCTGACTTTTATCTCTTTGCTATTATTTTTATCTTTTATTTACTTTCTTCTTGTTCCTTTTTTTATTTGTTGATGCAACAAATAAAAGAACGAACCCAAAAAAACAAAATGCAAAGGACTGGCGTGTACAAATTACTTTTATGGTTTGCTGATCTTTGTTCGGACAAGGTATTGCCTTTGTATATCTTTCTTGACAAATAGCTATCATATGTCAAAGTTCTTAACTCTTAACTCTTAACTCTTAACTGATTCTGATGATAAAACTATTGATTAATCATCTATTTACTCGTCATTAACTCCTATCGTTTATAATGTTATTAGAAAAGGTAGCATCTCTGAAGAGCTTGTTTTACTCCTTGTCCAAAATTGTAAACTTCCTTGTTTGCTCTTTGGCTATCTTTTATAGAAGAGCCTTTCCTCATATCTCCCTAGATATAACCTCCTTGTTTTTTTTAGGCTCTTTGTTTCATCTTCTATCTAATTATTGTTACTCTAAATAACTATATAATATTCTTTTTTGATTGTTTCTTTATTTGTATTTACTATCTTTTTTAATTATCTATAATATATAAAATTATTGCTATTTAAAATGTAAAATAAGAAAATATTCAATATAAAATTCATAATTTGAACTTATTAAAATAATAAAATAAACTAATAATAATTTAATGATACTTTCGATAAAATTGCTACAAAATTTATAAAAGAGGTAACAATATGAGAAAGATGATAGCAATGTCATTAGTGGCAACATTTGCATTGACAAGTTTACAGGCTGCAACTAATGCTGAACTTGAGGAAAGAGTAGCGGACTTAGAGAAAAAACTCTCAAAAACTGATACAACACTTAAAGAGGTGAAAAAACATGATGCATTTGACAATATTAAATTTGGTGTTGATTTTAGAAATGCTGTTGATGTTTTAGATTATAAAGATAATGATACTGGTGAAACAGCTTCAAACAACTCGCTTTTAACAAGCAGACTTTACCTTACTATGGCGGCTGCACCTATGGAGGGTTTGATCTTTAAAGGTAAACTTGCGATCTATTCAACTTGGGGCGCACATATATATGATGAATCTATGGGACTCAAAGACTGGTCTGCATCCTCTAAGGCAACTGATACAGTTCTGCGAGTAAAAGAGGCATACTTTGTTTACTCTACTGACGTAGGAGAGCAACCAGTTAGCCTTTCTATCGGACGTCGTCCATCAACGAATGGTTTTTTAGCTAACTATAGAGAAAATGAGGATAATCCAGGATCACCACTTGCACATATTACGAATATGGAAGTCAATGCAGTAATGGTGAAATTTGGTTGGGATCGTTTTGTGTCTGGTGCTTACACCAAGTTCGTGTATGGTCGTGCACATACAGGTGATCAAGAAGGTGTATATGGTGGTGTTGCTGGTTCAAAACCATGGGATCCGCCATATGCTGAAAAAGATGGTGATGATGAAAATGTTGACTTTTTTGTTACAGTTGGTGATGCTTACAATGATGGGACATATCAGTTAATGTATCAATGGGCGCATATCTTCAATACTAAAGGACAAAAGTATAATGATCCGACCACTAAAAAAGCTGCTGCCGGTACAGCAGACTTATTCTCTGTAGGTCTTAAAATAGACGGTATTGGTGATGAGATCAGTGATTTCCTCGATAATACTACTGTATTTATATCTGGTGCTTATGCAAACTATAATGCAGATAATGGATATCAACTTCTTGGTTCTGAAAATGGTGGAAGCCAGGACGGTACTTCTATCTGGGCTGGTGTGATCATCCCGGATATGATCACTGATAACGGTAAGATCGGTTTTGAATACAACCACGGTTCAAAATACTGGACTCCTATGACATGGGCTGAAGATACTGCGATAGGATCTAAAATAGCGGTTCGTGGTGATGCTTTCGAAGCATATTGGAACTTTGATCTTTTTGGTGTAAAATATTTGCCTGCTCAGGTAAGATACACATATGCACAGCATGATTACACTCCAAATGTAAACTGTGCCGGCTGGGTTGATTCTGAGGAAGTTGATATCACAGCGCAAGACTTAAGATTTGCTATCACTTATAGATACTAAATATTACTTTACTAAGGAGCCCAACATAAAAGTCGGGCTCTTTACTTCCTCCTCTTAAATAGCTTCTCTTTTAGAGAAGTGCAATCACTTATCTTTTTTAATATTTCTCCTTATATTTGCCCTAAAATCATTCCTTCACACTTATAACTTTTATAAGTTAATATTAAATAACTTTAAAATTGGTTAATACTTTGTTAATTTAAGTCTAAACTTAGGATGTATTCCCTAGACTAGGTATACATGTTTTTGGACAAACATAAATTAAAGGAGTAAATTATGAAAAAAATCATAACGGCATCACTTGTAGCGTCACTTGCGTTAACGGGTGTAGCAGGGGCATCTAGCTTATCTGCACAACTAAATTCACTAGAGGCAGAGTTAGCTGAAGTAAAAAAGCAACTTGCAAAGCAAAACACTAAGATCAATGAGGTAAGAGCTCATGACGCGGGTGATAACATCAAATGGGGTGTTGACTTAAGAACTGGTGTTGATAACATTAACTATGATATTGCAAATGGAGCTTCAGCTGGAAATGATGCTCTTATGAGCTTGAGACTTTGGTTAAATATGGCATATGCACCGGATAGTCATAATATCTTTAAGGGTAGACTCTCTATGAACAAAGCATTCGGTGCAGATTTTGGTTATCCTGGAAGAGCACATGGATTGGGTCAGATGTTTGACTGGACAGGAAATGCAGCACTCGCTGATAATAACCTTAAAGTAAGTGAAGCATATTGGCTCTATCTTGGTGATACTGCATTTGGTCTTGATATGCCTTGGACATTCTCTATAGGTAGAAGACCATCTACGTCTGGTTTCATAGGAAATCTTAGAGAAGATGATCCTGCATCATCACCACTTGCTCACGTGATCAATGTTGAATTTGATGGTTTAAGTACTAAGCTTGATTTTTCAAATATTACCGGTGTACCTGGTTTGAGTTTCAAATTGTGTATGGGGCGTGGTTCTTCAAGTGCAACACCATTGTTTGAAACTGCAACACCATATGCGGATGATGCTCTTGAAAATATCGATATGGCTGGATTTATCTTTGAACCATATAATGATGGTCAATACATTGTGAAAACTACTTGGTTTAAAGCATGGGATCTTCCAGGAATGGATCCAATTCCAGAGATAAGTGGTAATCCAATGAACCCAAGTCTAGCTATGACTCCATCAGCATTTAATCAGTATGGTGATATGCAGGGTGCAGCAATTTCTGTATTGGTTGATGGTATAACGGAAGATGGTTATTTTGCAGATGCAAAAATATTTGGTTCGTTTGCCTGGAGTAAATCAGAACCAGATGTTGGTAGTGCAATGCTTGGTTCTACGGACAGTGAAACAGGTACTTCTTACTGGTTTGGTGCACAATTGCCAGTCACAGAAAAAGGTATGGTTGGTCTTGAATTTAACCATGGTAGTCAATACTGGAGACCATTTACGTATGCTGAAGATACTATGATCGGTTCTAAGATAGCTGCTCGTGGTGATGCATGGGAAGCATATTTTACATATCAACTCACAGATGCATTAAGTGCACAAGTTAGATATACTGATATTACATATGACTATGCAGGAAGTCAAGGATTCTTTGGAAACTTCTCCGGTAATGCTATGAAAATTGATGATATGAAAGCTGGTGCATCAGCATTTACGGCGATGGGTGGTACTATTGATCAAGATGGTGCACATAATCTTGGTGTTGTCACTGGTGCCCTTATGGGTCAAGGTATGGATATGCAAACTGCTCAGCAAACTGCTGGTGAAATGGCAGGAGCTGCAATCTTCGCTGCAAATACTGTTGAAGCAGCGCAAGACTTTAGATTCTACCTTAGATATAGATTTTAATCTTAATCTTTCTTAACAAAGGGGGCTTCCCCTTTGTTAATTTCCTCTTCTAACTTCTCTTCACTTTTTATACACTTTTCTTTTTTATATTGCATAAATACAAGTTATAAATTTGAAATGATGAAGAAGGCAGAACACGTAAGAGATACTATGTATAAGATGATGGATCTCGGGGCAAAAGGTGACTTTTAGAATCCATATAAGTATAAAATACTTTAGAATATAATAGTTTATTATGTAAAATATTAAAGTTACTAAATGATTATTTTTTTGAACTAAATTAAGAGTTTTGATAAATTTTCTTTACAATTAACAAAAAAATATTATAATAGGCGACTTTATTTATTTTCAGGTAATGGAAATAAAAAAATTTAAAAATAAGGTTTAAAATGAAAAAAATAGTTCTTTCTATGCTATTGGCTAGTATTGGTCTTGTTGCTTCTGAAGGCACAGTACCTTACAAGTCTGGTTTACTATTGCCGCCACAGGCTGATAAAATCTATGAAAAAGAGTGTACTCACTGTCATGGTAAAGACGGTAAGCAGACTGGTTTTGAAGGCTCATCAAGAGTGACCTACTCTGAAATCGCTGGTATGGATACAGCTGAAGTAGCCAAGACACTAAAAGAGTACAGAGGCGGAGTAAAAAGTAAAGACTACCAACAACTTAACAAATACGGCTACGGTGCATTAATGAGAAGTGTAACAGCAGATCTCTCCTGGGATGAAATCGATGCTGTTGCTAAATATGTTAATGGTTTAAAATAAAGGGTAAATATGGACAAGAAATATATTGAAAAAATGTTATCGAAGATGGATGAAGATCTATCGAAGCAAGGCATGAGCAGAAGAGATGCTATGAAACTAGCAGGTCTCTCTGGTGCCGGTATCTTTATGGGTACTGCTACGAGTGCCAGTGCTGCTGAAGAAGAGAAAGTAGCAAAGAGTGATGCAAAAGGTAAAATAGTGATCGTAGGTGGTGGTCTTGCAGGTATGAGTACTGCAGCAAGATTAACACTTAATTTGGACAATCCGGATATTACAGTGATCGAGCCTCAAAAATTATCTACATCATACCAACCTGGTCAAACTTTAGTTGGTGCAGGTATTTGGGATGAAGATGACATCGCTTACGAAAGAGATGACTTTGTGCCAGATGGTGTAAAAGTGATCGAAGAAAAAGCGATACTCTTTAATCCTCAGGAGAATAAACTGACTACAGATAAAGGTCAGGTTGTCTCTTATGATTACCTTATTATTGCAGCTGGTCTGCAGCTTGATTTTGAGAGAATTAAAGGTTTAGAGGAAGCTGGTCGTGCTTATTCAGCTGGTGACAATACAAAACTTCTTAAGGCTCTGGGTGATGATGGTATATGTTCGATCTATACAGCAGAGGGAGCTACTAAGACTTGGGAGCAGATGCAAAAGTATATAGCACAAGCTAAATCCGGTAAAAAAACAAATTTTGTTTTTACGCATCCTAGTACACCAATTAAATGTGGTGGTGCCCCTAAAAAGATCATGTATTTGGCAAACGCAAGACTTAAAGAAGAGGGTGCAAGAGAGAATGCTGAACTTACTTTCTATCCAAATGGTGGAGCAATGTTCGGTGTACCTGAATACCATGATGCTATTCTTGGACAGTTTAAAAGAGAAAACTTTAAGTGGCACTACAGACACAACCTTATAGAAGTAGATAAAGAAAATAAGATCGCTGTTTTTGATTCCAAGTGGCAAGAGAAAGGTCCATGGGATCCTGTTATGAAAGATTATGAGGTTATTCCTAAACATGAAAAGATAAGAGTTCCTTACGATTTCTTGCATATTACACCTGCTCAACTTGCTCCAAGAGAGATCGGAGAGTCAGATCTAGGTTCAGCTAAAGGTTGGGTGCCTGTAAACAAAGAGACACTTCAACATATTAGATACGAGAATGTATTTGCTATAGGAGATATTGCGCAGGTACCAATGGGTAAAACAGGTGGATCTATAAGAAAACAGTATAAAGTGCTTGTAGACAATCTTATTGCTTTAATGAACGGTAAAACGCTTGAGGCTAAATATGCAGGGTATACTGTTTGTCCATTGATTACAGATATTGGTACAGTGATGCTTGCGGAATTTGACTGGACTGTTGCGCCAACACCTTCATTCCCGCTTGACCCAACAGTTGAGAGATGGGTCCACTGGTTAATGAAAGTGTATGCATTGAAACCTATGACTATGTATGGAATGCTTTCTGGTAAAGCATAACATTCAAGAACCTAGGATTTTTATATGCAAATAAAATTTGAACTTGTCACTTATGATGAGGAGCTAGATAGATTTGAGTTGGATGAAAACAGTTATCAGATAGAATTAGATGATGAAGAGGCTAAGACGTATGATCTTTTAAAATCTTCAGATCTACAACTGTACAACTGGTTAAAAGAGTCTGACTTTTTTTTAAAGTACATTAAAGAGGAGGTGTATCAAGATAGTGAGAATAAAAAATTTGCCATTAGTGATATCAATGGTATCAGCTTCATAAGATTTTATTTTTTTAAAGTCACAAGTGGCGATAGTCATTATGAATATTTTAAAAAGCTTTTTAATATTCACGAAGAGTCAGATTGGCAAGATAGAGAAGATATTGGAGAAGAGATTCTGCAGTGTTTATCAACAAAAAGAAAAGAGCTTATTCTTGAGCTGTGTTGATACAATTAAAAATATAAAGGAGAAAAATTGAATAGAGAAACAGAAGAAAAATTAACATCTGTCAGCAGAAGAGAATTTTTTAAGAAAACTGCATCTGTCAGTGCTGTTGCTGCTACCAGTGTTCTGGTACCAAGCACAATACTTGCTGATGATGAAAATATCATGCATCATGTGAAGTGGGGAACTACTTTAGGTGATGAGTGTAACAAGAACCCTTATGGTGTACCATCACTATATGAGCATAATGTTGTCAGAAGAACATCAGCGCTAATGTCTTCAGCTGGAGATATGCATGCTGCTATATCTATGACGCCGCTACATGAGCAAAAAGGTATTATCACGCCAAACGGATTGCACTTTACACGTACACACAATGGTGTGGCACATGTTGATCCAAATAAGTTTAGACTGATGATCCACGGACTTGTAGAGAAGCCGATCGTACTTACACTGGAGCAACTCAAGAGATATCCAAGTGAAAGTAGAATTCTAGTTCTAGAATGTCCGTCAAACTCTGCAGCAGAATGGAAAGGTCCACAGTTTGGTACTTTACAGTTTGTAAAAGGTATGATGTCTTGTGCAGAGTGGACAGGTGTTCGTCTTAAAACGATACTTGATGAACTTGGACTTAAACCAGAAGCAAAGTGGATGTTAGCAGAGGGATCTGATGGTTCAGAGATGAGCAGAACGGTTCCTATTGAAAAAGTATTGGATGATGCTATGATCGTTTGGGGACAAAATGGTGAAGCATTACGTCCTGAGCAGGGTTATCCGGTTCGTTTAATGTTGCCGGGTTGGGAAGCCAACCTTTGTGTTAAATGGCTAAAAAGACTAGAGTTTGGTGATAAGCCATGGTATGCAAAAGAGGAAACTTCTAAATATACAGCATTAACTGCTAGCGGAAAAGCGATACAGCATTTCTATGCAAATGAAGTAAACTCTATCATTACATCTCCATGTCCTGAAGTTCCATGGACTGACCTTGAGAAAGGCGATTTAGTTGAAATAGAAGGTTTGGCATGGAGTGGTCATGGTACTATTGAAGGTGTAGACATTAGTTTTGATGGTGGAAAGAATTGGGTTGAAGCGAATCTTAAAGGTTTAGTTCTTCCAAAAGCCTGGACAAGATTCTCATACATGTACAAATATGAAGGTAAGCCATTATTATTGCAAAGTCGTTCTTATGATGACTCTAACAATGTTCAGCCAACAGTCAATCAAGAAAAAGCTGTAGTTGGTGTTGAGGGTGTATATCATAGAAATGCAATCATTACATGGAAAGTAACTGACATGGGGGAGGTAAGTAATGTTCAAATTAGATCGTAAATTAGTAACTATTGGTATGACATTGGCATTGAGTTCAACTCTTGCTATGGCTGCTGCAAGTGCTGTAGCACCTGGTGTCTATAAATCTAAACCGGGAGCTATTGACGGTGGTGTAACTTACCCAAGAGAAAATGGTAACTACACTGCGTATAAATACAATGAGCAGAGTACTAAAGGTGTAAGCTTTGGTAGACCAGCTACTGCAAATGAGATTAAAGCATGGGATATAGATGCACTACCAGATGGTACAGGTTTACCAGAAGGTGAGGGTTCAGTAGAGCTTGGTGATGAACTTTATGAAGCACAGTGTGCAGTTTGTCACGGTGAGTTTGGTGGTGGTGGAAAAGGCTACCCGCAACTAGCTGGCGGTAATCAAGATAAAGATGAAAATGGCATTGTAAAAACGCTTAAAAATCAAAGATTAGAACCAGGTATGGATGCACCCAAAAGAACTGTTGGTACATACTGGCCGGTAGCCACTACACTCTTTACATATATAAGAGATTCTATGCCGTATGCACATCCAAAATCTTTGAGCAATGATGAAGTTTATGCTATTACTGCCTATATACTAGCTCAAAATGATATAGAAATCGATGGCGAAGAGATGGATGATGAGTATGTTTTAAATAAAGAGAAACTTGTAAAAGTTGTTCTTCCAAATAGGAATGGTTTTTATCCAAATATCGATGGACCTAATGCCCAGGAAGATATAAGAGCATTCTTTGCTGATCGTGCTAAAAATATTGGTGCGGGTATAAGATGTATGAAAGATTGTAAAGACCCTGGTATGGATGGTAAAACTGAAGCCAAGGTAATGAAAATAGGTTACGAGATGAAAGATGTCGTACCTCCATACGCATATGCAAAAGACCTGCCACCTGAAACAGAAGACGGAAGCGTGTCTAAAGCTGAGAAGATGTATGATGCTTCTTGTAAGCTTTGTCATGCAACTGACACTATGGGTGCCCCTGCTGTTGGCGATGCCAATACTTGGGAATCTGTAATGAAAAAAGGTATGGACACAGTGCTTGTGAATGCTATCAAAGGTACAGGTGGTATGCCTCCAAAAGGTGGTAACATGGATCTGAGTGATGCAGACATCAAAGAGATTGTTGAATTTATGATAAATTCAAACGAAAAACATTAATATAAAGGAAACATAATGGAAAGAAGAAAATTTTTAAATTTGGGACTTGTAGCAGCAGCTGTAGTCCTTGCACCAATGACAAATCTAAATGCGGTAAACTTTAGAGAGACAAAACCAAAAGCATGGGAGATTGAAAAATCTGCGGATGCTATTAAAGAGATGTTTGGAGCGGGTGAATTAAAGACTACAGACAAGATCAAATTTACAGCGCCTAAACTTGCAGAAAACGGTGGATCAATTCCAATTTCACTTTCTACTGATCTAGATATTGAAACAATTGCACTTTTCCAAGATGCAAACCCAAGATCTGCTACTGTAGTATTTTCAGTGCCAGAAGGTCAAAAAGTAGATTATTCATTTAGAATTAAAATGAGACAAACAGCTGTGGTTACGATCGTAGCTAAAGCTAAAGACGGAACACTATATACTCTTGCAAAAGAGATAGATGTATCTATTGGTGGTTGTGGAGGTTGATTTACTCCCACCCCACGTCTCGAGAAAAAATAAATAAAAAATAAAAAAAGGATACAAAATGGCAAAAATGAAAATTAAAGCAAAAGAAAAAAATGGTGTTGTTAAAGTAAAAGCAATGTTTAGAAGTCTCATGGCTGATACAGAAGAAGCAGAGAAAAAGAAAATTAAACCTGAATACATCACACATATACTTGGAAAAGCAAATGGAAAAGTTGTATTTGAAGCAACTACAAGTGGATTCATGGCAGAAAACCCACTGGTAAAATTCTCATTCACTGGTGCTAAAAAAGGTGATGAGTTAGAGTTTGTACTTACTGATAATCATGGTAAACAAAAACATGGAAAGAAAAAAATTAAATAAGGATACTTTATGAAAAGTATATTGAGTATTTTGTTGGTAGGGGCATTTGTTGTATCAATGCCTTTTATCTTCAATAAATCGGTTACAGTTACAGAACCTCATAAGCTTGATGTTGATGGTAACTTCATCCTTAATGAGTGGGTACCGTCTCGTGACGGTGCAGGTCCTGACTGGGATTATAACTTAAAGCCAGTACAGGTTAGCGAAAGAGTATGGTGTTACTTTGGTGCTATGGAAATGCCAACAAAAGAGAATGCCGGAGATATGTCAAACAGTTGTTATATCAAAGGTGATACTGAGTGGATAACATGGGATACAGGACCTTCATACAAGTTTGCAGAACAAGCCTATGCAGAAATGAAAAAAATTGCAGACATGCCAGTGAATCATGTTATCGTAAGTCATGAACATGATGACCACTGGTTGGGGAACAACTATTACAAAGAAGTACATGGTGCTAAAATCATTGGTCCAGAATCTATTAATGAAAACTATTATGGTCCAAGACATATAGATGGAAAAGACTATCCGGGTATGCAAACAAGAATGATCAAAGCACTCTATCAGAATGCTATTAGAAACACAGTACTTGTACGTGTGGATGAGTCATTTGAAGAGACAACTGAATTTGAGATCTCTGGTGTAAAGATGGAGTATGTCAAAGTTGGATATGCACACTCTGAAGAAGACTGGTTCCTCTACTTGCCGGATGATAAAGTTGTCTTAGTTGCTGATGTCGTTATGAACGGTAGGGTAACTTCAAACAGGGACGGTATTGTTATTGGTCAGATCAATGCACTAAATGCAATCAAATCTAGAGATTGGAATCAACTGGTTCCAGGACATGGATTCATCACAGATAAGACAGCTGCAGATGAGGCCATACAATACTTTGCATTGCTTAAAGACAGAGTTCTTGAAAAAATGGAAGATGGTGTTATCGCAGATTATATTACAAAAGAAGTTACTCTAGATGAGTTTAGAGATAAAGATCTGTACTATGTTCTTAGTCCAGGAAATGTCTTTAGATCTTATGAAGAGCTAGAGATGTATGATGAAGATGACTTGATCGATTACAGTGCTGAAAAAAGTGATGACGACGAAGAAGATAAAGAAGAGGAAGCATAAAAATAAGTGTATATTAAAAGACTTATACTCATGCTTTTGACTGTTGTTAGCATGACTTTTGCTAATGACGTCGATCTTGATCAACTCGTAGTTGAAGCAAAAAAAACCAATAAACATATTTTGGTTTTTTTGCACATTACAGGATGCAATTATTGTCTTAACATGGAAGAGTTTACTTTTGATGATGAGATGGTAATAGCAGCCATAAAAAAAGATTTCATTTTTGTAGATATTAATGTTAGAGATGAAGGACTTGTCTCTTTTGATGGCTTTAAAGTCAGCAAGCTTAAGTTTGCAAAAGAAATTGGCTACCCCATGTATCCAAGTTGTCTGTTTTTTGATCAAAATGGAGAACTTGTATATGATGAAGTAGGCTACAGGGATGAAAACGAATTCCTTGAAACACTGAAGATGGTTAGCAGTAAAGCCTACAATGATATAGAGTAGAAGTAGATAAAAATGACTAAAGTCGGTAACGTTTCCTCACTATTTTATTCTACTGCCAATGGACGTACCTCTACGGCAGAGTTACTACTGGATACAAAAGGTATCGTAAAAGACAAACATTATAACAAAAATATAGAGAGATCGGTTCTTATCGCTTCTTTAGACAGCTATGCGCTTGCAAAAAACCATGGTATTGATGTACCCTATGGTGCCTTGGGCGAAAATCTACTTATAGACTACAATCCATACCATTTACAAGCAGGAGCTAGACTTAAAATAGCTAATGTTACTTTAGAGATAAGTCAACACTGCACACTCTGTAAAAGTTTTACAAAGATAGATGCCAAACTGCCAAAACTACTTAAAGATGACAGAGGTATCTTTGCAAAGGTTATAAAGTCTGGAAATATTAAAGAAGGTGATGATATTTATCTTTTAGATTAATGGCTATCCCAAATAACTACATATGCAACTATCTACTAACCAAATATCAAAGATATTAATACTAAAATACTGAAATTAATTTAAGGATAAGTAATGAAAAATATATTAATGAGTGTTGTATTTCTCTGGATGACACTATTGTCGGCAAATAATACAAATTTTATTCTTGCAGAGAAATGTAAAGCAAAAGGTGACTACAAGAGTGCTTTGAGATATTCTCTCAAGCAATTGGATGATGATTTGAAAGAAAACGGTAGACTAAGTAAAGATGTCGCTATAGATTATGGTATTCTAGGATATTACGCTGGCAAGATTGGAGAGTATGACAAAGCATTGGAATATAATTTTGAAGCTTTGAGGATACAAGAGAGAATGTTAGGAAAGAACCATCCTTCAAGAGCTATTACATATAATAATATAGGTGGAGTATATCGTAAGCAGGGTAAATACCAGGAGGCACTTGATTATTACTCCAAGGCTTTAAAAATATCAGAAAAAGCTTTTGGGCAGAAGCACTCTTCAGTAGCAACTACATATAGTAATATAGGTTTGGTATATAAGAATCTGGGAAAATACGAGGAGTCACTCGATTACTACTCCAAGGCTTTAAAAATACGAGAAAAAGTTTTAGGAAAGAACCATCTTTCAACTGCCACAACATATAACAATATAGGTTTAGTGTATTACAAGCAGGGCAGACACCAGGAGGCATTGAATGAATTGGATAAAACTTTGAAGATACAGGAAAAAGCATTAGGAAAAGAACATCCATCTACAAAAAATACACAAAGTAATATTAATTATCTTAAAAATGAAATGGTGAAAAATAATAAAAGGGACTATAAATAATTCTGTGTCAATTTAGATAATGTAACACTTTTGATTTACACTAGCTTATAACAATGCATAATGAATAGAAAAAGTAAACTATAATGGCTTTTTGGCTATGATAATTGATAGAAAATCAACTTTAAGGAAACAAAATGAAAATTAACTTGAAAAGTTTCGCAGTAGCAGTATTGCTAACATTTGGAGTTGCAGCAAATGCCGCACAGGATATCCGTATATTTACGGCAGACAATAACGGTGGTAAAGTTACTGCAAAAACTATTGAGAAAGCATTCAAAGATGCAGGTTTTTACCTTACCGGTAACAATGATATGAACAAAGCATTTGAGGCTAAGTTCAAAACACATACACATGATGTTTACAATCTAATGACACTTCACAAAAAAGATGTTGTGACTAAATTGGCAAAAAAGTATCCGGAAATTGCCCTGTTCACACCACTAAGTATGTCTATTTTTACCAGAAAAGGTGAAAAAACTATTTCTGTATCGTCAATGTCTGCAGATGGTATTGCTAAAGTGACAGGTATTCCTGCAGATAATGCTGATCTTGCTGCTTATATGAAAGAAGTTGCAGATGTTTTGGCAAAAGCAATGCCAAACGGTAAATTTGAAGAACTTAACTATAAGATAGCAAAACCAGAAGGTGATCTTATTAAGAGATTTACCATGGAGATGGATGTAGAAGGTGAGGATGTAGAAGATGAATTAGAAGGTCTTCAAGAAGAACTTGAAGCAGGACTTGAAACTGCAGGCTTTGTTTTGGCAGGATACAATAAACTTGGCGTTGATTATGCTAAAGCGGGAAATGAGACTTATGACTTTTTTGACGCGTACTCAATCTGTAAAGTAGCGGTGATCTTTGAAGTCTCTAAAACTCACCCTGAAGCAGGTGCATTCGCTCCATGTGTATTCTATATGTATAAGAAAAAAGGTGAAAAAGACGTACACTTTGCTTACCCATCTGTATATAACTGGATGAGTTCTATAGATGTAACAGATAAAGCATCAAAAGATGTACTTCTTAAAGCACAAAAAGCTATGAACGCAGCTGTAAATGAGGCAACTGAGGAGTAATACTTGCTTTTTCTATTGCCCCATATCTTCTGATATGGGGCTACAAATACTCCATAAAACACCCTCTTTATACACCTACTAATTACATAAACATCATTGTAATTGGCTATTTGGCTCCAAACATATCAAAGTATAAAGCGTCAGCCCAGGAGTAGATAGAGTCTGCATTGACAGCACCATCTTTTTTCCAATTTTCGCTACTCATTGTATCTGCAAAGCTAAACTTTTTCCAGTCTACAAATTTTACATTCTTTGGATTTTTATCTTTTTTGTCAAAAGAGTATCTGGTATAGATATATATAGCATTTTCAGGTTTTGTAGATATGGCAGAAAAACACATGGTTATGGGTGATTCCCAGCTTGGTGCCTTTTCTTTGTTGATGCGTTGTGAAATAATGTTACCAACATATTTCCCTTCAGAATTTGAAGTATTACCCGATTTTGAAAAGCCCATTGGTCTTGCATCACCAGCAATAAATATATTCTTTTCTCCTATGACTTCATAGGTTACGGAGTTGATATTCCCTTCCATCATATCTTTGGCATCTTTTGCAAACCCCATGGTTTCTAGAATCTTTGCACCTCTGACGCGAGGGTAAAAGGCAGCATCTGCAAAAGAGAATTCATCAAATTCAGTGGTAACTACTTTTTTATCTAGATCAATATCCTGAATGACACTGTTTGGAATGTACTCTATATAATCTGCATAGAGTTCGTTAAAGGCAGACATAAAACCTTTCTTTTTGATGGTGATTGCATTGTTCTCATCCAAAAGAATGACTTTAGCTTTCAGTTTTTTCTGTTTAAAATAATCAGCAATCACACAGGCTCTCTCATATGGAGCAGGCAGGCATCTATAGTTTCCGCCAGGGACGGTAAGAATAAAGTTACCCTCCTTGAAGTTATGTATTTTATTTTTAAGTGTGATATGCTCAGAGCCAGGAATGAACCCGGCAGGATACTCCTGCTTTAGCCTCGTTACAAGCGTCGTATCTGTCGTCCATCTGGAGTAGTCGTAGTCTATTCCCGGAGAGAGGACAAGGTAGTCAAATGCAAGATCCCCCTCAGAGGTTTTGAGGATACGATTTTTTTTGTCTATGCCTATAGCCGTTGCGTTAAAGTAGGTGTAGTTGTGGTTTCGTGCAGCCTGGAGGTAGTCGTGTGTGATGTATTCAAGTTTAACCTTGTCGACCAACCATAGGTTGCTTACAGGACACGATATAAACTCATGACGCTTCTCAACCAAAACAACATCTGCTTGCGGAGAAAAAGTTTTTACCGTCTTGGCGATAGAGAGTCCAGACCACCCCCCACCCAAGACAACCACTCTAGGCTTTGTGGTATCAGGTATAGAAGCTTTATTGTTTTTTACTTCTGTTGTTTCTTTTGGAGTGTTTGTGTTTTCACTTCCATAGAGTGAAGATGCAATGGTTAAGCCAGAGAGTGCTAAAAATTTTCTTTTTGAAGAATCCATAGAGAATACCTTGTTGTATAAATAGGCAAATATATTATCCTTTTGGCACTTATTTGGAGCTTATTGGACACGGCTCACTTCAAAGTAATGCACAACTTCACGGGTGAGTGTAGCCTCTTGTCTTCTTTTAAAATGTTCGTTTAGATCAAAATCTTCTTTGCCATAGTCCTCTTTGTACTCTTTGATGAATGTACTGTAGAGGTCTTCTTTCATGGCAGTAATTTCATAGGTCACTTTGTTGAAAACAGCTTCTTCACTTCTGCTCTCTTCTCGTGCTCTTTCATTTGCGTTTATGCCACCGTATCTGTTCTCTTGCTCTTGAGTGATATTCATCTCAAGATAAGCACGTATGGAGGTGACCATATGTTCCAGCTGAGAGAGTGTCATGCTCTCCGGGATGGCTTCAATAATGGTTGCTTTCTCTTTTGAGCACCCCCAGTTTCCAGTCAGTGCAAGGTCTGCGTCAAAGGTTGATTTTATGAGCTCTTGTATGTTATGGTGCTCTTGCAGTTTTTTAAAGGTAGTCATTTATTTCTCTTTTCTTAACTCAACTTCATCGAGTACATCATACCAGCCTTCAAGTTCTCTGCTGCCTTGTACTTCAGCAATGATCTTGCCCTCGGGAGTCAAAAAATAGTGTATGGGTACACCATATTTTTCAAATCTATCAGGAATCTTATGCTGATCTCTTGACATATATAGTAGCACATACTCTTTTTTCATCTCTTCTATAAGATCTTTATTTGAAAGTGTTTGTTCTTTAAACCTGTCACAATGTCTGCATTGGTCAGCCCCTATAAAAAGATAGACCATCTTTTTCTCTTTTTTGGCTGTTGCCAGAGCGTTATCGTAATTGTGTTCCCAGTTAAGTTCTACGGCATCAATGGTTGAGGAAAGTAGAAGTATTGAAAATAAAATATTAGTAATAAATGAAAAATTATTCATTGTTTTACCTTTGTTTAAAGATGTTACTATTATAGCCCAGCTTCTTTAATGGCTTCAGTTCTTGCGTGTGCCATAAGTGGTTCAAATACAAGCTTGAGGTTTCCATTGTTCATGATGTCATCCAGGGCATAAAGTGTTAACCCTATACGATGGTCTGTCAGTCTGTTTTGAGGGTAGTTATAGGTACGTATCTTTTCAGAACGTGAACCAGTACCTACTTGGAGTTTTCTTTGGCTTGAAGTCTCGTCGAGTTGCTTCTGAAGTTCTGCTTCATAGACTCTTGCTTTAAGTACTTTCATGGCCTTAGCTTTGTTTTTATGTTGTGACTTTTCATCTTGAATGGCAGCTACAATTCCTGTAGGAATGTGTGTTAACCGAACAGCAGAGTCTGTAGTGTTAACCGATTGACCTCCACAGCCACTTGAGCGATATACGTCCATTTTGATGTCATTTGGCTTGAGATCTACTTCTACATCATCTACTTCAGGGATAACAGCTACAGTGATGGCTGAAGTATGAACACGTCCTTGTGTTTCTGTGTCTGGTACACGTTGTACGCGGTGTATGCCTGCTTCGTACTTGAGAAGTGCATATACACCCTCTCCGGAGATCTGAGCGATGAGTTCTTTGTACCCACCTGCTGTTCCGTCATTGCTACTTATGATCTCTATCTTCCACCCTGCTTGTTCAGCATAGCGAGAATACATACGGAAAACATCTGCAACAAAAAGTGCAGCTTCATCTCCACCAGCACCTGCTCTCAGTTCAAGTAAAATATTTTTGTCATCATTTTTATCTTTTGGAAGCATGAGTATCTTTATTTCACTCTCCAGTGCAGGAAGCATAGGTTCCAGCTCTGTAAGTTCTTCTTTTGCAAGATCACCCAGTTCAGCATCTCCTAGAAGTTCTTTATTCTCTTCTATGGCATCTGCAGTTTCTATGTAGAGTTTTGCTTTTTCTACGAGGTCATTCAGTCCTGACTGCTCTTTGCTGAGTTCTGTCATTCGACTAATATCACTGGCAATATCTGGAGAACTTAGAAGTTTAGTAATTTCGTTGTGTCTATCGATGAAAGGTTGAAGTTTTTCTTTGAACATAGGCGTTCTTTATGTTGGATTGTAAGATATTAAAATAGGGTTAGCCGTAAAGACTAACCGCTAAAGAGTAAAAACTGCTTATGCAGCTTCTATTTTGTTTACCATTTTGTGAAGACGGCTTACTTTTCTAGCTGCAGTTGTTTTTTTGATGAAACCTTTGCTTACTAAAGAGTGGATCTGTTTGTTAGCTACTGTGAATGCTGCTGTTGCTGCTGCTTTATCTTCTGCTGCTGCTGCTTCATGTACCGCTTTAGTGATGTTTTTGATTCTTGTTCTGTAATATCTGTTTCTTTCAGTTCTTACAGCAGTTTGCAAAATACGTTTTTTTGCTGATTTATTGTTTGCCATTGGTGTTCCTTTAAGTATTATCTCGAAGTCTTAGTAGGCATTTACCTAGCTATTTCGAGTGAAATTAGTGCGCGAATGATAGCTAAAAGAACATTAAAGAATTATTAATATAATTAAAATATTTTGTAAAATCAGTAATGGTGTCCATGTAACATTCTTACTATTAATCTATTTTAAGTAAAATTAGCAATATTATTTAAAGTTTAAGGAAATTATTTTGACACTTTTTGGAACAGATGGCGTACGTGGAAAAGCAGGGAAGAAAGTAAGTGCGGTAAATGCAATGAGACTTGCAATGGCAACGGGAATATACTTTAAACAATTTTCAAAAACCAATAAAATATTGGTAGGCAAAGATACACGAAGAAGCGGCTACATGATTGAAAATGCTATGGTTTCAGGTTTGACCGCTGTCGGTTTTGATGTGATCCAGATAGGACCTATGCCTACACCTGCCATAGCATTTTTAACTGCGAACATGCGTTGTGATGCCGGTGTTATGATCTCTGCAAGCCATAATCCTTATTATGATAATGGTATTAAGTTCTTTGACTGGTTTGGCAATAAATTAAATCGTGACAAAGAAGAAGAGATCGAAGCGATCTATGAAGATGATGCACGTATCGAAGCAGCACAGGTTACAGGTAAAGAGATAGGAAGATCTAAAAGAATTGATGATGTTGTCGGTCGTTATATCGTGCATATTAAAAACTCTTTCCCGAAAACGTCAACACTATGGGGTAAAAGGGTAGTCATAGACTGTGCAAATGGTGCAGGTTATATTGTTGGACCTACGATCCTTCAAGAGCTTGGTGCAGATGTTATAGTACTCGGAGATAAACCAAATGGGTTCAATATCAATGAAGGATGCGGAGCGTTGCATCCGGAATATTTGGCTAAAGCAGTATTGGAGTATCGTGCGGATGTGGGTATTGCTCTTGATGGTGATGCTGACAGACTTGTTGTGGTGGATGAGAAAGGTGAAGTGATCGATGGGGATAAGCTGATGGGTGTGCTTGCAGTACACTTAAAGAATCAGGGTAAACTTAAAGGTGGCGGTATGGTTGCTACGGTCATGAGTAACCAGGGATTGGATGAGTATCTCGCTTCACAAAGTCTTACCCTGCACCGTGCAGCGGTGGGAGATAAAAATGTTGTTGAGATGATGCAGGAAAAGGGTATCAACTTTGGGGGTGAGCAGAGTGGGCATATCATCTTCTCTGATTATGCAAAGACGGGAGATGGTATCTCAAGTGCCTTGCAGGCATTAGCTTACCTTGTAGAGAGTGGACAAAAAGCAAGTGAAGTATTTAACCCTTATACGTCTTATCCTCAACTACTTGTAAATCTTATGGTAGATGAAAAAAGAGATTTTGATACTATTGAAGGGCTGGATGCATTGAAAGAGAAGGTTGAAGGAGCAGGAATGCGCCATCTTTTCAGATACTCCGGAACAGAAAATAAAATACGTCTTCTACTTGAAGGTAAAGATGAAAAGAAGCTTGATGCAATGATGGAAGAGTGTGAGAAGTTTTTTAAAGGCGCACTTGCTTAATGAGAGCATTTGCTGTTTTCCTACTGGTAGCATTGGGTACATTTATCATAGACCAGAATATCAAGTCACTTTTTGTCGAAGGATATTATAGGGCAGGAACATGTATAGACTTGGAGTTACACTATAACAAAGGTGTTGCCTTTTCTATGTTGTCTTTTATTGGACCTTATCTTAAATGGATACAGAGTCTTCTTATTGTAGGTATACTTTTCTATGTATTTAAAGAGGGTTACCTTAAACGTTATGCTTTTCCTGTAGGACTACTTATAGGTGGTGCACTTGGCAATGTGTATGACCGTTTTGTGCATGAAGGGGTGGTTGATTATATAGCTTGGCACTGTGGATTCAACTTCGCAGTATTTAACTATGCGGATATTGCCATTGATGTTGCTGTTGCATGGATCATAATTATGGTTTATTTCTTTCCTGAAGAGTCTCAGGAAAAATGAGAATAGTTTTTCTTTTTATACTTTGCTTGGGTCTTCTCCAAGCAAATATATCCTCCGTAGATATCACGCCTAACTTAAAAGAAAATCGTTTTATGGGTATTATAATACTTGATCAGAAACAACTCTCTTTTACTCATATTGACGGGATCAAATTTTCTGAAATTTCAGATGTAGCATATTATCAAAAAGTAAAAAAACTTTTTCTTGTGAGTGATGAGGGAAAACTTTTTACTTTTAACGCCAGGTTTACTGAAAAGATAGAAGACCTACAACCTCTTGCTGCGGCAAAACTCACTAAAAAAAGTGCTAAGAAATTTAAAAAATGGCGACGTGACAGTGAGGGGATGACACTTGATGGTAAAGGACGACTGCTTATCTCTTTTGAAGGAAAAGCGAAAATAGGCTATTTTCATAAAAATTCTAATCAATATGGTCATATGATCCGACAGTATAAGTTACCTAAAAAATTAAGAGCTAGTAAAAACTACCGTAGTAGAAACAAATCTCTCGAAGCCCTTGCCTGGCATCCAAAGTATGGTACATTGACAGCTGCTGAATGGCCCTTGAAAAAAGATGATAAAAAACGGCAGACGATTTATGCATTAAATGGAAAAGAGTGGCATTTTAAAGCTGAAGCTGAAGAAAAAAGTGCTATCTCTGCCATAGAGGTGATGGATGATGGTAATCTTCTTGTCCTTGAACGCTCTTTTACCGGACTGATGAATCCTTTTGTTGTGACACTTAAAAAGGTTTATATCCGAAACTGTAAGAAAAAAATGTGTAAAACGAAAGTACTGGCAAAAATGAATAGCCATAAAGGCTGGGATGTAGATAATTTTGAAGGTTTGGCTAAAGTAGGTAAACACCGTTATGTGATGATCAGTGATGACAATGACAATTTTTTCCAGAAGACTTTGTTGATCTATTTTGAGGTATTAGATCAGTTCTAGATACCCTAGTAACTGTTCATGTACTCTTCCATTGCTGGCTACGATACTTTTATCATCAAAATCAAACTTTTCATTATGAACATTAGAGACTTTACCTCCTGCTTCAAGCAGCACTAGAATCCCTCCAGCTACATCCCATGGTTTAAGGTCTATTTCATAGAAGGCTTCAGTTTTGCCTTGGGCTAGATAGCAGAGGTCGACAGCTGCGGCACCTAGACGGCGTATATCTTGGATGTGAGGTAAGATGTTTGTCATACATTTGATGACCCAGCGGTATTCTATGCCTTGGTTGACTTTGGCATAAGGGAATCCTGTGGCGATGAGAGACTGTTGTAGTTCCTCTTGTGAACTTACGGAAAGTTTGGTTTCGTTACAGTAAGACCCTTCTCCTTTGACTGCCCAAAACATCTCTTCCAAGATAGGGTTATAGACCACAGCCATCACAGGTTCACCTTTTTCCCATACGCCTAGAGAGATAGCAAGATAAGGGATACCATGGATGAAGTTGGTTGTACCATCGATGGGGTCGATGTATATGGCTTTATCATAATGGTAACTGTCATTGTCGCTCTGTGGATGACTCTCTTCTCCCACAAGTGTATGGTCTGGGAAATATTTTTTGAGTTTTTCCAAGATGAAATTTTCTGTCTTTATATCATGCTCAGTGACAAGATCAACAACACCTTTATGTGTTATCTCTTTACTGGCGTGGTAGCCTTCTTTCACTATCTTGCCCGCTTCCAGTGCTATTTGTTTAAGTATTTCTATTTTATTCATAATAAAGTATAGTATAATCTTGCTATGAAAAAACAGATACTCTATATGATCTTAACACTTCTTTTAACTGCGATGGTTTTCTTTGGTTTAAAAGCCTATACTCAGGCTAAAGCGTACGAAGAGGCAACAGCATCGCTGGTGAGTCATATGAGTGCAAAGAAACTTGCAGAGTTTCAACTCAAAGAACTTGCTGAAACATTCTCTTTGGGGTTTTATGAAAATGATAAAAAGAAGAACCTTGCAAAACTGAGAGCAGAACAAGAGATTCATAAAAAGAAGAGTCAGGAGTATGCACTCTATTTTATACTGTTACTTCTTGGGATATTGGGTAGCTATTTTTTAATTTCTCTACGTGCCTTTACTTTCTTTGGTTCACTGGGTGCATTGGTAACGTTGGTATTTGGACTGATTACCCCTATTATGATGGTCACTATCCATAAAGAAGTGGAGTACTTGGGTGACGTAGTACTTTCCTTTGAGTCTAAAGGAGTTATTGGTTCCATAGCAAAACTTTTCGAGAGCGGTGATGCAGTAGTAGCGATAGTCATACTACTCTTTTCTGTACTGATCCCGGCGGTAAAAACACTCTCTTTACTCTTTGTCTCACTCTTTATGGAGAGTAGATTTGCACATGGTATCGTAAAATTTTTTAAGATGATAGGGAAATGGTCAATGGTGGATGTTTTTGTGGTAGCAACATTCTTGGTTTATCTGACTGCGAATAAGGGTGATGTCAGTCGTGCTGAGGTGGAAGTAGGACTTTACTTCTTCTTGGCGTATGTAATTGTCTCTATGTTGGTGAGCTTGAGTGCAGATAAGATGCTGCATAGGTTGAAAGGATAGATATGCATTGTACCTATGGTTATACTAGAGATGAAGTAGCCATAGAAGGATTGATTGATGTTGAAAGATTTTGGTAGTTTAGGTTCTCTTGTGCGTTACCACCGAGGACGGATGGGAACGAGGAAAAGTCACTGTATGATAGAATATTACTTGCCAGCATAGTTTTTATCCTTTTTATGATTTGGAAATCTTGGATAGATTATACCTACCTGTTTTAGTATCTTTTGATACTTTAGGTGGATATCATGTTGGTATAATCTACATTTATTAAAATCATTTTGTATATCTTATAAAAATATGCTATAGTAATATAGAATCTATTATGAGTGCCTTAGGCTATTCAGAGGGTTTTATTGCTATAAATTTTTTTTAAAGGATAATATATGAAAAAAACAGTAACAGCTATGATGGTAATGTCAGTGCTTTCTATGAGCTTGTACGGATACAGTAAAGAGGAAAGAGTAAAAGATATGCAAGCGATGGAGGCGGCTATGGCACAGATCCAAAAAGGTATACTCTCTAACGATGATAAAATGGTAATTGAAGGTGCAGATAATCTTAAAAAGTCTACTGCCAATGTAGAGGTTGCTCCTAAATGGAAAATGGATTACAGTCCAACTTATGCAAAGCAGCAGTCAGGGCATATACTGATATTAGCGGATAAAATAAAAAGCAGTATAGAGGCAGATCGTAAACATAGTGCAAATTCAAGCTATACTAAAGTACTTGGTGAATGTATCTCTTGTCACAATAAACTACGAAAGTGGAAATAAAAATAAAATAAATTATATGTTGCTTGTGGATTAAGTTTAGGATGTGTATAATTAAAACGAAAAAAGATTTTTAATTATTTTGGAGGTTTAAAAATGAAAAATATTATTATTGCTGCATTACTTGCAAGTGGTAGTTTAATGGCAGCAGAGAGTGTACAGGCAAATAAGTCAGGTTCATTTTCATCGAAAGATATAGATGGTGCAGCAATTTATAAACAACGCTGTGCGGTATGTCATGGTGAAAAAGCTACAAAAAGTCCTGAGGCGAAAGTGCCAGCATTAGCTGGTAGGGATGCAACTAGATTGGCACTAAGGATAAGAGCATATAGAGATCAGGATAGTGAAGTTGGAACTTACACTATGCACAAAAGTAGTCGGGTGATGTATGATTCGACTGATGACCTTTCCAGAGAACAAATTGTTGCTCTTGCTAAATATATTAGCAGTTTAAAATAATTTAAGTATATATGTCGAACTCTTCGGCATATAACTTTTATTTTCCTCGTTCCACCCCTTGTCTATACAAGTTTATCTACTTTCTACACTCTTAATATATAACATCAGAAAACATTAATAAACATTTGGATATAATCCTCCTCCCTAAAACTATTAGGCTTTAGGAAACTATGCGAAGAATCTTTGATTAAGTCGCACCGATTACTCAAGGGTTGGAGAGACAATACATCGTCTATCCACGCAAAAAAGGAGTGTTTACGAACACTCTAGGTGCAAATATATCGTAGGAGTAACCAATGAAGGTTAGACCATCAGTTAAAAAAATGTGTGATGATTGTAAGATCATTAAACGCAAGGGTATCGTACGCGTGATTTGTAAAAATCCAAAACATAAACAAAGACAAGGATAAACATGGCACGTATTGCAGGTGTTGATTTACCACAAAAGAAGAGAATGGAGTATGCACTTACTTACATTTTTGGTATTGGTTTGAAAACTTCAAGAGATATTCTTGACAGAACAGGTATTGACTATAATACAAGAGCTCATGAACTTACAGATGCACAAGCTGCATTGATTCGTCAAGATATTCAAGAGCATGTAATGGTTGAAGGTGATCTTAGAAAAAAAGTAACTTTGGATATCAAAGCACTTATGGATCTAGGTAGTTATAGAGGTCTTAGACACAGAAGAGGTTTACCTTGTCGTGGACAAAAAACAAAGACAAATGCGCGTACTAGAAAAGGTAAGCGTAAAACTGTCGGCGCGGCATAAGGAGTAGTTAATGGCTAAGAAAAAAGCAAAAAAAAGTATTGCTAAAGCTGTAGTATATGTTGCTGCAACTTTCAATAACACTGTAATTACAGTAACAGATGAAATGGGAAATGTTATCTCTTGGAGCAGTGCTGGTGCACTAGGTTTCAAAGGTAGTAAAAAATCAACTCCTTTTGCAGCAACAGAAGCTGTAGCTGATGCAATGGCAAAAGCTAAAGAGAATGGTGTTAAAGAAGTAGGGATCAAAGTTCAAGGTCCTGGTTCTGGTAGAGACACTGCTGTTAAAGCAATTGGTGCAACGGAAGGTATCCGTGTAACATTCTTAAAAGATATTACACCACTTCCACACAATGGTTGTAGACCACCTAAGAAGAGAAGGGTATAAGCATGGCAAGATATAGAGGTCCAGTTGAAAGACTAGAAAGAAGACTTGGCGTTGATCTTGGATTAAAAGGTGAGAGAAGACTCGCTGGTAAATCTGCATTGGAAAAAAGACCATATGCACCAGGACAACATGGACAAAGAAGAACAAAGATCAGCGAATACGGTCTTCAACTTCAAGAGAAGCAAAAAGCTAAATTTATGTATGGAGTTTCTGAAAAACAATTTAGAGCACTTTACAAAGAAGCAAACTCAAAAGATGGAAACACAGGTTCGATCCTTATCCAACTTCTTGAGCAAAGACTTGACAACGTAGTTTACAGAATGGGTTTTGCAACGACTAGAGCGTCTGCTAGACAATTCGTAAACCACGGTCATGTACTAGTTGATGGAAAGAGAGTAGATATCCCTTCATTTAGAGTAAAAGCAGGTCAAAAAATTGAGATCAGAGAGAAAAGTAAAACGAATCCTCAGATCCTTAGAGCGATCGAATTGACTAGCCAAACTGGTATGGTTGAATGGGTTGATATGGATAAAGAGAAACTTTTTGGACTTTTTACTAGAATTCCAGAGAGAGAAGAAATTGCAATCCCAGTTGAAGAGCGTTTAATCGTCGAGCTATACTCTAAATAATCTTAGTAAAGGCTAGTTAATGAGAAAAATTAAAGTTGCACCATTTATGCCGACAGAGGTAGAAGTCAATGAGATCAGCGCAAACCGTGCTGAGATCATCGCTTATCCTTTTGAGAGCGGTTATGCTGTTACACTCGCGCATCCACTTAGAAGACTTATCTTAGGTTCTTCTATCGGTTATGCACCGATTTCTATAAAGATCGAAGGTGCTGCACACGAGTTTGATAACATTAGAGGTATGCATGAAGATGTTGCTGTATTTATTATTAACCTTAAAAACATTCGTTTTAAAATTAAAGACGAAAGTGACAAGGTAGAGCTTAAATATAGTTTTTCTGGACATAAAGAAGTTACAGCACAAGATCTTAACAATGATCAAATTGAAGTAGTAAACGGAGACCTTCCACTTGCTACACTTAATGAAGATGCTGAGCTTAACTTTACAGTCGTTATCTCAAAAGGAATTGGTTATGTACCAAGTGAAGACCTTAGAGATGACGTTGCAGCAGACAGTATCGCATTGGATGCTTTCTTTACTCCGGTAAGAAAAGCAAACTATAAGATCGAGCCTGTACTTGTAGAGGACAATCCAAACTTTGAAAAGATCACATTTGACATCGAAACAGATGCTCAGATCGGTCCGGTTGAAGCATTTACGAATGCACTGGAAGTAATGAATAAGCAACTTTCTGTTTTTAACGGTGTACTTGATGTTGATATCTCTGTAACACCGGTAAAAAGAAGCAATGATGACAGCGAACTCAAACCTTTTATGCAAACTGTAGATAGTCTTGGACTTAGTGCAAGATCATTCAACTCACTTGACAGAGCAGGAATGAAATTCCTTGGTGAATTGGTATTGATGAGTGAAAATGAGATCAAGAATATCAAAAATCTTGGTAAAAAATCTCTTGATGAGATCAATGAGTGTCTCGTAGAGCACGGATTTGGTTCTGAGTTTGAACTCGCAGATGTTACAAGAGCAAATCTTGTGAAAAAATTAGAACAACTTAAAGCATAAGCTTTAAGTGTAAATGTAAAAGGACGAACATGAGACATAAGCATGGTTACCGTAAATTAAACAGAACGTCTTCTCACAGAGCAGCGCTTCTTAAGAACCTTTCTATTGCTTTAACAAAAGAAGGTAGAATTGAGACTACATTGCCAAAAGCTAAAGAGCTTAGAAGCTACTATGAAAAACTAATCACAAAAGCAGCAGCTGGTGATTTGAATTCACATAGAGCAATTTTTGCAATGTTACAACATAAAGAGTGTACAAATACAATTGTAAACGAAATCGCACCAAAGTATGCAGATAGAAACGGTGGATATACAAGAATTATTAAAACACGTATGAGAAAAGGTGATTCAGCACCTATGGCGATTATCGAACTCGTATAATTACCATCTCACACTTCAGTATTTCAAGGCTGTGCCTTGGATACTATCTCCTAAATTTTCAAAACCCATATTAAACCCATTGACAAAATAACACTATTAGTGTATAACACAGAAAAGAACCGTAGTACACAAACAATTTACTATGATTTTGTTATAATATTATTAATTAGATATCTTATTAGGATATCAGGTAAGGAGAAATATTGATTCCGTTTACAGATGAAGAATTAGAACCAGCTGTTAAAGATGTGATAGAGAAAGTCAGACCTTCTATTAAATTAGATGGTGGTGACATAGAACTTATAGCGATTAAAGACGGCGTAGTTTATGTGCAGCTTCAAGGCGCTTGTGTAGGGTGTGGAAGTGCTGGTACTACAATTAAATTTGGTGTAGAGAGACAGATAAAAACATTGGTACACCCTGAGATAACAGTAATGAGTGTCCCTCAAGGCTGGGAAGATAAATTGGATCAATTAGGTTAAGATGAATAAAATTAGTCAAGATTTATTATTGCAAAGAGCAGAGGGTGAGTTCCTTAAAGGGGACTACAAAAATGCTTTAAGAAGTTATGGACTCATTTTGAAAGATTACCCTTTGCTGGATGAAGCCAGAATAGGTGTCTATTTAAGCGATCTGGGTGCAGAGAGTGAAGAAGAAGCACAAGCACTGTTCGACTACTATCAGATGATCAAAACTGAAAAAGAGAATGCTGTAGACATCATAGATGGTCTCATAGACTCTTTAGACAGTTCTAAACATAACATACAGGAACTTTTACTCAATCCTATACAGGAACAGATAGAGTATGGAGATGGCATACGCTATAGTGATTTTTTGGCACTTGTGGAGAGTCGAGGAAGTTTCAAAAAGACATTTGAAGACATTATGTTCTCAACTAAAGTGGTCATTACCGACAAAGACGAGTTTATAGACTTTGTGACACAACTTGCAAATGAAGGCTTTGATGAAATGGCACTGGGGTATCTTGATGCTACAAGCAACCTGTTTGGTGATGATCAGGATGTTTTGGCACTTTACAATGTTGTTAGAGGTGCACAGAAGTGAAATTAGCTTTTGAAAAAGAGGGCTATCGCTTTCTAACTGATGATACTAGTGCTCTGGATGATCAAACATTATTTTTAAAAACGGCACAAAATAGTCATTACTATGAAAATCTGGATACCAAGCCAGACTTTATCACTTCAAAAGAACTCATTTCTATTTGGGGACTTGAAAAGATGAAAGTGGTAGGAGTGACAGGAACCAATGGTAAAACGACTGTAACTGCAGCTATTTACTCTTTTCTCCTTGATCTGGATGAGAAGCCTGCCCTTCAGGGAACAAGGGGGCTATTTGCCCAAGAGAAGCGTATAGAAGAGAAGAGTATGACGACACCTTCTATCTTGGAGACACTGCATAACATGAAGCAGACCATGGACTTGGGATGTAACTATTTCATCATGGAAGTAAGTTCTCATGCTATAGATCAAAAACGTATAGAAGGTTTGACCTTCGCACTTAAAGTGCATACCAATGTCACAAGTGACCATCTGGACTATCATGGTACGGTAGAAGAGTATAGACGGGTTAAAAGTCTTTTCTTTGCAGATGAGTCACCTAAGCTGCTCAATAAAGATGACATTAAAAATATTACCTATAATCCTATAGGAGCACAAAGTTACGGGGTAGATGAACCGGCAACGTTTAAAGTGCAAGCCTTTGCACTGATTCATGGGATCACTGCAGGCATCAAACATATGCAGACAGAGGCTACTTTTCACTCACCTATGGTAGGGCTTTTTAACCTTTTCAACCTTATGGCTGCGGTCGGTTCTGTTGTAATGCTGACAGGCAGAAAAGTGGAAGAGGTATGTGAAGTGGTTAAAAATTTTGCAGGCGTTGCAGGGCGTATGGAAGTCGTAAGCCGTGATCCTCTTGTGATCGTAGATTTTGCACATACAGATGATGGTATGTATCAGGTACTTGACAGCATAAAAGATAGAGATATCTCTGTAGTTTTTGGTGCCGGTGGCAATCGTGATAAAGCAAAACGTCCACGTATGGGCGCTGTTGCAGGTAAGTTTGCAAAGAAGATCTATGTGACAAGTGATAACCCTCGTGATGAAGTACCGGAAATGATACTTGAAGATATTCTTGTAGGATTACATGGTAAAGGCCAGGTTACCGCCACACCAGATAGAAAACTGGCTATCAAGATGGCACTGGAAGACCTTGAAGGTGATGATGCACTCCTTATCTTGGGTAAGGGTGATGAGGACTATCAGGAGATCAAAGGGGTGAAGCATCCGTTTGATGACAGAGAAGTTGTAAGAGAGTTTTTAAATATTTAACAGGCTTTAATAACTCTCTTAGAAATACCAAGTTGCCTTTAACCAGGCAAAATCACTCACCATTTTTTTCCCAAATTCACTCTCTTCATTTCCACTGTTCACATTATAAGAGAAGTCGATTTCAAGATTGTTTTTAAAAGTATAGATGAATCCCAGAGTATCTAAATGACTATTATCTTCTGTACTTAACATATCTCTGAAATAAACAGAAGAGTAAACGATACCAAAGGGTTCTTTTTTTGAGAATTTGTTGACAAAGTAACTTTTTGCAGGAAAAGGCAGTAGTTTTATAGAAGACCGTATCTCATCCCTGGTCAATCCTTCAGAGTCATAGTAGTATTCACTTAATATGGTAATATCATTTTCCGTCACATATTTCAAGCCTAAAAGATAGGAGTGATATCCATCTATCTCTTTGGCATACTCTCCATGTATTTCAAAATAGGTGGCAAGGTTTTTTGAGAAGGTAAAACCTATTTTGTCTTTTTGTGTATCACTGTAAAGATAGATGAACTCTATATCGGTATCAAGATAAAGCAGATAGAGTTTCATTGCCAGGTTGGTTGATTGTCCATTATAAAAATCATCATTGACCTCAGAGGTGGTTGGCATATAAATGAGATCGAGCTTCAAATTTTTCAGATCGCCATCAAAGCTTTTATTGTAGGCATAGTTAGCCATTACATAGCCTTCATAGGCATTTTCCGGTTGTGTCGGATCTTTGGGTCTGTCAAGGAAAGCAGCAGGGTTAAAGAAGTATCCTTTTCCCCACTTGAGTGTTTTCTTACCTACATCTATGGAGTGATTGATAGAGAGAGTGTTGTGGGCATAGAGCTGATATGCAGTAAAGAGGCTTTCATCCACACCATCAACATTAGCATATCTCGCAGAGAGGGCACCGATGAATTTAAAATCATCTTTATAGTGGGTGAAACGAAACAATGCTTCATTCAAAGAAGTGTTTTGGGAGCTGTCGCTTCTATTGAGTAGAGTGTAGAGAGGTGAATCCTGATTGAGATTTTGGTATTTATATTCAGCACGAAGATACCCTGAGTATTCAAAACTTTTTGTTTCAATACTCTCCATATCAAAGTCATAGTCATCAGCATTCGTACCTACAGTACATAGGATTAGAATAGTAAGAAGCGGACGTATCATCTTCTCAGTGTGCCGACTTTCGATATATTATCAAGGGTAAAAACTTCATTTGCAAAAGATTTTGGTGTGATCTTACCATACACCATGATGGATTTGTATCCTTTGTAGAAAGGGCTTACCGTCTCTACAACAGCAGGTCTTACGATACCCGGAGCAAACTTTTTGATGTTTTTATAGGTCAGTGTTTTGATAAGCATACCTGTTGAAGCATAGCAAACCACTTTTGTAGGTGTGAGACTCTTTTTGTCTACCGTCATAATGAGTTTATCATAAGCAACGCTGTCATTTTTTGCTTTTAAAGTCAGTGTGTATGTGCTGCTATTCTCTTTTTGTCCGGTTACTTTGTATTCTGCAGAAAAATCAAGTCTCATGATATCACTGTTGTTAAATACACCGCCTACAACTGACTGCATAGAAGCAATACGGATGGGTTTACCAACATTGGGGATGTAGAGCCACATATTGTCACCCCGTCTGAGGGTTGATCTGCCTTTTTCACTCTCCGGTTCCAAGAAAAGAGAAACCATTTTATCTTTACCTTTTTTGACTTGATAAAGTAAAAATGTTTTTTTGCTTCCATTTGGCTCGATATTGGTAAGTTTCTTATAACTTTCACTGGATACAGGCTGTAGGTTTCTGTCTATCTTTTCCAACAAAGCATTTGCTCCAAGAAAAGAGAGTGTGATGAGAAAAATTAAAATTTGTTTCATGATTTGCTCCTATTTAAAGAGAGTATACAATAATAATATGAACCAAATATGTAAATATATTATATTGAATATAGATTGATCCAATGACTTTTCATTGGATCATATCTGAGGAGGTAGAAATGTTTTTTTATCTTTAAAATCTATCTTTTTTAAAACCTGTCTTTCATCGATACAGTATAGGTATCATTGAAGTTCATTACTTTTCCACCAAATTCTTTGGCGAATGCTTCCGCTTCAGACTTTTTAGCAAAGGCATACTTACTGGTGCGAGTCATAGTGCCTGGCTTGGAGCTTCCTACCACATAAAATGCTTTATAGACAGAGATGAGTTTCAGACTATTTGTATCTACGACTTTCAAGTTTACAAGGTCTGTTTTATTGATCTCGTTGTCCTCTACTACACAATGTAGTGAACAGTATTGTCTTTTAGTCCCTGCTTTGGTCTCTGCTGCGTGACTTGTTTTGTAAAATGTCGGCAAATTCATACCACAAATGACACAAGATTCTTTATCTTTCCCTGTTTGTACTAGTGTAGCCTGTCCCGCAGATACCGTTTGAAAACGAGCTTTACTGCTCTTTGGTGTAGCTGTTGAACTGTCGGTACATCCAACAAAGAGAAGTGCAGCAAAAATGCTCACTAGGAATGTAATTTTTTTCATACAATAACCTTTTTAAATAGTTTTTATAAGTTTAGCAAAGTTATATTAAAGCAAAGAAGTAGTGGTAAAATGTATGCAAAAAAGCCTTCTTCATTAGATTATCTAGATCAATATATATTGCGATAGTAAAATATTTGGAGTATAATTAAAAGAGATACATCATGTTTCACTAATTAATTACTCAAGGATAGAATATGAAAAGATCAATTATGGTATTGGTATTAATACTTGCAACATTTTTAGGTGCGGCTGTTACACCTGAAAAGCCTTCAGACGCAGATTTCCACGCATTTAAAGTCTATCATCATGCAGTGTATCTGGAAACAACGGCAAAGCAGGCAGGAGGTACAAATAAGTTGCATCATACTACAAAGTTACCGACTGAAGGAACAGACCCGGTTGTTACACCGGCATTGGATCATATTTACACTAAAGCAGTGATAGACCTGACAGATGGTCCTGTAATTGTTGAACTTCCAGAAGTGGAAAAGGATCGTTACTTCTCTATACAAATAGCCGACCAAGAGCACTATACCATTTATGATGAAATTCATCCTGTCGGTAAGTACGCTTTTGTGTTAAAAGGTAAAGATATGAAAGTACCGGAAGGGGCAAAAGTAATTGAATGTCGTGGATTGTATCCTCATCTTTTTATTCGTGTGCAGGTGAAAAATGATGCAGATATAGCCAATGTTATCCCTATCCAAGAAAAAATAAAACTTACTGCCCCAAGCAGCAAGACACTTACTATTGGAAATCCTGTTAAGTTCACTATTGATACGCACGATATTTATCCAGAGAATAAAAAGTTTTTTATCTCAGAAGTACGCTTTAGTAAAGAGGACTATCAACATACAAGTAAGTATATTGGCAATGTAGCTCCTAAATTCAGTGCAACTGGAAATACCGGTATGTTCGGTGCGATCGACAGTAAAGAACCTCACAGCGATGATCCTGAATATCGTGCAGCCGCTATGGTCGGTCACCTTGGTTTTCCTATTCATCACGCTTACTATGCTCCTTACTTTACTAATTGTAAGGATGAGGTTTTAAACGGTGATAAAACGGAAGTATTTGTCTTTCCATATAAACCTGAAGGAGTGGAACTTTTCTGGTCAGTTACCCGTTACAGTGCCTTGACAAGAAATACTCTTCCTGTTAAAAATGACATATTTAACGCATACAACACCAAGCCAGATGCAAATGGAAATATCACTGTTACCTTTAGTGTTGAAGACCCTAAAGATGGTACCTACTGGATGCCTGTCAATAAAGGTGAACCGTACTATTTTGTAGTGAGATACTATAAACCTGATGTAGCTAAACTACCGCCTAAACCTTGTAAATAGATATACAAAGGAGATAAAATTGAAAACCTTATAAAATAATATATTTTATAAGGTTTTAAAGAAAAGGTGTACTGGTAAAATTTTTTGCTAATCTTAAATAAATTATTCAACAACAGCCAAAAGTTAATTTTGTCTCAATGCATCCACCGGGTTTAATTTTGCTGCTTTGAATGCCGGTGAGATAGAGGCTATCAAGGCAATGACAATAACGATGATACTTACCGCAATGATATCACTCCCTTGTAAAGAAGGGTGAAGTACCAGGTCACTTTGTCTTCCAAATGCAAAGCTGATACCTATGGTATCGATCACTTGGACAATGGTAAAAGAGATAATACTCCCCACAATGGCACCAAATACACCGAGCATGAATCCTTCCGTAAGAAAGAGTTTGACTATGGTAGATGGTGGTGTTCCCATAGCTGCGATGGTGCCTATCTCCTTGATCCGTTCATAGACACTCATGATCATGACATTTAAGATCGAGATCAGAACGATAGAGATCAAAATGATCTTGATGGAGATATCCATAAGGTCAAGCATCTTGACGATATTGTAAAACGGACTCAATTTTGTCCAAGCATGTATCTCAAAAACCGGTTTGCCTTTTTGATTTTTGATCGTGGTTAAACTTTGCATACTTTTCATCGCTTCCTGCAGCTTGGAAACATCTTTGATCCGCACAACGATCTCACTTACTTCAGGCTCTGTGATACGAAGGATCTTCTTGGCATCTTCTATATGAAAATAACCATCTCTTCCTCCAGGACCTGAGATAGGAGCTACGATGCCCACAACCTTGAGATTAAGACCGTTGACAGAGCCTTGTTGGTTGTTGACAACCAAGACAGAAGTATCTCCTTTTTTTACGCCCATCCCTTTGGCTAAAAGTTCTGGGATAAGCATTTCACCCTGTTTGAGAAGATGAGGTTCGCTTTCCTGAATTCTTTTTTCAAATAGAGGTAAGGTTTTTCGTTCTTTTTGTGGATCGATCGCATTGAGGCGTATGTTGGTAGAAGAGACATAGTTGGAGAACATACCTCCCAGTTTGATACGGAAGGTATAACTCTCTACATAAGGGTTGTTATCCAACACTTCCAGGACTTTATCTATCTGCTTCTTCTTGAGGTTTTTGTCAAGAGGAAGGTTGTCGACAGAGGCGATATACCCTTTTTTATGTATCTGTATATGTCCCATCATGGAGTCTGTGATCTCCCCGACCATATAGGCTTTGAAACTGCTGGAGAGTGCAGAGTAGACCAATACAAAGATGACGCCTATAGTAATGAGTGCCGCAGTAAGCAAGGTTCGTCTGGAGCTTCTTTTAAGATTTCGAAAGGCTATTTTGATGATATTTTTCATGCTATGATCCTTTTATCTTCTGTGATCTCTCCATCAACAAGCGTGATGAGCCTCTCCGCTGAGGATACGATCTTTTCATCATGTGTGGCAAAGACAAAAGTGGTGTTGTAGTCTTGTTTGATCTTGTGCATGAGTTCGATGATACGATGTGCGGTTTTACTGTCTAAGTTGGCTGTGGGTTCATCGGCAAAAACGATCTTTGGATTGGTGACCAATGCTCTGGCGATGGCTACTCTCTGTTTTTGACCACCGGAGATCTGATCTGGATACTTTTCTTTTTGATCAAGCATATCTACCTCTTTGAGTACTTCCAAAACACGCTTTTCTCTCTCTTGTGGAGGGAGATGTTGGATCATAATGAGAGGGTATTCGATGTTTTCATAGACAGAAAGTACAGGGATAAGGTTGAAACTTTGAAAGATGAATCCGATCTTCTCACCTCTAAAATGTGCCAGTTCCGTGGTATTCAAGTTTGTAATGTTAATAGTGTCAACAACCACTTCACCGCTTGTTGGGGTATCGAGTCCCCCAAGGATATTGAGTACCGTACTTTTTCCGCTACCACTTGGACCCACAATGGCAATGAATTCACCCGAACCAATAGTTAAATTGAGATCTTTGATCACTTCAAGATCAAGTTCCCCCATTTTATATACTTTAGAGACATGTTTGGCTTCTATCATCTCGTTCCTTTGTATTAGGGTGCTATTAAGTTAGTATATCCTATTGGATGTGAATCAAGTATGAATTTTTTATACGCTTCCCATATTCATATCAAATTTCTCACCAGTTTCTTGTGTTTTTTTATAGAGTAAATGGGCATGAATGATCTGATAGCCCATCCATCCAAATGAGAGCATAGTCAACAGACCTGCCAAGATTATCATCTGTGGAATGAAGATCGACAATACAAATGTAATGATGGTTGCTAGGTGAATGTATAGATGTTTATTGGCTGTTTTAGGGTGGATGACTTCGTGCATCATGGGGGCAGTAAAGTACCCTTGTGAATTAAGGTGAAACCATGTGAGGAAGGGAACGATCTTGTAAAACATGGCAAAAACGATGCTTAGTGCAAAAGAGGTAAAGAAGATGTAACTTAATGTCTTTATGACAGCCTCATCTGTAAAGAGTGTTGTAGCCGTTGACAACATACTTAAAAGTAAAGAGCTAAGCCCCATACGCCAAAACCAGACAGTTGCATCTGAAAGTGGACGTTTTTTTTGTGTCAATCGTTTGAGTGTCAACAGAGCATATCCCCCAAGTAGTAAAACAAGTAGGAGATTAGAAACTATCCAGACAGAAGGGATAAAGAGTCCTGCTACCGAGGTAACAATAAGTAAACCCAATAGTGCCAAGGGAAGATAACGACTGACAAGATTTGGATAAGAGGGTGTGACATAAAACATCTCTATGACTTGAAAAGAGATAGAGATGATAAGCAGTGCTATCCAGCCAAGCAATCCAAAAGAGTAATGGGCCTCTTTGATCTGGGTGTAGTATGTGCCATCAATAGCCCCTGCAAGTGTAGCCGTAAGGTAGAGTGCCAAGAGAACAAGTACAGCCAAAGAGATAAGGGCTGCAAGTATGCCTTTTGAGGAAGCACTGTGGTGGGGGATCTTTAAGAGATTTTTGATCATGATAAAGGTGATCGAGAGGATACTACTGCCTAAAAGCAGTGAAGCAAGACCAAATAACCAGGGGGTTGGAAAATTAAAGGCGAGCAGTAAAGCAATGACCCCTACTACAAAAGGATACTGTACCCAGTTTGCTTTTTTCACAGGGGATGTAAGTGTTACGCCTGCGATCACAGGCAGCATTTGAAACAGTGCCGCGAACATGAAAGAGAGCATGACACCAAGGGTTAAAGTATGGGTAAATGTAACGGCAGCCATCGTATGGGCATCAAAAATATCTGTTTTGTAGACTAAAATGAGACTACCTGAAAGTATGCCAAAAATGGCTCCTGAAAAAAAGAAACGAAATATAACGGAGATAGGAGGAGCTTGATCCAGTGAGAGACCACTTTGGCTAAACATAGAGTTTACTCCGTTAGAGCGGTAACAACTAGCTCACTTAAATTAATACTTGGGTTTTTACAGATGAGAATATGCCAATTACCCTCAGTATCTTCTTTGCTGAATATTTGAAAATCTTGCTCAGAGGCAAGGTCGAGAAGAGGAATAGGGTTTTTACGGTGTATCATGTAAAAATAGTTTTCATCATCTAATTCCCTTAATGCTTTTATAGAGAGTTCAAGTGGTTTTGGGTGTTCTAACTCTCTTGCATCCAGTGCTATTTTTTTTAAATCAGTCATGTTGTACCTTGGTGTAGTAAATTGAGACATACTCAATACTCTACTTTTTTCATCTTTTCCAGAGTACTCTCTTTTATTTCTGGAGGAAGGACTCTATCGCACATAGCATACAACATTTGTTCTTCTTTCATGTTGTGCTGTTGCAGTAAGATCATCATGGACTCACAAAGCGAAAGATAGGCATCTTTGTCTTGAGCCTCAAGTGCCTCAGCCAGTTTTCCTATGAGACCTCTTACCTGTTCATGTTCAAAACGCATCACTTGCGTAGGACCTTCAGAGCTTCCTGTTTGTGCTTCAAATGCAGGAAAAAGTTCCTCTTCTTCTTTTTTGAAGTGTGTCAGTGTTTCATTTGAGAAAGCAATGAATTGTTCTTCTGCTTTTTCCCAATCACCTGAAGCAGCAGCTTGTTCCGCTTCTGCAAAGTAGGTATCGCACTCTCTGTGCTCATTTTTCATATAGTGTGAAATTATCATCGTTTATCCCTTATTGATCGTTATCATTTTATCCCAGTTTTCAGTACCCAGTAGAATCTTCTCTACGCGTTCTTGCCAAAGTTTTCCAAACTGCTTCTTTTCTCCCTCTGAAGCCAGACCTTGCATACATTTTCCCATGAGTGGCTGCATCATGGCATCAGCAGGTATCATAGAAGGGTTATAGCTTAGGGTTACACTTTCATCTGTGTCAAGTCTGGTAAGTTTGACTTCACCCTCCATAGGTACATTGTAGCTTACAAGATTGTTTCTTGAAAAGTTTCCGTTAAGACCTTTAAAGCCACTGGCGCCATTGGCTCCGGCGATGAAAGAAATGACATTACAGATAACACCTGTTACTCCTTCTTCTTCACCATCTCGCATAGAGATATGGATAGAACCTCTTTGCGGAAGCTGGTCTCCATAAAGTGCTTCAAGTCCTTTAAGTGCCATAAGGTATGCTCCTGCTACGGTAGGACAAGAATGCCCGGCTAGTTTTACACACTCAATATAGCTGATCTCCATTTTCCCCTCTTCAAAAGCACCTAAAAAGTTACTTAGTGGATCTTGGAGTTGGATAGATGGTACTTTGTTAAAAAAAACAGGATATTGCATTAAGATTCCTAATAATAGATTATTAGTGAGATTATAATGAAAAAAAGTAAATTGGGGATTGATATTTATCAAGAATCTAGCGACTAAACTACAATTAAGCAAATAGGAGTAAAATACTCTCAATTAAATTTTTTAAGGAATTAACATGATACAAGGTGTACCACAACCAGCGTTTTATATTTTTAAGTGTCAGCAGTCAGCACCTCCGGGGATGCCAAAACCAAGCTGTGTAAGTCAAAATGATCCAGAATCACAACAACTCTTCCAGCACTTAGCTCAGTCATTGATGATGAAAGGTATCATCGCAACAGTTTCACCTATCCAAACAGGATGTCTGAACCGTTGTCAACAAGGACCAGTGATGCTTGTAGAGCCAGGACATACGATGTATGTAGAATTGACAAAAGAGAAGATCGACAGAATTATTGATGAGCATATCATCGGTGGAAATGTTGTTAATGAGTATGTGATCGCAGATGAGATGTGGGGTGAAGCAGTACCTCCGTCAGAGATGGCACGTTAATAGTAAATTTATAACAGGTCGCACCAACACTACGGTGCGATTTCACCATTTCCCCACAATTACAGTATAATATAAATATATGCAGGATTTTGGTATAATCCCGATAATTAACAAATAGGAACGATTATGAACATTACAATGCTTTATTCTAAATTACATAGAGCTACAGTAACAGATGCAAACCTTAATTATGTGGGGTCCATCACCATAGATCAAAATCTTTTAGATGCTGTCAATATGCGTGTAGGACAAAAGATAGATATCGTAAATGTAAACAATGGTGAACGTTTTTCTACCTATATCATCCCTGGTGAAAGAGACAAGGGAGATATCTGTCTTAATGGTGCAGCAGCAAGAAAAGTGCATAAAGGTGACAAGATCATCATCATTGCGTATGCAAGCATGACAGAAGAAGAGGCAGATAAGCATCAGCCAAAGATCGTTATTTTGGATGATGACAATAGCATTGCTCAAGCATTTGAAGGATTAGAATAATGTTTGAAGGTTTTGATATGAGCAAAATGTCCGAAATGATGGGACAGATGCAGGAAAAAGCCAAAGAGATGCAAGAGCAGGCTAAAAATATAGAGTTTACTGCAAAAGCAGGTGGTGGTCTTGTTGAGGTTACTGCAAACGGTATAGGTGAAGTGATAGATCTGAATATCGATGATTCGCTTCTGGACGATAAAGAATCACTGCAAATACTGCTTATTTCAGCTATGAATGATGTGAATAAAATGGTTGAGGACAATAAAAAGTCTCAAGCAATGGGAATGATGGGTGGAATGAACCCTTTTGGTTCGTAAGTCAAGATCTTATAATTTACTTATATCTACGAGGTAATTAAACTCTTTAGAAGATTTTAGTTTGGAAATTTTTCTAACTGTAAATGATCTTTTTCCATCTTCTTTGATGGCTTGTTTAAGTATTTTGCTTATCTTCATATTCTCTCCTTTTTATTAAATTTTTTAGTTCATTTCATCTCTATGTTTTGAGATAATGCAATAGTATGATATAGTGATTACCAATTGGTAACAAAGGATAAATTATGAATGAAGTAACACAAGCGATAGAGAACGACTCTGTAGCTAAAATGAAATCATTGTTAAAGAGTGGAGCTGATCTTCAGAAGCCTATTTTGATAGGTGAAGAGTATGAGCTTGAAGATTATGATGAGATAAGTCCATTTTTCTATGCCATTCGTAAATACGCCAGTATGGAGATGCTTGAACTTATGTTGGAGAATGGTGTAGATCTTCATGAGGTAGATTCAGATGGTATCTCTGCACTTGATATGGCGATAAAGTTTAAACGTAAAGAAGTGATACAGTTTTGTGTAGACAGAGGCTTTGACCTCAATACAAGTAAACGAAAAAGTGGTATCACTCCTGTGATGTTGGCAGCCTGTTTTTCCGATATAGAGATGATGGAGCTGCTTTTAGACAATGGAGGAGATGTTAATATCTCAGACAGATCAGGTATGGCACCTAAAGATTATGCCAAAAAACTTGGACAGAAAAAAATGCTTGACTTTTTAAATGAAAAAGGTGCAAAGTTCAATGCTTATCCCGAAGAGGGATAAGTTTACTATACGATAAACTATCCGAACATATACCAATTTAGGTAAGCACTCCGCTTACCATGTTGCTCTCCCCCCTCTCTTTTCTTTTCCCTAAAATGATAACAATTTGATAACATTACATGTTTCCATTCTGTTACTGTTTTTTGTCAATATTCCGCATAACAAAACCAAGGAAGGTTTAAATTATGTTTAAGGAAATTAAGATGAAAAATTTGACAAGAATTGCACTCTCTGTAGTGGCAATAGCAGTAATAAACGGTTGTGATGATTCAAGTGTTGCACCCCAACCATCAAATGTAACGATCCATAATGGAGATGTTGTCACCAATAATGGGGATACTACAACAAGTACGTCAGGAACAACAGCTACTACTGGTACAACCACTACAGGAGCTTCAGAAAATGATGTGGTTATCCCTGATGTAAAAGATCTTCCAAGAGTAGCATTAAGTGGTAATATCAGCAGCGATATGAAACTTACTGCAGATACATTATGGATACTCGATGGTCTGGTAGTAGTACAGTCTGGTGCAACACTTACTATTGATGCAGGAACTGTTATTGCCGGACTTGACGGTACAGGTGATGCTACATCATATATGATCATTGATAAAGGTGCAAAAATAGTTGCGGAAGGTACATCACTCAAACCAATTACCTTTACATCAACGAAAGTTGTACTAGACGGTGAAACACCGGCAGTCGGACTATGGGGTGGACTTACTCTCATAGGTCATGCGGGGAATGATCAGGTACAACCCTATGAAGTAAATTCTGCATTTGCAGCGGATGCTACAAATATGGTTGACAGTTCAGGGGTATTGAGATATGTTAATATCTTGAACTCGGGTATCACAATGGAGCAGGATAAAGAGATCAATGGGCTAAGCTTTGTAGGTGTTGGATCTGGAACGGTTGTTGAAGATATCAGGGTTGACCTTTCTGGTGATGATGGTGTTGAGATCTGGGGTGGAACTGTAAACCTTACAAACATAACCATTACAAGATGTACAGATGATTATTTCGATATCGATGATGGTTATTCAGGTACAGTGAAAAACTTAAGTGTCTCTACAACCACGGGTAATGCCGGTATAGAGATGTCAGGGAACACGTATGCTACCTTTGACGGATTTGAAATTACTACCGGTGAGACACAATCAAAAGAGGGTGCTATTTACTTCAAAAAAGATGGTATTGGTGGACACTTTAAAAATGGTACGATCATTCACAATGGTGGTCAAAATGAGCCTAATGGTGCGATCCACTCTAAAGGTGTATTTGATGCTGCCAATACATCATTTGAAAATGTAACACTTGTTGCACCTACAGAACTTCAGTTTATCGGTGACTCCTCTGCCGATCTTGAAAGTGCATTCTTTGCTGGTACCAATAATAAAGCATTTGAAAGTATAACTGACCTGGTTGTTGAACTCAGTGGTAATATCAGTAGTGATATGACGCTTACCTCAGATAAGTTATGGGTACTTGATGGTCTGGTAGTTGTAGAGTCTGGTGCAACATTGACCATTGAAGCGGGAACTGTTATCGCCGGGTGTGATGGTACGGGTGATGCTACATCATATATGATCATTGATAAAGGGGCAAAAATATTTGCTAACGGTACATCATCCAGACCGATCATATTTACCTCCACTAAGACAGCGATAGATGGTGAAGCACCGTCAGTCGGACAATGGGGTGGGCTTACTATCATAGGTCACGCAGGGAATGATCAGGTGCAACCGTATGAAGTAAACTCTGCATTTGCAGCGGATGCTACAGATATGGCTGATAGCTCAGGAGTATTCAGACATGTTAAGATCTTGAATTCAGGTATCACAATGGAACAGGATAAAGAGATCAATGGGCTGAGCTTTGTAGGTGTGGGGTCTGGGACTATTGTTGAAGACATCACTGTTGACCGTTCTGATGATGATGGTGTTGAGATCTGGGGTGGAACTGTAAATCTTACAAATGTATTCATTACAAGATGTACGGATGACTATTTTGATATTGATGATGGTTATTCAGGTACAGTTAAAAATCTTAGAATTACTACTACTACAGGTAATGCAGGTATAGAGATGTCTGGGAATACGTATGCTACCTTTGACGGATTTGAAATTACTACTGGTGAGACACAATCAAAAGAAGGTGGTATTTACTTCAAAAAAGATGGTATCGGTGGACACTTTAAAAATGGTACGGTCACTCATAATGGTGGTAAGATCGAACCTCATGGTGCGATCCACTCTAAAGGAGCATTTGATGCCGCCAATACATCATTTGAAAATGTAACTTTAAATGGTGCAAGTGCACTCGAGTTTACAGGTGATTCGGCTGCAGATCTTGAAACAGAATTTGATGCAGGCAGTGGCAATACAAAATAATTTATCTTCACCAGGATGAGTAATAGGATTACTCATCCAAAATAGTATAACAAATTCATTACATCAATGTTTCCATTGTGTTATGAATATTTGGCACAATCCCACCATCGAAATCAATCCCGATTTTTTAATAATAAACAAGGAAGAAAAATGGGCAAATTTACAAAGTTGATCTTTGTATCAAGCGCTATAGCACTATCTAGTTCAGCACTGTATGCTGAGAGCAATGCAGAGATGGTAAAGTCGATCATGAAGCTTAGAGCAGATGTAGAAGGTTTGTATACTCAGATAGATGAGAATAAAGATAATTACAAAGCACAAATGAAATCATATGCTATGCAGGTAGCTGATAATGAAGCGCAGATCAACAGAAAAGATACAGCACTTAAAGTTGCGAATGCTGAGTCTGCAAAGATAGAAGAGCAGATCGCTAAAAAAGGTGCCAGTACAAATGACTTGACCCCTATGCTTACAGCAGCCATAGATAATCTGGAAAAGATCGTTAAATCAGGTATTCCGTTTAAAACAGATGAGAGAGTTGCAGACCTGGAAAAGATCAAAGCGGATCTCAAAAGTGGAAACATTACCCAGGAAAAAGCACTTTCTCTTGTATGGGTCAGTTATGATGATGCTTTAAGACTTACTAAAGAAGTTGGATTGTTCAAACAGCAGATCAAGATCGGTGAAGAGGTAAAGTTGGCAAAAGTTGCAAAGATCGGTACGGCTATGATGTTCTTTATGACACCGGATGACCAAGTAGGATATGTTAAAAACGCTAACGGTACATATGTGTACGTAGTTGCAATCGACGAGAAGAGTAAAGAGCAGATACATACACTTTTTGATGCACTTCAAAAACAGATCAGAACAGGGTACTTCAACCTGCCAAATGCATTGATCATAGCAGGAGTAAAATAGATGAAAAAATTAATATTGATGATAACAGCCCTACTGTTTGCTACAACGCTGAATGCAAGTGAGTTGAGTGAAGCATATAAAAAAGAATATACCTTTCTAAAAGCACAAAAGAGTGAACTTCAAAGTAGATTTATAAAAGAAGAGACACAACAAAAAATGGATATCTCTGCTGCAGGTGAAAAACTCAATGGTCTTCAGGAAAAACTGATAAAAGTTTCAGATGATCTGAAAGTTGCACAGGAAAAACTTGAAAAACTTACCAAAAAGGCAAATGAAGTAGCTGAGAATGGTGATATTACATCTGTAGTGACCATGCAGGCAACTTCTGCACTTAAAGAGTATGGTTTAGAGATGGATGAGAGTAACAAGACTTCAAATCTTGAAAAGCTTAGTGTTGCATTTGATAAATCGGCAAAACTATATGCTGAGTTATCATCTATAAGATCTGAGAAGGGTAAATTTTACCTTCCCAATGGTAAACCTGTTGTTGCTGATATCGTTAAAGTTGGTAATATCGCAGCATTTGGTATAGCTAAAGAAGCTACAGGAGCATTGGCTCCTGCAGGAGAAGGTAAATATAAATTATGGAATTCAGCTGACTCTTCTGATGATGCAAAAGCACTTTTCTCAGGAGAGAAGCTTACTTCTCTTGATATCTTTGTGTATGAGAATCTAGACAAAGAGGTAGAGTTCAAGAAAGAGAAAACAGTAGAGGATACAGTGAGAGCCGGTGGAGTGATAGGGTATATCATTCTGGCTCTTGGACTGCTTGGTTTACTTCTTATTGCTTTAAGAGTTGTGTTGCTTTCAAAATCCGGTTCAAATGTGGAGAAACTCACTAAAACAGTTGTAGAAAAATTAAATACAACAGGCATAGCTGATGCACAGGAAGCGATCAAAGGGTATAAAGGTTCAACTGCGAGAGTATTGAAAGCAACGTTGAGAAATATTACCAGAGATAGAGAACATATAGAAGATATCGTTATGGAAAATATCTTAAATGAAAGTTCTGCCATAGATAAGTTTGGGTCTTTTGTACTCGTGATCGCTGCTGTTGCTCCGCTTCTTGGACTTCTTGGTACCGTTACAGGTATGATCTCAACCTTTGATATCATTACAGAACATGGTACAGGGGATCCTAAACTTCTTTCAGGTGGTATCTCTGAAGCACTTGTTACAACGATGTTGGGTCTTATCGTTGCGATACCACTATTGTTACTTGGAAACTTGTTGTCGGGCTGGGCGCAAAATATCAAAGATTCAATGGAACAAAGTGCTCTGCATATTATCAATGTCTTTGAGAAAAATAACGTAGAGAGATAGAGATGTCTGGGATTATTGGAGATTTTATTTCACTAATGAATACCGGAGGGGCAGTCATGTGGGTGCTTTTTGCACTCAACCTGGCTCTTTGGTATGGACTGGGGTATAGATATCTGACGCTTCGTCGAGGAACAAAAGGTAATGTGAGAAGACTTGTTTCCAAACATGAAAAAAGAGGTGAAGCACAAGCGATGAGAGGACTGCTGGATTATGCAGCAGCAGATGCTCTTGCGGCGGCTGAAGAGGCGAAGAAAATAGGCAAACATGCTAGAAATTATGTGAAGGATGCCTTGTCTCCTTATGTATTGGTTGTAGGTACATACTCGACACTTGTCAAGACCATTGTTGTGTTGGCACCATTGGTAGGATTGCTTGGTACGGTCATAGGGATGATAGAAACATTTGATGCCTTACAGTCAAGCGCTATGTTTTCACAGGGAAACAGTATTTCCGGCGGTATTTCAAAAGCGCTCTTTACTACAGAACTGGGACTTGTTGTAGCCGTGCCAGGATTGATCCTTGGGAAGATACTGGATAAACAAGAGGAACGATATGATCTGGAGTTTGAACAGATCGTAGATGTAATATGTACAAAGGACGAAAATGAGATATAGACCGAAAAAACAAAGTATTGACAATATTGATGTGTCGCCGTTGATCGATATGGTATTTATATTGTTGATATTTTTTATGGTTACCACAACATTTGTAAAAGATATGAAGTTGGACCTTAACCGTCCTTCTGCAGCATCAGCAAGTAAAGCATCATCAAAAGTTGTACGTGTTTACATTGACAATGCCAATGAAATTTACATTGACAATCAACCTGTAAAGTTGTGGGCTGTACAGAGTAAACTCAGAGACATACTCAGAGGGAACAGCGATAAGTCAGTACTTGTGATCTCAGATACGACTATAGCGGTTGAAAGACTTATCGATGTGGTTGATGAATGTCATATGAGTGGGGCTAAAGATGTTGCCGTATCGACAACCAAAGAGATGGGTTAAGTTCTATGTATGTCTCTAAGAAGATGAAGCGAAAAAGAGAATTAACTGCATTTCTCTCTATGCTTTTTGGTGCTGCATTAATGATGGTGCTCGTCGTTTCTTTCAATAAAGACGTAGAGAAAAAAGAGGAAGTTAAAAAAGATCCTTTACGTTATATGAAGCTTCAAAAAGTCAAACAGGAAATTAAAAAGCCTAAGCCAAAACCAAAACCAAAGAAAAAGAGTACACCAAAAGCACCTCTCCCTGATCTTTCTTCACTATTGGGTGGTATTGAGATGGATATTCCTGAGTTTGAGTTGGGAAATATAGCAGGTGATCCCAATGATCTTTTAGGAGACATAGCTAAAAATGCAGCGATGAGTGAAGGTACGGTTGATACTAAACCAAGAGTGTTGTCAAGGTCACCTATGCCGTACCCTGCAATTGCCATGAAAAAACGCATTAAGGGGTATGTGGTCATAAACCTGCTTATAGATACAGATGGAAGTATTGAAGCCGCAAAGGTATTGCAGTCTTCTCCTCCTGGTGTATTTGATGCAACCGCGCTTAGTGGGATAAGGTCTTGGAGATTTTCTCCGGGTAAGTATAAAGGAAGGCCTGTGAAAGTATGGGCAAAACAAAAAGTCAGATTTGACTTTAATTAAGGAGTAGAGATGCAGAATGTATTTAATGTGAATGTATTAAAAGTATCACTGTTTATTTTGACCCTCTCTGCTTTTGTAGAGGCAAAGAGTGATGATGTCCCGGAAGTGGATCATTTGGCCTTGGCAAGTATGATGGTTTATGACGGTAAGTTTGCTAAAGCCAATGCTGAACTTTTAGAAGCCAGAAAATATGATAAAGATCTGGACATGTCAAAATATTACACAATTAAAGGTGTTATATTTATGCGTCAAGAGAAACATTCTCAAGCTATTGAGTATTTGAAAAAAGCAGTTGTTGCTACGAAAGCAAAAGTGTATAGAGCTCCCTCATCTATAAAAGAAAAAAGGAAACATCTGTTTTCTATTGGCTCTGAGCCTAAGAAAGCAGTAGATACAAGAAAAGTGGCATTTGACGGTGAGAAAATAAGAAGAGAACAATTACAAAAACTCTACAGTAATCTTAGTCAAGAGTCTTATAAGGTTAAAAACTATCTTGCAACTATTAAATATCTTGATTTACAAGGTCCTTCGGGAAGAGATCAGGCTGCAGAGTATATGTTGAGAGCCGACTGTTACTGGAAGAGTGGTAACAAAGAGAATGCCGTTGGTATATTAACGAAGGGTGCAAGGGCATTTCCTGCTGATCAATCATTGCTAAAACAAAAGTTTTACTACTTTACAGAATTGGGACTTTACCAAGAGGCTATTGAGAGTGCAAAAGCATATATGAAACGTGCTAAACCAAATGCTAAAGAGTATATGGCTTTATCTCAAATGTTACTCGCAGGAGGGCAAAGAGGTGAAGCACTAAAAGTTTTGGAAGAGGCAAAAATGCTTTTCCCTGCAAATGCAAAAGTAAATATGTTACTGGGGCACCTCTATATGAAAAAAGGTATGGAATTTACCACTGCAAATCTCTTTGAACAGGGTTCATACTATGAGCTTAAATATGTCAAAGAAGCAGCAGAACTTCATAGGAGAGTGGGGCTGATCCCGCATGCCCTGTATTTGAATTCACAAATAAGTGATAAAAAAGAGAAGTTAAAACAGAAGATCGCCATTTATGTAGATCGCGAAGAGTATGAAAAGATCATAGGTCTGATAGATGCATTGAAAAGATATAAAATGCTTGATGATGACACTATCAGATATGCTGTAGCGTATGCATATTATATGGCCAAAGATTATGAAGAAGCAGAAGTACAGCTTAAAAAGATAACAGACAATGAGTTGTTTTCCAAAGCAACGATCATTAGAAAAAATATAGAAAAATGTCAAGATAACAGCATGGAGTGTATATAACAATGAAACAATTATTCAGGCTTTGTCTGCTCTTTGCAGTAGTCTCAGCAGCATGGGGATCAAATAGTGCAACAGGAACACTCACTGTTTTTGTTTTTAAAAACCAGACACCTCTACACGGAAGTATAGTCACTGTTGATGGGAAAAGAGTATTTAAAAGTGATATAGACGGTGCATTAAAAACAACACTTACCGTAGGGCAGCACGTTCTTGAAATAGTAGGTCGCGGGATAGATAAACAGAATCTTGGGTATTTTAAAAAAAGTGTCACGATCAAAGAAAATAGAGACACTCAAGTGGTTTCAACATTTAAGACAGACAGTAAAACACCTTTGGTGACCATAGATACCCCAGTGGGTAAGCTCACGCAAGAGAAGAGTGCAAAGAAACTAAATGTTACAGGTAAGGGGAGACTCAATGGTATCGTTTTGTCTGCAGAAGGCAAAACACCTATATCGGGTGCCAGAATATTTGTAAAAGGTACGGCTGTGGATGCCAGAACGGATGCAAGCGGTAGATTCTCTGTTGAAGTTCCTTCCGGGGTGGCACTGAGTATATCTGTTGTACATACAGCGTATAGTGCTCAGACCATAGGTGGTGTGAGAGTGACAAAGGATGGTTCAGTTTCTCGTAAGATCACGCTCACCCCGGCAAGTATGGAACTTGAAGAGTATGTAGTACTTGCGCCTAAAGTTGAAGGTTCTTTGACTGATATTATCGCTGAAGAAAAAAACTCTAATGCCATTGCCAATATCCTTGGTGCAGAAGAGTTGTCACAGAAGGGTGACAGTACTGCTGCTGCTGCACTTCGAAGAGTAACAGGTATTACACTGGTAGACGGTAGAAATATTTATGTGAGAGGTCTTGGTGAGAGATACTCAAATGTAGAGATGAACGGATTGCCATTGCCTTCTCCAAACCCTTTGAAAAGAACAGTACCTCTAGATATTTTTCCTTCATCTATCATAGGGTCTATGAAGATACAAAAAAGTGCATCTGCAGATATTCCCAGTAGTTTTGGTGGTGGATATATAGATATTAGAACAAAAGAGAGGTTTGATGAGGATTTTATCAAAATATCTTTAGGTGGTAAAATCAATAATTATACGGGTACAGACCAGATAAACTATACAGGGTCTTCCAGTGACTGGACAGGATATGACAGTGGATATAGAGATATACCACAAGAGATCCTGGATGCTACAAATGTACAGGTAGGGCAAAGAACACCTACATTTACTACCCGTGACTTTACAAAAGAGCAGTTATCACACTTTACGCAGATCTTTCCAAATCGTATCTATGGTCTTCATCAAAGTTCTATTAAGCCAGGGTTTGGAGGATCTATAGAAGGAGCGAAGAGTTTTGATATAGATGATGACCACCATATTACCGTATACGGTAACTATACCTATGCACAAGACAACAGATATGTACCTGAGGAATTCTATGGCTATGATTTTGCTTCTGATGGAACGCAGCACAGTGATCCGGATAAGTATGGTACGATAGATCAGGTTGTCTCAGGAGTTGCACATGGGGGTATGCTGAATATCGGTTATAACTACCTCGATGTGTTAAGGGTTAAATATACAAAACTTTATACTAAAAGTGCAGTCAAAACAACGCGTTTGGTCGATGGGATCATCGGATCAAACTACTCCCATCTTACAAAGTATTATCTGAACTGGGAAGAGCGTGAACTGAATGTAGACCAAGTAAGTGGAGATTTTGATTATCAGGTTTTTAATCTTAATTCGAATTTTAAATTTGGATTTGAGAGTTCTAAAGCAAAATTTTATCAGCCAAATAACTATCAATACACCTATATTACAGAAGGTAGCGGTTTGCCTTATAATGACAACTCGTTAACCAACCACTTGGCAAACAGGATCACATCAGATGATAGTTTGTATGCAATGTACCTGAAAAACAGACACGAGTTAAATCTCTTTAATGAAGATGAATATATAGAGTATGGTATCAATATCTCTTCAAAAGAGAGAATATCAAGACAAAATAAATATTATCTTGATAAACAGGGTAATTCATTTATAGATGATACACAACTCACCCAGGATATAGATACGATATACAGCAGTTTTGTATTGCCGGGTTATCCTTACGAGTATAGACCATTTTTGGTATCTACTCTCTTTAAAGCTGCAGATTACTTTGATGGAAATGTAGATGAGACAAGTCCATATGTGTCGTGGATGAGTAGACCTCTTGAAGATGTGGAAGTCGTTGTTGGCGTTAGATATGTAAACCTCGATCAGACAATTTATCAATACAAAGAAGACAGAGATAACCCGGATACTTCTAAAAGACGACTGATCCAGAGAGTCCCGGAGACACTGACCATTGATGAAATGTTCCCTTCTCTCTCTGTAAAATATAAATATAGTGAAAAACAATATTTTGACTTTGCTGCATCAAAGACATACATCATGCCTGATATGAGAGAGTTTACAGAGGGGGAATACTTTCACCCCTTCGATGTTGCAACAATTGTTGGTAATCCGGAACTGGTCAATACACTGATCTATAACTTTGATCTTAAGTATAGTTACTTCTTTTCTGATAGAGAGAATATTAAACTTGGCCTTTTCTATAAATATATGGATAAGCCTATAGAAGATGTACAGCTTCCTTCATCATCATTGCCGATCTATTCATTTGCCAATACTGATTCTGCAACACTTTATGGTTTTGAGATAGATGGTAGAAAAAACCTGGACTTTATTGATAGCAGATTGACGAATATGTATGTATCAGGAAACTTTTCATATAACTTCTCAGAAGTCTCTTTAACGGAAGAACAGAAACAAATTTTTTCTTCGGACAAAAGAGAGTTGCAGGGGCTCTCTCCCTATGTGGTCAACCTTACTGTAGGCTATGAAAGTGAAAAAAGATCAGCACTGCTAAACTTCAACTATATGGCAGAGCGGATCCGTAAAGTAGGAGTGATAGACCTCTATAGTTACCCGGATCAATATGAAACACCTCCGGCACTCTTGGATTTTGTATGGATAGAGAAGTTTAATTATGGATATGATTTTGACCTGAAAGTCAAAGTAGAAAATATCCTTGATGGTGATACTGAATGGACAGAGGGTGATAATGTCACCAGAAGGTACAGCAAAGGAAGAACATTGAGTATGAAGATATCAGCCAAATTTTAAATGGTAACATTTTTGTAATCATTTTGTAACCAAATTTTTCTATAATTCCGCAATTAAAAAAAAAGGAAGAAAAAATGAGAAAAATTTTACTCTCAACAGTGGCGATTTCTATGCTTGCAGTGACTGGTGCTTATGCAGACAGTGCTAGTGATATCGCGGAAATGAAAGCGATGATGAAGCAGATGAATCAACGTCTTGCTAAATTGGAAAAAGAAAATATACAGCTAAAATCTCAAGCTAAACAGGCTAAGACAACAAGCACTAAGAAAAGCAGTACAAAAAAGAAAAAAACAACTGCAGTAGTAAAAAAAGAAGTTACAAACGAAGAGACTGCAGCACACGTAGAGAAGTTTGCAAAAGCTTCAGTGGTTAAATCAAAAGCACCTCTACTTAAATTTTCCGGCAAGCACTACCTTGGTTTTGTAAGCAGTGAAGATGGTGAGGGTGTAAGAGACAATAGATTTGAAACCAGAAGAAACTACTTCCAGGTAAAAGGATATTTAGGTGAAGATTCAAAAGACTTCTTTAGAATCACACTCGATACTTATCAAATAAGTGACGGTAAAGATGGTGATGGTATCTATATTGCAGGTAAAGATTCAGAGGGAACATGGAATGTAAGACTTAAATATGCATATCTTTACTTAGATGAGGTACTTCCTTTTACGGGTGTTGAGATCGGGCAGGCACACAGACCTTGGATCGATTATGAAGAGCATGGCGGATGGAACTACAGATCTATCTCTAAAGTTTTTGTTGAAGCGGGTAATGGTGCACACTTGACAAACTCAGCTGACCTTGGAATCAACTTCAAAATAAAAACAGATTATTTTTCATCTGAACTTGGACTCTTCAATGGAGAGGGTTATCATGGTATTGAAGATGGTGAAGGTTTGAGTGCTGAGTGGAGATTGACTGGTCATATTTTTGGTGAGGGTACACACAAAAGAAAGAAAAGCAGTACGTATGCAGATGTTTCATTTTTGGGTCAATGGAATGCAGACAGCAACAAGCATGGAAATGAAGATTTGAACTGGTATGGTTTCCATGCTGTTTATAATCAACCAGAATTCCTCCTTGCTGCACAGTATATTGCAACTGAAGATGCAGCTTCAAAATATGCTGGTTCAGGGTACTCTGTAAATGGTGAGTTAAGATTAGGTGAGCTCGCTGATGAATTGAACCATGTAGGTATTATTGGTAGATATGACTATTTTGATATGGATGATAATTCTGGTGACAAAGAGAGAACAATTGCCGGTATCACATATAAATATAACAAATATGTAGAATTCATAGCCAACTACCTTGGAGAGAAAGGAAGTGCATTGGATACTGATGAGGAACAAGATGCCTTCATGTTGACTACAGAAGTTAACTGGTAATCATTGTCCAAAAAATTTATGTAAACTCCTAAAGATGGGGATTTATGCCCATCTTTCTTCTAAAAAACCCACTATTTTTTCAATGTACTTAGGGATGCTATGCACAAGTGCATATACGCTTACCCGTTCAGGACTAACAACGCAAAGTAGTTTGCGTTGTTTTAACGTCCTTCACTAAATTGGTAACAAAATTGTAATACTTTTTTTCTATAATTCCGCCATTAATTTAGACAAGGGTAGAAAATGAACAACACATTTAAAATGCTGCTGGGTGCAGGTTTTGCTGTTGCAGTGGCTTTTTATGCAAACAGTATTATAGGACAAGCATCTCATGGTGGTTTTTTAGTTTTAGCAGCAGTCTTTGGTGCATATATGGCGATGAACATTGGTGCAAATGATGTAGCCAATAATGTAGGGCCTGCAGTGGGTTCCGGAGCATTGACTATAGGTGGGGCTATCATCATCGCTTCTATTTTTGAAGCTTCCGGAGCACTCATCGCCGGTGGTGATGTTGTGGGGACCATCAAAAAAGGGATCATTGATCCGTCTGCTTTTGGTAATGACCCGATGGTCTTTGTCTATGCGATGTCAGCAGCACTTCTTGCTGCAGCACTTTGGTTGAACCTTGCGACATGGCTTAAAGCACCTGTATCTACTACACACTCCATCGTTGGTGGTGTTCTTGGTGGTGGTATCGCTGCGGGCGGATTTGCTATCGTTTCATGGGGAACGATGGGTAAGATCGCTGCTTCATGGGTCATCTCTCCTGTTCTTGGCGGTGTGATCGCTGCGATATTCCTTTATGTGATCAAGTCACAGATCCTTTACAAAGAAGATAAGCTTGCAGCTGCAAAGAAGATCGTACCTATTTTGGTGGCACTTATGGCAGCAGCATTTATCACGTACCTTACATTGAAGGGACTTAAAAAAGTTTGGCCTGTTATTGTCGATACCTTGAGCTTTTTGCCGCAGACAAAAAAACCTACTCTTTTTATTGCGTTACTCTTTGGTTTGATCGGTGCATCGATCACTTTTGTCATTGTAAAGCCAAGAATAGCACAAAAAGTGATGGGTATGGAAGCTACAAGAGAATCGATCAATCTTCTTTTTACTATTCCACTTATTTTTGCAGCGGCACTGCTGAGTTTTGCCCATGGTGCAAACGATGTTGCCAATGCGGTAGGTCCTTTGGCCGCAGTATATGATGCACTCACTACGCATGGAGTTTCTACAAAAGCAGCGATCCCTTTATGGGTGATGGTTGTCGGTGGTGTGGGTATCTCAATCGGTTTGGCACTTTTTGGTCCAAGACTCATTAAGACTGTTGGTTCAGAGATCACTGAACTTGACCAGATGAGAGCATTTTCCATTATGATGGCTGCGGCTATCACTGTGGTTATCGCTTCTCAGCTTGGCTTACCTGTTTCTTCTACTCACATTGCTGTAGGTGCTATCTTTGGGGTCGGCTTCTTAAGAGAATGGCTGGACAGTAAAAATATGGGTGCGAAGCAAGAAAAACTTAGAGTTGAAGTAGGGAAACAAAACAGACTTAAAGATGCGTTGTCGCAACTCAAAACAGATGAGGATTACAAAAGACAAATTGACTTAATGGAATCTTTAAAAATACAAAAGAAAAAAGTTAAAAGCCTTAAAAGATCATTGCGAGAAAACTATGTAAAGCGTGGAATGGTGAAAAAGATCGTTGCGGCATGGGTCATTACCGTACCTGTCGCAGCGGTACTTTCTGCGATCATCTTCTTTGTGCTTAAAGGTTTTGCTGTATAGCATTTACTTTATAATATATTGGGGTGTGTACTGCACACCCTGCAAATATTACTTGTTACTTTATCCCTCTATTTACCCTCCCTTTTTTGTAACCAAAATGTTATCAATACATATTACTATACTACTATGGAAAATAAAAATATAGAAATTATAGTTATCGAAGATGAAGAAGATATTTTAGAGTTAGTTGAATATCATCTTTCTAAAGCAGGGTATGATGTCACAGGCTTTCTCTCTACTGAAAATGTAGAACAGTTCCTGGAAGAAGAGAACCCTTCACTTATGATAGTAGACCGAAACCTTCCCGTTACTGAAGGAAGCGAGTTTGTTTCACAAATGAGAGAAATAGGGTATGAGATACCCGTTATCTTTTTAACTGCAAGAGACAAAGAGAGTGATCTTGAAGAGGGATTCAACTCCGGTGGCGATGACTATATGACCAAACCTTTTTCTGCCAAAGAACTTCTTTTGAGAATAGAAGCCATACTAAAACGCAGTGGGGTAAAATCGAGTGATAAGATCAAGTATAAAGATCTTACACTTGATATCCAAAAGCGTGAACTCTCCATAGAAAAAAGACAGATAGAATTGACCAATTTAGAATTTAAACTACTTCATACCTTTGTAAAAAATGCACATCAAGCACTTGACAGGGACTTTCTTCGTGATGAGGTTTGGGGTGATGACTCTGTGAACTTTCATGATAAGACTATCAACGTAGCGATGAACAGACTTAAGAAAAAGATAGATCCTTCGGGAGGAAAAGAGTACTTTGCTCCTGTGTGGGGTGTGGGATATAAACTGGTTTAATTTTTATTCAAAGATATTTAGTTAAATAAAAACCTTACAGCATGGGTTCCTTGCCTCCCACAAAAAAATATTTCCAATAAAGCTTTTTTATAGAATAAGAAATTATGTTAACTGACTGGTCATGTTTTCATTATAAAATCTTCTATATAGCACATTTTATAAGGTTTTGTATTCTTAGTTACATATTTATGGTCTCTAAACGTCGCTACAGCGATAAACGTTATAAAATATGTTAGATTATAAGGTTTTCTATTTCCTCTCATAGTTAAGTCCTATTATGTTTTAAAACAAAAATATCAATCTATCTAAATAAAGAAAATTATGTAAAGAAGTTTTAGTGGGGATATTTATCGTCAAACTGATATTTATGGAGAGTAATAAAAGATTCAGTGCAGAGATTCCGCACTGAAGATGATTATAATGTTACAGTTGTTGTCCATATTCCATGTAGATTACAACCAGCTTTTGCTTTGAGTACTTTAACATTGTCAAGTTTCAATGCGAAAGAAGCTGCTCCACGTGATATTTCTGGTTCCAGTGTGCTTTTACCTACCAATTTGTCATCAGCATAAAGCTCAATAAAGTCGATCCAGTGATCTGGTGTACTTGGATGAATGATCCCGCCTTGACCTACAGTGATCTCTACAAGTGTATACCCTTTGGCATCTTTCTCTTTGAGTGTTACTAGTGGAGAGTGTTTGAGTTCACCTTTTTTCATCTTTGTTGGATCTTTAGGTTTCATCTCCATACGATTCATATGCTCTACTGCCATCTTTGCTTCAGCACCTACTGCTGCTACCATTGCAGCTACACCAGCTACTTTTAATGCTTCTCTTCTGTTCATCATGTTTCCTTTTTATAATTATTATTAGTTTAAATTATATGAAAAACATCCTTAAGTGGTTGTAAATAATAGTTTTTATTAAAAAATAGTTTTAATATTCTAATATTTATTATCCTTTAAGAGATACTTTTGTATGATTTCTTATATTAATCATAAGAGGAAAACATAATGAAAATATCTAAATTACTTCTTGCTTCAGTAGTAGCATCTTCGTTCTTACTGGGAAATGTTGCAGTAAACACTGCTTCTGTAGCTGAAAATGCAAAAAAAGCTGGTCTTGTTGCCATCCCTGAGAGTCAAACAGAGCTTTTAAAGTTAACAGACCCTAAAGGTACGATCAGCCCTGAAAAAGTTGAACTTGGTAAAAAGCTCTTTTTTGAGCCAAGACTCTCAAAAAGTGCTATTATCTCATGTAACACATGTCATAACCTTGGACTTGGTGGTGTAGACGGTGTTCCTGCTGCGGTTGGACATCAGTGGACTCCAAATCCACATCACTTGAACTCACCTACTGTTTACAACTCAGTATTCTTTGCTGCACAGTTTTGGGATGGTAGAAGTCCTCACCTGGAAGACCAGGCACAGGGTCCTATGCAGGCAGCACCAGAGATGGCAGCACCAAAGTCACTTGTTGAAGAGAGAATCAACTCTATCCCTGCTTATGTAGAAGAGTTTAAAAAAGCCTATGGCAAAGATGTAAAAGTTGATTTTGAAACGATCACATCAACTATCGGTATCTTTGAAAGAACATTGGTTACACCAGCAAGATTTGATGATTTCCTCAATGGGAAAGAAGATGCACTGACAGATGCAGAAAAAGAAGGTCTTAAGATCTTTATCGATAAAGGTTGTGCAAGTTGTCATACAGGTATTGCTCTTGGTGGTACAATGCAACCGTTTGAACTTGCTGCAAAATATAAATTTGCCAATGTAGGTGACTTTAAAGGTGATGCAAAAGGTATGGTAAAAACACCAACACTCAGAAATATCACAGAAACAGCTCCATATTTCCATAATGGTGCTATCTGGAATTTGGCAGAAGCAGTCAAAGAGATGGGAAGTACACAGCTTGGTATTAAGATCTCAGATGAAGAAGCAGCTAAAATTGTTACTTTCTTTGGTGCATTAGAGGGAAGAAAGCCTACTGTAGCATATCCACAACTACCAAAAAGCACAGACAAAACTCCAAAACCTGATTTTAATTAATCATCCTCCAAGACCCCTTTTTTGGGGGCACACCTTCTTTTTAGAGGGTTACGTTATTTTTTAGAATTTAATCTTGATTGATACTCTTGTCCATGGTCACAAACTGGACAATTTTTTAAAGCTTTTTTACCATAATGTACATGTCCACACACTTCACAGATCCAAGCTTCTTCTGCATCTTCACTAACAAACTCTGCATCTGCTTCAAGTCTCTCTAAAAGCATTTTAAACATATTCTCATGTTCAACTTCTATCTTACCAATACCTGTAAATAATTTTGCTGCTTCTTTATAACCTTCGTCTTTTGCAATTTGTGCAAAGTCAGGATACATCGTTAAATTTTCATAAGACTCACCGTCTATAGCGTACTGAAGATTTTCTTTTGTATTTCCAAAACTCTCTTCATTATCGTTTGACATTCTATTGTTTAACGCAAATTCTAGTTTAGCATGGACTTTTTCATTATTTGCAGCTCTTTGAAAATGCTCAGCTATATCTCTGTAACCCTCTTTTTGTGCTACTTTAGCAAAATACTCATATTTGTTTCTTGCTTGTGATTCTCCAGCGAAGGCTTTCATTAAGTTAATCATAGTTAGATTTTCAGTTATCATTTCCATAGCTTCACCACAACAATGTAAAGCACCACCACCCACATTTTGTACTTCAACCTCATTACCACATTTGTTACATTTGTATGATTCATATTGTCTCATCTTTAATTCCTTCGTATTGATATAAATAGTATACTCTTAAAGAACTTAGGATAATTGAACTCTCTGAATAGTCTATTGTGAAACCTTATAAAATAGAGCCACTTGCAAATTAAACATCTCAAAGTGGCTAATTCCCCATAATCCATAATCAACTATTGAGCCCTAATGAAAAAAGTCGTCTATGAGATTATTTACAACTAAAAAGCTAAAAACTGCTAAAAAACCTATTTTGACTACGTGCTTTATGGTTTGAGTTTAGGAAGATGGTGTTTTGACTCTGCTATTTAGACAAAGCTAAGTAACAAGCTTCAAAGACTGAGTGATGCAGACAGACAACACTGCAAAGGCTAACACCGAAGCTACCTTCTGGGCTCCCTGATAATAGATCTTACTGCATCCATAGCTGTCTTTCAAATAAGCATTGACTCTTTCAACACTGCTTCGTTGGTTGTAGTGCAGATCATCTGAATCATTATAGAGTTTAAGTGAGCTTAATATCTTTTTTTCACTTTTACTTAAAGCTATTTTCTCTTTCAGCTTTTTTGAATTCTTGGGATTAATATCAATAATGGGTCTGTGATTTTGTTTTGTAGAATAATTCCTTATGATACTGGTGTCATAGGCTGCATCAGCCAGATCATACAAATAGTTTACTTTTTCACTACTCTGTTTAATGAGTGGTAATGCCAATGAACTATCATGTACAGATGCTGAGGAATAGATAGCTGTGATAGGAATATCTCCATCTACTACTGAGAGATGAAGTTTACCTCCTGTCCATTTGTGTCGGTTTCCTTTTGAATTTTGCTTGATACTGGTATTACACTCTGTTCCTATGAGAGATAACATCTCTTCTACTTCAGTCATTTTCTCCTGCTGTTGTAAAATGCTTGGTTTTTTAGGAGGAAGTTCTTCACCTTTCTTTGGACGTCCCTGTCTTCGTTTAGGCTTGATTTCTTTTTTACTCTTCACAGACTTTTGTCTAAGTTCTATGGCTGTGGAATCGATACTGCTATAAAAGAAAAGTGTCTCACTCAAATAATTCGCTATAAAAACATCATGGGCTTTGTTTGCAATACATTGTTGACTAAATTCTTTAAAGACCCGGCTGAATTTAGATTCACTGGGAATCTTATTCTTATCTCTCCATCCGCATATGACTCTTAATGTTCTATCAATTTTTAATCTGTCTATTAAGGCACTTGTAGTCTGGAAATTATAGACTTGTTTAGCAACAAAGGCACGTGCCATCTCTTCTCTGTCTTTAGGTGGATTGGTAATTTGTACAGTAGAGACAAACCTTTCTATTTCTGCAAAGTCAAGGATCTTTATCAGCTTTTCCTCTTTAGGACTTAACAACCCTATAGACTCTTGTAGTTTGGGAAAAAGACTCTGCTCTAAATTAATGACTTTAAGCCACATTTTTGAAAGTGAAGGTATAATTTTTTTCATAAGCTGACTCTTTTTTTTGTTAGATTTTTGTGGTAAAAAATTATAACCTTTTGAAATCAGAATCAGCTTTTTTTCTGCGTTATACTCTTAATAATCAAACTTTTGTTGGAATCTGCAAGTGGCTCAATATATAAGTTTATAAGGTTTTCATTACTCATTTAGAATACTTGAATGCAGCTATAGCGATAAACGTTATAAAATATGTTAGATTATAAGGTTTTTGGAGTTATATTCAGAACATATTAATTATTGAGCTAATGATTCTTGAGCTGTATAGCCTTTTGAACGCGTGAAATTAGCTGCGGCGTTAGCAGTTAGCTGGATTGATTTGTTATGCCGTTTAATCAATGTATACTGGAAAAGCGAAAATGATTTAACATGGTGGTAATGGTCGCAGTATACCGCCATAATTTTCATCATCCGTACCTACAAATATCTCGACACCATTACCGTTTTCCCGAATCGTTACGCTTTCGACTTTAAGGCTATCTAGTACACCCATAGTTGTAGGCTCTGTATCCAATACAACATCGCCTGTTATGACTTGACCAATCTTAAATACGATGCTACGGAAGGGTCCCATGTCAGGGTCTGTTACTAGCCCTTCTGGATCAAATGCTGCTACTGAGTATAGATTTCCTGCACTATCAACATCCAAGCCCACAATAGGTCGACTATAAAGTGGATCACCGTTCTTGTCAATTAAGTCGGTAGGTAGTGTAAATGTTACTGAGTTGACGAGGCCACTTTGACCTATAGCAAAAGGTTCTAGCTGCAGGTCCGTCCATTTTATCTCAGTGGATTGCTGATGTGTATTACGTTCCGCCCAAATGAAAATTAGTCCCGAATGAGTATCTGCTACGGCACTTCCCTCGACGTTAAAAGCACTTGTAAAGTCTGTCCACTCTGCTGTATCTTCAATAGCAACACTTTTTTGTCCGACATCGGCTAGAAAAATTCGCTGGTAAGTACCATTGTCATCTGCACTCTCAATTAATAATACTTTATTTGTGCCTGGGATTCCGGCAGCACTCTCAAGATCACTACTTAAGCCGCCTGGAAACTTAGGTTTCAAGGCATTGAAATTTATACCAGATAGAGAGTTTGGTAAACCTAGTAAACTTATACGCGTAAATTCTTTCTCATCAGGATTTTTGGCATCAGATACCGCCAAAAAAGTATTATCCTGAATCCACTCTAGACCGCTAATATCTAAAAGTTTGGGGTTGCCGCTGTTGGAATCACTTTCAGACCCACAGGATAAAAAGCCCAGGCTTACGACAAATAGAATAATTGATGTATAAAGTAGGCGTACTTTTTTCATTTTTTATATCCTTTGTATTTGAATTTAGTTGCCAGTAGATTTGCTGCCTAAGCCTCATAACTATTTATTAACAGAACACTTTGTCATGCTATTATGATATTTCAGCATTAAGAGTATATCAAATATGTCTTGATATTGATGAAATAGGTAAAATTTGTATATTTTTTCCAGTTATTCATAGGATTATAATAATTACTAATGTCTTTTTAGTCTGTGAATAGTCGTTATTTGGACAAAGTGTTCTGTTATTTGTTGATTTCTGGCAATAACGGACAAAATGTCCTGTTTCCAAAACCTTATAAAATATATAACTTTATAAGGTTTTCATTTTAAAGAATCATCATAATATTAATTACCACATTCCCTGTCTGCAGACTTTAAGATTACAGCAGTTTTTATCAATCTTAAATGGATTGCTTGAAACCCCTGTTTTGGGACTTACCTTGTTTAGGATTTTCCTTTTTGTGAAAAAAACTTAAACCTATTCCTATTAAATTTTTTAAGATGTTTAATTAGTGTCGTAAAAGTAGTAATTTAGAACAAATAATCTAAAGAACTTTATAATTCAAATGGCATTTAGATCTCCTCAAGATATGAATGCCAAAGTATAGGACTTTCCGGTAACAAAATAGTTACTTCCCTTTCTTCAAATGTTATAAAAATGTTATCGCTTCTTCTTATGATTTCACATCAACCAAATGGAGATACACATGAAAGATGAAATGTATATATCGGATAAGAAGATAGCAAAACTTGCTAAAAGGCTTTCAAAAACGTTTACTATCAATGAAGAAGAGGCATTGGAACTCATCTATGAAGAGTGGGATCTTGTCGAATCTCTTTTCCATGCACATACAAAAGTCAAAGCTGTACACTCTCATCTTGTAGATGAAATAAACTACACGTATCGGATAGCATAATCCGGGATGGTATAAAAGTTTCTATCGTTTGTAATCAAAATGTTTCCAAATTGCTCTACAATTCTGGTAATCTAAAATAATGACTAAGGAAACAATATGACATTGAGAACAATTCTTACAGCAGCAGTAGCAGCTTCAGTAGCACTTACATCGGTAAATGCAGCCGATCTTAAAGGTAGAGGGGCATCATTCCCTGGACCTGTATATAAAGCTTGGACTTCTGAGTATTTCGCAGCTACAGGTAACAAAGTGAACTATACCCCAACAGGTTCCGGTGATGGTATCAAATCTATCAAAAAAAGAATGGTTGATTTTGCAGGTTCAGACAAACCACTTAAAGCGGATAAACTTCAAAAAGCAAAACTGCATATGTTCCCATCGGTTGTAGGGTCTATCGTACTTTCATATAACATTGATGGTGTAAAAGATGGTGAACTTAGGTTGAGTCGTGCAGCAGTAGATGCGATCTTTACAGGTAAAGCAAGCTTCTGGGATGATGCTGTTATTACTAAAGATAACGCAGGTCTTAAACTTCCACATGAGCCTATCACTACTTGTGTTAGAGCAGATAAGTCTGGTACAACATTTAACTTTACATACTTCCTAAATAAGATCAACCCAGAGTTCAAAGTAAGTAAAAAACCAACTTGGAAAGCTTACAAAGTCGTTGCAGGTAAATCTAACTCAGGTGTATCAGCAAATATCCAACAGATCAAAAACTCTATCGGTTATATTGAGTACTCATATAAGATCAAATTAGGTCTTCCGGCAGCACAGGTAGAGAACAAAGAGGGTAAATTCATCAACCCGACAGTACCATCATTCCAAGATGCAGCAAAATATGCAACATGGACAGCTGATAATGATTTCTACGCAGTGATCGGTGACCCGGCAGGTGCAACATCGTATCCTATTGTAGCGGCGACATTTATCTTGCTTCCAACAGAGAAAACAGAGATGAACAAAAAAGTAACAGCATTCATCGACTGGGCATATACAAATGGAGATAAAGCGGCAGCAGAACTTGGTTATGTACCACTTCCGGCATCTACGAAAGATGAGATCAGAAAATACTGGGAAGCTAAAAAGATCAAATAAATAATGTAGCGTGGGTTTTCCAACCCATGCTGCAACTGCAATATATCTACTCTGTAATTAAAATGTTACCAACTTTTACTACAATCCCCCTCAATTAATCTCAAATAATAACGAAGGTAAATCATGGGTGGTAAACTCTTCAGAAACTTTTCTTTTTTATCCGCAACACTCTCCTTTTTTCTTCTTGTAGGTATCTTTGCAATACTCTTTACGTATGCGCAAGAAGCTATGCATGAGTTTGGATTTGACTTCCTTTTCAATGAGACCTGGGAAGCAGATGAAGATGATGAAGGCGGTATCTTTGGTGGGTATGTACCTATCATCGGTACGTTGCTTAGTACACTTATCGCCATGGCTATCGCAGTACCTTTGGCGATGGGAATCGCTATCTTTCTAACGGAGATCGCTTCAGATGCCATCGGGAAACCTGTCTCAATCGCAATTGAATTGCTTGCAGCTATTCCAAGTATCATCTATGGTATGTGGGGGCTTTTTTACTTTGCGCCTATTGTGCAATCAGTCATTGGAGGGAATGGTGTTGGGTTACTTACTGCGGGTATTGTGCTTGCGATCATGATCATCCCTTTTATGGCAGCTATCAGTAGAGATGCTATGAATACGACACCACTGGTACTGAAAGAGTCAGCCTATGCAATGGGTGCAACAAAGTTCGAAGTGATCAAAGATGTCATTATGCCTTACGCTAAAGGCGGGATCATCGGTTCTATTATCTTGGCGCTTGGCAGGGCTCTGGGTGAGACAATGGCAGTAGCATTCCTCATAGGTTCAGTGATGAGTATACCTGGAAGTATCACTGATCCTACGACTTCTATACCTGTACTCTTGGCGAACAACTTTGCTGAAGCACAAGATCTGGAGATGAGCAGTATGTACTTCTTGGCACTTATTTTGTTTGTGGTGAGTTTCTTCATCATCTCTATAGCAAAGTTTTATTTTCTTGGTCGAAAAGAAAAATGATTAAAAACGAAATAATGAAAAGGTTAAATAGATGAATAGATTAATCCTCAATAAAATTATTTTAGCACTCTCAACACTCTCAGCAGTGATCGGGATAGGTTTTCTTTTTTGGATACTGGCAACACTTAGTTATAAGGGTATCACCAGTATCCACTGGAGTACTTTTATCAATGACCTTGTAGAAGGGGGCATAAGAAACTTGCTTGTTGGACAGTTCACCATGGCGCTTATGGCATCTGCTGTGGCTGTACCTTTAGGTATGATGGCAGGTATTTACCTCAGAGAGTATGGTCATGGCTCTAAGCTGGCTTCCGTGATACGAAATCTTTCTGATGTAATGATGTCAGCACCTTCCATCGTTATCGGTGTTTTTGTTTTTGCATTGTTTGTAGACCCGTTTGGCGGGTACAATGGTTGGGCAGGTATCATTGCACTGGCTATCATGATGATACCTATCATCATCTCAACGACGGACAATATGTTGTCTCTTGTACCTACGGAGCTTCGAGAAGCAGGGACGGCACTTGGTGGGAGTAAACATAAGATCATCATGCAAATAGTAGTAAAGGCAGCTAAAGTGGGTATTACCACAGGTGTATTACTTTCCTTTGCAAGGATCATCGGCGAAACGGCTCCACTGCTCTTTACTTCAGCCAATAACCAGTTCTTTACGATGGACTTGACAGAGCAGTTCCCGTCACTCACCGTAAGTATTTACAACCTTGCAACGTATCCGGATTCTGCAAGTAGAGAGTTAGCTTGGGCAGCTTCATTTATATTAACAATGATCGTACTGTGTATCAATCTGATCGGTCGATATGCAATAAGAAATAAAAAGTAAGGATTTTAGTATGGCAAAAGATAACTTGGTAATGGAAATTAAAGATTTTTCATTTACGTATTCAGGTGCAGAAGAGCCTTCATTGAAAAAGATCAATCTTCCTGTACTGGAGAATAAGATCACTGCGATGATAGGTCCCAGTGGTTGTGGTAAATCCACACTGCTTAGAGCGATGAACCGTATACATGACCTTTACTCAGGAAATAAGTATGAAGGCAAAATTAACCTCTATAGAGCAGACGGGAGTAAGGAAAATATCTTAGATCTCAAAAAAGAGAATGACTTCATCAAACTTCGTCAGGAAGTTGGAATGATCTTTCAAAAGCCTACCCCTTTCCCTATGAGTATTTTTGATAATGTTGCTTATGGACTGAGACTTTCAGGTATTAAAAATAAGAGTGAACTCGAAGGTCGTGTAGAAAAAGCACTTAAAGGGGCTGCTATTTGGAAAGAGACCAAAGATAGACTGAGAGAGAGTGCTTTGGGTCTGAGTGGTGGACAGCAGCAGAGACTCTGTATTGCCAGAGCAGTGGCGCTTAAGCCAAGAGTGCTTTTGTTTGATGAACCGACTTCTGCCCTTGACCCTATCTCAACAGGAGCCATAGAAGAGCTCATCACAGAACTCAAAGAAGAGCTCTCAGTGGTTATAGTAACGCATAATATGCAACAGGCAAGCCGTCTTAGTGACTACACTGCATTTATGTACCTGGGCGATTTGGCAGAGTATGATAAGACTGATAAGATTTTCTTAAACCCTTCAAAGAAGTTGACAGAAGATTATATAACCGGTAGATTTGGTTAAGAAGAATAACAATAGGAGAAAATATGTTAGCAGGATATAATGAAGCAAGACACAAAGTAAGAGATACAGTTGTAGAGGTGGTTACAAACCTCTCTATCGCGAATAAGTTGGCATTGCAGGCTCTCGAGTCTGCTGATGTACAAGGATTGGAGCAAGCACGAAAATCACTTAAAATGATTTCTGGTACTACAGAAAAGATAGACAATGATATTGTTTTAATATTTGCAAAGTTTAGCCCGGAAGCACGGGATCTTAGAGAGATGGTCTCTTATCTTAAGGTGACTTCAGCACTTAATCGTATCCGTACAAACATTAACAATTATATTAAAAATATGCAAGGACTGGTAACAGAAAACAACCCTGCAGTCCATAAGGTCATTAAAGACTCTTTGAGCATTAACCGATGCACACTCAATGCTTTTGATGCTATACTTGAAATGCTTCAAACTTTTGATGACAAAGATAAGATCCAAGCATTAGCAACTAAAATAGAGGTAGAGTACAGTAAAACAGATGATATCTATTCACTGCTGGAAAAAGAGTTGATCCATAAGATGGGTAGCTCACATACAGTAGCAGAAGAGTACTTTAATCTTTTAAAATATATTCGTAAAAATTTAAAGGTCATCGATAGATTGGAAAGTATATCTTCACGTATTATCTTTGCCCGAATAGGTGGAAAGCTTTAAAGGAGACCGCCTTAGTGTGTATGTTATAATGCACGCATGCAAAATGAGAATATAGAGATCATCGTTATTGAAGATGAAGAAGATATTTTAGAATTGATCGAGTACCATCTGGAAAAAGAGGGCTACTCTGCTACAGGTTTTTTGTCTACGGAAAACGTGGAGCAATTCCTTGAAGAAGAAAATCCTTCATTAATGATAGTTGACCGCAACCTTCCAGGGATGGAAGGGAGTGAGTTTGTTGCCTACTTGCGTGAAATCGGGTATGATATCCCTGTTATTTTTCTTACTGCCAAAGATAAAGAGTCTGAGCTCGAAGAGGGGTATGAGCGTGGTGGTGATGACTATATGAGTAAACCTTTTAGCCCAAAAGAGTTAACACTCAGAGTCAAAGCACTGCTTAAGCGTTCAGGTTTTTTAATGAGACAAGAACGTATTAAGTATAAGCTGCTTACTATAGATTTGATAAAAAACGATCTCTACATTGCTGAGGAGATCATTCCACTCACAAATCTTGAATTTAATCTCTTGCATACCTTTATGAAACATATTGACAAGCCATTGACAAGAGATTTTCTTCGTGATGAAGCGTGGGGATCCGATGGTGATGGTGTGAATGACAATGCTGTGAATGTAGCCATTAACCGTCTGAAAAATAAGATAGATCCGCAAAATGAACAAAATTATTTTCATCCTGTGTGGGGTGTTGGGTACAAATTTCATTAAAAATATGCATCCCAAGGGCATTTCCTCCCTTCGGTCAGGGCACAATTTTAATTGCCATGTTTAAAAACATGACAATTTGACATATTAATTAGCTCTTTTCTCTCAACACGCTACACTTCTACTATGAATAAATTAGAAACCCTTGAACACTATTTTGGACACAGCTCTTTTCGGCCTTTACAGGAGGAAGTGGTAGATGCTATCTTGGAAAAGCAAGATGTATTGATGATACTGCCTACCGGTGGCGGTAAATCACTTTGTTATCAGCTTCCTACGCTTTTAATGGAGGGGATCACTGTAGTTGTTTCTCCTCTGCTGGCACTCATGCATGACCAGGTTGTTGCTCTCAGAGCCAATGGCATCTCTGCAGCAATGCTCTCTTCTATGCAAAATATGGAAGAGAGTCAGCAGATAGAAGAGCAGTTGAGAAGGGGTGAGATAAAACTTCTTTATGTGGCACCTGAACGCTTGACCAATGGGTATTTTTTAAATCTTTTACATCAACTTCCTATCAACTTCTTTGTCATCGATGAAGCACACTGTGTGAGTGAATGGGGACATGAGTTCAGGGAAAACTATAGACGACTCTCTTTGCTTAAAGAGCAGTTTTCAACCACTCCCATATCAGCATTTACAGCGACAGCAACACATGCAGTGGAGAGTGACATCGCTTCAAATTTAGGACTGGTAAATCCAAAGCGTGTAAGAGGTTCTCTGTTTCGTGAAAACTTGACTATCAATGCAAGGCACCGCATCAAAGATGGACGTGCACAGTTGATGGAGTTTTTGAAACAACACACAGATGAATCAGGCATCATCTATACACTTTCACGGAAATCTACAGAAGCTGTAGCACACTTTTTGCAAACCAAAGGTATAGAAGCCAAAGCGTATCATGCAGGCTTACCAACAGAAGAGAAAAACAGAACTTATGCAGATTTTGTTGCAGACAAAGTACAGATAGTCGTAGCAACCATCGCTTTTGGAATGGGAATAGATAAGAGTAATATTCGTTTTGTGGTACATATGACAATGCCAAAGACATTGGAAAACTTCTATCAGGAGATAGGACGTGCCGGAAGAGATGGACTGGAGGCTGAAACACTCTTGCTTTTTTCAGCACAGGATATCGTGCAACAAAAAATGTTCATAGAAGATCTGCCCGAATCTCCTTACAAACAGCACGCATTTAACAAACTTGACAGTATGGTACGTTTTGCCAACTCTGAGAACTGTCGCCATCAAAGTATTGCCGCATATTTTGATGACCGTATTGAAGCTTGTATTGACAAGTGTGACAACTGTACAGCACCTGCAAGTGAAAAGATAGACATCACCACAGCAGCACGTATGCTTCTTTCAACTATTTTACGTACAGAACAGAACTTTGGTCTGCACTATGTAATAGATGTACTCAAAGGGAGTAAAGAGCAGAGGGTTTTAGCAAATGGACATGATACGCTTTCTGTTTATGGTATAGGAGATGAGTACTCGAAAAGTCAATGGCTCACCATAGGAGATAAACTGCTTGAGTTAGGTGCAGTAGAGATAGGGGAGTTTAAGGTTTACAAGTTGACAGCATTTGGGGTAGAAGTCATCAAAGGGGCACATACCATTGAGCTCAAAAAAGAGAGACTCACTGTACAAAAAGCAGAGAAGAAAAAGAAAGTGACCTATTTTGATGATTATGACGCTGAAATGTTTGATAAACTTCGTGATCTCAGAACAGAGATAGCTACTGCCAATAATATTCCTCCGTATATAGTGTTTTCAGATAAAACATTGAAGGATTTGAGTGTGAAATTGCCGCAAAGTAAGCAGGAGATGCTTGATGTGCATGGGATAGGGGAAGTGAAATTTGAACGGTATGGGGAGGAGTTTCTTTTACTTTTAAAGAGTGAATAAACTTTCTTGTTGTATATGATTTCTCTTTATTCCCTTTCTTCTTTGTATTACAACAAAGAAGAAACCGAACCGGAAAGAAGAAAGTGTAAGGTACTGACGTGTTACAATACTTGCCTCATATTTTTTTGATAGGCTAGGCTCTCTTTTTCTTTGAGATACAGATAGGATTAGAGATAGATAATATATACAGGTAATAAAAATGAAGAAAAAACCATTATGTGGCATAGATGAAGCAGGGCGTGGTCCATTGGCGGGTTCTCTTGTCATGGCTGGAGTAGTGTTGAAAAATCCTGTTGAAGGATTGATGGACTCTAAGAAGTTGACTGAGAAAAAGCGTGAAGCACTTTACCCGCTTGTGATTGAGAATTCTGACTATCATATCGTCTCTTTTTCTGCACAAGATGTGGATGAAATGGGAATCTCCAAGTGTTTACATCGAGGTTTGAAAAGTATACAGAAACATTTACCTGATGTTGAGTATCTTTTCGATGGAAACAGTACTTTTGGGGTTGACAACATTACAACCATGGTTAAAGCAGATGATAAAATAGCCCAAGTGAGTGCAGCGAGTATCTTGGCTAAAGTGACACGAGACAGAGAGATGATAGAGATGGCTAAAAAGTACCCCAGATATGGATTTGAAAAACATAAAGGGTATGGCACTAAAGCCCATATAGAAGCGATAGTAAAGTATAATAGATGCAAGGTACATCGAAAAACGTTTAGAGTAAAAGGCGTTGATGAACCAACGCTCTTTTAGTTTAGAGTGAAGCCCCATTGACTGTTATTTTCCCTTTGATAAATTCAATCTCATAGATTTTTTTACCCTCTTTTTCAACAGGTGGTAAGAGCATCAATACCATCATTGCTCTTGGTTCTTGTGCAATACGAGCAAAGAGTTCGTTTGAGACAGAGATGTTTGTCTTACTGCTCAGAGCATTAAGTACTGCTAATGGATCTTGAGAGACTGCATTGATATCAAATGATTTATCAATTGATAAAGCAGAACTGAGCATGAAACCATCCATAATTTTCCCGTTTTCTGCTATCTTTTTAACAGAAAAATTTGGAATATTTATGGTGATGCCCTTAGAGAGTATCTTCTGCGTAAGTGCATTAATGGCTTTTTCATCATTGACATCCACACCTTGAAGTGCTTCAAATGAAACGATGTCAAGGTTGTCAATATTGAAATCAAAGAGTATATCATTCATCTTATATTTTTTTTGAGCTTCAGTAAGTTCTATTAGCCCTGTTTCTGTGCTGATAGAACTCTTTAGAAGATCATTTTTGACAGAACTCACAGCATTGACATTCAGATCTTTCATGAGCATTGAGAATTCTGATTCTCCCTGGAGTTCAATCTGCCCAATAGAGTATCCAGACTTAGAGTCATAAGGAGATGGACCGGAGAGTGTATAGTTGGATGTAAAGTCTGAAAGTTTCATAGTAAGCTCTTTATCTGCCTCTACAGAGAAAAGTTTAAGTGTTTGCCTAACAGTCTTTACCTTTTCATCTTCTATGTCTCCCTCAAATTTGAAATCTTGACTAATAAATGTTATTTTTTCTTCTTCCTCAAATGTTTCATTGATATCTTTTATATGTCCTTTAAAACCTGTGAGCAGTTTGTTAAAGTCAAGATGTACAAGCAGTGTTTTGTCTGCCATCATCTTTTTAATACGTTCAAGTGCTGTTTTATCCTCTTCCTCTATCTCTTGCAGCATACTTTCAGGAAGTCCTACAGGGTAGATATCTAAAGAAAGCGCACTATAGCTGTCATTAAGATATTTTGCATCTACTCCTATCTTCAACCCTTTAAATGCAAGAATATCTTCCTGCGTTACCTCTGCACCCTGAGAACTTAAGTAGCTTATGATCTTAGCAGGTTCATCAAAACTAAGTACAAAATGTTCTTCTGTCTCTTTAATCTCTCTATCATTTATCCCAAAACCATTTTGTTGTAACGTTGTCAATTCGTCATTGACTTGCTTTTTCATCTCTTCAGTAATTTGAGCAGAACCTGCTGTAAAATAATAGAGTGCTGCAACTAATATAAGTCCAATAATACCAAATCCTGATTTCTTCATATCATTAACCTTTATAAATATTTTTTAGATGTGCCATCTTTTTACCCATATTAAGCAGTGTCATATCGGCAAGTGTCAGTGCCATCATGGCTTCACATACTACAGCACCACGCAGAGCAACACAAGGATCATGCCGCCCTTTTAAGTTACATTTTACCTCTTCATCATGTGTTGTAATAGTATCTTGTTCTTGAAAGATGGAAGGGGTAGGTTTAAAGTGTGTTTTCACGATGATAGTATCACCATTGCTGATACCGCCTAACATTCCACCGGAGTGATTACTTTTGAAACCGTTTAAGGTGATCTCATCATTATTTTCACTTCCCTTGAGGTGTGTACTTGCTACACCGTCACCTATCTCTACAGCTTTGGCTGCATTGATGCCCATCATTGCTTCAGCCAAAATAGCATCAAGTTTGTAGTAGAGGGGCTCACCTAGACCTATGGGTACACCTGTGGCAGTGGTCAAGACTACACCACCAACGGAATCATGATTCTCTTTTGCTGTTAAGATAGCGGCTTCTTGTGCTGCTTCCATATTGGGGTCAAGGGCATACATTTTAGAACTTTTTGCATGTTCAAAATCTTGTACTTCACCTTTGATCCCATCTACTTCACAAAGCCCACTTTGTATAGAAACACCTAACTCTTTTAACATCAGTTTGGCTATGGCACCACCTGCCACTCTGGCAGCTGTTTCTCTGGCAGAACTTCGTCCACCTCCACGGTAGTCTCTTAGTCCATACTTGTGGAAGTAGGTAAAGTCAGCATGTCCCGGACGAAAGAGGTCTTTGACATTGTCATAGTCTTTAGACTTTTGATTAGTATTGAAGATCACCATTGCGATGGGAGTGCCGGTACTTAGACCTTCAAAAGTACCAGAGAGGATCTCAAATTTATCATCTTCCTTGCGCCCGGTTTCAAGTTTGCTCTTCCCTGGCTTTCTACGATCCAGTTCAGACTGGATGAATGCTTCATCTATATGAAGTCCTGCGGGTACACCATCAAGGATACACCCTAAGGCTTTACCATGCGATTCACCAAATGTGGTCAGTGTCAGTTTTTTTCCAAAGGTATTCATGACTTTAATGCCTCCAATGCAATTTGCGCTGCTTTTTGCTGTGCTTCTTTTTTACTTTTTCCTCTTGCCGTGGCGATCGTTTTTTCATCCAGTATCACAGCGATCTCAAACTCTTTTTTATGATCGGGTCCGGAGGAACCTAGCATCTCATAAAGGGGAGTGACTCCATGTGTTGCCTGTGTCAACTCCTGAAGGGCAGTCTTGTAATCTTTTGACAAAGATTGCAGATCTATTTTAGGATGACACTCTTCCAACAGTTTGACAGAAATTTCTTTTGTAACACTCAGCCCGGCTTCTAGGTAAATAGCACCGATCACAGCCTCAAAAGCATTAGAGAGTAGAGAGGGTTTATTTCTCCCGTTGTTGTTCTCTTCTGCCATGGAGAGGAAGATATATTCTCCCAGGTTGATCTTTCGTGCTAAAAGTGTAAACCCACTCTCGTTGACAAGAGAAGCACGTATTTTTGAAAGTATGCCTTCGTTCGAGTTGGAAAATTTAGAAAAAAGATACTCTCCTACGATAAGGTCGAGTACTGCATCTCCTAAAAACTCAAGCCGCTCATTATTGTAAGGCTTTTTGTCACTTTTGTGTGTCAAAGCCTCAATAATCAATTGCTTGTTCTTAAATGTATAGTTCAGTCGCTTTTCGAGTTGACTGTAATCGTTCATTGTCTAATTCCTTTTTTACTAATTTGGACGCTATTTGAACAAAGTTCAAATAACTACGTTAGCACTGTGCTTTCCGATTCGGCATTTAGTGCCTCACTTGGACTGCATTTTAATGCTTGTCTTCAGCAGAAGGCTCATCGTACTAGTACGATTTTATGCTGTTATAACGTTGATTTTATTCTTTCTGCTTCGTTTCGTGCAAGTTCATCACAGCGTTCATTTTCCGGATGTCCATTGTGCCCCCTGACCCAAGTACCGTGAACATTATGTGGCTTTGCAGCATCAAGATAGGCTTCCCATAAGTCTACATTTTTTACTTTGGCAAAGTTTTTACGTACCCATCCTGCTAACCATTCATTGATCGCTTTTACTACGTAAGAGCTGTCAGATATCACCTCTACGTCACAAGGTTCTTTGAGAAGCTTGAGCCCCTCGATGACACCTTGAAGCTCCATACGGTTGTTTGTGGTATGGATATCACCACCAAAGTACTCTTTACGCTTTCCTTTAAACTCCAGTATGCCGCCATAACCGCCTGGTCCCGGGTTGCCTAGACTAGAACCGTCAGAGTAGAGAGTAATCTGTTTTCGGGCTTGATTTTGCAATTTTTTCCTCAACTTCTACAGAGTTTATCGCCATACAATTTGGACATCGTCTAAAGGAGACAGGGAAACTCTGTTTACATTTTTTACACAGGTATGAAAAAAGCAGATCTCCCTGCTCAAATCCACTCTTTCTTGCGGTGGCTAACATGTCAAGACTAAAGATACCACTTTCAACAATTGGTTTTTGTAAATATCCTTTGGCATAGTAGAGTGTGTTTAGTTGTGTATTGGATGTAATTGTATCTAAATCGAGTTGTGAATTCGGTAAGAACCAGAGGATATCCATTACCTCTTTCAGGCGCTTAGGATCAATGATCTCCCATGCTACTCTTGTATCCAGTTGCAGCATAGTATTTACTATTTCTCTATAAAGTGTAGGTTCTGCGTCTAGAATTTTATGGAGTTTTTTTACCTTTTCTTCTATAGAGATCGTTTTACTGGATTTTATTTCAGAGAGTTCAAGAAATTTTGTAAGGGCATGCGTCTCTTCTCCAAGCATCTCTAATGGTTCTATCACTTCTTTTGCTTTATCATATTTGTGCATCATCTCATATACGACACCCAGTTCATAAAGTACTTTTATATTACGGGGTTTTTTGCGTAAGATCTCTGCATAGATAGATCTGGCACGTTCCAAAAATCCTGCATGAAGATAGGTATTCCCCAGTCTTTCCATGAGTTCAAGTTTTCCTAGATCATCAGAGATATTTTTGATCAAATAGAGATAAATATTGATAGATTTATGGTATTCTCCTGAGTTTTCAAAAGCTTTAGCAAGTAAAGTAAGAGGCTTAAGCATATGAGGTTCAAAGGGCATATCCGTGGTGTCAAGGGCACACTCGGTACTCTCAAATTTATCTAAAAATTTAAGTAGGTTTCCTTGCTCTTTTTGTTGTCTATAGAGTCCCCAACCATAGGTAGCGAGTGCAATAATGAGGCTAATAATGATAATAAGCAAGATACTAAAAAGTGGGTCATTATAAGCAGGTAAGATTTGTTCCAAAATAGTCCTTAGAAAGCTAGTATTTCTTAGAAAAGCGACTAGTCGCGTGAGCTTTCTGCTGAAGAAAATACAGCGTTAGCGTAGGAAAAATGGGCTTTGCTCATTTTCCGTCCTACAATTATATCTAATTAGATATAATTCTATTATGATAGATAACGCTTCGATAGAATCTCTAAAAAACAGCATTGATATTGTAGATGTAATAGGCAACTTTATAGAACTGCGTAAATCAGGGGCAAATTATAAAGCAAATTGTCCATTTCATGGAGAAAAAACCCCTAGCTTTGTAGTGAGCCCAAGCAAGCAGATATATCACTGTTTTGGCTGTGGTGTAGGGGGTGACAGCATCAAGTTTGTAATGGAACTTGAAAAACTCTCTTATCCTGAAGCCATCGAAAAACTCGCTTCCATGTATAATTTTTCACTGGCATATACCAAAGGTAGTTCTGATTACTCTGATGCCAAACGTGTACTTGAATCCATACAGACCTGGTATGTAAAAAACTTGGAAAATAACCCAACTGCGAAACAGTATCTTTTAGACAGGGGTATCGCTCAAAGTTCCATTCAGCGATTTGGTATAGGATATGTACCCGATGGTGCTTCTGTCATGCATTTCTTAAATTCTGCTCTTTTGCCTCTGCCTAAAGCAGTAGATGCAGGGATCATTGCTCAAGGTGAGGGTGGCGGGTATTATGCTCGTTTGGTAGAGCGTATTACTTTTCCTATCTTCTCTACGAGTGGTGCTGCGGTAGGTTTTGGTGGTCGTACCATTACCAACCATCCCGCAAAGTACATCAACTCCCCTCAAACAAAACTCTTCAATAAATCACGTCTGCTCTATGGCTATGACTTGGCAAAAGAGAGTATTTATAAAAATAAAAAGCTCATTGTATGTGAAGGGTATCTTGATGTGGTGATGTTTCATCAGGCCGGGTTTACAGAAGCTGTGGCAAGTATGGGTACAGCACTTACTCCAGAACATCTACCACTGCTTAGGAAGGGTGATCCTAAGATCATCTTAGCCTATGATGGTGATAAAGCGGGGGTAGCTGCCGCACTTAAAGCTGCACAGATGTTATCTGTAGCCAATTTTGACGGGGGTGTTGTACTTTTTCCTGATGGACAGGATCCTGCGGATCTCATAGCCAAAGGTCAGAGTGAAGCAGTGGCAAAATTGCTTCGTGAAGCCAAACCACTCATCCCTTTTGTATTAGAGAAGATCATTTATGCTTATGATCTGAATGACCCGCGTGCCAAAGAAGCAGCATTCGGTGCAGCCAAACAGTTCTTAGAGGGCTTAAGCCAGATCATCAAAGATGCGTACATTCCTATGGCGGCTACACTTTTAGGGGTGTCACCTGTACTTTTTGGCGGACAAACACAGCCCAGCAGAGCAAAAGAGAGTTTTAGCCAAAAAAGAGATGATGTGGCACAATTGAGCATCCTAAAAACACTTTTAGAAAAACCGGACCTTATAGATAGTGTACTTGATGTGATCGATGTAAATATGTTCGGTGGTTACGCAGCACTTTTTTCTGCACTGATCAACGGGGAGAGGGAAAATCCTCACCTTATGGGTTTAGCTGTAGATGAGAGTCTGCAGGTGATGAGTGAAAAAGAATTGCAAGATGTACTGCGTAATTTTCTCATCAAACATTATGATATAAAACTTAAAAATATCGTAGCAGATACAAGCATCCCTTTTGCAAAAAAAAGTTTTTTGATACGTAAAATAAAAACAGATATAATTCCAAGATTAAAACGAGGAGAGTTGGTAGCTTATGACACAAACTGGTAAAAGACGCGCTTTAGCAATGTTTAGTGGAGGACTTGACAGTATGATCGCTATCAAGCTTATGGTTGATCAAGGTATAGAGGTGATTGCCCTGCATATCAAAATAGGTTTTGGTGGCACAAAAGATGTTAGTGAAGTCATGAAGCAGCGTGCTGAGATGGCAGGTGCAGAGTTCAAGATAGTAGATGTACGCGAAGAGTATATTCAAAATATCCTCTTTGACCCCGTGCACGGTTATGGAAAAAACTTTAATCCCTGTATCGATTGTCATGGGTATATGTTCAAGATAGCCAAAGCGATGATGCCAGAGTTAGGAGCATCGTTTATCTTTACAGGTGAAGTGATAGGTCAACGTCCTATGAGTCAGCGCCATGATGCGATGAAGCAGGTTGCTAAATTGGCGGATGATAAAGAGGAAAAGCTCATCGTCCGTCCGATGTCTGCAAAGTTGATGGAGGAGACTACTCCAGAGCTGGAAGGATGGATCGATAGAGAAAAACTGCTTGATATTTCCGGACGCAGCCGTGAACGACAGTTAGCTATGGCAGAAGCATATGGCTGGGAAGATTATGAGTCTCCAGGTGGTGGTTGTCTGTTGACAGAATCTCATTATTCTGATCGTATTAAGGAGTTTATCTCTTTTGATACCTTTGAGGTAGAAGATATAGAACTACTCAAATTTGGTCGTCATTTCAGGCTTCCTGATGGTGCAAAACTTGCAGTAGGACGTGACAAAGAAGATAATGAAGGTTTGCAAGCTATCCAGAGTGATAAGTATATCACCATTAAATTACCTATAGGTGGTCCTTTTTCGCTTTTGAGTGCAGATGCAAGCAGTGAAGACAGAGCTTTGGCTGCAAAATTAGCCATAACTTATGCAAGAAGTTCAGCAGAAGAGAGCTATGATGTCGAAGTTGGAGATGAGAGAGTAACTGTCTCTCCTTTTGCAGAGAAAAAAGAAGCACAACAGTATTTTTTCAATGCTAAATAAATAGAAAATAATTAAAGGAATAAAAATGACAGCATCAGCAAGACATATATTAGTAAACGATGAAGCGTTATGTAATGAATTAAAAGAGAAGATCAATTCAGGTAAAATCACTTTTGAACAAGCGGCAAAAGAGAACTCAACGTGTCCATCAGGTGCAAGAGGTGGAGAGCTTGGAACATTTGGTCAAGGACAAATGGTACCGGAGTTTGATAAAGTGGTTTTCAATGATGAGGTAGGTGTGGTACATGGTCCTGTGAAAACACAATTTGGTTACCATCTTCTTGAAGTAACAGAACGTTCATAAAAATGATAAGATGGGTATATTATATCCATCTTATGATAAAATCCACGTCTTCCAACTTATGGGGAATTAGCTCAGCTGGGAGAGCGCTTCGCTGGCAGCGAAGAGGTCGACGGTTCGATCCCGTTATTCTCCACCAATCCACAATTTAACTTCACCTAAAAGACCTATTCAAACACCTTAAAATAGATACTTGAAGCACTTTTAGTAACCAAGGTAGTCTAATCGATAGTAGTAATATTTGTAGTAATTTTAGAAAATGACTATTCTGGACTTAATGCAAATTTGAACCCACTTTTATATACTTTTTGAAGCTCTATTATCTCAATCCTTAATATTTATTTAAACTTTATTAATCTATAATAAACTAAAAGGGGGGGGGCGTAAAGTAAATGAAAAAGTCTAGAAAAAACAAAAGAGTTGATGAGAACCTCAAAAATGAGAGTCGTCGTTCTTTGATGAAAAAAGTATTCTATGACGCACCAAAGTTGATAGTGTTGGGTCCATTGTTGGCTAATCCGAAGAATGCTAGAGCAGAAGGTTCTCTTCCGTACCCACCGGACCCACCAGGACCGGAGAATCAGTCGTCGACGTGGTCACAAAGAGAATAGTAACGAAAAAGGAGATAAAGTTATGCATACATTTAGTAAGATCAGATGGTTGCTCGGGGTATTGGCCCTTTCAGCTATGGCAGCAGCACAGACACCTCAGGTGACAAGCAGCGGTGAGCCGATGCCCAAAGGGTTGTGGCAAGCTTTCAGCGAAGCGCGTCACGCGGTTGAAGTGAACAAGGATGAAAAAGGGGGGTATGCCTACAAGGCGTATAACCCGAAAAGCCGCTATGGCATCCGCTACGGCGAAAAGGGGTTGAAGCTTAAAACCGGCAGCTGGGAATTTGCAATGCAGCTTCAGGCTTACGGGCAGGAAAAAAACCTTCAGCCTGTTCAAAAAGCCAAACTGAGCACAAAAGGCAATAAAGCCACTTTTGACAGAGGTACTCTCAGCGAATGGTACATCAATGACGCCAAAGGACTGGAACAGGGCTTTACCCTGAAACAGCCCAAAGGGTATGATGATAAAAAAGAGTTGGTCCTCTCTCTTGGTTTTTCCGGCGACGTGAACGCGAAATGGAAAAACGAAGGGCAGAGCATTGCCTTTTACAAAGAGAAAAACCACGCTTTTGATTATGAAAAACTGAAAGCTTTCGATGCCACCGGCAAGACGCTTCCGGCACGGCTGGCGCTTTTGGACAAGACCCTGCAGATCAGGGTCGATGCCAAAGGGGCGCAGTGGCCGGTAACGGTAGACCCGATATTTGCGACCGAGACAAAGATTATCGGGGTGACCTCTGACGCGGCGGCCTTCGACTACTTCGGCTACTCCGTCGCCCTCTCGGGCGATACGGCAGTGGTGGGGGCGTACGGTGGTGGCGTCAGCGGATCGGCTTATGTAATGGTTGAAACGGCGGCGGGCTGGGTAACGCAGGCAAAGCTGATCCCTTCCGATGCGACGTCCGGTAAATACTTCGGTCATTCCGTTTCCCTCTCAGGCGATACGGCACTTGTGGGGGCATACGGCGATGACGACAACGGCACGGATAGCGGATCTGCCTATGTCTTTACCCGTACGGCCACATATTGGAACCAGCAGGCGAAGCTGACCGCCTCCGACGCGGCGGCCAATGACGAGTTCGGCTACTCCGTTGCCCTTTCGGGTGATACGGCAGTGGTGGGAGCGCACAACAAGGATAAGGGTCCTGAGGCCGAAGAGAGCGGTGCAGCTTACGTCTTTACCCGCTCCGGCACAGTCTGGAGTCCGCTGGGGAAGCTGACCGCCTCCGATGCGGCGGGTGGTGACTATTTCGGCTACTCCGTTGCCCTTTCGGGCGATACAGCAGTGGTAGGGGCGTACGGCGATGATGACAACGGCACTGATAGCGGATCAGCCTATGTCTTTGAAAAGCCAGATCCAGAGTGGGGAAATATGACTGAAACAATCAAACTGACCGCTTCCGATGCGGCGGCCGGTAATCAGTTCGGCTGGTCCGTTTCCCTCTCGGGTGATACGGCAGTGGTGGGGGCGCGTTACGATGACGATGGGGGCGCGTTTAGCGGATCAGTCTACGTCTTTTTCCGTTCGGGCACAATCTGGAGCCAGCAGGCGAAGCTGACCGCTACACTCCCGGCGCCCGGTGACCAATTTGGTGGCTCCGTTGCCATCTTGAGCGATACAGCGCTGATAGGGGCGACAGGCAATGACGATGGAGGATCAGCCTACGTCTTTACCCGTTCGGGCACAGCCTGGAGCCAGCAGGCGAAGCTGAGCGCCTCCGACGTGGCGCGCGATGACAGCTTCGGCTACTCCGTTGCCCTTTCGGGCGACACGGCAGTGGTGGGGGCGTACGGCAATGCCGACGCTGGCTCCCTTAGCGGATCAGCCTACGTCTTCGAAAAACCAGGCACAAGCTGGATAGACATGAATGAAACAGCCAAACTGACCGCCACACTCCCGACGGCCGGTGACAACTTCGGCTACTCTGTCTCCCTTTCGGGCGATACGGCAGTGGTGGGGGCGGACAGCAATGATAATAGTCCTGACCTAGACAACGGTGCAGCTTACGTCTTTACCCACTCGGGCACAGTCTGGAGCCAGCAGGCGAAGCTGACCGCCTCCGACACGGCGGCCGGTGATCAGTTCGGTCACTCCGTTTCCCTCTCGGGCGATACGGCAGTGGTGGGGGCGGACAGCAAGGATAATAGTCCTGACCAAGACAACGGTGCAGCTTACGTCTTTACCCGCTCGGGCACAGTCTGGAGCCAGCAGGCGAAGCTGACCGCCTCCGACACGGCGGGTGGTGCTTACTTTGGCTGCTCCGTTGCCTTCTTGGGTGATACAGCACTGATAGGGGCGTACGGTGATAATGAGGCTAGAGGATCCACCTACGTCTTTACCCGTTCCGGCGCAGCCTGGAGCCAGCAGGCGAAGCTAACCGCCTCCGATGCGGCGCTCAGTGACAACTTCGGCTGGTCCGTTGCCCTTTCGGGCGATACGGCAGTGGTAGGGGCGAATTACGATGATCACGATCCTGAGCAAAACAACGGTTCAGCCTATGTCTTTTTCCGCTCCGGCACAGTGTGGGACCAGCAGGCGAAGCTGACCGCCTCTGACACGGCGGCCCTTGATCAGTTCGGTTACTCCGTTTCCCTCTCAGGCGATACGGCAGTGGTGGGGGCGCGTATGGATGACGATGGCGGCAACAACAGCGGATCTGCCTATGTCTTTACCCGTTCGGGTATAGTATGGAGCCAGCAGGCGAAGCTGACCCCCTCCGACGTGCTGGGCGGTCAGTTCGGTTGCTCCGTTTCCCTCTCAGGCGATACGGCAGTGGTGGGCGCGCGTTACAACAACGACATGGGATCTGCCTATGTCTTTACCCGTTCGGGTATAGTATGGAGCCAGCAGGCGAAGCTGACCGCCTCCGACGCGGGGGACTATGATCAATTTGGTTACTCCGTCGCCCTCTCAGGCGATACAGCAGTGGTGGGCGCGTCTTACGATGACGATGGCGGCAGTGCCAGCGGATCGGCCTACCTGAACCGCTTTGAGTGCGGCTTCGCCGGTCCGATCATCGCGGATCGCTGGACGATGATCGGTCTGCCGTGTGACACCGGCACGACCGATACCGTCGAAGAGATCTTCGGTGATACGCTTGATCCGAACGACTATTACTACCGCTGGGTCGTCTTCGAACGTAACGAAGCAGGCGGTTACTATGCGCGCCTTGACCTTAGCAGTGTGATGTCGCATGGGCGCGGGTACTGGATAATGAGCATCGATAACAGTTACTGGGACACCACGGGAACACTGACGCAGTTCCCGGTAATTACAGGCTGTTCTGACCCTGAAGGGTGTTTCGAGTACACACTTGAGACACCGGCAAGTGCAGAGGAGGAGTTCAAGTATAACCTTGTTGGCTTCCCGGCCAATACTGAACGCATCTGGGGCGGTGTCCGCTTTACGGTCGATGGCTCATCCTACTCTCCGTCACGGGCAGAGCAGGAGAGGTATGTCTCCAAAACCATCTGGAAATGGAACGGCAACGGCTATGATGCCTACGACGATACTACTCCGGGTATGCAAGGCAACCTCCATTCACATGAGGGATTCTGGGTGAAAGTCCTCGGCGGCGCCACAGGCAGTATCGTGAAGATTTTGATCCCGGCCAACAGTGTACTTAGTTCACCACCACCGCCACCGGGCACGTAAGAGAGGAGAAAACAATGAAAAAAAATAATAGACAATGGGGTTGGGCCCTGCTGTTTGCATCATTGATGATGCTTGGTACCAACGCTTTTGCTGAAAAAAAAGAGAGTACAACAGTAGAGCAGGAGTGGTATATGCGATTGATCGCTGAAGTACCTTCAGAGCAAATGCGAGATCGTGGGAATGTACTGGGGCAGCTTTATGACAGCAGTGCAGGAAAAGACAGCCATGACCTTATCGAGCTGGCACCTTTTGGTGAAATTTATCTTACCATCGTTTTTCCTCATCCTGAGTGGGGTGACGATGCGGGAGATTATAGCAGTGATTATCACCACCCGGATGCTTACAATGAAGATGAATGGATATTTCAGGTCAAAACCAGCGCTACGAATAGCGATGTCACTCTCAGGTGGGAAGGGCTCAACGTGGTCAGCACAAGCTGGGGCGGCAAGAAGCCTAAAAAGAAAGAGGAGCTCGTCATAGATTCGTTCCTTGAGAGGATGTGGGTGGAAGATACCGCAACCGGAGAGAAGATGCCAGTCGTTGTAGATGGTAAACTTCAAACTTATACGTTTAACATGAATGGCAGCAACGTCAGAGAATTTCGATGGGGCATAGGGACATATACAAAACATGTACCATCAGCGGTTATTGAAACGAAAAAACCTGTTGAGCTTATTGAATCTGTAAAACCCGGCAAACTTGGCAAACCCGGGAAACCAATAAAGTAGTTGTCACTGCCAGCATCAGAGCAGCGATGCTGCTCTGTCTTCATAAATCTTGCCCAATCTTCCGTGGAGTCATTCTATGATCATTTTCAACCATAATCTCATTTTCCGAAATGAACCAGAACTTCGAGATGAGATCCAAAATGATGCGTTGGAGACCATTTTTATTATTGAAGAGGCAGGTTATCCCCTGTTTAAAACATTTCCTCTGAAAAGTGCCTGGCTTCCGACATCCGGACAGGAAGTACAATACCGTAGCAGCATCCCTTTTGAAGAAGCCGATGAGAAATTCTCATGGGCTTTGGAGATCAAGGGGGTGGTGACGCTGGTTTGGGATGCCAAAGAACGGAAGATCTTTTATAGAAAAGGAGATGACTTTACCGCGCAACGGCTGCGTTTCTGGGTATTTCATACTTTTTTTCCTATTGTCCTGGAACTGGAACGAACCTACCGTATCCTGCATGTCGGTTCGGTGGAGATAGGGGGCAAACCGGTACTCTTCTCCGCTTCCTCCTTTGGTGGAAAATCCACGCTGACCGACTACTTCATCCGACAGGGGCATACCATGCTCTGCGATGACTCTATGGCAATCGAGAAACGTGGTAATATCTATTATGCGATCTCCTCCTATCCTTTTCACAGACCTTACCGGGAACTTGAAACGCTTGGCTACCCTGTCGAAAACTTTGCAACCAAATCAAAACCTCTTCATGCAGTCTATCTCCTCGAAAAGAGCGATCCGGATGCGGCAGTGGAGATCACTGAACTCAAAGGAATTGAAAAGTTCAAAGCCTTTCACTACAGCAGTTTTATTAATTTCAATTTCATGAAACAGGAACGATTCGAATTTTTCACAGAAATGGCCAAACAGATACCGGTTTACAGGGTCACAGTACCTTGGGATATGGAGAGACTGGAGGAAGTGTACGATACAATAAAAACACATAATAAAACATAACCACAAAAGAAATGGTAGTTATTTAAGTAGTCATTTTTTAATTACAAAACTATAAATCCCTTAAATACCGTTACTTTTTAACATAGTTTGGTAGAGTTATGCTCCACCACTCACAATCCACTTATATACGATATCTAAAGCATCTTTAATAACAAGAAATTTTATATATCCTAAGATGAGATTGTATAATTATACCAACTAAAGACTATTAAAATAAGGCACTACAAAAGAGATAGAAGTCATTGTAAAACTAGTTTTCGCAAAGCTCCTTTCAACTGTATCTAGATAGCTTTGTTAGTTAGAGTTATTCCTTACCTATATCCTTCCTTAAGCTACGAAGATTAAAGTATTTTTTTTTATTCTTATTTGTTGTGATCATCCCACTCCTTTTTCAAATGATATTTGTGTAATTTAAGGAGTATTTAGTCATACTTATCTAAATTAATTATGAGAAAATAATGTTTGATATAGTAATCTTTTTGCTTCTGCTATCTATGCTAATAATACTCTACCGATTTCTAAAGGGACCGACTCTTAGTGACAGAGTTGTGTCGTTTGATGTTATGAGTATTATGGGGGTCTCTCTTTTAGTTCTTTTGGCTCTCTACTTTCAAAGAAGTTTATACCTTGATATTGCCCTTGTTTTTGGACTTATTGGTTTTTTAGGTGCAACTATTTTTGGTCGATTCATAGAAAAAGGCTTATAAGTGATAGTATATTTAGGGTATATTTTTATCTTCTTTGGTATTATGGCTTTTTTAGTGAGTGCCATAGGGCTTGTCAGAATGCCTGATGTTTACACTCGCATGCATGTGGGAACTAAAACTACAACTATTGGAACTATTTTAGTTATCTTTGGAGCTATTTGTATTGAACCGTCTTGGGCTTTGAAATTGATAATTTTAGCTATTTTTATACTCCTAACAAATCCTCTCTCCTCCTCTGTAATTGCTAGGGCCTCACATAAAGATGGTGCTACTTTAGAATCAGATGAGCTCAAAGAGATACAGAAATGATAGGCTTTATAATTTTAGTGACCTTTATAGGCATTGTTATCGTTGCATTTTCTGCCGTCATTCAAAAAAAATTAGCTGACTCTGTTATCTTGCTGATGGGTGTCGGACTTGGAAGTGTGGTTCTGTTTTTTATATTTAAAGCACCTGATGTTGCACTCACGGAAGCAGTTATCGGCTCGGGGATCTCTTCGCTTATATTTTTAATGGCGCTCAAACACTTGGGCGAGAACACATGAGTTTAAAAAGAGATCTTCCAACTTCAACCTTAAGTGGTTTTGCTCTGAGTGGGCTTTTGATTTTAACACTCTTAAATATCCTGCTTCAAAACATGCCAAACAGTATTCAAACCGCAGGGAATGAACTTCTGAAACTCAATGTAAATGAAGGTGTAGCAAATGCAGTCACAACAGTTGTAGTTTACTTCCGTGGCTTTGATACGCTTGGTGAGATTGCCGTTTTATTTATTGCATCTTTGGGGGTAGGCTTAATGCTTCACTCAAACAGTAAATGTGATATAAAAGCTGAAAGTAACTTCATGTTACAAACTGCTTCAAGACTACTTTTTCCTATTATCATGTTATTTGGCATATATGTTATGATCTATGGTCATTTAAGTCCTGGTGGTGGTTTTCAAGGAGGAGTCATCATTGCAAGTGGTGTTTTGCTTCTTCTTATCTCACATAAAGAGTTTGAAATTCCTCATGCTGTGATCGTTGCACTTGAAACTTTTGCCGGAGTTTCTTATGTCCTTATAGGGCTTATCGGACTTCTTGTTTTAGATAAATTTCTAGGCAACTTTCTCCCTCATGATATTTCACAAACGGGGTTGCTCCTCAGTGGTGGTATTATTCCTATAATCTACATGATAGTTGGTATAAAAGTTGGAAGTGAGATGAGTATGATCGCTCAAAATTTAATTAAAAGAAGCAATGATGTTTGAGTTTCTAAATCAACCGGAAGCTATCAAAATCATTGTAACTATTGGTTCAATGGCTCTCTTTTTTGTTGGGCTTTTTGGACTTTTAACGCGCAAACATATTATTAAAATATTTATGAGTATTGCCATTATGGAGAGTTCACTTTTTTTGTTTTTCATCGGTTTAACATTTAACACAAACTTCATAGCTCCCATACTGGACAATACACACGTAAATATTTCAAATATGAACGATCCCGTCCCTCATGCCATGATACTTACAGCTATTGTTATTGGCATGGCAGTGCTTGCTCTTGGTGTGAGTTTTACTATTGAGTACTATAAACTTACAGGCAAAACCAACATCGATGAGATGAATGAGATGAAGCATTAATGAGTAGTATTCTTTTTGTAGCACTGCCTTTACTGTTTGGGTTTGCAACACCGATCCTCTCTACGTTTGGGAAAAATGGGGTGGCTTACACTTCTATGCTTATGCAGATGTTCTTGCTTTACCTCGCTTTTGATTTATTAAGCAGCATAGACTTTCATGTGGAAATAATCTCAATAGCTCCACCTCTTGGTATTTCATTTGTGCTAAACAAGGCTTCACTGTTTTTTGTAACTCTTTTTACATTTCTGACAACACTGTTTTCGTTCTATTACTTAAGCCACAGGAAAACAGATGCCTATGAAAATGAGACTAAATTTTTCATACTTTTAAATATGCTTTTAGCTTCAAGCATAGGGCTGGTACTGAGTTCTGATATCTTTAACATTTATGTATTTTTTGAAATTACAGGGATATCCGCCTACATATTAAGTGCCTACAAAAAAACGCCATCAGCTCTTGAAGCTGGACTGAAGTACCTCTTAACGGGTGCTGTTGCTTCTGTATTTTTAGTTTTTGCCATTGCGCTTATCTATATCAATGTAGGTTCTCTAAACCTTGCGGTCATATCTCAAAGTTTTGAAGCACTCCCCTACAATATCAAAGTGCTTATATCTATCTTACTTCTCATTGGATTTGGTTTTAAAGTAGAGATCTTCCCTCTCAATTTTTGGGTTACAGATGTATATCAAGGTTCATCTGCACTCGTAAATGCACTCTTTAGCGGGATCGTTGTTAAGGCCTATCTCTTTGTGTTCTTCCACATAGTGTATCTCTTTTTACCTAGTGGGGAATTTTCAGTTTTCTTAGTTTATCTGGGTGCTGTCAGTATGCTTGTTGCAGAGATAGCTGGTCTTAAACAGACAAACTTAAAACGACTTTTTGCATACTCGTCTCTTGGCCAGATTGCACTGATATTTACAGCCTTTGCAATGCAAAACAAAGAAGGCATTCAAGCAGCACTTTTTATTGTTTTAGCGCACTCTATCGCAAAGTTCATTATCTTTTTAGCGCTAACTTCCATACAAAAAGAGCATAAAAATATACATATTGAGACACTAAAAGAGTTAAACTCACCATTTCTGCGAGCCATTATGCTTATAGCAATGCTCTCTCTTCTAGGTATACCACTTTTTGTTGGATTTGTAGGAAAGTTTTTAGTACTAAAAAGCTTTGCAATCGAGGGAATGTTCATGATCTTAGCGATCATTGTTATAGGGTCTTTAATAGAGTCTGTTTACTACTTCAAACTTGCTGGATACATGTTCATCAAAGGCAAAAAAAGAGAAGTCCTAACTATAGGCTCAACACAAAAAGTTGTGTTTGTACTTTTGGCATTTTTACTGATCTCCATTGGGATAGCCCCTTTTATGGTTTCAAACTTTTTAGGTGACTCCGCAAATATACTGCTGGATGCTAAAAGTTATAGTGATATGTTAGGAGGCGTGTAAAATGGATTTAACGATTTTTGGGCTAAATGATATCGTTCTTTCTCTTAAAGCAACAAGCCTGGCAAACTTTTTCGCACTGCTTATAGCCTCTTCATTTGTTGTGGTTTCGTTTTTAACGCCAAAGTACAAACTCACAAAAAGTTTTTATGCACTGCTTATACTCCTAACCTCTTCACTATTCCTTATCGTTTACGCAAATGATTATTTACTCTTCTTTATGGGATGGGAGACTATGAGTATCAGTACTTACTTTCTGCTCTCCTTTACGTTAAGCAAAGAGGCACTGCACAAATACATCATCTTTGCAATGGCTTCAGCACTGAGCCTTTTTATAGCTATACTCCTACTCTACTCAACAAGTCAAAGCTTTTTATACTCAGATGCAAGAGAGAGTTTTAATGCAATGAACCAACTTCAAAGTGCAGTGTTCATAGCCTTAATGATGTTTTCCATCTTTGTAAAACTTGGAACGATAGGCTTTCATTACTGGTTGGTAGATGCGTATGAAGAGTCACACAGTATCTTCACTCCATTTCTCTCAGCAGTGCTTTCAAAAATGGGAGTTTATGCACTTATTATCTTTACCTCTCATGTAGTAAGTGTAACGTATGGACTCGCTACTATAGGAGTGTTGACCTCCATTATTGCAACTTTTAAAGCCATTCAGGAAGATAGTATAAAGCGACTTTTAGCCTACTCTTCTATCGCCCAACTTGGCTACATAGTGACTGTTCTTGGTATCTCTGATGGGATGGGGGGAGCACTGTATCACTCACTTATTCACACTGCTGTAAAACTTTTACTATTTATCAATGTGGCGGGGATCATTTTCATCACAGGACGACAAAAATTCAGTGAACTTGGTGGACTCATATATAAAATGCCACAATCATTCGTCCTCCTGCTTATAGGCATTATAACTCTGGCAGGTATGCCTCCTCTGGGTGGGTTTGCTTCTAAATTTATGATCTACACTTCACTCTTGGATGCTAAATACTTACTTGTTTTATCCGCTGTTATGTTTTCCAGTGCCAGTGCATTTTTATACATTTACAAGCTCATCTATGGAATTTACTTAGGTCATCCGACAAACAAAAAACTGGAGAGTGTTAAAGAAGTTCCCCTCTCATTTTTAATGCCTCAATATATTTTATCTCTTGTTTTAATTGTTTTAGGTACTTTCCCTGCCCTGGTGGTGCCATACTTTAATAGGATCTTGGAGGAGTTAAACCTGGAAACCATAACCTTCACTGATACTGCAACACTCATAACGCCACATGCCCAGTATAACGGTTTTATTGTTATGAGTGCTTTTGCTGCTATTTTTGTTTTAGTCTTACTTGTTTTTGTATCGCTTCGCTCAAAAGCGAAAGAAGCAAAAGATCGTTTTGACATAGCCTACTGTGGGGAAGAGCCAAATAAAGCTACGCATCTTCACTACGGTTACAGTATGGGTAAAGAGTTAAAAAGAGTGAGGTTTATAAACACTATACTTAAAAACTCCAGTAAATATTTTTATGACTTCATCGCAAGACAAACACTGTCACTCTCGGAGATTTTCAGAAAAATATACTCTGGTAATTTATCACTGAATTTTAATATAGCGATACTCTTTGTGATCATCCTCTTATGGTGGAGCTCAAAATGATAGTGATTGATTTACTTCTAATGCTTTTGGTAGCCTATTTTGTTGGCTTTTTATATTACGGTTTATACCGAAACATCACTGCAAGATTTCAGCGTCGTTTTGGTCCTCCTGTGTGGCAATCATTTTTAGATTCGATCAAATTCTTTTTAAAAGAAGATAGTACTTCACACGGTTGGATGTTTTACCTCGGTCCGATCATCATGATGAGTGGCGCGATCATGACACTCTTTTTTATACCGTTTTTCAGCTCTGGAAGCAGTTTCAGTGGTCTCAGCCCTTATGGAAATCTTTTTTTGGTTCTCTATCTCTTGGTTCTGGGACCTTTAGGAAATGCCCTTGGCGTTGGAACTGCCGGTAATCCTTTTGGTGTGATGGGAGTCACTCGTGGACTTACTCGTCTGTTTGCTATGGAGATGCCTTTTTATATTGCTGTTATAGCCATCATGAGCCTGAGTGGCAGTGCAGATATCGCTACCATAGCATCAAGCCAAACAACTTTTAATGCCTTTGCCTATCCACTACTTTTCATTGGAGCACTTTTTTCATTCATCGGAATGATGGGACAAGCTCCATTTGATGTGGTTGGTGCGCCGGTTGAAGTCTATTCTGGTCCGGCATCTGAGTTTTCCGGGAAGTTTTTAGCACTGCTTATGAGTCAGAGTGCCATATTTACTTTTGCAAAGCTGGTCTTGATGGTGCATCTCTTTTTGGGTGGTGCGGATGGCTTTTTAGAACTCACACTCAAAACATTTGTACTCTTTTTGTTTGTTATATCATTTGGGGCAATGTATGGAAGATTTAAAACACCGCAAAGTGTGGATTTTTTACTAAAAGTACCTACTGCTATAGCCATAGTAGGACTTATTTTGGCGACTTGGAGTTAAAGATGACTGAGGGATTTTTACAAGAACAGCATATTTTAGAGGGTGACTTAAACTCTGACACTTCACACAAAAGCAGTGTGGATTTTTTGATGAACTGGTTTAGAAAACGAAGCATCTTTGTATTAGCCTATGGAACAGGCTGTGGAGCCATTGAAATGCCACCCACTTTTACAAGCCGTTATGATGCAGAGAGACTTGGGATCAGAGGGGCAGCCACTCCACGACAAGCGGATGTTATCATTGTTTCAGGCTACTGCTCTTACAAAACGCTGAGAAGAATCATCAGAACCTATGAGCAAATGTCAAATCCAAAATATGTTCTAGCCCTTGGTTCCTGTACGGTCAATGGTGGAATGTACTGGGACTCATATAACACCATAAAAAAGCTTGAAGACTATCTACCTGTTGATATGTATGTAAACGGTTGCATGCCTAGACCGGAGAGTATTTTAGAAGGTTTTATAGAACTTCAAAAAGAGATAGGAGAAGGAAAAGCATCTTCTTGGCAAAAGTATGAAAATAACTATGAATTTTATAGAAAAAATCAGGAAGCAGTTTTGGGTAAAAAAGTTGAACCCTCTTATGAGGCGGATTGGTATTTATATGATGGAGGGCTTTAATGTTTAAAAAGATAAAAAGCCATTTTGCAACCTATGATGTTGAAGTCAAACGTGATGACCTCTATAAAGTCGGTGTCAGGTATGATAGGCTCTTTGAACTTATCCACATGTTAAGAGATGAATATGATTACAAAACACTCAATGCCATCACTTGTACGGATTGGATAGAAGAGGGGCATTTTTCACTTACTTATATGCTCACAACACTGGATAGAAAACATACTTTTATGATCCAGACGATGATAAATAGAGAAAGCCCACATGCCAAGAGTTTAAGCCATGAGTTTAAACAGGCACAGATCATGGAGAGGGATCTGCATGAAATGTTTGGGATTGATTTTATGGGTAATGATAACTTAAAAGAGTTGAGTTTAGAGAACTGGATACATACTCCACCACTCAGACGAGAATTTGACACTTTAGAGTTTGTAAACAATCATCTTACATTTCGAGAAGGTCGTGATGACAATGTAGACACAAAAGCAGAGAGTAAGCGACTCCGAGCACTAAAAAAAGCGGAGAAAGAGGCTGCTAAAAAGGCAAAAGAGGAAGCAGAGGCCAAAAAACTTAAGGATGAGGAGGTTAAAGATGGAGAATAAACATATAACCATCTTTCATGGGCCTCAACACCCGGGTATCACGGGAAATATGTCCGTAGAGCTAGACCTTATAGGTGAGACGATACAAAAAGCCACTACACACGTGGGTTATCTTCATAGAGGCTTTGAGAAGCTGATCGAGAGAAGAACAGTCATTCAGGCTTTCACGATCGTTTGTCGTATCTGTGTTCCTGAACCAGACCCGAATGAAGCAAACTTTGCTATGGCTGTTGAAGAGTTGGCCGGACTGGAAGTAACACCTAGAGCACAATATATTAGAGTAATGGTTTTAGAGTTATCACGTTTAGCTGCTCAGTTTTTATGGATGGCAGGGCAAAGCGGCTCCATAGGACTTTATGCTGTTGGGCAATGGGCTATTGCAGATAGAGATTTGATTTTAGATCTGTTTGAAGAGCTTACAGGGGCAAGAGTATATCATATGTATATTTACCCCGGGGGAGTGAGACGAGATCTGCCTGAGGGCTTTTTAGAAAGAGTATCAAAACTTCTAAAATACATGAAAAAACGACTAAAAGACTATGATGATATTTTTATAAACAATGCCAGTTTTAAAAACCGTGCGATTGGTGTTGGAATTGTCTCAAAAGAAGAAGCAATTGCAAATGGTTATGTGGGTCAAGTACTTCGTGCTTGCGGCATCAAAGCTGATGTAAGAAAAGATGCACCCTATTTGGTCTATAATGAATTAGAATTCGAGGTTCCTATACAAACTGCTGGTGATGTGTATGCCCGTGCCTTAGTGAGACGAGAAGAGATGAACCAAAGTATAAATATCCTAGAGCAAGTTATAATAAAAATGCCTGAGGGTGAAGTGATGATAAAAATGCCAGCGCATAGAAAATTTAAACTTCCAAAAGATGATACTTGGGTAAAAGTTGAGAGTGCAAGAGGTGAATTTGCCTACTATATGGCTGGTGATGGAAGTGAAAATATTCGCCGTATGCAGGTAAGAGGTCCTTCCCTTGTTCATGCATACACACTCTTGGAAGATCTTTTGGTGGGAGCAGAGCTTAGTGATGTTGCACTTATCCTGAACTCACTTGGAATTTGTCCCCCTGAGATAGAGAGATAGGAGCATGTTATGAAATGGTCTGTTGATATAAAAGGAACACTCTCCCCACTGAGTATCTTGGGTGCATTTTTTCAAAAGCCAAATACCATACCCTATCCAGCTGTAAAAAAAGAGACAGCAAAAGGTTACCGTGGTTTTCATACAAATTTTTTGGCTGATTGTATAGGTTGTGCCAGTTGTCAAGATGTATGTATGAATAATGCGATAGATATGATAAAAACAGATAAAGAGTACAATGCCAAAAATGCTTCACAGTGTATCCCTCGTATAGATTATGGAAGATGTTGCTGGTGTTCGCTTTGCACTGATGTTTGCCCACCAGATTCACTTAAGCTTGAAGATGACTATATGAATGTCAGCAAACATGCCAGTGACTTTTTATATATGCCAAAGAACAAGGGGCAAAGATGATAAGAATTACAAGGATTAAAATGCAGTGCAATAAATCACTAAATGATTTATGTGAAATTCAAGGCAGGGAGACACTAAATGTCGAGTCGTAGATTATTATTTTGGACTGTATTACTCTTTTGTGTATGGCTTATCTTGACATCAAATTTTCAGATGCCAAACATCTTGCTTGGTACTGCTGTAAGTTTCTCTATTGCTTTACTCTACACAAAACTTTTTACTCACAATACGTTTGAGTTTATCAACCCTTTTTGGCTTGGAGTTTATATCTTGGTTTTGCTAAAAAATATAATCATTTCAAATCTACAAATAACAAAAAGAACACTAAGTAAAGATATGAAACTTTCACCTGCAATTGTCGCAGTAAAAACAGAGTTAAAGAGTGAATGGAAAAAGCTTCTACTGGCTAACTCTATCACTCTCACACCAGGGACATTAACGCTTGATGTGAAAGATGACACTCTTTTCATTCATGTGATAGAGTATCGCGAGGGTTCAAGTAAAGAGAGTATTACTAAAGAGTTTGAAGATATTATTGCTAAGATTTAGCGATATTTTCATCAATTCCAAGATCAAGTGCAAGTTTTAGGTATTTAGTCACTGTGACAATAAGTGCTATGATGCTTCAACATAAAGATAACGTTTGATCTTCTTAGTCGGTGTCTTAATAAATGGTTCACGCTGTTCGATCACTTTTCGAATACGTGAAAAAGCAGAAATATTTTCATTGACTTCCCGACGGATCCTTTCAAGTAGATCATCCACTTTTGCATGCATCTTTGTTTCAGATTTTTTGCTCACTCCAAGTATTTCATCAAGCTTGTCATAATCAAGATGAATACGTGCAGTCAGAGTCCCTTTGTCATCATAGACGAGTGAATCGGCAACAAATGTTTGGGTATTGATGGCTGCTTCGATCTGTTCAGGATAGATATTCTCACCAGAAGATCCTACGATGATGTTTTTGGCACGCCCACTCATGAAAAAGTATCCATCTTTATCAAGATAACCAATATCTTCAGTGTTGAACCACCCATTTTCATCAATGACTTCAGCTGTTTTTTCCGGGTCTTTATAATACCCCATCATGACATTGGGACCACGTGCCCAAAGTGTACCGATACCCTCTTCATTTTGATCACGAAGTTCAAGTTCTGCTCCTGGGATCACCGGACCGATGGCTTTATATTTTGTCTTACTTGGGTTGGTACCGGCAAGGAAGGGTGCTGTCTCAGTCAGTCCATAGCCAATGCAATAGGGGAACTGGGCTTCACGTAAAAACTTCTCAACAGCAGGAGAGAGACCTGCTCCTCCTACACCAAAGAAACGAATTTTTCCACCAAAAGTCTTTATAAGTTTTTTACCTGCAATTTTATTGAGCTTTTTACGTACGAAGGGTATGGCATAAAGCATTTTGATCAGTAGGTTTTTTTGAAAGTTAGGCAGAATTTTATTTTTATAGATCTTCTCTATGACCAGGGGTACGGTTAGCATAAAGTCAGGCTTTACTGTTGACATGGCCTTGATCAGTATGGTTGGGGTTGGTGGCTTTTGGATGTAATGAATGGAAGCACCATTGAGGAACGGAACGATCATCCCTACAGTACATTCATAGGTGTGTGCGAGTGGCAAAATGGAGAGAAAGCGGTCTGTTGAAAAGATATCGACAACTTTTTGTGAAGCTGTTGCGTCAAAGACCAGGTTTTTGTGACTGAGCATTACCCCTTTTGAATTCCCTGTGGTACCAGAAGTATAGATGATGGCGGCAAGATCTTCTTCATCGATGATGGTTTCCTCATCTTCTTTGTTCTCTTTACCAAGTTTTTCCATCGCTTTTGAGATCTGTTCCCCACCTTTTTTTAATACCTTGTCCACAGTAGAAGGTGTTGACAATTTTTTGAGGATATTAAGATTATCAGTGATCACAAGCAGGTTCATTTCAGGGGGTTGTATCTCATCCAGCATCACTTCAAAGAGCTTTTGTGAGATAAAGGCAGCTTTACACTCTGCATGGATAGCAATATGCATTGCTTCTGAGGTATGAAAATCCGGCAAAATAGGTACAATAACTGCTCCCATCGTTGTCACTGCAAAATAGATCGCACTCCAATTGGGCATATTTTCACTATAGAGTGCAACTCTGTCACCGGGTTTTATTCCGTATGTACGTAACATCTCTTGGAGGATTTCGACATTTTGTGCAAGCTGTGCATAAGTGATGGGCTCAGCATCTACAAATTGAACAGCAGGACGATCTGCATAGGTCTCGGTACTGTAGTCAAATAGTGCCTTAAGTGTGAGCTTGGGTAGTTTTATAAATGGTTTATTCATAAATATTGCCTTTTCCTAATGTGATAGTTGCAGATACAAAAATAGGGGATGTACTGAAATGTATAAGGATATGATAGCAAAAATTGATAAATTTTTATAGAATAAGTTGGTGACCCCAAGGAGACTTGAACTCCTGTAACATGGATGAAAACCATGGATCCTAACCGCTAGACGATGGGGCCACTAATATTGAAAAGTTTACAAGTTTTAAAATGGTGACCCCAAGGAGACTTGAACTCCTGTAACATGGATGAAAACCATGGATCCTAACCGCTAGACGATGGGGCCATATATAACTTGTGGACGGCATTATATAAACAGGGTGCTTAAAAATCTCTTAAATAGTGTATAATTTGTCTAAAAATAAGGAAAAACAGATGAATTTTAGTCGGATCATTTTATTTTTGATTATTGGTTTTCTCTTTAATGCTTGTGCTCCAAAAGAATATGTCAAACAAAACTCAGCATTTATCATGTTTAAAACACCTACATTCAAGTATGCAGACATGGGGTTTGTCTATGAGAACAGTGATGAAGTGAAAGTAGAGATCTATGGAAGCGGACAAGCTTTGATGAAGTTGATGATCTCACAAGATAAAGTCTGCATGAGTCTTTTGGAGTGTATGAGCAAAGAGGAATTCAATCAAAGAGTATTAAGTGCCAGCTATCCCAAAGATGTGCTTGAAGAGATATTTAGAGGAAAACCTATCATGCATAGTGCAGGCTTAGAAAAAAACCGTAACGGCTTTACACAAAAGATTATAAAAGAAGATAAATATAACATAGACTATAGTGTTTTAAATAAGCAGATCATATTCCGTGATACAATCAATGATATATTGATCAGAGTAAAGAGGATGGATTAGATGAAATTTGTTGGAGCACATGTAAGTGCAAGCGGTGGAGTAGATAATGCACCACTCAATGCTATGGCTATAGGAGCTAAGGCATTTGCACTCTTTACTAAAAACCAAAGACAGTGGGTGGCTAAACCTTTAGAGACTAAAACCATCGATGCTTTTCATAAAAACCTTGAACTCTCTAAGATCTTGCCTAAACATATCTTACCTCATGACTCTTACCTTATCAATCTCGGACATCCGGAAGTAGAAAAGCTGGAGAAGTCCAGAGATGCATTTATAGATGAGCTTGAACGATGCCGACTATTGGGCTTAGATAAGCTGAATTTTCACCCAGGGTCACACTTGGTGAAGATCCCTAAAAAAGATCCGCAGTATGATGATAAATTGATGGAAGCAGAATTACATTGTCTAGACGTGATCGCAGAGTCTATGAATCGAGCGATAGAAGCTACCAAGGATTCTAACGTAAAACTGGTGATAGAAAACACAGCAGGACAGGGAAGCAACCTTGGATATAAGTTTGAACATCTTGGGCATATCATAGATAAAATAGAAGACAAGAGTAGAGTAGGTGTTTGTTTGGATACATGTCATACGTTCACTGCAGGGTATGACCTGCGTACACGAGAAGCCTATGATGAAACGATGAGTGCATTCGACCGCATCGTTGGTTCGCAATACCTTATGGGAATGCATCTTAATGACTCCAAACCTAAATTAGGTTCACGGGTAGACAGGCATCACTCTTTAGGTCAGGGGGAGATAGGCTGGGATGCTTTTAGATTTATAATGAATGACTCGCGTATGGATGACATACCACTTGTCTTGGAAACAATTGATGAGTCAATTTGGGCAGAGGAGATCAAAGCATTATATGCATTGATTGAAAAGTAAAACAAAACTAGGAGGAAGATTATGGGGGAAATAGTAAAAGGGTTGGCTTTAAGTGCTATAGCAAGTTCAGTTGTAATGGCAGGGGGATATAAGATTCCGGAACAATCACTTAATTCTATGGCATTGGCTGCAGCATATGTAGCACACACAACAGGGGCAGATACAGCGTACTTCAACCCTGCAAATATGAGTTTTATGAATGCTGAAAAAAGGTATGTAGAAGGTGGTATAACCTTAGCGCACTTGCCGTCGAATGTCTATACGTTGATGGATCCTTATAGCGGAGAGTCAGAAGTAGAAGATCTTCTAATTCCATTTTTCCATTATGTCTCCAAGCCTATAGGTGATTTTAGATGGGGTGTAAGTATGACTGCTCCAGGTGGATTAACAAAAGGATGGGAGACACCATTTCAGAAACTAACAGCAGAAGAATTTACATTAAGGATCGTAGAATTGAACCCTTCCCTTTCCTATAAAATAGCAGATAATTTTAGTATTGGTGGGGGAATAAGATTAATTTATAGTGAAGGAATTGTTAAGAGTAATGGTGCTGAATTTAGTGCTATAGTTGGTAATCCTATGGCAAATATTGCACGTGATATGGAGGGAGATACTATTGAGTTTGGATATAACTTGGCTTTAGCTTATAAACCTACAAATGATATCAATATGGCTGTAACATATCGTTCTAATATAGATTTAGATCAAGAAGGAACAGCGCTTCTTTCTGCAGGAGGAAATACAGTTTATAATGGTGATGCAAGCGTATCAGTTCCTTTGCCTGCTGCACTGAATATTGCTATTTCAAAAACTTGGAATGATAAGTTTACCCTGGAATTTAATTATGAGAGAACCTACTGGTCAGCGTATGAAACATTGGACTTTGAGTATGGTGGAGCTAATATTGGACCATTAACACCAGTATTTGATACTCCTATTGCCAGAGATTGGCAAGATACCAATACATTTAGACTTGGAGCAACCATAGAACTGGATAAAATAACTATGATGATGGGTTTTGCCATCGACGAAACACCTGTTCCTGTTGAAACATTAGGATTCGAATTACCTGACAGTGATGCTAAAATATTTTCTATGGGATTCCGTTATCAACAAACAGAAGAACTCTCTTGGGGTGCTGCATTCCTTTATGATAGTAAAGAGCCTCTTACTATTGCACCGGGGGTAAACGATGGTATACCACAAGGTGGATTTAGTGAAGGTGGAGCATACTTAACTACTGTAGGTATAGCATACGAGTTCTAAGATGGAGTATAAGTTTAATAACTTTTATGAACTCATAACATTCCAGGCAAAGAAGCGCAGATCAAAAGTTGCGCTTCTTGTTGATGATGAGAAGATCACTTATGGTGACATCTTGGAAAAAGTAGATAAACTTGCTGGATATTTGGCAGGGAAAGGTGTAAAAGAGGGTGATAAGATCTCACTCTTTTTGCGTAACTCTCCAGAATTCATCTATACGATCTTTGCTGCTTCAAAGTTAGGGGCCATTCTCGTACCTGTGAATACATTTTTAAAAGAGGAAGAGCTTAGCTATATTTTGGAAGATAGTGGCAGTTCTCTGTTGGTAGCTTCTGCCATATATGACAAAGTAGTTAACAGTAGTAAGGCAAGTTCACTTTGTCAGTTTATCTTGTGGGAAGGCGAAGAGTTAGTTGAGGGAGAGCAACATCTGCATTTTGAAGAAGCTCTCAAATCAGATACACATGCAGAACATAGACAAAGAACACTTGAAGATACGGCAGTCATTATCTATACGTCAGGGACTACAGGTAAGCCTAAAGGGGCAATGTTAAGCCATAAAAATATCTTTTCCAATGCTATGTCCGGAGCGATGACGATAAAGGTAAAACCTAAAGACAGGGGTATTATATTTTTGCCAATGTTCCACTCTTTTACCTTTACTATAGGGGTAATGCTCCCTATGTATGTGGGTATGAGTATAGTCATTATAAAATCACTTAAACCATTTTCAAATATCTTTAAACAGACATTGACAAAACGTGTGACACTTTTCTTTGGTATCCCTGATGTATATAATGCATTGGCAAAAGCTAAACTTCCCTGGTATTTTATGTGGTTCAACAGTCTTCGTGCATTTATATCGGGTGCGGCAGCTTTGCAACCAAAAACACTTGATGCTATGGCAAAGAAGTTTAAACGTGCTACGCTGCTTGAAGGGTACGGACTGAGTGAAGCAAGTCCGGCTGTATGTATGAACACCTTTAAAAAACAGAAGGCAGGTTCTGTGGGTACAGCATTGCATAGTTACGAGATGAAAGTTGTGGATGATGATATGAATGAGCTTCCACGCGGGGGTATAGGTGACATTATAGTCAAAGGTGACAATGTCATGCAGGGGTACCTTGGTCGTCCTGAAGCAACGGATGAGACGATCGTCAATGGTTGGTTACTTACAGGTGATATGGGATACATGGATGATGAAGATTTCTTGTTTATTGTAGATAGAAAAAAAGATCTTATCATCTCTAAGGGAATCAATATCTATCCTCGCGAGATAGAAGAGGTCATAGATGTTTATGATGGTGTAGGTGCATCAGCAGTGATCGGTATCGTTGATGAGAATAGTGGAGAGGTTCCTATAGCTTATGTAGAACTTGATAAAGAGGCAGAGAGTGTAGATGAACATGCACTCAAAAAGTATCTGCGTGAACATCTTGCGAATTATAAGGTACCCAAACATATTTATTTCATTGACGAGCTTCCTAAAAATGCTACAGGTAAAGTACTTAAGAGGGTACTTAAAGAGAGATTAAGAGACGACGAAGGTTAATAAATGAATGCCATTGTCAACGCGAAGTTAATTTATCAAGATGAGATAATAGAAGGGAAAATAATTCTATTTGACAAATCTATTGTCAAAATCGCAGATAATGTAAATCTTGATAATATAGAAGTGATAGATGCAAATGGTAATTATGTCAGTCCCGGTTTTATAGATCTGCATATCCATGGATCCGGGGGTGCAGATGTTATGGATGCAACGCCAGAAGCATTAGAACTTATCTCTTCTACTTTACTCCAAACAGGTACCACTTCTTTTTTACCCACTACCATGACCATGTCCAAAGTGCATATTGACAATGCTTTACAAAACATTCAACTTCATGGTCAAAATGTGACTGGTGCACAGATATTGGGTGTACATCTTGAAGGTCCTTTTATTAATGTCTCTAAACATGGAGCACAAGATAAAGCATATATACAAGCACCTGATAGAGCATTGATAAATGATTATATGAATGAAGTAAAGATGATCACACTTGCTCCTGAAGTGGAGGGAGCCGAATCTTTTATAAAATATTTGTCAGAACAATACCCTCATGTCATTTTAAGTATTGGGCACAGTGATGCAAGTTATGAAAAAAGTAAAGAGAGTTTCTCCTGGGGGGTCTCTCATGCAACCCATCTCTTTAATGCAATGAACCCTTATCATCATAGAGAACCTGGCATAATCGGAGCAGTCTTTGACTCAGAGGTAACCTGTGATATTATCGCTGATCTTGTTCATACGCATCCCTCTGCACTGGAACTTGTGCATCAGGTAAAGAAAGATAAACTGTTACTCATCACTGACGCGATGCGTGCGGGATGTATGAAGTGTGGCACCTATGATCTGGGTGGACGTAAAGTAATGGTAGAGGCTAATAAGGCAATCCTTGAAGATGGTACGCTCGCAGGATCGGTACTCAAACTAAATGATGCACTTAAAAATATGACAACTCTCACCTCTATGACAGTTGTCGAAGCTGTCAATGCCGTAACAAAAATACCTGCACACAAACTAGGATTAAAAAAGGGTGAATTCAAAGTGGGTTATGATGCTGATATAGTCATCTTTGATGAAAAATTTAGTATCATATCGACTATTGTTGATGGTGAAATAAAATATCAAAGACAAGAAAACAAAGGATAAAAATGTTCGGATTTTTAAAAAGAAAAGTAAGAGAAGTAAAAGCACCGGCAGATGGTCAAATCGTAGCACTTGAAAGTGTGAATGATGAAGTTTTTTCCAAAAAACTTGTAGGGGACGGAGTGGCTATTATTCCTGTATCAAATGTTTTTACAGCTCCCATAGATGGAACGATCACAAAAATATTTTCAACAAACCATGCATACAGTATCAGAAGCAGTAAAGACTTAGAGGTAATGGTACATATAGGCCTGGATACCGTAGACCTGAACGGAGCAGGATTTGAACGTCTTGCCAAAGAGGGAGATACAGTTGTTTGTGGTGATGAGATCATACGTGTAGACTTAGATGCTTTACGTGAACATGCTAAAGATATTATCACACCTGTTATCATTTCTGATGAAAGTGATGTGAAAAATATAGAAAAAAATTTAAATATCGTTAAAAGCGGTGATATTATTATGGAGGTAAGCTGATGCCACAGAGTGATAATATCTATTACTACGTTATCTATGCCGTGATCTTGGCAGTATTCTTTTTTGTCTTGAAATCCCCAAAAAAGAAAAAGTAGAATTGACCAGGGTAATACTTGGTTAAGATTTCCTATGTATACTAAGTGTATGATGAATATATTACTACTTGAAGATGATAAGATTTTATGTGATAGCCTAAGAGAGTTTTTAGAGCTTGAGGGATATTGTGTTGACGTGGCATATCGGGGACCTGAGGTTTTTGACCTGACTTTTGACAAAAAGTATGACCTCTATATCTTAGATGTCAATGTACCTGAAGTAGATGGGTTTGATGTTCTCGCTTCTCTTAGAGAAACAGGTGATGAAACACCTGCTATCTATATTACTGCTCTCACTGATATAAATTCTATTTCAAAAGGATTTGAGATGGGAGCAGAAGATTACATCAAAAAACCTTTTGATCCAGAAGAGTTGGTTATACGCATTAAAAGCAAATATCAGCAGGAGGATAACCTACTGTACCATAAAGATATATGTTACGATCCTGTAACAAAAACACTACAAAAAGAGTCTCAAACGATAGGCCTGGGTGAGGTACAGCAAAATATTTTTCATGAACTTATGATACATCAAAATAAGATAGTAGATAGTTATACTTTGATGGATTTTTTAGAACAACCCTCTGCAAATGCATTACGTGTGAATCTTGCCAAGATCAAAAATAAACTTGGGATCGAGATAAAAAATATAAGAGGACAAGGGTATATGATTGAAAACATATGAACTAGAGTCACTTTTTAAAAGTTTTTTGATTTTTTTTATACTTTTGGAAGTATTGCTGGCGATTAATTTCTGGCATGAATTGCAAGAGAGAAAAGCTGGAGTAGAGGAGAAGATACAGGTAGAGATGCAGCTTTGTGCTTATACACTGCATTGTGAGGGATTAAAGACAGACTTTGTTGAGAAAACTGAAAATAAAGAAAAAAATATACTTTATAAAGATGGCGATTTTTATAGCTACTTTAAAGTGCCGACGGCGGAGAAATACTTGATGAAAGTGGTCTATCCCCAAGCAGGTTATCTTCTCAGGATTAAAAAACTAGAAGAGAAGACTTACCGTAAGTTTTTACTCTATTCCCTTTTGGCTGCTCTTGTCTCTTTCCTTTTTGCTTATTATGCATTAATGCCTCTTCGCAAAGCACTTCGTCTCAATGAAGAGTTTGTGAAAGATATTTTACATGATTTTAATACGCCCATCAGTTCTATGCGTATTAATTTAAAGCTCTTTAAGAGAGAGATAGGGGAGAATCAAAAAATTCAAAGACTTGAAAATAATATTGAAACTATTTTGTCTCTACAAAATAATTTACAGATATTTCTAAAAGGTATTCCTTCTCAGTCTGAATCATTCAGTTTAAAGGAATTGGCAGAAGATCGTGTACATTATTTTAAGATTCTCTATCCTGATATTGTTTACAATATCTCTTTAGGTAAAACAGTACTTGAAACCAATAAAGACGCATTCACTCGTATTCTTGATAATCTATTGAGTAATGCAGGTAAATATAATATTGCCAATGGACAGGTCTCTATTACATTAAAAGATCGCTATTTGTCTATCAGTGATACAGGAAAAGGGATCAAAAATCCTTCAAAGGTGTTTGATAGATATTATAAAGAACAAGATAGGGGGATAGGTATAGGATTACATATTGTTAAAAAACTTTGTGATGAATTACGTGTACCTATAAAAATAAAAAGTAAAGAGGATCAAGGCACAACAATACTGTTAAATCTTTCCAAAATCATTGTATAGCTATTACGTAATTAACTAAATCATTTATTTTCTTGCGCCTTCTTCATAAGCAGTAAACTTCTTGTTTTATATCGAGGATCTTTATTTTTTTTGTATGCGGCGATTACTTCTTCCAGGGATCCGTCTTGTAAAAGTTTCTCTTCTTTTAGTCTTTCTTTTAACGTATTGTATTCATTATAGGTAAGATGATCCCTAGTCTCATTCTTGGAAAGATAGGTATTTAACTCATTATACGATGCACTTTCCAAGTAATAAGAATAAGGTTTAATGGCTTCTTTGGGCTTTTTAATAATTGTGACAACTTTCACTTCTTTTGGTACTTCCTCTTCTTTGACTTTTTCTTCTTCTATTACTTTTTTTGAGTCATCTTTTGTCATTTGTACTACTGCTCCAGCAGAATTCAATTGTAGTTTTTCTGCTATGATCTGAAGTTGTTCCAACTGTTTTTGTGTTTTTGCACGTTTATGGTAATACTCATAGTAAGAAGATATGAACTCTTTTGGTAGTTTTGTTTTAATATGTTCTATATCTTTTGCATTATATGACTTAATGGCTTTTTCATACATGCCTTGTAGACGGCTGTAATCTTCTACCTCTACTAAAAGTGTTTTGATGCCTTTATAGCGTCGCTGAGCTACATTTGAAGTATAACCTACTTTAACAGGAGAAGTAAGGCGATAGCCTTTACGTTTCAAACGTTTTAAGACAGTGTGGTATTTTGTTTTATGGCTTACATTAAAAATAATTTCTTTTTTGTCAGGATAGGTGAGACTGTATAATAGGAATTGGTTTTTACGATGAAGAAGTATTGCCAGATCTTTCTTTTTGGCATGATAAAGATAAAGGTATTTTGTTCCATTTCGCATAGGTATGAGGTTTGTTCTTGCAAAGTAGGCTCTATGGTACTTGACGTAAGGATCGTGTTTTACTACGTATACTTTATCTACTTCATCCGTTAAAAATGCATTGCTTAAAGAACAACCATTCAGTACAAAAAAGAACAGTAGTAATAAAATTTTTTGCATAAACATTACCCTTTTAAAATATATGATCAAGTACATGAGTATAGCAATAATTGATAAATATATCAAGTTATTTGATAACATAGAGAATAATTGCAAATAGGTAACGTTATGGTAATCATTATTATTTATAATGCCAAATCCCCCTAGAAAAACTATGATCAAATAGGGTTACTTAGAGGGATCAATATTTAAATTTAAAAAACAGGAGGTAAATTATGCATTTAGTATATTTTACAAGAAATTTGATCGTTATAGTTCTATTGGGTTCTTTAGCAACACATGTGAATGCCAGTATTCAAAAAGAGAGTATTTTAGAGAAGAGTACAAGTCCAAAACAGTTTTGTTTCAATGATACTTTAACAAAAGGTAAAAAACTTATAGTATCAAACAAGGTTCTCATCCAAGATATAGATGAACCGATGCCTATTGAAATAAAAGGTAGGGGTGAGTACAGTATCAATGGTAGAGATATGAAACGAGAAAGTGCTATGGTAAAAAATGGTGACTCTGTACAGGTACGTCATTATTCATTGGAAGCAGATGGAGCAAAGGTAAGCACAGTGCTTGTTGTTGGAGATACGTATGATGTCTTTACGACAACAACCCAAAAAGAGTTGCAACAAGAGAGTATCGATATTTCAAGTTCTCACTCTTGTCGCTCTTAAACAAAATCAAAAGGGTAGTTGCTACCCTTTTAGTATTTCCCTGATCCCCTCAGAGACTTTCTCTGCTTTAGTTCCCAATATGATCTGAATAGATCTTTTATCTGGGCGGATAACGCCTTTTGCCCCCAGTACAGTAAAATCCTCATCTTTTAATGTACTATTGTCATGTACGGACATGCGAAGCCGTGTGATACATGCATCGGTATCTACGATATTCTCTTTTCCGCCTAGGGCAAGGATAAAAGCTTGGGCTTCATCATTTACACTGCTGATATTTTCTTCTGTACTCTCTTCAAAAATTTTTAGTTTAAAGAGTTTAATGGTGTAATAAGAGCTTATGAAGTAGACCACTGCAAATATAGTACCTAAAGGAAGTATGAGCAGAGGATTTGTCGCAAGTTTATAGTTGATAACATAGTCTATGAAGCCTGCAGAAAAGCCAAAACCGGCATGGATATCCAGCATTTGGGCTACCGCAAGAGCTAATCCTGTCAGTAATGCATGTAGAACAAACAGCAGAGGCGCGACAAAAAGAAAGAGAAATTCTAAAGGCTCAGTAATTCCTGTGAGAAATGAAGTAAATGCAACTCCTGCCAAAATAGCACCAGCTTTTGTACGGTAGTTTTTCGGAGTATTAAGATAAATGGCATATGCCATAGCAGGCAGTCCAAACATCATCACTACATAAAAACCGGACATATAGACCCCTGCTGTTTTATCACCGGCAAAGAAACGATGCAGATCACCGTTGGCAACTACTTCTACGCCATCTTTAAGATGCGTATATTCACCTAACTGAAACCAGAAAACAGAGTTGAGTATATGGTGAAGTCCCAGAGGAATAAGAAGACGATTCAGTGTACCGTAGATGAAGGTACCTACTTCATTCAGTCCTATGATCATATTGGAAAAAGCATCTATGGCATCTTGTGCATAGTGCCAAAAATATCCTGCAAGTACCCCGACAAATATGGCAGTTACAGCAGTGATGATGGGTACAAAACGTTTCCCGCCAAAAAAGCCTAAAAACTCTGGGAGTTTGATGTCATGAAAACGGTTATAGAGTGTGCCTGCAAGTACTCCGATGATGATACCCACAAAGACACCCATATTGACATCTTTGTCAATACTGATGTAAACGGCTTTTGCTATGAGTACACCGATGGCTCCAGAGAGTGCAGCTGCTCCATCATTATTTTTAGCAAGCCCATAAGCGATACCTACACCAAAAAGCAGATCCAAATTGGAAAAAATGGCATCACCCGCACTTTTCATGATGAGCGCTACCTGCCCATCAAAGATGTCCCCAAAGCCTAGGCGAAGTAAAAGTGCAGCAACAGGGAGTACTGCGATGGGTGTCATCAGTGCTTTACCGATCTTCTGTAATAAACTAAACATGTCTGATTTCCTCTTTTGTTTGAGCTATGCTTTTAGATGAAATACTGAGGGTTTCAATGCCTAGGTTTAAAAGTTTTGGTATAGCACCTTTATTTGCTGCCAGTTCCCCACAAATACTCACTGGTTTTGTAGCTTTTTTGACAATGCTCTGAATGGCATTAAACAGTACTGGTGAAAGTGCATCTGCTTTAAGAGTTGGATGTGTTCTCTCTATGGCAAAAAGATATTGTGTAAGGTCATTGGTACCGATGGAGTAGAAATCTACCACTTCATTAAATGTTTCCATTAAAAAGAGTACAGAAGGTACTTCTATCATAATGCCAAATTGAAGTTGTGCAATATCAAGTTGATGTTTGTTTGCTACTTCCTGTGCAAAGTGCTTTGCTTCATTGAACTCTTCAACAGAGCTTATCATAGGAAACATGATCTTAAGGGCTCTGTTTTTTGAAGCAAGAAAAATTGCCTGCAGCTGTTCTGCCATTATTTCGGGGTGGGTTTGAAAAAGCCTCACCCCGCGTATGCCTAGAAAAGGGTTTTCTTCTTTAGGTAAAGTCATATAAGGTAGAGCTTTGTCTCCTCCTATATCAAGAGTACGTACTGTTATCTCATCAAATAAAGTAAATATCTCTTCATAGGCTTGGGTTTGTACTTCAAGTGTAGGCTTCTCTTCTTTAAATAAAAATTCACTCCGTAAAAGTCCTATACCCTCAGCACCTTCTTCTTTGGCTATCTTGGCAGAACTTACATCAGAAACATTGGCAAGGACTTTAATATTTTTACCTTTGCTTGTAGTGGCATTCTCAAACCGTTTTGTTGATGCCAGGGCCTTTTGTGCTTCATTTTTTTCTAAACGGTTTTTTGCTTTTTGTAGATCTTCACTGCTGGGTGCGTAAATCACTGCTCCGGAGTGAGCATCCAAAATAACTTTTGTGTCTGCTAGAAGTTGAGTTGTATCCGCTATCAGGGAAGTAATACCTGCACCACGAAGTAAGATCGCCGTATGTGAGTTTGCAGAAGTTTCTTTTAAAACTACTCCGGAAACTTTTGTTTTTGCAAGTGTATCGATCTGGCTGGGAAGTAGATCATCAGCGAGAAGTATAAAAGGTGTGTCAGGGAAAGTTACTTTCAACTCTACTCCCAAATGTTTTTTTACACGTTGCAAGAGATCTTGATAATCACTTCTTTTAGAGTCAAGTTTTGTCCCTAAAAGTTGTTGTGACTCTTTTTCTACGAGTTGTTCAAATTCAGTAAGTGTCTGACTTTTTTGTCCTAGTGAAGCTAAAAGTTCTTTTTGTGCGAGGTAGATAGTTGCAGTATCATTTTTTTGATGTGTAGTGTAAAGCGCTTCTAATTCATCTATACCTTTATGCAGGGCTTCTTGAAAATTCAAATCACTTTTTTGCAGAATCTCTTTTGCTGTATAGGTATATAGAGGAGCGATAGCAATACCTTCTGAAATGATATCCCCTTCTATGGCACTTCCCTCATAGCTGTAAGTCTCTTTTTCTATCTGCTTGACCTCTTTGTCATTATGCATAAGTGTCTCAAACAGTGTATGGAGTTTCTCAAGTACTTCCTCTGCTTTTTTACCTTTTGTAACAAGGGTAAAGCTGTCCCCTTTTTCCAAAGAGAGAGACAAGAGACTGTTGACACCTTTTGCATCCACAGTTTTATCTTTAAATGTAGCAGTAATTTGACAAGAGAAAGTCTTGGCAACAGAGACAAATTGTGCAACGGGTCTAAGGTGAAATCCGTTATTTGAAGTAATGCTGAGTTGTTTAGTTTGAGGTTTAGAAAAGAGATTTTTAAAAAAGGACATCTCTTACTTTGAATCTCTTACACAACGGACATATCTATCATACGTCTCTGATGCATTACTTGTGGCACCATCTTTAAAGCTCACACCCCAAAACTCATCACTTGTTTTGGCATAAGGCGTACTTGACCAGTAAAGTGTATCTTTATTGCTATAGTTAAACCCGTTTACAAGCGCAGGTTTATAGCGTTTATAGTCTACGATAGAAAGCAGTTCCTGCAATGTAGGCAAACGCCAATTCTCAAAATTACCAAGTTTCAACTCGGCACAATAGCTCTTCGCCTTGATATGTGTTATTTTCACTTCTGAAACATGCATATGGTCTTCCCAGATAAGATTGGTTTTTGGGTCTTTTATCATCGTTGATTCAGCCATCATCATAGAGAAGGTGAGAGTTATCATTAATAGTATACGCATAGTTGCTCCTTTAAATATTATACAAAGTATAGCAAATATTTGTTATACTCAAACATAAGGTCATCTTTAATGTGTCCTTGTAACTATTTATTAGGAATATTATTGAAATACCTTATTAATTTTATTGAAGCAAAAAATGTAGAAAAAGCATTTATTTATGAACATTTAAAATGTACCAAAGAAGAAGCAGAATTAGTGCAGTATGTCTGTAAACGCTATGTAAAAGGGCTTGAAGAAGTGCCTGTACTCGAGATGTTGCAAGATAATTTTTCTACGGAGGGGTATGCGTATCTCAAAAAACTTGTATTGGTTAAAAACCTTCTCGATCTGGGGTGGATCATGCAAATGAGTTTTGGACAGGTTAAAGCACATGAAACCTCGAAACTGGAACTGATCGGTACTTCGGTAACCCCAAGCATTTCACTTTTACGCCTGCTTGAAGAGGGATCTTTGGAGATATTTCTTCCGGAAGTTAAGCCCTATACTGATCATTTGGAGTACCTGCAAGATCAATTCGACATGGTTTCCCTGTTACATAAGATAGCTACGTTTAAACAAGGGTTGGCTGATAACTCTCTGAGCATTGGACGCTTGAAGAATAAATTGACACTTTTGACAACACGTATCGAAGAGCGTGTTAAAATGACAGATAAGCCCATAGTCGTAGAAGAGTTCTTTAAAGAAAAAGAGTTGGATGATAAAGAGAAACGTATTTTCTTGGCACTGCTTAAAGAAGAGTACAGTGGCGGCGAGGGGCAGTTTAGAGATATGAACACTCTCATAGAACTTATCTCTTTTGATGAGTATGAAAAGATCAAAAACCGTGCGTTACTTGAAGATGGTGCAAAACTTATCACTGAAGATATCATCGACTATGAAGAGATACTAAATATGTTTGGAGGGGTAAGTCGCTCATTTTACCTGCAGGAAGAGGTAATGCAGCGTATCATTCACCCCAATAAAACCAAAAAAGTCACTAAGCTCAAACTTGATGCCCTTGTACAGGAACAGGAACTTTTTGAATACCTGAAACCAACCACAACACTCGATGATGTTGTACTTCATCCCAAGACAAGAGAGACACTGAACAATGTTGTCAAACAGGTTGACAAAGAGGTGTTTAAAAAGTTAAGAGAGTGGGGCATCAAAGATAAGCGTAAAGGCATCGATGCACGTATTATTTTTTATGGTGCGGCTGGTACAGGTAAAACAATGACAGCGATGAGTTTGGCAAAGACACTCAAAAAGCCTATCCTCTCTTTTGACTGTTCGAAGATCCTCTCTATGTATGTCGGTGAGAGTGAAAAAAATGTCCGTAAGATCTTTGATGACTTTCAGGAGTTAAGTAAAAAAGCAAAAGTAGAGCCTATCTTACTCCTCAACGAAGCAGATCAGTTCTTGAGTTCCAGATCTGAAGGGCAGGGTAGCTCTGCTGACAAGATGCACAACCAAATGCAAAACATCTTCTTGGAGCAGATAGAAAAGTTTGAGGGTGTACTCATCGCTACAACAAACTTGCTTGGTAACATAGATAAAGCTTTTTCAAGACGTTTTAACTATAAGATAGAGTTTAAAAAACCGGGTAAAAAACAACGCTTAAGACTCTGGCAGTTCATGCTTCCTGAAAATGCAGACTACGAAGAGGGCTTTGATATGACAGAACTTGCCAAACACGAACTCACAGGAGGTCAGATCAATCTCATCATCAAAAATACAGCGTATAAAGTGGCAGTACGTGAAGAGAGTGTATTTGGAAACAGAGACTTTTTGGAAGAGATAGAAAAAGAGCTTGGAAGTAGTTTTGAAGGCTCTAAAAGTATGGGGTTCAAGGTATAAAATATGCAAAGTTTTTTTGTGCTTTTCGGGGTGTCATCAACAGCACTCTTAGGCTCTTTTTATCCTTTCATCCTTCCTTGGGTGGCTTTTGCTACTTTGTTGACAATGGTGTATCTCTGGTGGCAACAAAGAGGAAAAGGATTTCAACCACAAAGTGAAACCTACAAAGAGTTAGAAAAGATCAAAAAGAAACGCCACAAAGAAGACAATAAAAAACATAAACATATCAACGAGCAGATAGCGTACATAGATGAGGTGTGGGGTTACACCAAAGAGCAAAACAAGAGCATAGAAAAGTTTATAAAGGAACGTGCTTACAGTGAAATGTATAACAAGCTCACCGCTTCGCTTTTTCCACAAATTATTACACTTATAGATAATTGTAATGCAAGAGGACAAAAAGGGTGTAAAAGGGAAGTTTCCAAACGTCTTAGCGAGTTGACGGATCTAATGAAAGAAGAACTCCAAAAAAAGAAATCACGCAGCAGTGAGAGTTTTGAGATCACTTTAGAAGTGTATGACCAACTACTCTCAGGAATGAAGTAATACTTAGGTAAGTTCTCTCCTATATGATATGGTGAAAATATCAAGAAGGAAGAACTAATGAAAATTAAATACTCAAATCTACTTGTTGCACTATTACTGCCTCTTACTTATATAAATGCTCAAGAGGTATCTCTTATTCCACCAGATGCTAAAGCGGGTGAATGTTATGCCAGAGTGGTTCTGCCGGCACAGTATGAAACAGTAGAAGAACAGGTGATGGTTAAAGAGCCTTCTTCAGAGATCTCTATTGTTCCAGCAGAGTATAGAATGGCAGAAGAAGAGATAGAAGTGATCCCGGCTACTAAAAAACTTACCCCGATACCTGCAACATATAAAGAAATTACCGAAACGATCGAAGTTAAACCAGCGATCCGCACTTGGAAAACAAGTCTCAAGAAAAAAGCTTTACCTGTAAGCAAGATGATCCTGGCTGCTGCAGGGGCAGGTGGGGTAGATCTGAACAGTTCACAGCCAGGTAACTGTTATAAAGAATATTTTATACCACGAAAGTTTAAAAAAATAACAGAAGATATTTTGGTACGAAATGAACATAATGAAACAGAAGTGATCCCTGCTGAGTTTGAAATAGTAGAAAAAACCATCGTCATAAAACCGGCATCCAAGGAGATCATTGAGGTTCCTGCTGTTTATGAAGAGACAGAGGAACAAGTGTTGGTAGAGGCTGAAAAAACCGTATGGAAAAAAGGTCAAAATCCGGCACAAAAAGTTTCTGGTGCTACAGGTGAGATCATGTGTCTGGTCAAGATACCGGCAAAATACAAAACCATTAAAAAACGTGTGCTTAAAACACCGGCGACTACCAAGATCGTAGAGGTTCAGGAAGAGACTCAGGTGATCAAAGTTAAAAAACTGTTAACAGATACACAGATCAAAAATATTCCAATGCCTGCAGTGTATGAGACTATTGAAAAAACCCAATTAGAGAGTGAATCAACATTCTCTTGGCACAATATCAAAGATGAGGTGGAAGATGCCCTTAAATACACAGGATACCAGATCTGTTTAACAGAAGAACCTGCAGAGACTAAAGAGGTGACAAAAATAGTGCTTGACGTACCGGCAAAGGTAGAAGAAGAGGTAATCCCTGCAACAAATGAAGTCGTAGCAGTGCAAAAGTTAATTACAGAAGCAAAAGAGGTAAAAACACCTATTGAAGCTGAGTATAAAATGATGAAAAAACGTAAAAAAATCTCAGCAACACATGTAGGATGGAAAAGAATTCTCTGTCAAACCAATATGAACAAAGATGTCATCTCCAAGATCCAATCGGCGCTTAATGAGAAGGGTTACAATGCGGGTGAAGCAGATGGTCTCTTAGGTAGAGGAACTAAAAATGCATTAGATAAATTCCAAAGAGATAACAACCTTGCAACAGGTGGTATCACTTATGAAACACTTGGAGCTTTGAATATAGAATTGTAATGTCTGCTTAGGTATTCCCACTCTTGTGGGGATATTAAAACTACAGAAACCAATGCACAAGTTTTGGTATGCGTATAATACTACTTCACCATCTCAAACCCAACATGCTTCATTGCAATGATCCCACCTTCCACATTGAGGGGAGTAAAGCCATTGTTTTCCAAGATCCGTGAAGCGCTTACACTTCTGCGTCCTGTTTGACAGTAAACGATGATCTTTTTATTTTTATTTGCTTCGAGTTTTTCTAAGTTATTTTCCAGTTCTCCAAGCGGGATGAGTTGTGCATCTCTGACGTGGTGACTTTTAAACTCTTCAATGGTCCTTACATCCAAAAGTGTTGCGTTTTGATCATTTTCCATGAGGGTATAAGCCTGTTTTGCCGTAATGCTTTCAAAGTTGGCAAGTATCCATCCTTTAGTGTATGCAAACCAAATGACCAATCCAACCATAGCTATCCAATAAAGTACATTGGTATAATTCTTACGACTCAACATTTAGTGTTTCGCTTGTACTGAATTTTAATTCTTGTCATAATAACCTTAATAATTTTTTTGAGTATTGTAACCACTTTTTTTTGTTTCACATAGTTACATCCCCTAAAACTAATCTTTCAAAGCCTTTAGAGCCAAAAATACTTTAACCATCTTTCAGATAATATGAAGGTAATATTCTGAGAATACTCTCGTTATCTTTGAGAGAAGAATTAATATAGGTTAAGGGATTAATATGACTCATGTAATTACAGAACATCCGTATTTTGGTGTATTTGTTTTATTTGCACTGACAACTGTAGCATTTCCGGCTACGTTGTTTTTGGCAAGACTTGTTAGTAGAAAAATGGCTAGACTGGATACAGAAAAGCTTAAACTCAGTATCTATGAGTGTGGACCGGAGGTTACAAAACAACCCAACACCATCTCAGTACAGTTTTACCTGATAGCACTTTTGTTTATCTTGTTCGATATAGAGATTATCTTTATGTTCCCATGGGCGATCGACTTTAAACTGCTTGGCTGGTTTGGATTTGTGGAGATGATACTATTTATTTTATTACTTGCGATTGGTTTCGTATATGCATGGAAGAAAGGAGCACTTGAATGGCACACCATCAAGTAAATTATGCCTCATCAGCAGGCTTGCCGATAGCATTGACTTCGGTAGACAAACTCGTAAACTGGGGGCGTTCAAATTCACTTTGGCCGCTTACATATGGACTCGCATGTTGTGCGATCGAGATGATGGCATCTGGAGCAAGTCGTTATGACTTCGATAGAATGGGAACCATCTTTAGAGCGTCTCCAAGACAAGCAGATGTAATGATACTTGCAGGAACACTTTCTAAAAAGCACTCAGAGTTTGCAAGAAGACTTTATGACCAGATGACAGAGCCTAAATGGGTGATCTCTATGGGTTCTTGTGCAAACACAGGTGGTATGTTCAACACGTATGCAACAGTACAAGGGGTTGACCGTATCATTCCTGTTGACATTTATCTTCCTGGGTGTGCTCCACGTCCTGAGACACTGCAGTATGCACTTATGATGCTTCAAAAGAAGATCAGAAGAGAGTCTGCAAATATGAATAACAATACAAAACAAAACTTGAGGTTAGTGTAATGAGAAAATATACACCGAAAGACAATGTTCAGGGTAAATCATACTATACAGATAGATTTTGGGTAGCACCACGTGTACCAAGAGAAGAAGTTGAAGCAGAGAGTCACTTTGCAGCTGTAGTAAAAGCTTTGGGTAGAAAAGCAAAAGAGTCTTATATTGAGATAGGACAGCTTGTAGTGCATATTAACCCAACTGAAAACTTTAACGTGCTTGAGATACTTAAAGAGAAGTGCGGATACACACAGTGTTCTGAGCAGAGTGCGGTAGACTATTTGGCAAAAGATGGAGAGTTTGAACTCTTTTATCAAATGTTAAATATCACTGAAGCCAAAAGAGTAAGAGTGGTATGTCGCATTAAAGAGGGTGAAGCTATCGAAAGTGTTGAGCCTCTCTTTAAATCAGCAAACTTTGCAGAGCGTGAAATGTTCGATATGTTCGGTATCAAAGTGAATAATCATCCGTTCCTTAAGCGTATACTTATGCCTGATGACTGGGAAGGACATCCTTTACTTAAAACCTACCCTATGATAGGGGATGAGTTTGCTTCATGGTATGAAGTAGATAAGATCTTCGGTAAAGAGTACAGAGATGTGATCGGTCCGGAAAATAGAGATCCTGCACGTATTGATAGATATGATACAAAACGTTTCTCAAGAGTAGGATATGAAGTACCATTTGCAGGAGATATCTCTGAAGGTGAAAAAGAGACTGCGATCGAGTATAGTGAAACAGTGCTTGTAGATTATACTAAAGATTCTGGCAAGCAATTAGATGAGAGAAGATAAGGAGGCAAGATGCAACAACCCAATAAATTAACCCCATTTTTTGAAAACCTCAATTTTGAGCGTGACGATAACACAATGGTCATCAACTTTGGTCCTCAGCACCCATCAGCACACGGTCAGCTTAGACTTGTACTAGAGTTAGATGGTGAGCAGGTTGTGAAAGCCTATCCGGACATCGGGTATCTTCACCGTGGTATCGAGAAGATGGCAGAGAACATGACATACAATGAGTTTTTGCCAACAACAGACAGACTTGACTATATCGCGTCAACTTCCAACAACTATGCCTATGCACTTGCTGTAGAAAAGCTTATCGGTATAGAAGCACCAAGAAGAGCGCAAGTGATCAGAACAATGCTATTGGAACTCAATAGAATTATCTCTCACCTTTTCTTTGTGGCAACACATGCCCTGGATGTAGGTGCGATGTCAGTCTTCCTTTATGCCTTCCGTGAACGTGAGTTTGCAATGGACTTAATGGAAGATTACTGTGGAGCTAGATTGACGCATTCCGCAGTACGTATCGGTGGTGTACCTCTTGACCTTCCTGCAGGTTGGTTGGAAGCTGCAATATCATTCTGTGATAAGATCGATAAAGAAGTAGATGACACTTACGGAGCACTTTTAAATGAGAACCGTATCTGGAAAATGCGTCTTGAAGATGTAGGTGTGATCTCTGCAGAAAATGCACTCTCTTGGGGATGTACAGGACCGATGCTTAGAGGTTCAGGCGTAAATTGGGATATCAGAAAAGAGGAGCCTTATGAGCTTTACTCTGAGCTTGATTTTGATATTCCAACTTCAGACAGATGTGACTCTTACGGACGTTTCAGAATTTACATGGAAGAGATGAAACAGTCCACAAGGATCATCAGACAACTTATCCCTATGTATAAAAAATCTGAACCGCAACTTATGGCACATGCACCGCAATATATCTCTGCTACAAAAGAAGAGATCATGACACAAAACTATGCATTAATGCAGCACTTTGTACTCGTGACACAAGGGATGAGACCACCAAAAGGTGAAGTCTATGTACCTACTGAATCACCAAAAGGTGAACTTGGTTTCTATATTAAGTCAGAAGGTGAGCCGTATGCTTACAGATTGAAGTGTAGAGCACCGAGTTTCTTCCATACAGGATTGCTTCAAGAGCTTCTTGTGGGGACATATATAGCAGACGTCGTTACGATCATTGGTACTACCAATATCGTATTCGGTGAAGTTGATAGATAGGAGAGACTATGAAAAGATATGATTTAAGACATTTAAAAGATGATTTTTATGACAGAATGGTCGAACTTATCGATAAAGGTATCAAAGTTGATGAAGTAGGGATCTTCCTTTTTGAAGTAGGAGATTTCTCTCCTATTCAAAAGTCTGCAGATGTAGTAAGAGCTACAGGCCATGACTTGATGAATTCATTGAAGTTTAATGAAGTGGATTGGACTATTGTTGTCAAAAAAGTAGATGATGAAACCAGAAAAGCTAGAGCAGAGAAGATAGAAGCTGCAAGAGTTGCGGCTGAAGAGAAAGCAGAAGCAGATAGAGTTGCAGCTGAAGAAAAAGCTGAGGCAGACAGAATTGCAGCTGAGGCAAAAGCTAAAGAAGAGGCTGAGAAAGCAGAAGCTGAAGCGAAAGCTAAAGAGGAAGCAGAAAAAGTTGAGGCGGAAAAAGCTGAAACTGAAGCAAAAGCCAAAGAAGAAGCAGAAAAAGCTGCAGCTGAAGCAAAAGCTAAAGAAGAGAGTGCAAAAGAAGCTCCTGCAAAAACAACGCCTGTAAAAAGAGCAACAACAAAACGTGCTGCTAGAAAGCCAAAGGCTAAATAATGTCAGGTATTATATTCTCAACTTGGAGGGATGAATTTATCGATAATCGCGGTAAATCGTCTGATGAGTTGAGTGAATCAGGATTTAAACTGCCTGAAACCTATCATGGAGACAGAAACTCTAAAGCATTTATCGGCTGGGATGGTGTTGCCATCTTCGATGAAGATATAGATGCCGTAGAGTTAGCTTCACAATATGCTGCACAGTACCAAGAGTACTCTGAAGCATGTGGTCGTTGTGCTCCAGGTAGATGGGGAGGTAGGATCCTTTATGATTTACTCGACAAAATAGCACGTGGTGAAGGTACCCATGATGACATAACACACTTGAAAGAGATAAGTCAAACAATGATGACAACATCTAAGTGTGAGATCGGAAAAACAGTACCTAAACCTATTTTGGATTTGATGGAGCACTATAAAGATCAGTTTGATACATGTATTGATGGTCAAGTACCTTCTAAACATTATGCAGGAGACACAACGTACATTGCTAAAGTTACAGCACCATGTACAGATATGTGTCCGGCACATGTTGACATCCCTGCCTATATCGAGGGTGTAAGAGATATGGTCTTTACAGAATCATTGGCTGCAACAAGACAAACTATGCCACTTGCACATACTTGTGGTCGTGTCTGTCCTCATCCATGTGAAGATGCCTGTCGTCGTATGAACCTTGATGAGCCTATCTCGATCATGGAGCTTAAGCGTTTAGGGGCAGATTATGAGACAGATCATGAGCTTCCTTGGTTACATCCGGTAGAACCTAAACCACTCAGAAATGATGGTAAAAAAGTAGCGATCATAGGTGCTGGGCCTGCGGGACTTACAGCTGCATACTACTTGGCACTTGAAGGTATCCAGTCACATATCTTTGAAGAGTTACCGGTTAACGGTGGTGAAGTTGCTGTAGGAGTTCCTGAGTATCGTATGCCTATTGGCAAGTATCAAAAAGATATCGATCTTGTGCTTGAACTTGAAGCAGTAAGTATTACCAATAACCATAGAGTAGATGCAGAACGTCTCAAAGAGATCGAGGCTGAGTATGATGCAACCTTGCTTGGATTTGGTGCAAGACTCTCTAAGAAAGTACGTGCGGCAAATGAAAACACTAAAATGGGTGGTTACTGGGGTGCGATAGAGATGCTTGACAAGGTAAACTTGTGGCACAAATATGACATTGGTTCACCGGCATCAAATGAGTTAGAAGGTAAAGCCGTTGTCTGTGTCGGTGGTGGATTTACCTCTATGGATGTTGTAAGATGTTCTATTCGTGAAGGTGCAAAAAAAGTGATCATGCTTTACCGTCGTGATGAAAAAACGATCATCCGTAATACGACCTATGAAGAATATCATGAAGCAGTAGAAGAGGGTGTTGAGTTCATCTTCCACTCTGCGATTGAAGAAATTTATGATGATGAGAAAAACATCACCGGGCTTAAAGTCAATCGTTTTGAACTTGTACCGGATCCAGATGGTGGTAGAGCACAACTTGTGAAGATAGAAGATGGTGATTTTGAAATAGAGTGTGATTATCTTATCCCTGCTGTTTCACAAGCACTTGACACACAAATTCTTCCTGAAGATTGGAATCTTGAGATGACATCATGGAACAGTATCTTAACCAATGGTAAAGACTTTATGACAACACGTCCGGGGCTTTTTGCTGCGGGTGACTGTGAATATGGTCCGATGACCATTGTAAATGCAGTAGGACAAGCGAGACGTGCTGCTTCAGTGATCAGTCGTTATATCTATGACGGTAAATGTACGTTGACTGATGATGAGATCATGGAAGACCATTTGAACAGACTCAGAGTCTATGACAAAAAAGAGAATATCACTGGTTGGATGCCTGGACTTCCTCGTGCTGTGAGCGAAAAGCTTGAAGTAGATGAGCGTAAAACGAACAACAAAGAGGTCAACCTTGGCTTCACAGGTGAAGAAGCTATGGCTGAAGCTGAACGTTGTATGCGTTGTTACTATATCTCAATGGTGGCGGTGTAATATGGGTGTACATAATTCTATAAATAAAGGGAAAGCCATTACAGTTACCATCGATGGTAAAGTATGTGAAAGTACCTTTGGAAAGACCATTTTAGATATTGCAAGAGAGAATGATATTTATATTCCAACGATGTGTTACCTTACAAAAGTGCAGCCAATTGCATCTTGCCGTATGTGTATCGTAGATGTTGAGGGTGTAGATGGAATGATCCTCTCATGCCAGGAGAAAGCAACTGACGGTGCAGTGATCAACACACAAAACAATGAACTCAATAAAGAGCGTCAGAACATCATGAAACTTTATAATGTAAACCACCCTTTAGAGTGTGGTGTATGTGATAAGAGTGGTGAGTGTGACCTTCAAAACAAAACAATGGAGTTTGGTCTTGAAGAGCAAGCCTTTACTGCACGTGACCAACACAGACCTGTAGAGAATTGGGGACATGTTTCTTATGATCCTGCACTGTGCATCATGTGTGAAAAGTGTGTAAGGGTTTCTACAGAGATCACAGGTGATGAAGCCTTACAACTTAAGTTTGGTGGATACTCATCAACGATCATCAATGTAAAACAAGAGAAGAACTATGCTTCTTTGGGTGAAGCAGCGGCAGTATGTCCTGTAGGTGCATTGGTAGATACGAACTTTAAGTACACGACTAATGCCTGGGAGCTTGAAAAAATACCATCAGCATGCCCTCATTGCGGCGGCGGTTGTCAAATGACCTATGAAGTGAAAAATGAGAGAATTTACCGTATGACCAATGCCTTTGAATTCTCAAACCTTTGTGGTGCAGGAAGATATGGTTTTGATTATGCCAATGAAAATGTAAGCAAAGATGTAAAAGTATTTGAAGCTGCTGTAAAAGCATTTGAAAATGCACAAAGCATACTTTTCAGTAGTCAAACTTCTAACGAAGAAGCACTGATCCTCCAAAAGCTTAAAGAGCAAAAAGGATATAAGCTTATTTCCCATGAAGCAAGAAGCTACCAGAAGTTCATGCAAGCGTATGGTTCGATAACAGGCAAGAGCCTTTATGGTGGAACGCTAAAAGGTATTTCTGAATCAAGAGCTGTTATTGTACTTGGAACAAAGATCAATGATGACAGTCCAACGGTAAAATACCATATCAACATGGCAAGTAAATGGCACAGGGCCAGAGTAGCTTATATGCATCCGCTTGAAGATCTTGAGATCAAGAATATCGTAACCCAATTTATCAAGTATGAAGCAGGAAGCGAAGAGGGTGTAGCAGCACTTTTAGTTGAGACACTTCTTAAAGATATAGAAGTGCCTAAAGCGATACGAGCATTTTTAGATGACTTGGATATCGGTAACTTGAGTGCAGAGAGCAATATAGGTGAAGAAGAGCTTGCTTTCTTGGCAAAATCACTGATCAAAAAATCAGGCTTCTCTTTGATAGCGGGTTCTGACCTTTATGCACATCCAAAAGCAGCGCAGATAGCGAAACTTCTTGCACTACTTGAGCAGTATGCAGGATTTAATGTTGTATGTGTACCTCCGGCAGGTAATGCGATGGGTATTTCACTTATTTGTGACCTGGATGATGAAGCAGAGGGGAAAACAGTCGGATATAACACTCCGGCTGACTTTACTTTGTCTGCACTTGGAGATGGTGATCTTGATATGCCAGCCATGAATCAGCAAGAGGGAACACTCACAACAAACGACAAACGTGTCGTACCGATGAATGTTGCCTTGCCGTATGGCGGATATGTATTGAACAATATCGCAAATGCTTTAGGCTTAGATGCAGAGTACACGATAGAGTATACAAAAGAGTTACCTGTAGACAAAGGCTTTGAAGTACAAGAGTTTGATAGCTTACCTGACTACTTTGACTCTGTAGGGAATGAGCATAGAGGATATCTCTTGAAGAGTATGAAAGTCTCTGTAAGCAGAACACTCGAAGAAGTTTCTGACATAGATGGTTTTGATGGTGCAGTGATCTATAACTGTAATCCGACAGAGCAGTTTTCAGCATTCACTGCTAAATGTAAAGCTTTGGAAACTGAAGCACTTTTGTTAGGTTCACAACAATTTGCAACAGCGACAAAACTTCAGGATAGTGAGAGTATTTCTTTCAGCATCGACGGAGTACGTTTTGATCGTGTGTTTAAGATTGATACATCTATGAAGGGGACAATAGCACTCAATCCTACTTTTGATATGGGATTAAGTGCTGCTTTGTTATCCTCTTATAGGTTTAGCAGGTTAGATTTTGAAAGGGCAGGGAAATAATATGAGTACAGTCAATATTAAGATTGATGGTAAAGAATTTGCAGTTAAAGAGGGTGAGTATATCCTTAATGCAGCACGTGCCAATGATGTTTTTATTCCAGCTATTTGTTACTTGACAAGATGTTCGCCAACATTGGCGTGTCATATTTGTCTTGTAGAAGCGGATGGTAAACAGGTATATGCTTGTAATGCAAAAGTAAAAGAGGGTATGGAAGTCACTGTTGACACACCAAATATTCTTGAAGAGCGTCGAGCCATCATGGAAGTGTATGATGTTAATCACCCGCTTCAGTGTGGTGTTTGTGATAAGAGTGGTGAATGTGAACTACAGAACTATACACTTGAACTAGGTGTTGATTCTCAATCATACATGATACAGGATACCAAAAGAGAGACGACTAACTGGTCTTCAGTACTGCACTATGATGCGGGACTCTGTATCGTATGTGAACGTTGTACCACTGTTTGTAAAGATATGATAGGTGATGCAGCGATCACTACTGTTAAAAGAGGTGGAGAAGCACTCGATAAAGGTTTCAAAGAAACGATGCCTAAAGATGCTTATGCTATGTGGAATAAACTTCAAAAATCTGTGATCGCTCCGAGTAACGGTACAGAATTTACAGATTGTTCTGACTGTGGTGAGTGTGCAGCTGTCTGTCCTGTAGGAGCATTGGTAAGTAGAGATTTTGTTTATACTTCAAATGCCTGGGATCTTAAACGTACACCGGCAACTTGTGCTCATTGTAGTAGCGGATGTCAAATTTACTATGAGACAAAACCTGCTTCTATTGAAAACAGAGATGATAAAATTTTCCGTGTAACCAATGAATGGAACTATGTTTCACTTTGTGGTGCAGGTCGTTTCGGATATGATTTTGAAAACGCTGTGGATGGCAAAGATGAAAAAGCATTTAAGGCTGCTATTGAAGCATTTAAAAATGCAGATAGCATCAGATTTAACTCTGTCATTACTAATGAAGAAGCGCTTATGCTTCAAACACTGAAAGAAAAAACAGGTGTGAAATTGGTAAATCCGGATGCAAGAGCATTCCAGAAATTCCTTTCATCATACTCTGCAGCAGCAGGACAGTCACTTTACAGCTTTGATTTCAAAGAAGTAATGGCAACTGATTTTGTAATGTCTGTGGGTACATCTTTAAGAAATGATAATCCTAATGCACGTTATGCCTTCAACAACGTTCAAAAGATGAATAAAGGTGCAGGGCTTTACTTCCACCCGGTAGGAGACAATCTTGTACCAACATTTGGTAAGAGTGTAGAGGTTTTCACTCACAAAGTTGGATTGGAAGAAGCAGCACTGTATCTGATCTTGGATCTATTTGCCGATGCTGATAAATTACCTGCTGATGTGAAAGAGTACCTTGCCAGTTTCAAATCTTCTACTACGAAGACTATTAAAGAGAAGGTCATGAAAGATGTGACTGAAACAGTCATAGATGAAGAGACAGGTGAAAGTAAAGAAGTAACGAAAAAAGTACCGGAAATGGTAGAAAAAGAGATCACTGTTGAGTCTAACGGTTTGGTTGAACTTCTTGGTAAAGAGAGTGATGCTTTTACTGCAGCATTTGAAAAAATGATGAAAAAGAAAGAGAGTTTTTCACTTATTGTCGGTGAAGACCTCTATTTCCATGAAAAAGCAGAAAATATTGCAAAGCTGATAGCATTGATCGAAGAAACATCAACTGTTTCTGTAGCGATGATCCCGCCTAAAACAAACTCTTTGGGTGTAGCACTTATTTGTGATCTTGATGATGAAGCTACGGGTTCAACGGTAGGTTACAATGAAAATGGTGACTTCAGACTCTCAGCACTAGGAGATGGTGATCTCGATATGCCGGCAATGAACCAACAAGAAGGTACATTGACAAATATGCATAAAAGAGTCACTCCGACAAATGCTGCTTTAGAGTACAGAGGTTATGAGCTTAATGATATCATGAAAGTTTTAGTCGATGCTCCAAGAGAGACGATTGATTGGACAGTTAAACTCCCGGTTTCAAAAGGATTCAAGGCAGTAGAGTTTGATAGTTTGCCAAACGGATACCTTAACGATGGTACTGAAAACAGAGGTTATGAATTAACAACAAAGAAAAGAAAAGCTAAAGAGATCAAAGTTGAGAAGATCGATGAATCTATCACGCTTGATGGAGAGATCGTTTACAGATGTAACCCACAAAGACAATTCAATGACTTTAGTGATAAAGCACATGAGATCTTTGAAGCCTTTGGTCTTTATGCAAGTACAGCGAAAGCAGAAGCATTGGGTTCTAAAGTAGAAATAGTATTTGAGAACAGAAGCATTACTGTAGATGTTATTGCAGATGAAAGAATGGAAGGTGATATTGTCGCTCTTTCAGATTTCAAGAGTGCCCAAGATGTATATAGCCTCTTTGGTGAGTCTAGATATAAAACAGTAACAATGAGAAAGGTGTAATATGGAAACAACACTCGCAGGACATGCAATGGAAACTTTACCACATGTCACATGGCTAGGTGTGCTTATTAAAGCCATCATAATCTTGGCAGTTATTTCTGCTATTGCAGGATTTGGTACATTTATCGAAAGAAAAGTACTTGCATTCATGCAAAGAAGATTAGGACCTATGCACGTAGGACCTTATGGATTACTACAACTTGCAGCAGATGGGATCAAACTCTTTACCAAAGAGGATATCATTCCCCAAAATGCAAATAAATTCATCTTTATGATAGCACCGATTATTACGGCTGCAACAGCATTTATTGCTTTAGCAGCGGTACCTGTTTTTCCAGACTTCATCATTCCAAGTTGGATTCCGTTATTGGGTGGAACGTTTGTTCCTTCTATCGCAGCGGATCTCAATATTGGTATTCTATTTGTTCTTGGTATGATGGCAGCAGGGCTTTACGGTCCTCTTCTGGCAGGTATGTCTCAAGCCAATAAATGGGGTATCATCGGTGCAGCAAGAACAGCAGTACAGTTTTTGAGTTATGAAGTAGTTACAGGACTTTCTATCTTGGCCCCTATTATGCTTGTAGGTTCACTTTCGTTTGTTGATTTTAATGATTATCAATCAGGAGGGATCGGTTCATGGCTCATTTGGCAGCAGCCTGTAGCATTTGTGCTTTTCCTTATCGCAGGATTTGCAGAGACGAACAGAACACCGTTTGACCTTCTTGAGCATGAAGCAGAGGTTGTTTCGGGATATGCAACAGAGTATTCCGGAATGAGATGGGGTATGTTCTTCATTGGTGAGTATGCAAACATGATCACAGTCTCTATTATTGCAGCGGTTGTTTTCTTGGGTGGATACAGTGTAGAAGGAATTGGTTGGTTAACTATCATCTTGAAAGTTGCATTCTTCTTCTTCTTAATGTTATGGGTAAGAGCATCTTGGCCACATGTAAGACCAGATCAGTTGATGTGGCTGTGTTGGAAAGTCTTAATGCCGATTGCAGTGATCAATATAGTGCTCACTGGTATTGTGATAATGGTATAAGGAGAAAGTATGGGTTTAGAACAATTTAAAAACAGAAATGTTGGAACACAAAACTACACAAAACTAGATGTCGGTGTAACACCTGAAACTAGTATGGATAAGTTTAAACAGGTAGCAAAAAGAACCTTTAAAGGGGAGCTCTTTGTAGGTCTCGGGGTCACCATGAGAGAGATGATCAATGCACTTTTCCGTGGAAATATGCATACAGTGAAGTATCCGTTTGAAAAAATGCCTATCTCTCCGAGATATAGAGCCATTCATGATATGCTTAGACTGCTTGAGAGTGGTCATTATAGATGTATCGGGTGTGGTCTTTGTGAAAAGATCTGTATCTCTAACTGTATTACAATGGATACACGATATGATGAGAACCAACGTAAAGAGGTTAGTGAATATACGATCAACTTCGGACGTTGTATTTTCTGCGGATATTGTGCAGAAGTGTGTCCGGAACTTGCGATCGTACACGGACCAAGATATGAGACTGCTTCTGAACAGAGAGCAAGTTTTTCACTTTTTGAAGATATGTTAACGCCTATAGATCAGCTTAACTTACAACAAGAGTATGACGGGTTTGGTGCAGTATCTCCAAATGCTGATGCCAATATTAAAAAAACGCCACTAGCGTATTAGGAGGAATAGATATGTATGAAATGGTAGCCTTTTATCTATTTTCGGTTTTAACAATAGGACTTTTTCTCGTGACGGTCATGAGTAAGAATGTACTTTATGCTATGACATCACTGGCAGCAGGAATGGTGCTTATCTCAGGATTTTTCTTTATCCTGGGTGCAGACTTCCTCGGTGTAGTTCAGCTTATTGCGTATGTAGGAGCTATTATGGCTCTATATTCATTTGCAATGATGTTCTTTGATGCGACAAGAGACATTAAAGAGAAAAATACAAATCCGGCATTGGTATTTTTACTTGGTGGTTTGAGTGCAGTGGTGTTGGTACTGATGTTTGCAGCACCGATCCACTCTGATGCGATCCAGGCACTTTACCCTATGCATGAAGGTGTAGGGAATGCACAAGATGTGGGTATCGTACTTTTTACAAAGTATCTTGTCCCGTTTGAAGTAGCAGCATTAATGTTACTTGTTGCAATGATAGCAGGGATCATCCTTGCTGGTAAAAAAATGGATCAGAGTCTCACTGAAGATATGAGTGCAGATGATGAAATCTTGAAACAAAAGGATGAAAAATGATAGGTCTTTCTCACTACCTTATCGTCTCAGCACTTATATTTTCTATAGGATTAGTAGGTGTACTGAGAAGAAGAAATCTTTTAATGCTTTTCTTCGCAACAGAGGTTATGCTTAATGCAGTCAATATTGCATTTGCAGCGATCTCGCACTATTATAATGATTTAACAGGTCAAATGTTTGCATTCTTTATCATTGCTATTGCAGCGAGTGAAGTGGCAGTTGGACTTGGTATTTTGATCGTATTGTATAAAAAATACGGCACTCTTGATCTTGATGATCTTGCAAGTATGAAGGGGTAATGATGGAAAATTTAGTATATATAGCACTTTTTGCTCCATTTGCAAGTTCACTGTTCGCAGCTCTGTTTGGAATGAGTCCGAGACAAACCTTTGTAGGGATCGTAGCTTCTTTACTGCTCTTTACCTCATTTGTAGCTTCGGCACTATTGGCATATTATGTTTACACTACAGGCAATTCTATTCATGTAACCATGATGGAGTGGATCTCTGCAGGTGACTTAACGATTCCATTTGGATTCCTTGTAGATCAGGTTTCTGTAACGATGATGACAGTAGTTACTTTGGTTTCTACCGTAGTTCATATCTACTCTATTGGGTATATGGATCACGATAAGAGTTTCAATAGATTCTTCTCGTACCTTTCAGCATTCGTTTTCTCTATGATGATCTTGGTTATGTCAGATAACTTTGCCGGCCTCTTTATCGGTTGGGAAGGTGTTGGTGTCTGTTCATGGTTGCTCATTGGTTTTTGGTATCACAAAGCAGATGTTACAAGAGAAGAGAATCCTTCTATCTCTCCATCATGGGCAGCAAACGAAGCGTTTATCGTAAACCGTATTGCTGACCTTGGAATGCTGGTTGGAATTTTCATTATTTACTGGAATGTAGGTTCTCTTCAGTATGATGTGGTTTTTGCTGATCTTCCTAATTTAAGTAGTAGTGTTCTGAATGCTGCTGCTCTTGCACTCTTCATCGGTGCTATGGGTAAATCAGCTCAGTTTCCACTCCATACATGGCTTACAGATGCGATGGAAGGTCCTACACCGGTTTCTGCATTGATCCACGCAGCAACGATGGTAACAGCAGGGGTATTCTTGGTGATCAGAGCAAATCCTATTTTCTCTATGACACCTGAAGTAAGTTTCTTTATCGCAGCACTTGGTACTTTTGTAGCATTCTTTGCAGCATCTATGGCACTGGTTAACCGAGACTTGAAGAGGATCATTGCATTCTCGACACTCTCTCAGTTGGGATATATGTTTGCCGCTGCCGGACTTGGTGCATACTGGATCGCACTTTTCCACCTTGCAGCACACGCATTCTTTAAAGCACTTCTCTTCTTGGGTGCAGGTAACGTTATGCATGCAATGGATGATGAACTTGACATCTTTAAGATGGGGGGACTCAAAAAAGCAATGAACTGGACATACATCTATATGGGTCTTGCATCATTGGCACTTGCAGGTATTCCTGTATTTGCTGGATTCTTCTCAAAAGATGCCATCATTGAAACAGCATTTAATGAAGGTACCTATGTGTTGTGGGCAATCTTGGTATTGACTGCCGGTATGACAGCATTCTATAGCTTTAGACAAGTATTCTTGACCTTCCACGGTAAAGCAAGATATGATGAATCGACACTGCATCCGCATGAGATGTACAAATTTGTACTGATCGCGATGTCACCACTTGCACTATTGGCAGTGATTGCTGGTTTCTTCATGGGTGGTTTTCAAACGTTTATAACAAAACTTTTACCGGATTATGTCATGAGTGAACATACACACCACCTTATCTGGGTACTTACAGCTGTAGTGCTAGTATTTGCAGTCGGTGGTATATGGTTAGCATATAAAAAATATGCAAATGGGCTTAAAAGAGATGAAGAGCTTGAAAACAGCTTTATCTATAAACTTCTTGCAAACCAGTATTATATTCCACAGTTTTATGAGGAATTTATTACTAAGCCGTATGCGATGATTTCAGAAAAGATGTGGACAAGTGTAGATATGAAGATAGTGGATGCAACAGTAGATGGCATTGCTAAATTCCTTTATAAAAGTGGTGATGCTTCTAGAAAGATGCAAACAGGTAACCTTTCAAACTATCTAAATTGGATGGCTGTTGGTGCAGTGTTGCTCTTGTTGGTTGCAGCTATCTCAGCGATGCTAGGTTAAGGAGTAAATAGATGGATAATATTTTAAGTGTATTAGTATTTTTCCCGGCGATCGCAGGATTGTTAGGGTTTGTTGTAGACAAAGAGAGTGCTAGAGCGTATGGTATCACAGTAGCTGCCATAGAGCTTTTTCTTGCTTTATGGTTATGGTTCAGTTTTGACTCTGCAAATGCAGGAATGCAGTTTGTAGAGATGATTCCTTTGATCCCTGATTTTGGTGTAAGTTATTATATAGGTGTTGATGGTATTTCATTGTTCATTATTATAATGGCAGCACTGATGACATTGATCGGTATGACGAGCATGAGTGTTACAAAGAACATTAAAAACATGATCATCACGCTTCTATTCTTAGAAATGACGATGATAGGTGTATTTGTAGCACTTGATGCGATCATCTTCTACCTTTTCTGGGAGCTTTCACTGGTTCCGATGCTTTATATCATCGGTGCCTGGGGTGGACCTCTTAGGATTTATGCCTCTGTTAAGTTCTTCCTCTATACATTTGCAGGATCACTTATCATGTTGGTAGGTATGCTTTTTATGGCGTATGTGTACCATAACCTGACAGGTGTATGGAGTTTTGCTATTACAGATTGGTATGCCTTGGTATTGCCGGTTGATTATCAGCTTTGGCTCTTTGCTGCATTCTTCTTTGGTTTTGCGATCAAAGTACCGATGTTCCCATTCCATACTTGGTTGCCTTATGCCCATGGTCAAGCACCAACTATTGGTTCGGTGATACTTGCAGCAGTACTCCTTAAAATGGGTACCTATGGATTTGTGAGATTCTCGCTTCCAATGTTTCCGGATGCATCTGTGATGATGATCACACCTATTGCTGTACTCTCAATCATCATGATCATCTATACAGCGATGGTTGCGTATGCGCAAAAAGATATCAAGCAAGTGATCGCTTACTCATCAGTGTCGCATATGGGTATCATTATGCTTGGTATTTTTGCTATGAATGCAGAAGGTATTGGTGGTTCAGTTTTCCAAATGCTTTCACACGGTATTGTATCAGGGGCGCTGTTTATGCTTGTAGGTGTTATTTATGACAGAAGACATACAAAACTTATGTCTGAGTTCGGTGGATTGGCATCAGTCATGCCTAAGTACGCGGTGATCTTCGGGATCATGCTCATGGCGGCAGTTGGATTACCATTAACGATCGGTTTTGTCGGTGAGTTCCTTGTACTTCTTGGTTTCTACCAAGTATCACCGATCATGACTATCTTAGCGGGTACGTCAATTATCATTGGTGCGATCTATATGCTTGCAGTGTATAAAAAGACTTTTTTTGGTCCGATCACAAATGAAGCGAACAAAACACTGAAAGATCTTGATAAAAAAGAGACATGGTCATTGGTACCATTGGTGCTTATTGTTATTTGGTTGGGTATTTATCCTAAACCGGTACTAGAGCCTATCGATAACTCTGTAAAAGCAATGTTGGTTTTTATGGATGAGAAGGCGATCACAAAAGAGGCTAAAGATATGATAAGAGTGGCCAAATCAAATGAAGGAGGTGCCTAATGTTACAGCCTATTAATGTAAGTTTAGAGAGTCTAAACCTTATTACACTTGCACCTATGCTTATTGCTATTGCAGGTGGCCTGGTTATTTTGGTTCTTGACCTGATCAATGAGAAGTTACATAAGTCACTTTATGTCATGTTGACTATTTTGATCCTAGTGGTAGACTTTGGTGCTACATTGGGACTCAATGTAAATGAGCGTGGATTCTTTGATGTTATGCTTATCGATGGTATCTCTATCATTTCTCAGTTGATGATCATTGTGGGATCTATTATCTTTATCCCACTTGCACTCACTTCAAAAAGATTCCATGAGTACTCATACCCTGAGTTCTTTGCACTCTTCTTGTTCATGATCGCAGGGTTCCAGTTTATGGTGGCTAGTGATAACCTTATCCTTATCTTTGTAGGACTAGAGACAGCATCACTTTCACTCTATACACTTATTGCACTTCACAACAGAGCGAACTCTTATGAAGCAGCAGTAAAATACTTTACGATGGGTGCACTTGCGGCAGCATTCTTTGCGATGGGTTCAGCAGTTGTTTATGCACTTACAGGATCTGTAGAACTTTACAAAGTAGCCGAAGTCATGGCAACGCGTCTGAATGAAACAGGATTAATGATCGCTATCTTTGGATCAGCAGTACTTTTACTTGTAGCCTTCTCATTCAAACTTTCACTCTTCCCGTTCCATACATGGGCACCGGATGTCTATGAAGGTGCATCTGCTCCATTGGCCGGATATATGTCAGTGGTACCGAAAATAGCAGCATTTGTTGTTTCTATCAGAATCTTTGGTATGTATATTGACCTTGGTGTTGAGTGGGTAAGAGTTACTATTTTGGTACTTGCAGTACTTACGATGACACTTGCAAACATTATGGCATTGGTCCAGGAAGATGTAAAACGTATGCTTGCATACTCATCTATCTCTCATGCCGGTTTCATTATGGCGGCATTAGCACTGGATACAACAGAAGGAACAACAAGTATTTTCCTTTACTATGCACTCTTTATGTTCACTAACCTTGGTGCATTTGCTATGTTATGGATCTCTCGTCATAAAAACAGAAGATTTGATAAAAGATATGATCACCCTTATGAAAAGTTCGCAGGCTTTATTCATATCATGCCGGTTGGTGCCGTGATCATGGGTCTGTTCATGCTTTCACTTGCAGGAGTGCCTCCGTTCTCAGTATTCTGGGGTAAGATCTATGTTATGCAGGCAGCAGTTAATTCAGGGTATATATGGTTGGCGATCGTTATGGGTCTTAACTCTGCTATCGCAGCGTACTACTACCTGAAACTCATCGTTTATATGTTCCTTATGGATCCGGTAAAAGATGTTGATACGATCTACTATAACCTTTCCAAGCCGTTGATGGCAGTGATCGGTATGGCAACACTTGCTACAGTTGGAGCGATCTTCTATATCCAACCACTGATCTCTTATCTTTACTATATGATAAGTGCGAGTGGCTATTAGTAACGTAGGGTGCGTTTGCCAACGCACCTTTAGAGCAATAATTTAGTGGTGCGTTAGCAAACGCACCCTACAATAAATTTTTCTCCAACTCTTCAACACTCCCTTTAAAAACATTATCAAATTGAGAATTATTAAATGTTTTTTGTCTTTTTGCAAGTCGTGCTGTATTGGTTGTGATCTTCTCTATCAGTAATTTTTTATCATAAATACCATCAAGATAAGCCAATGTTTCTTTGATACCTATAGCTTTCATACAGTTAGGTGTGCGTGAGTATTTTCTTTCTAATGTACAGATCTCATCTATCAAACCATCTTCAACCATTAATTTCGTGCGCAATGCAATACGTTCTCTAAGTTTCTCTCTCTCTATATCTATCTGATAAATAGGAAGTGGAGTAGTAATTGTTGGTTGTGGTGGAAATTGTTTAAAATAGACCGAAGGCAGAAGAGAGGTTTCAAGATAGATATATAAAGCCTTCTCTATACGGTAAGGATCATTAGCAGAAATTTTATCCATATACTCTGGATCTAAATTAGAAAGCCATTGGTAAGTTGTCTGTAAATTTTGTAAATATTTTCTTGTTTTATTCTTTGTCTCTTCTGAGATATCCGGAAGCGTGCTTATGCCTTCTATAAGCATTTTAAGATAAAAGCTTGTACCGCCTACAATGACAAGATTTTTTCCCTCTTGGGATGCTTTATTATAAACCTCATGGTAAAGTCTGACAAAAGTTGTTACATCAAAACTCTCATTAGGGTAGAGATAGTCTAAGCCAAAATGTTCTATGCCTTCACGCTCTTCTACCGTGGGTTTTGCTGAAACGATGTCTATCTCTTTATAAATGGAGAGAGAATCAATAGAGAGTATAATAGCATTCATCCGCTGTGCTATCTTGATGGCAAGTGCAGTTTTACCTGAAGCTGTAGGACCAATAAGGGCTAATTGTTGCATATTATTCATAGCGTAATCATAGCGTAATCATAGCGAAACAGATAGCAGGTGCAAGCAGTTAGTAGTAATATAATCACTCTATAATTGCAATAAAGGTAAAATACACTCATTAATTCAAGGAAACAAATGAACTTATTTGACAAAAATAATCGTTTTAATATTGCAAACCTTATCACCTTTGGAAATATCGCTGCGGGTTTAATTGCGATACATTTCATTGTTCATGGTGATTTCTTTACAGCCATTATATTAGCATGGATCGCCGGTGCGCTGGATATTGCTGATGGTAAAGTTGCAAGAAAATATAACCTCTCAACAGAGTTCGGCGTACAGGTTGACAGCTATGCTGACTTTATCTCCTTTGTCGTGATGCCATCGTTTCTGCTTTACTACGCTATTACAAAAGAGAGTTCAGGAGTTCAGGAGTTGATCTTAGGGTTCATTTTTATCTTTTATATCATTTCTGGACTAAGGAGATTGATCGAGTTCAATATAGAAGCAGAGGTAGGAGAAGCTGCCAAGTACTTCGTAGGGGTACCTACACCTTTGGGAGCCATACTGCTTTGGGTTCTCTACCTGCTTTTTTCTTACGATATTATAGGCAGCAGTTATGTGATCGGTGGGTTGGCTCTTGTTGTTGCCTGGGCTTTAAATAGTAAATTAAAAATTCCACACCCATAATGAATGAGGAATTAGGAATGAGGAGTGAAGAGTTGACCAAGAATGTGTTTTTAAAAAAACTAAATGATTTTTCTGAATTGGTGATGTTTAAACATTCAGTATTTTCATTGCCTTTTATCTTTATAGCTATGCTTGTAGCGGCAGATGGATGGTTTGGCTGGAAGTTGTTGTTCCTGGGAACACTTGCGGCTATAAGTGCCCGAAACTTTGCTATGGGTGTCAACCGTTATCTTGACAGGGATATTGACGTACTCAATCCTCGAACAAAAGGACGACCATCTGTAGATGGCAGGGTATCCAATACTCAAATGGTACTTTTTATTATCATCAATGCACTTATTTTTATAGGAGTGGCATATTTCATTAATACATTGGCATTTCAACTCTCAGTGCCCATCTTGCTTATACTTGGAGCCTATACACTTTTTAAACGCTTCTCTGCCTTGGCACACCTCATATTAGGGGTAAGCTTAGGTTTGGCCCCCATAGCAGGTGTAGTGGCTGTTACAGGCGAGATAACAGCCTGGTCTGTCTATCTTGCACTTGGTGTCATGTTTTGGGTAGCAGGGTTTGACCTGCTTTACTCTTTACAAGACATGGCATTTGACAAAGCCAATGATCTGCACTCCATCCCTTCACGTTTTGGTGCTAAAAAGACGATGTGGATCGCCAGAGTATTTCATCTCTTAGCTGTACTGTTTTGGGTTTGGTTTGTGACTGCCGCCCACCTTGGTCTATGGGCACAACTGGCAGTGCTCTTTGCTGCAGTCATGTTGACGTATGAACACTATCTTGTCAACAAAGACTTTACAAAGATTGACAAAGCTTTTTTTACGGTCAATGGCTACCTGGGATTTGTTTTTTTACTTTTCATCATCATGGAGGTGCTATAAATGGAATATATACTTTTAGGATTGGTTCTTTTATTAATAGGGTTACTTTTTTATCTGTACGATAACAATAAAAAACTTGCAGCCAAGAACAGAGCATTACAAGAGATCCTGGAAGTAAAAGATATAACGATCTCCAATCTCCAGGCATCTCGGGTCGCAGTAAAAGATGTCATAGAAAACTTTTCAGCACACGACGAGGTGATGCAGCTTATAGATGCAGGAGAGAGTAGAGAGAGTATTTCTGAAAAACTGGGTATCCCTACAAGCAGAATAGAACTTATCATCAAATTTGACAAGATCAAAAATGCCTCATCCTAGTTGGCAAGCGCTACTTTCTGGGGCGTATGATAAGTTGGACAGATCATATCGTGACTTTCTTGAACAGGACAGTGAGTATTTTCCTGCCCAGAAAGAGTATCTTAATGCCTTTAAAACACTTCCCCGTCATGAGGTAAAATATATCCTTTTTGGGCAAGACCCTTACCCTCGTAAAGAGAGTGCGAAGGGATATGCTTTTATCGATGCAAAAGTTGAAAGCATTTTTTCTGATACAGGATTGAGTAAAGAAGTAAATCGTGCTACAAGTTTACGAAACTTTGTAAAAATGGCATTGTTGGCCAGAGGTGATCTTGAGAGAGAAGATCTATCACAAGATGCTATCTCTAAAGTAGATAAAGAAAGACTTATCACTTCCATAGATGAACTCAGAATCAATTTTGAAAAAAATGGTGTCCTGCTTCTCAATACAGCATTGATCTTTACTGATAAAAAAAGTTCTACAAAACATGTGAAATTATGGAGACCGTTCATACAAAGCCTTCTGGCTTCTTTAGAAGAAGACAGCCCCAAACTTATACTCTTTGGTACCCATGCAAAAGAACTCAAAAAGAGACTTTCACTGGAAAACTTTGAAACCATAGAGCTGGAACATCCGTATAATCATACGTTTATTAGTAATCCAAAAGCCCTTGAATTGTTTGGAGCTATGGAATTACTTGAAAAGTAAAGTTTTTTTGGTTATACTTTCGCTCTAAATATCGCTACTACATTTTAAATGTGCACTCATAGCTCAGCTGGATAGAGCATCGGTTTGCGGTACCGAAGGTCACAGGTTCGAATCCTGTTGGGTGTACCACTTCTTCTTAATTGTATCCATATTTCACATATTTAAACTCGACGTACCTGATGTACGACTCCTTTAAAGCATGCAAAATCTGAACACAACTAAGAAGAAGCGTTTTCATCTCACAATATATTCTATTGTTGCAAATTCCAATATGCCGAAAAGCTATTTTCTTCTTTTGTAATGTAAATTTTATATGATGCTTCATCTCTGTCAATTACAACGGTTGATGCTTGCCTATATTTTTTAAAACTTGGAAACCCTTCAAAAACTTTTATGAAATCTTCATAACTTTCATCTATCCTGATGTGCTTATTTGTACTGATAATGGTATCAATTATATCTTCTGCTATATGTTGCATTCTTTCTATCCCGGATAGTTCAGTTTTTTCTATTACAGGAATCGTAGGTTCTTCTCTGGATGTTTTGATGGTATGAATCGTTTTTAAGAGGGAAAGATACATTTCTTTATCTTCAGGAGTATTGTACTCTTCAGAGTAAGCTGTTAAAATTATCAATATATTTGTAATGTCTATTTCAGAAAGACTGGATAGATCTATATTTAATTTTGAATCAAATTGGTCACCGATCTGATGTATGGCTTCTATTCTAAACTCTATATTTTTTTTCTGTTTAGATTGAAAAAAAGACAATTTTTCCTTTTTTGCTTCAAGTTCATTAATCGCTCTCATAAGCATTTTTAGAATTAATAAATTTTGTTCCTGTAATAATTTCGTCATTTCTTTTCGGACCTCGTAAAGAGTTATTCAGCATTTAAACTAAAAAAGCCAGATTACCCCTATTAGGTAACCTGGCTTTCTCTAAAGAGACCCGTAGGCTTTCCGTCCTATTTTCACAAATAGTTTGGCTTTTCTTTGTAACAATCAATAATTTAGTATAATAATATTCATAATTGTATTATATCTTATGAATAAAATAGATTAAATCCTTAGTAAAATCCCAATTTAAAAATCTCTACCGAGAAGATCCGGAACAAGAGAAGATCATAGATCATGCCATGGCAGCAAGAACGATCTCTTTGGCTTCCTCCTGGATCTGTTTTAAATGTTCTGATGAAATAAAGCTCTCGGCATAGATCTTGTAGATATTTTCTGTTCCTGAAGGACGTGCTGCGAACCATCCGTTTTCAGTGCTGACCTTCAGGCCCCCGATCTTTGCTCCGTTGCCGCTGGCTTGGGTATATTTTCCGATGATCGGCTCGCCTGCCAGTGTTGTTGAGGTGATGTTCTCGGCAGAGAGGTTTTTAAGCAGCGCTTTTTGCTCTGGTGTTGCCGGGGCATCGATGCGGGCATAGTATGACTCTCCAAACTCTTTTTCAAATTCCCCATATATCTCTCCGGGGTCTTTTTTCGTTATGGCTTTGATCTCAGCTGCAAGAAGGTTGAGGATGATACCGTCTTTGTCGGTGGACCAAACGCTTCCGTCTTGACGCAAAAATGAAGCACCGGCACTCTCTTCGCCGCCAAACCCGAGTGTACCGTCAAAGAGTCCATCCACAAACCATTTGAACCCGACGGGTACTTCGTAAACCTCTTTACCTAAGGAGTTGACAACTCTGTCTATCATAGAGCTGGAGACAAGTGTCTTTCCGATGCGAAGGTCATTGCGCCATGCTTTACGATGGGAAAATAGATACCAGATAGCCACAGACAGATAGTGGTTCGGGTTCATCAGGCCTACACTGGGTGTCACGATGCCATGGCGGTCAAAATCGGGGTCATTGGCAAAGGCGATATCATATTTCTCTTTAAGCGATATTAGTGAAGCCATAGCAAAAGGCGAAGAGCAGTCCATACGTATCTTGCCGTCATGATCGCAACTCATAAAACTGAAGGTGGGGTCGACATAGGGATTGACGATATCCATATTGAGACCATAGACCTCTTTGATCTTTTGATAGACAGCAATGCCGGAACCACCCATAGGATCCACCCCTATGCTGAGGTTGGCGTCTTTGATCGCCTGAATGTCGATGATGCTTTCAAGTGCCAGAACATAAGGGGTGATAAAGTCAAATTCTTGGAGCAGGTCACTTGCAAGTGCTTCAGTTAGTGGTACTTTTTTAACTTCAGAGAGTCCATTTTTTATGATCTCGTTAGCCCGTTGCTCGATAACAGAGGTCACATCTGTATCGGCAGGTCCACCGTTTGGCGGATTGTATTTAAAACCACCATCGCTAGGTGGGTTGTGTGAAGGCGTGATCACGATACCGTCACTCAAGATGTCACTCTCTTTGTTTGCTTCAAGAATGGTAAATGAGATAAGCGGTGTCGGGGTGTATTCATCATCTATGGCGATCCTGCATGTCACGCCATTGGCTATACAAACCTGCAAGGCAGTGAGCTGTGCAGGGGTTGAAAGTGCGTGGGTGTCTTTGCCTATAAAGAGCGTTCCGGTGATATTGGCAGATTTTCTGTATTCACAGACAGCCTGGGCAATGGCAAGAATATGGGTTTCATTAAAACTCTTTTTATTTGCAGTACCACGATGGCCTGATGTACCAAAAGCAACCCTCTCAGATGCTACAGACACATCCGGCTCTTGCATATAGTAAGATGAAATGAGTCGGGGGATATTTTCTAAGATACTTTTTGGAGCTTTTTTTCCAGCTTGAATGTGTGCCATATTTTTTCCTTTTTAGTAAGTCATGTGAGTCTTCATTAAGATACTTCTATATATATATTATAATCAATAGTATATATAAATTGACACAAATATGATCTATTATCTGTTTTTTCCCCTTGTTTCACCTATAGAGAGGTTAATTAGAATATTTAGCCAGTGCGGTAATAATTTATATTTGCACTTAGCAGCAGAAAACAACCCCTAATCCAAGATACACTTTATCTAAATAAAAGATAAAATCTTATATAATCTTCTTTATGAAAAAGAAAGAACAATTAAAAGTTATTATTAGGGATTTTCATTTAACAGATAATTTTGATGTAAAGCCTCGTAACTTGCAACCACCGCTTGATACTAATAAAATCATAACACTTATAGGTGTAAGAAGATGTGGTAAAACATCTATTTTGTATGAGATGATCAACAGACTCTCAAATGATATTGAAAAAACAAAAATACTCTTTCTTAACTTTGAAGATGAACGACTCGAACTAAACATAGATGAACTTGATCTGATACTGCAAAGTTTTAGTGAACTATATCCTGAACAAAAGCTCAATGAATGCTATTTTTTCTTTGATGAGATCCAAAATATTACCGGATGGGAAAAGTTTGTAAGAAGAGTGTATGATACGATCAGTAAAAATATTTTTATTACCGGTTCCAACTCAAAATTACTGAGTTCTGAAATTGCTACAAGTTTAAGAGGACGAACGCTGTCTTATGAAGTATATCCACTCTCTTTTAGTGAATATCTTTCCTTTAAAGAGATAGAAGTTGATCTCTACTCTTCAAGAAGTTTAGCACATATCCAAAATGCACAAAATACATTTCTGAAAGATGGAGGATTCCCTGAGATACTATTTTTAGATGAATCTTACAGAAATCAGACACTTCAGGAGTATTTTAATGTACTGCTCTATAAAGATTTGGCAGAGAGATATCATATTACTAATACTGTTGCTTTAAAATTCTTCCTGAAACGTATCATTGCTTCTTCTACCAAACAAATATCTATCAACAAAACCTATAATGAATTAAAATCAAATGGTATAAAAATAGGTAAAAATACACTATATGACTTTTTGGAGTATGTACAAAATATCTATCTGGCACTTACACTGCAAAGATATGATAAATCACTAGTCAATAAAGAACTTGGTGAGAAAAAAATTTACAGCATAGACATAGGTCTCAATAACGCCACAGAATTCAAGTTCTCTGATGACATTGGCAAATCATTAGAAAATGCTGTCTTTTTGGAACTTAAGAGAAACAACAAGGAGATATTTTACTATCGTGATTCCAATAGTGAATGTGATTTTATAGTGTATGAAAAAAATACCATTACAGAAGCGATACAAGTGACTTTTGATATGAGTGATGAAGATACAAAAAACAGAGAGCTAAAAGGTATGGTAACTGCTTGTAAAAATTTCAATCTAAGTAGAGGTGTTATCATTACTTACGACAGTGAAGACGAGATCATTTCTAATGGTATTAAGATACTACTGGTGCCATTTTACAAATGGTGTAATAATGATATTCAAAAGTAGCATCGCCACTATTATTATTCTTGGCTTCAACAAAAAATCTAGATAAATTTCATAATAGCAAATAGCAAATAGCAAATAGCAAATAGCACTCCCCCTAAAGGGACTTTAGCTATAATATCATTAATTTAATATCAGGATTTCTTATATGTTACATAAGATAGCGGTTATCGGACTTGGGTACGTTGGTTTGCCTTTGGCACATGCTTTTTCGGACAAATATGAGGTAGTAGGGTTCGATATCGCCCAGTGGCGTATTGATGAGCTTAACTCTGGTGTGGATCGTACACTTGAATTGAGTGACGAGCAAGTTAGAGAAGCTTTAGATAAAGGTATGAAATTTACTGCCAATCTTGATGAGATCGCTGATTGTAATGTCTATATCATTACGGTACCCACTCCTATAGACAGTTCCAACCGTCCAGATCTCACCCCACTCATTAAATCTTCTGAATCTGTAGGAAAAGTGCTTAAAAAAGATGATATTGTCATCTATGAATCAACGGTTTATCCCGGTGTTACAGAAGAGGTATGTGTACCGGTTCTTGAAAAGACCTCCGGTTTAGTATTTAATAAAGATTTCTTTGCCGGTTACTCTCCTGAACGTATTAACCCAGGAGATAAAGAGCATACGGTCACGAAGATCTTGAAAGTCACTGCTGGCTCTACCCCTGAAATAGCAAAAAAGGTAGATGATCTTTACAAGAGTATCATTACTGCAGGAACATACTTAGCATCTTCCATCAAAGTTGCTGAGGCTTCAAAAGTCATCGAAAATACTCAACGTGATGTCAACATAGCCCTCATCAATGAACTTGCACTTATATTTGACACGATGGGTATTGATACTACTGAGGTTATAAATGCTGCTGCAACAAAGTGGAACTTCATCAAACTTACTCCTGGCCTTGTTGGCGGGCACTGCATAGGTGTTGATCCTTACTACTTGACACATAAAGCACAAGAGCTTGGTTATAAGCCAAATCTTATCCTGGGTGCACGTCAGATCAACAATGGTATGAGTAAATATATAGCAGAACGTACCATCAAGGAGATGATTTCTCACGATAAGAAGATCAAAGATGCAAATGTTTTAGTGATGGGTCTGACTTTTAAAGAGGACTGTCCAGATATTCGTAACTCTAAAGTGTTTGACATCATTGATGAATTAAATGACTATGGCTGTAATGTCGATGCCTATGATCCATGGATCGATGAAAAAGATGTTGATCAGAAAAACTATGCATTTATTACAGATCCTTTTAAGGAAGATAAAAAGTACGATGCCATCATCATTGCTGTGGGGCATAAAGAGTTTAAAGAGCTTAATCGTAGTGAGTTTGAAGGTGTTAGTACAGAGGAACCGGTGCTTATTGATATTAAAGGGATCGTTGAAAATCCTACTTGGAGATTGTAGTATTCATATATGAAAGATTTAAAAAAACAAGCTATTGGTGGAATGAAATGGACTTCGTTGTCAACAGGAGTTAGAACTATCCTTCAGTTAATACAACTCATTGTCCTTGCTCGTTTTTTAAGTGCAGAAGACTTTGGGTTGGTTGCCATTGTAATGGTAGTGATAGGCTTTTCTCAACTGTTTATGGATATGGGAATTAGTAATGCAATAATTCATAAACAAAGTATTACAGATGTGCAACTATCAAGTCTTTATTGGTTAAATATTTTTTCTGGAATGGTTTTGACTTTAATTGTATTTATGATTGCACCGGCAGTCGCAACATTTTATAATGAAGAAGCGATTATTCCATTATTGCAATTGCTTTCTTTTTCTTTTTTAATAAACTCTATAGGTAATCAGTATCGTGTTCTATTAAGAAAAGAGTTGAAATTCAATGTCTTGGCTAAAGTTGAAGTCTTTGCAGGGGTATGGGCTTTTGTATCTGCAGTAACATTAGCCATACAGGGTTTTGGTGCATATAGTCTTGTTTATGCAACACTAGTAAATGTAATTATTTCAAATACTATTCTTTTGTCAATAGGCTTGAAATCACATAGACCAAAGTTTATTTATCATCACCAAGAAATTAAAAGTTTTTTAACATTTGGGTTGTATCAGATGGGACAAAATTCAATTATATATTTTAACAATCAATTTGATGTCATTTTGATTGGTAAGCTTCTTGGTACTGAAGCATTAGGAATTTATAGTTTGACCAAGCAGTTAGTTATGCGTCCTGCACAAGTAATTAGCCCCATTATTACAAACGTAACATTCCCAATTATGGCTAAAATACAAGATGATTTGCCAAGATTAAAATCTGTATATTTGAAAATTATTAATATGTTATCTTCTATTAATTTCCCAATTTATACGTTAATGGCAATGCTTGCAAGTTCCTTAGTGCCTTTGATACTTGGTGAAAAATGGATTAATGCAATAGAAATTTTTCAGATTTTATCTATTTTTGCGCTAGTTCGTTCAACTGCAAATCCAGCAGGCTCATTAATGTTGGCTAGGGGTAGAGCAGATCTTGGTTTTTGGTGGAGTGTGGCGGGGTTTATATTTATACCAATGGTAATTTATACTGGTAGTTATTGGGGATTGATAGGTGTTTCTTTTTCATTACTTTTTTATCAGGTTGTTTTATTATTACCAAATTGGTATTTTATAGTACAAAAAATGTGTAATGCTTCTTTTATAGAATATTTCCGTGTACTAGGAATACCATTGGTAGTTACTTTATTGTCAGTAGCTATGACTTATATTATCATGATTAATATTGAAGTAGAAGCTTTGCTTGATATTGTATTATGGTTTTTGCTAAGTTTTATATTTTATATTTTACTTTCATATAGGATTAATAAGCAATTTATAATCGAAATAAGGAGCTTGTTAATAAAATGAAAAACGTATACAAAAAATTAATAGAATTAATGAATGGTTATTTTGTTAATTTAATACTAGTAGGAGTAAAGTCATGATTCGATTAAAAATTCACAACTATATAATTAGAAATCCAAAGTTTCAATATCCATTCTACTGGGTCATGGGTATTATAAGGCAACTATTGTCTTTATTCTTAAATAGAAATATTGGGGATACTGGTAAATATCCCTATCTTTTGATTGTTGGTTCTGGGCGTTCTGGGAATACATTGTTGAGAAGGTTATTAATGGAATTTGGTGATATTTATATACCACCAGAAAGTTATGTACTCGGCTCAGAAGTTATTTCTCATCTCAATGCTTCTGCCCTAAATTGGAATGATAAAGTTGATTTGACACTTGCAAAAATTGAGTATTACCCTGAATTTACGACATTTGGTATAGATACCCTTCGTGACTTTTCTATTTATGCAAAGAATTTTAGTAAAGATAAACAACAAATTGGTACACTTATTATTGAATTATATAAATGGATAGCAAAAGAAAAAAGTTATTCATCTTCATGGTTTGGCGATAAAACCCCCTTGAATACCATGAGTCTTGGGCTAACAAAAAAGTTATTTCCAAAGGCAGTTTATATATATATTGAGCGAGATGGGGTCGATGTATGTCACTCATATGTTCAAACTGGAACATACAATAATATTGCTGATGCAGCATATAGATGGAAGAACAGTAGATTGGCTTGGCAGGAATTTAAGAAGAGTCTTCCTAGAAATAGCTATGTAGAAATAAAGTATGAAAGTATGGTAGAAGACCATGAACAGGTTATAAATCATATATTGGATATATTAAAAATACCTGCAAATAATCATAAAATAAATGTTAGTAGTTCAATGGGTGATGTTACTATGAGAACTCACCATGCAAATGTTATCAAGACCCCAAATAAAGACTCTATTGGTAAGGGACGAAAATTAATTAGTATAGATGAACGGAGCACTCTAAAACTCATTATTAATGATGAACTTGAGCAGGCTGGATATGAAAAGCTTTAAAGAAAATGAAATATATTTTTGTTTATCTATATACTACAATATTCCAAACAGCTTAGATTTAAGTAATACATGAAAAAAGGAAATACATGAAAATAGGTATTGTAACTACATGGTTTGAACGTGGTGCAGCATATGTTTCAAAACAATATGAAGAGCTTTTAGAAGATGAACATGAAGTTTATATTTATGCAAGAGGCGGAGAAACATATGCTGAAGAAGATTCAAAATGGAATACAGCTAATGTTTATTGGGCTAAGAAATATACGATGCCAATTACAGGAACATACATTGATGAAGAAGATTTTAAAAAATGGATTGAAAGAAACCAAATTGAAACAATCTTGTTTAATGAACAAAGTTGGTGGCAGTCTGTAGTTCTATGTAAAAAATGGGGAATAAAAACGGGTGCTTATATAGATTACTATACAGATAGAACACTGGAACTATTTAATGCTTATGATTTTTTAATTTGCAATACCAAAAGACATTATTCCGCATTTTCCTGGCATAAACAGTGTTATTATATTCCATGGGGAACAGATACAAGTTTGTTTGCTCCAAAAGTAATAGATGAAGAGAAAAAAAATAAAAATGATAATTTCGTTTTTTTTCATTCGGCAGGAATGAGTCCGTTTCGTAAAGGAACAGACTTTGTCATAGAAGCATTTGCAAAAATTTCTGATAGATATCCTGAAAGTACTTTAATAATTCACTCACAATCTAGCCTTGAGAAAACCTTACCTATGCATGTCAAATTAATGAATAACTTAATACAAAAAAACAAACTAGAAATAATTGAAGAAACTGTCACAGCACCCGGACTTTATTACAAAGGAGATGTGTATGTATATCCATCCAGGTTGGAAGGTATAGGCTTAACAATTGCTGAAGCTCAATCTTCCGGCTTACCTATCATTACGGTTGATAATGCACCAATGAATGAATTTATTGTTGAGCCATCAAAGGCTGCTTCAGTAAAGAAATATTATTGTAGGGGTGATGGTTATTATTGGCCAATGTGTGAAGTAAATGTGGATGACCTTGCCAAGCAAATGGAATACTTTTTAAATAATAAAGACAAGTTGCAAGAATATAAAAATAAAACACGAGAGTATGCGACTAAAAACTTGGATTGGATGGGAAATAAAGATGGAGTAGAAAAAGCTTTTGTAGAAAGTGAATTGTTACTATTGGAAAAAAATACTGTAAACTTGATAAATAAATATGATAATTTAAGTTTTCCACTAATCACAAAATATCCTCTTGTATATAGTTATAGTTATAGGTTTTTTAAGTATATGAAAGGAATATTCGCATGAAAATACTAAATATATGTGAAATCCTTCCTCTTGATGGTTTAAAACGAGAAAATGACATAGCTATAAAAATTCAGCAAGAGATTAATAAAATTGACGACTCAATTGAATTTGTATTTTTAAAAAGTATTCCTTATTCGAATTTTTTACTCGCAAAGATCAAGCCAATTTGGGCAAAATATAATAAGTATATTAAACTCAGAGAAACTATAGCCGGAGGATATAAAACTATTATCTTTCCTTGGTTTAGATTACCAACAAGTAAATTCGTAATCGATAAAAATTTACTTATATTTAATAAGCTATTGAATTTGAAGAAAGTAGAAAATATGCTTGGGGAAGAGATAAAGACATTTGATCTAATTATTTCACAGAATAATATTGCCGATGGAGTTGTAGCAAATTATTTAAGCAAAAAGTATACTATTCCTCATATACATGTATTTAGAGGGCAATTGAATGAAGAGATTTATAATTCAAAGATTATAAATGACATAATGACAAATGCGAATATATGTATTACTCCAAGTCCTACTAGTTTTAATTTTTTAAAAAAGCGTAATCACAATATTTCTCTATTTCCACATGGTGTAGATGAAGAATATTTTTATGATAAAGAAAAAGACTTTTCAAAAGCAAAGTTTGTTACTGTGGCCAGGCTACTAAAATTGAAGAATATAGACATGGTTATTAATTCATTAAAATCTGCAAAAGAAATGGGTTATGATTTTGAATATATAATAATTGGCGATGGACCGGAAAAGTTATATTTAGAAAAGCTTGTTAGAGACTTACAAATGGAAAAAGAAATAAAATTCACTGGCTGGCTTGAAAAAGATGAAGTAATCAAATATTTACAAGTTGCAAATGTTTTTATTATGCCAAGCATTCCCGAGACACTAGGCAGGGTTTATTTGGAAGCTACTGCTGCAGGTTGTTTATGCATAGGACATAAAGGGAGTGGTATTGATGGTTTTTTTGCAGATAGAAAAAGTGCAATTTTTAGTGATGCTGCTACAATAAACGATGATATATTAGAGGTACTGAAAGGCTTAAGTGGCGACGATATTCAAAATTATACTAATTCAGCAAAAGAGCTTGTAAAGCAATTGCATTGGAAAGAAGTTAGCCATAAGTATATTGAGCTATTTAGGAAGGTTCCCAATAAATGATATTAATTGCTGCTTTTTTAACATATAACATTCTTTTGTTATTAATGGTTTTTCTTCCGGCAGGAAAAATAATAAATCATAAAAGTATCGTTTCATTAAAAAGTGAAACTGATAGCTTTAGATGGAATAAAAGACTTGCTTTTATTATTTTAGCAGTTGCTACTGTTGCTGGAATGAGAGAATCTTTTGTAGGTACAGACTACCATAGTTATCTGGATTTTTATAATAATATACTTGATTATGGAAGTTTTCCTAATTACTCATTAGGAAGAGAGATAGGATGGAATTATCTCAACTTATGGTTTGGGAAACTAGGTGTGCCATCAGGTATATTTTTTGGATTTGTAGCCGGATTAACATGGTATTTTTTTATTAAGGGCTCATATAAATTTCAATTCTTATTGCCTCTTATGTTCTTTTTCTTTATGGTTCATTACTTCTTTTGGACAATGAGTGGATTAAGGCAGTCAATAGCTATAGTGATATTTTTTTATTCAATTAAATTTATTATTGAAAGAAACCCTATTTACTATATATCTTCTATTTTGATAGCTTCTTTGTTTCACCTGTCTGTGTTAATCATGTTGCCTATTTATCTACTATCAAAAATAAAGTTTAATCGAAAATTATTTTTCATTTTGTATGTCTTATCTATTTTTTTCATAGGAAACGAATGGTTTTTAAATCAAATGAGTCAATTGATTGTATTTATAAGCTCAAAGGTTGAGGTCTTATCAAGTTATTTATTCTATCTTGACTCAGACTCTTTCACAGCTCAAGAAAAGAGGACAAGCAGTGGCTTAGGAATTATATTAACAATAATTACAGTTTTTTTTATCCTTTATAAAAGTGAAGAAGTTTTAAAAAAACAACCAAAACTCACAATTTATTTTGTTCTTTTTTTTATAGCGGTAATTCTAAATAATATATTTTTATCTGTTGAAGTAATTGGTAGAGCATTGACTTACTTAATGATATGTTTTCCAATCGTCATGGCCAGTACCGTTTATTATTCAACCAAAAAGTATGAGAGAATGGTAGTAATTTTATTAATAATTGCATATTTTATGATATTTAATGTTCAAATTTATCGTATTTTTAGCTATGGAGAGAACTTATGAGAATTGGAATTTTACAGCCTTTAATCCCTCATTATCGAGAAGAATTTTTCAAGGGGTTAAATAAAGCTTTTGACATAGATTTATATATTTACAAAAAGCAAAAAGATATTGAAAAAGATAAATTTGAAAATTCTATTTTTAGATATAAGTATTTAAACTCTTTTCAATTTTCTAGTATTTTGATTTATAACTTTATACCATTGCTAAATCCTAAATATAAAGTGCTGATATTGCCCGGTGAAATTCGATCTATTTCAACATGGTTATTGCTTCTAATTGGAAAAGTATCTTCCAGGAAGATTATATTATGGGGACATGGTATTAGCAATGAAAGATATTTAAAAGAGGAAAAAAAACTTTTATCAATAAGGGTTTTATTTCATAAATTAGCAGATCATATCTGGCTGTATACGGAAAAAGAAAAAGAAATATGGTCGAAATATATTGATAAAAAGAAAATAACTGCTCTAAATAATACTATTGATATAGAACCTATTTTGAATATACCTAAACCAGATAAAGAGCTAACGAAGAAAAAGTATAAAGTACATACCAAATTAAATTTGATTTATTGTGCAAGATTTACGGCAAATAGAAGAATAGATCTTATGCTTGAGTTAATTCAAGAAGTAGAAAATAAAGATATTGGCTTTATTATTATTGGTGAGGGTGAATATAAGCCTGATTTTTCTATTTATAAAAATGTATATGATTTTGGCTCTATTTATGATCTAAAGAAAAAAAACGAGTTGTTCTGTATGTCAGATATATATTTTCAGCCTGCATGGATTGGTTTGTCAATAGTTGAAGCCATGGCATTCGGTAAGCCTGTATTAACACTTGAGCGAAGTCAAGATATTTTGCAGGGTGTTGAATACAGTTATCTTCGACATGGTATTAATGGTTTCATCGGAAAAAATGTTGAAGATATCATTTTTTTTATTAAAAATATTTCTAAAAATGAACTTGAAGAGTTGCAAGAAAAAACCCGAATTTTTGCTAAAAGATATCTTAATATAGAAAATATGATAAATAATGCTGAAGTTAGTTTAAAAAGATTAAATAAATGACAATGCTTGAAAGCAGATTGTTGAGTGAGTTATAAATAGGAAAAAAAGGAAGATTTTATGAAAATCATTATTAACACTTCAAATCTCAATGGTGGTGGCGGTGTACAAGTAGCACTCTCTTTCATCAATGAATTGAAATATATGGATAAAGATCATGAATACTATATTTTCCTTTCAAAAGAAGTCAATGCGCAAATTGATCAAAAAGAGTTTCCAGATAACTTTGAATTTTATCTCATAGATAAATCACCGGCATCTTTGAAAACAAGAAAAGAGATTGTTGCAAAATTAAATAGTTTGGAAGAGCAGATAGAGCCAGATGTTGTGTTTTCTGTTTTCGGGCCAAGTTATTGGAAGCCAAAATCTAAGCATATTATGGGCTTTGCTGTACCGTGGGTTTTACAAAAAGATTCAGTTGCCTACGATGAACTTGAGCTATTTGCACGCGTTAAAATGCATTTGTGGGTAGAGTATGTTTCGTATTATGCAAAACGGGATGCTTCGGATTATATTATTGAAACAAATGATGGCAAAGAGAGATTATCTAAAGTTCTTGGAATAGCAAAAAATAAAATTTCAGTAGTTGGAAATAGCTATAGTTCTACTTTTGATGATCCAAAATATTTATCTAGAAAAAATCCTAATTTTATAGAACTTCCAACTAAAGAAGCAGATGAGTTTAGATTGTTGCTTATAACACATAATAATCCACACAAAAATCTCAAAATCATTAATAAAGTATTGCCTCTATTAGAAGGCTACAAGATAAAATTTGTATTAACAATAGATGATAATAGTTTTACTTCTTTATTTCGGAATAATGACAAGCAGGTATTAAATCTTGGTCCAGTGAAACAAAAATCATGCCCTTCCCTTTATGGTCAGTGTGATGCACTATTCTTACCAACTTTATTAGAGGTTTTTAGTGCATCTTATCCTGAAGCCATGAAAATGGGAAAGCCCATTTTAACATCCAATTATTCTTTTGCAACAGATGTCTGTCAAGATGCAGCACTCTATTTTGATCCGTTAGATCCAAAAGATATTGCCAAAAAAATCAAGAAACTTATAGAGGATAAAGAATTGCAAAAAGAGCTTATAGAAAAAGGAAAAAAGAGAGTGAAAGAATTTGAAACGGCGAGATCACGAGCAGAAAAATATATAGCTTTATGTGAAAAAATAGTAAAATTGCAAATAGGTGAGGAATAAAAAATGTTCAAAAATAAAACACTACTAATCACTGGAGGGACAGGTTCATTTGGGAATGCTGTCTTGAGAAGATTTTTAGACACAGACATAAAAGAGATCCGTATCTTTTCTCGTGATGAGAAAAAGCAGGATGATATGCGCAAGCAGTATAACAATCCCAAGCTGAAATTCTATCTTGGAGATGTACGAGATACTAACTCCATAAAAGATGCGATGAGAGGTGTGGATTTTGTGTTTCATGCAGCAGCACTTAAGCAAGTACCTTCATGTGAGTTTTACCCTATGCAGGCAGTAAAGACCAATGTCATCGGTACAGAGAATGTACTTTATGAAGCTATAGATGCCGGGATTAAAAAAGTCATAGTCCTCAGTACAGATAAAGCAGTGTATCCGATAAATGCTATGGGAGTTTCAAAAGCTATGATGGAGAGAGTCGCTGTAGCAAAGTCACGCAACCTTGATGATAATGACATTATGATAGCCTGTACACGTTACGGTAATGTCATGGCTTCACGGGGATCAGTCATACCACTCTTTATAGACCAGATACGAAATGGTAAAGAGATCACAATCACCGATCCGGCTATGACCCGTTTCATGATGAGTCTTGATCAAGCCGTAGAACTGGTGCTCTTTGCTTTTAAAAATGGGCATAATGGTGATATCTTCGTCCAGAAAGCGCCTGCAGCGACGATAGAACTATTGACACATACTTTGAAAAATATGCTTAATAAACCAGAACATAAAGTCTCTGTAATCGGAACACGCCATGGAGAAAAACTTTATGAGACACTACTGACTAAAGAAGAGATGGTTAAAGCTGTTGACATGGGAGAGTATTACCGCATCCCGGCTGATACAAGAGACTTGAATTATGATCAGTACTTTGAAGATGGAGAAGAAGTAGTTACTCAGGCACATGAGTACCACTCACATAATACTCATCGACTTGATGAAAATGAGCTGAAACAGATGCTGTTAGAACTCCGAGAGATCAAAGATGATCTGAAAGAATTTGGAGTCATCTAAATGCAGGTACTTGTAACGGGAAGTAATGGCTTTATAGGTAAAAACCTTTTAGAAAGACTGAGTCGTGTAGAAGGTATAGAGGTAGATACCTTTGATAAAGATGATTCGGTAGATACGCTTGCTTCAAAAGTTGCTAAAGCAGACTTTATCTTTCATCTTGCAGGAGTGAACCGTCCTGAAAATCCAGAGGAATTTTATGAAGGAAATCGTGACCTGACGCAAAAGCTTGTAGAAGCGGCAAAGCAAAGTGGTAGAAAGATCCCTATTTTGATGAGCTCATCTACACAAGTAGAAAGAGACAACGACTATGGAAAAAGCAAACTTGGTGGTGAAGCAGCCTTAGAAGCTTATGCAAAAGAGAGTGGCTCAACAGTCTACATCTACCGACTCCCCAATGTATTTGGTAAATGGTCACGGCCTAATTATAATACAGTCATCGCTACCTGGTGCCATAACAGTACGCATGACTTACCGATACAGATAAATGATGAGAGTGTAGAGCTGGATCTCGTCTATATAGATGATGTAGTAGAGCATTTTGTTCGCCATCTTGATGAAAACGGTAAAGAAGGTGTGGTTTATGGTGAGGTTTCACCAGTCTACAGAAAAACTCTTGGTGAGATACATAATCTTCTTGTCTCCTTTAAAGAGAGTAGAAAGAGTCTGATAGTCCCAAGAGTTGGAAGAGGATTTGAAAGAGCACTTTATGCAACGTATCTGAGTTTTCTACCTACGGATCGTTTCTCTTATGAACTCAAAGGTTATGAAGATGAACGTGGTACCTTTTATGAGTTTGTGAAGACCCTTGACAGTGGACAGTTCTCCATATCTACGACAGCTCCAGGCATCACGAGAGGAAACCACTATCATAATAGCAAAAATGAAAAGTTCCTTGTGATCAAGGGAGAAGCGAGCATCAAGCATCGTCAGATCCACGGGGATGATGTTGTAGAGTATAAAGTCAGTGACAAAAAGATGGAAGTGGTTGAGATGATCCCCGGTTATACCCATGATATCACCAACACAGGTGACAGTGAAATGGTACTGCTACTCTGGGCAAATGAGGCTTTAGATAGAGATAATCCAGATACATATTTTTTAAAGGTGTGAAATGCGTAAATTAAAAGTAATGACTGTTGTTGGTACACGACCTGAGATCATTCGACTCTCATCCGTTATCAAAAAGTTAGATGAGTCTGAAGCTATAGAACAGATCATTGTCCATACAGGACAGAATTATGATTATGAACTGAATGAAGTCTTTTTTAAAGACTTTGGATTACGTAAACCAGACTACTTTCTTAATGCTGCATTAGGTACTGCTGCAGAGACCATCGGTAATATTATCATCAAGGTTGACCCTTTGCTTGAAGAGATAAAGCCTGATGCCTTCTTAGTCTTGGGTGATACTAATAGTTGCCTTTGTGCTATTCCTGCTAAAAAACGGCAAATTCCTATCTTCCATATGGAAGCAGGTAACCGATGTTTTGACCAGAGGGTACCGGAAGAGACAAATCGTAAGATAGTAGACCATATCTCTGATATAAATATGACCTACAGTGACATTGCCAGGGAGTACCTTTTGAGAGAAGGATTACCGGCAGATCGCATCATAAAGACTGGTAGTCCGATGTATGAAGTCATCACCAGTAAACTGGGTGACATCATGGCTTCAAACATTGTTGATGATCTCTCTTTGGAAAAAGGAAAATACTTTGTCGTCTCTGCACATAGAGAAGAGAATATTGGGAGTGATAGAACCTTTGATGCCTTAGTAGAAACACTCAATGCAATGGCAGAGATCTATAAGATGCCGATCATCGTCTCAACCCATCCCAGAACTCGTAATAAGATCGAAGAGAAAGGGGTAACTTTCAACCCATTGATCAAGCTTATGAAACCTCTCGGATTCAATGACTATGTTAAGTTGCAGATGGATGCAAAAGCTGTTCTAAGTGACAGCGGAACGATCAGTGAAGAATCATCTATATTGAAATTTCCGGCACTTAACATCCGAGAGGCACATGAACGTCCAGAGGCAATGGAAGAAGCATCTGTTATGATGGTTGGACTGGATAAAGAGCGTATCTTACAGGGATTACAAGTACTTGAAACTCAGACCCCTGATACCTTAAGAGCTGTGGCTGATTACAGTATGCCAAATGTTTCAGATAAAGTATTGCGGATCATTCTTTCTTATACGGACTATATTAACCGTACTGTTTGGAAAAAAAGCTGATCTATGATTTTAATTGTAACTGCTGTATTCCCTCCTGAACCTGTTGTCTCTGCAAACTTATCGTTTGATATCGCCAATGCACTTGCTGCAGAGGAAAAAGTCGTAGTGATCTCACCTCCACCGACGAGACCTTTTGGGATGACTTTTGATAAAGATATAATGTCAAAAGAGTATCCTTTTGAACATATCGTATTAGATACTTATACTTGCCCTGAATCCAAATTGTTGGGTAGAATTAAAGAGAGTTATAGTTTGGGAGTTGCTACCAAAAAATATATCGAAGAAAATCATCAAAAAATAGAGGTCATTTATGCAAATACCTGGCCACTGTTTGCTCAGAAATATTTGACAGAGAGTGCATCCAAATACAATATACCTTTGGTTCTTCATATCCAGGACATTTACCCTGAGTCAATTAGTGAAAAACTTCCATTTGTAGGTCTGTTGATCAATAAACTGCTTCTCCCTATAGATGAGAAAATATTGAAAAATTCTACAAAGATAGTTACGATTTCTTATAAAATGAGAGATTATCTTATCGAGAGTCGGCATCTTAAAGAAGATAAAATATCTGTGGTCCGAAATTGGCAGGATGATGATATTTTCATCAATTTTAAAGATAAAAATCAATCACAGAAAAATGAGTTATTTACTTTTATGTATCTTGGGAGTATAAGCCCTACTGCCGGTGTTGATCTGTTGATTCATGCTTTTGGAAAGTCTGATTTAAAAGATGCCAGGCTGATTATAGCCGGTGGTGGGTCAGACAAAGAAAAATGCATGGCAATAGCTCAAGGTTATCACGACAAAGAGATACAGTTTTATGAGGTGTCCGGAAATGAAGTTCCTGGTATGCAGGCAAAAGCCGATGTCCTAATGCTTCCATTAAAAAGAGGTGTGGCGAAGACTGCTTTGCCGTCAAAATTGACAGCCTATATGCTTTCAGCAAAACCGATCATCGCCTCAATCGATACAGATAGTGAACCTGCAGATCTCATTCAGGATAATGATTGTGGCTATGTGGTAGAACCTGAAGATGAACAGAAATTGATACACTGCATGCGTGAAATATCTCAAAAGAGCTGCGATGAATTGTCAAAGATGGGTGAGAAAAGTTTTAGCTATGCGAAAGAACACCTTTCACGAAAACATAATCTGTCTAAACTTATGATGATTATCCTGGATACTAAAAGAGAGGTAGTGTGATGCTTAAAAAAATTTATCTATCACCGTTGGGTTATGTCATTTCATTGATTCAAAATATTCTTGCTTTTGTGCAACAACCTTTTATGGTCTATGGATTTCATAATAAAGTGCAAAAGCGATTTATGAAGTTAACAAGGATCAGCTCAAGCACTAAAATTCTTTCTACGGGACGGCTTGATATTGAAGACAATGTATGGATAGGACATTATTGTCTATTGGATGCATCGAATGGTATAGAAATTGGTAAAGGTGTCCAAACGGGCCCCTTTGTAAGTATATTTTCGCATAGCAGCCATATATCCATTAGATTATTGGGGGAAAATTATTTGCAAAGTGATGAGCGGATTGGCTATGTTGATGGCAAGGTTGTAATAGGGGAGTACTCTTTTATCGGAACATCCTCGGTAATATTTCCTGGAGTGACAATTGGAAAAGGGTGCTTAATAAAAGCTGGTTCGGTTGTGGTAAAATCGATTCCGGATTTTTCGATTGTTACTGGAAATCCTGCTGTAGTAACGGGTAATGTTTTGGACATGGATGAAAAATATTTTCACGATGAAATCGTGCAAAAAAATTATTTTGATAGAGAAATCATAGAAAAGTGGATAAACAAGAATAAGAGGAAAGATGATGCAAATACCATTTCATAAAACACATACCACAGAGGTAGAACTTAATGCCGCAATAGAAGCTATCAAATCAGGCTGGCTTACAATGGGGCCAAAAACTGTAGAATTTGAAAACAGATTCAAAGAGTATATCGGTTCCAGTGAAGCGGTCAGCATGAATAGTGCCACGGCAGCTCTGCATCTCGCACTGAAAGCCATAGGGCTTAAAAGAGGTGATGAAGTTATCGTTCCTACCAATACCTTTGTAGCAACTGCCGAAGTGGTAACCTATTTTGATGCTATTCCAGTTTTATGCGATATCGAAGTAGATACGCATAACATGGATGTCTCTAAAATAGAGGCTTTGATCACAGATAAAACAAAGGCGATCATCCCTGTACACTTTGCCGGACAGCCTTGTGATATGGATGAGATTTATGAAATAGCTGAGAAATATGATCTACATATTATCGAAGATGCTGCTCATGCGATACCGAGCAGCTATAAAGGTGTAAAGATCGGGAATTTGGAAAAGAGTGATATCACCTGTTTCAGTTTCTATGCCACTAAAACACTCTCGACTGGGGAAGGAGGTATGGCAACTACCAATAATCCTGACTATGCTAAAAGTATGAAGATCAATAGGCTTCATGGCATAAGTCGTGATGCCTGGGATAGATATACCACAAAAGGTGCCTGGTATTATGAAATAGTAGATAATGGCAATAAATACAATACGACAGATATTAATGCAGCCTTAGGTTTGGTTCAGCTAAAAAAACAGGATGAACTGAGAGAAAAAAGAGCTAGCATCGCAAGTCGATATGATGAAGCATTCAAAGATGATAAAAATATCATACGACCTTTTGTCAAAGAAGGCAGAACGACTTCATGGCATCTGTATGTGATCAAGATTGATCACAGAGATGAAGTGATAGAGAAACTGAAAGAGATAGGAGTGGGGTGCAGTGTCCATTTCATACCTATCCATAAACACCCCTACTATAAAGACAAATATGGCTATAAAAATGAAAACTATCCAATAGCAAACAGAGTATTTGAAAAATCTTTATCTTTGCCTATATATCCGGATATGAGTGACGAAGAAGTAGATTATGTCATCAAAAAAGTTAAGAAAGTATTACATAGTGTATAAGTCCTTTGGTAAAAGAGTGTTCGATATCGTAGCCACTGCAATAGGAGGGCTTATTCTCCTGCCCATCATCATAATCATATCGATCTGGATCAAGCTGAGCTCCAAAGGACCCCTGTTTTATGTACAAACAAGAGTAGGTAAAGATTTTCAACCATTCAAATTGTATAAATTTCGATCTATGATTGTTAATGCAGACAAGGTTGGTCCAAGTGTAACAAGCGGTGATGATCCCCGAATCACAAAAGTCGGAAAGATCATCAGAAGAACCAAAATAGACGAATTGCCACAACTGTTAAATGTACTAAAGGGCGATATGAGCCTGGTTGGGCCCAGACCTGAAGTACAAAAATTCGTCGATATTAAAAAAGAGGACTATAAAAAAGTTTTAAGCGTGAAACCTGGGATCACAGATAATGCTGCCATCGAGTACAGAGACGAAGAAAAGATTATGAATCAGTATGAAGATAAAGAAACAGCCTACATAGATATCGTACTGCCTGAAAAAATCAAACTCTATAATCAGTATATCGATAATATCTCTTTTCTGAATGATTTTAAATTAATATTAAAAACGTTGCATGTGATTTAGGATGTAGTGCTAAAATACTTCTTGATCAGAAGGTAGGGGCGAAGGAAATAGTAGAGCCAATAGAAGCCTTTGGGGAAATCGATATACCAGTATTCGTTGAATGAAGGTTTAATGAGGATCTTGTTCAGGTAGATCAACCGCTCTTTCAGACCTGGAAAAAGTTTGAGCATAGCGGCTGTTTTCTGGAAGGCAGTTTTAGGTGTCTGCCAGTTTTGCAGTATAAAGATTGAGAGGGGTTGCAGTACTTTCATAGCTGAAATATGTTTTGTTATGTTTTCCGGCAGGGGTGTTTCAAACAACTGCATTGTCAATGAAAGACCCAGATAGAACATCGTTTCAAATCTAGAACTCTCTGCTTCTTTTATGACCTTCTCCCAGTCTATATCCTGTGTTCGGATCATCAGATCGATATCTTTGATCCACTCTATCCGCTCCCAGAGATGTTTGGAACCGTGTATGCAGAGATAGAGGAGCAGCTCTTCAGTCGGAAATGTTCTTATCTCCTGCTGATTGATCTTAACAGTTTGAGGATCTTCCCAGATGGCATCCAGATCGATCTGCATCGGATAGTCTTCATCCATCAGTGACCAGTGCATCTCAAAATGGACACCACTTTTAGGATGGTAGAGACCCAGATCATGTGCATACTGCATATAGACTTGTTCTTGAACAGGTGTTATCTCTAAAAACCGCTGGTACCCACGATCTTTCAGGAGGGCATCGATCTTGTAGATATCTTCTTTTTTCACCAAAACATCTAGATCTACATACTGCCGAAGTGTAATGTCTCCATACGCCATCTGTGACAGGGTAGGACCTTTGAAGGCAAGGGTTTCGATAGAATTTTTCTCTAAAAGCTGGATGATGCGAATCAATTCTGCTGACATTAATATGTTTCTTTGAGCAATAAGTAAATATTGTTGCTTGAAAGCAGACAAAATTTCGTGATAGGTAATAGGTGATACGTGATTTGTGGATGGTTTCGTATCATGTAAAAAACTGTCTTCAGAGAGTTTTTTTATGGTTTTGTAGACTAGAGGCAGGATGCCGTGTTGATTGGCTAAGCCGATCAAAGCATTCAGCTCTAAGCGTTCAGCGTTAAGATAAGAGTGAATGAATTCTATGTCCTCTTTTGATAGGTTGGTTTGACAGCAAGTAATAAGAAAGTGAAGATCAGCATTGAGAGGAGGCTCCGTTGTGATACGTGAGAAGTCACTTTGTGACTGTGATACGTGATAAGATTTATTTTGCATATTGATTTTTTTGTCGATTTTTAATATGTTTGATGAGACCGTTTAGCATTTTCTGGATATTATTTATCTCATTTACTGGCGTATTAATATTATTGACGTAGCCAATTTCCATGCTAATGATAAGTTGTGTTTCTACTTCTGCTAAGGAGCCAAGAGATATATGTAAAAATTGGATAAATTCTTTATCACTGTTCCTACCCGCTCCTTCAGCGATATTTGAAGGTACTGAAACGGCAGCACGTCTTATTTGATTGGTTAGACCATAAATCTCATGTTTTGGAAATATCTGAGTAATCTTATAGATCTGCTTTACCAGTTGAATACTCTGTTTCCAAACATCCAAATCTTTATGTGTCTTCACCATTTTCACTTCCCTTTACATATCACAGTTGCCACACAGCAACTTCACGTATCGTGGTTGCAAAGTAGCATTTTTAGAGTAAATTTATTATACAAAAAATCTACTCTCTCTTTCTTAACCCTTCACACGTTTCACGTTTCACGTTTCACGTTTCACGTTTCACGTTTCACGTTTTTCACTTAACTTACAAAGCAATTTTATATTATAATTAAGACTAAGATAAATTATCAACTTATAACAATGAAGGCTCTCCCATTTTACCTTTTCTAGACAAAAGAATAGCAAATTTTTTAGTGATCATTCTGTTGACCTTTGGTACATTTTGGTGGACTTTTTTTATCTTTCATCATGCTTTCGATCTGGAACTGGTGCTGGTAGTCGTATCGGTGCGTATGCTTGCCTCGCTGATCTTATTTGAAGACTATTCTCTCTCCTGGTCGAAATCTTCAGCTAAAACATTTCTACTGAAAAGCGTAGTCTATATCTTGGCATTTATGGCTTATATGCCTTTTTATTATCAAGTTGTCAGTTTTTCGCTGATGGTATCGGAGCTCTTGAGCTATCTGTTCATACTCAATTTTCTGGTCTATTTCTACTATTTTCTTATCAACAGAAGTCGTGTAGAGAAGACAAAAACTGTCGTGATATACGGTGCAGGCAAGGCAGGGATCAAACTCGAAGAAGAGTTCAGGGACAGTGAGTATAAAGTCAAATACTTTGTTGATGATGACAGGGGAATGCAAAAAAGATCCATAGATGGTGTTCGGGTTCTCTCCAAAAAGAAGCTGAAAAGAAAGATTGACAACGATAGGCGCTATGATCTACTTGTCATCGCCATGCCGAGTGCACCGCAAAAGAGGATAAAAGAGATCTACAAGAACCTGGGTGACCATTTTATAGAGATAAAGATACTTCCCACACTCGATGAGATACTCAGAGAGAAGGATTTTGCGAGTCAATTGAAAAACCTTTCGGTTGCAGACTTGATGGCGCGCCATCCGAAAGATCTGGATAAAGAAGCAATATCCGCATTTCTGAAAGGGAAAGTTGTCTTGATCACCGGTGCGGGGGGAAGCATAGGAAGTGAGATCGCAAGGCAGTGCGTACAGTTCGGTGTCCGGAAACTGATCCTGATCGATAATAGTGAATATAACCTTTATAGTATTGAGCAGGAATTGGAAAACTCTGACAATATGGAGCTTGTAGTTGTGCTTCAGTCTGTCGTGAATAGGAAAAATCTGGGAAAAACATTTGATCGCTATCAGCCACAGATCGTCATCCATGCTGCAGCCTATAAACATGTACCTATGGTGGAGGCGAACATTGAAGAGGGGATCATCAATAATATTATTGGAACCAAAAATCTCATAGATACGGCTATCAGCCATGGTGTGGAAAAGTGCATTTTGATCTCTACAGACAAAGCGGTACGTCCTACCAATGTCATGGGAGCGACCAAAAGGATCTGTGAACTTTACGCACAGAACTCCTTCAGTTATGAAACAGATATCGTTGCTGTACGGTTTGGTAATGTATTGGGAAGCAGTGGATCTGTCATTCCCAAATTCAGGGCGCAGATCGAAAAAGGGCAGAATATTACTGTAACGCATCCCGATATTACAAGGTACTTCATGTTGATACCAGAAGCATGCGAACTGGTACTCCAGGCAGGAGCGATCGGAACAGGTGGGGAGATCTTTATCCTCGATATGGGAGAGCCTGTGAAGATCGTGGATCTGGCTCAAAAAATGATCGATCTTTCAGGGCATGATGATATCACTATAGAGTTTACCGGACTGCGTCCGGGAGAAAAACTCTATGAAGAGCTGCTGATCGATGATACGGAATGCAGTACCAGATATGAATCTGTCACCGTTGCCAAGCGGACCGACTACAATATCGATAGGCTTGATCAGGATATCGAAGAGTTGATCCGGACGGAAGATAAACTTAGAAAGCTGAAGGATATAGTACCGGAGTTCGTACATAAGCCATAAAAGATCAAATTTATATTATTTAAGATTAAAAATGTTATAATAGGTGAAAATTATAAAAACAAGGGGATATTATGAAAAAGATAGTACTTTCAGTATGTACAGTTGCAGCGATGAGCAGTTTGGTGTTTGCCGGTGGAGGCATGAAAGAGGTTGCGCCTGTTGAAGAACCAGTGGTTGCAATACCTGTGGTTGAAGAGTTGAGTGGGTTTTATGCAGGGCTAGGACTGACTGCTGTTTCTGTGCGGGATGCGGATTTTTCGGTGGATTGGGGTGGTGATTCAAGATTTCAAGACAGACTGGGAAATGTCTCTTTAGTCGCAGGTTATAACTTTAATGAATACATTGCTGCGGAGGGTAGATATACCACTTCTTTCACCCATGAACACAGCGTTGAGATGAGTGGATGGAGTATATTTGTGAAACCGCAATACCCTGTAACTGAAGACTTCAGTGTTTATGCACTTCTTGGATATGGAGGAGTTACTGTAGACGGAATAGATGGTCGTATTGCAGATGTTGATGACACTGGGTTCCAATGGGGGTTAGGTGCGAGTTATATGGTTACGGAAAACGTCTCTCTCTTTGCTGACTACGCTTGGCTTGCAAATGATATGGATGGTATCCTATTTAATGGCGCACTACAGACAGATGTCGATGCGTTTACTATAGGTGTGAACTACCACTTTTAATCCTCCCTCTCCGGGAAGAATCCAAGAGGGGAGACCTACACAGGTTTCCTCTTCTCAAATCATAACTAAAACTTTTTAGATATAATACACATAAAATACTCATGTAGAACCATTCTCCAAGGAAAAAAATGAATACAAATAGCGTGCAAATAGATGATGAAGATGAAATAGATATCAAAGAGATCTTTCGGACTGTTCATCGCTATCGATATATGATACTTCTTCTGGCTATTCTATTTACTGTTGTCAGCAGTTATTATGCCTACTTTAAACCCAATGTCTATAAAGCTTCCGCAACAGTTGAAGTGGGTTTGGAACAGCGGGGTTACGGGGGTCAGGATATACTTGCAATGGCTACGGAATCAGGAGCTATGAATGCTGATACAGAGATGGATATCATTAAATCAAGATTTTTAACCGAAAAAGCACTAAAAAAAGTAAATTTTTCTCATCGTTACTATACCACCATAAGATATAAAGAGCGTGAACTCTATAAAGAGAGCCCGTTTCAAGTGGGTATGAATAAAGGGTATGGTATCTCTTTTGACTTTTACCCGCTGGATGAAAAAAGTTATCGTTTGATAGTGCTAGAAGCAGAAGATGATAATGGCACTGTCTGGAATTATGATGAAACCCTTCCTTATGGTAAAGAGATCACTACAGAACATTTTCATCTCAATATTGTAAAAACTAAAGAGCCGCAGGATGCACAGTATCGTTTTGTGATCATGGATCCTGAAAATATGGGGAGTTTTGTTCAGGGCGGTGTAAGTGTAAGTCAAAAATCAAAGTATTCTTCTATGCTTGAGATCTCTTATGAAGATAATGTACCTTTGCGTGCCCAGGAGTTTGCCAATGCTTTGTCTGAAGCGTATATACAGCAGAACATAGAGAAAAAAACAAAAGAGGCAACACGTAAACTTACTTTTATCGATAAACAATTGAAATTCATCACTGAAAACCTTAAGGGTTCAGCCATCAAACTTGAAGAGTTTAAGAAAACGACCAAGACGGTAAATTTAAGTGCCAAAGCAGAAAAGATCATCCGGCAGATGAGTGAATATGAAACAAAATTGACAGATATAACGATACAGCAGGAGATGTTAAATACAGTCTACGAACAGGTGAAGTCAGGCAAGGATATTGAGAGTATTGCAATGATAGGAGTAGATAAGCACAGGTCATCACTTGTAGGTATGGTCGAAGAGCTTCAGGATGCCATTATCAAAAAGAAGGTCCTGCGTGAAAATTATACAGAGATGCACTCTGAAGTGAGTAAATTTACCAGGATGATCAAACAACTTAAAAAGGTCATTATTGCTACGATCAAAAATCTGAGAATAGGTATTGAAGAACAAAAAGTATTGATCGAGAAATCTATTGCCAAGCAGCAGAAACTTTTAAATAAACTTCCCGCTGATGAGAGAATGTATGGACAGTTGCAGCGTAAGTTTGTGGTGAATGAGAAGATATACTCTTACTTGTTGGAGAAACGCTCAGAGACAGCGATCGTTAAAGCCTCTACGGTCAGTAAGAACAGGATCATTGATAGAGCACTTACTCCTGAATTCCCTATCAAGCCTAAGAAAAAGTTGATCGTATTGGTAGGGTTGATATTGGGGTTGATCCTGGGGATCGCACTTGCTTTTTTAAGAGAGTTCCTGGATGACCGTATCAAAGAGGAAGAAGATGTTACAAAGGTGACAGATGTACCTATGCTTGGCTTGATCCCGAATATTAAAGCAGATCATGATAAGGTCAACGTATTTTTATCTCCGAAATCTGCTTTAGCAGAATCTTTTAGAAATTTGCGTACCAATTTGCAATTTATGGAAAGAGAAAAAAATGCCCAGGTTATTGCAGTGACTTCGACCGTGGGGGGAGAGGGGAAAACAACGATCTGTATAAACTTAGGCGGGATCATGAGTATGGCTGACAAAAAAACAGTCATACTCAATCTTGATATGCGAAAACCGACATTGCATCAAAAGTTTGGACTTAAAAATACAAAAGGTATGAGTACTTTACTGTCAGGACGTACCGCTTTAGGTGAGGTGATCCAGCATACAGAGTATGAAAATTTAGACATTATCACTTCGGGACCTGTACCGCCAAATCCAAGTGAACTGATACAGAGTGAAGTGATGGAAAAGGTACTGGAAAAGTTAAGAGACGTGTATGATATTATCATCCTGGATACCCCTCCGATAGGGCTGGTGACAGATGCAAGAACTTTGATGCATTTTGCAGATACGAGTATCTATGTACTTAGAGCTGATTACTCTAAAAAAGGTTTTTTACGCAGTGTAGAAAAACTCTCCAAAGAAGAGATCCGTGGCTTTGGAATTTTGCTCAATGATGTCAAAATGGCTAAAAATGGTTATGGTTATGGTTATGGTTATGGTTATGGTTATTATGAGGAAGATAAAAAATGATCTTCCCTTTTTTTAAAAAACAAAAAGAAAAAACGAGAGGGCCTGTTCTGAAGCTTGATCTGCATTCTCACTTTATACCGGGGATCGATGATGGTTCACAGAGTATGGAAGAGAGTTTGACCCTTCTTCGAGGAATGGAAGCTATGGGTTACGAGAAAGTGATCACAACGCCGCATATCATGATAGATGTCTACCGCAACACACCGAAGATCATTAAAGAGGGGCTGATCTCTTTAAGGGCAGCAGCACAAGCTGAGGGGATTCAAGTAGAGATAGAAGCTGGAGCAGAGTATTATATGGATGAAGGATTCTATGATCATCTGCATAGTGGTGAAGTGATGACCATCAGGAACAAATATCTTCTTTTTGAGACCTCTTATATCTCGAAGCCTCTACAGATCGAAGAGATGATCTTTGAGATAGGTACTGCAGGATATATACCCCTGATGGCACATCCTGAACGTTATCGTTATGTGACGGATCCTCAAAAAGAGTACAGTAGGTTCAAAGAGCTTGGTGTACTGTTTCAGGTTGACTTGAACTCTTTTGGTGGATACTATGGAAAAAGTGCAAAAAAAAATGTTGACTTTCTAAGTAAGCATGGCATGATCGACTTTCTTGGCAGTGATGCGCATCATAAAAAGCATGTGGAAGCACTCTCAAATATCTTTATGTCAGATGCTTATGCAGATATTTTTACCAACAATACGATACTGAATGATGAGCTCATCTAGCTCTTAACCAAATTTATATTACAATGATACAAATGGAGTATTCTTCTATGCATATTTTACTTATAAACATCAATCCTGTGGTCTCCAGACTTATCTCTTTTTGTATGCGTGAAGACAATATGAACCTTGAAGAAGTTCATGATATAGGGGATGTGGCACGAGATAGATATGATGTTGTATTTGTAGATGAGGCATCTTATGGAGATGAAACAGAAGAGATTTTAGCAAATCTCATCATGAGAAAAAAAGTTTTTTTATCAAGTAGAGATGAAGTTAATGATGAAGTAAGACTTTTTGACAGCATCATTAAAAAACCTTTTTTACCTTCACAGATCACAGCGGTACTAGAAAGTTTGGAAGAGGATGATACTTTGGAAGTATCTACAGAGATACCTTCTATTTTCCCTCTTTCGAGTGATGAAGTAAATGTTGAAGATGTGGAAGAGAGTGAAGATGAAACAGTGGAAGAAGATGAAAAAGTAGATACTAAAGTGCTTGACAGTAATGAAATAGACAAAATTAAAGCACTTTTAGAGATGGAAGAAGAGGTTGAAGCTGTAAGTGATGAAGAGTATGAGAGTCGTAAAGTAGAAGTCATCAAGCAGCAATTGATCGCTGATGGTTTGGAAATTGTAGATGAAGATGAATATGTTGAAGCGTTGAGCAAGAAGCCTTTAGCAGAGAAAAATGAAAAATCATCCGAGCAAAGCGACGATCCCGCAGGAACGAGGACAAAAAAGATGAAATCCCGCAGGAACGAGGACAAAAAGAATCAATCAAAAAAGAGTAAAGAATCAAAAAAGATAAAAAAAGAGAAAAAAGAAGATGAAGAAATTTTTACCTTTGAAGAGGCACTCTTGGCAGCAATTGAGGGAATGAAAGTCAAAAAAATAAAAAAACTTCTCAAAGGTGCAGAGGTAACGATCAAAATAAATTTTAAGGACAAGAAATAGATGCAAGATCTACAAAAAGGTGCTATTTTAGTGCTTTCCGGTCCAAGTGGAGCAGGGAAAAGTACCATTATCCAAGCTGCTTCTGAAGAGATAGGAGAGTATTATTTTTCCATCTCTACGACTACACGCAGTCCAAGAGTCGGTGAAGAAGATGGTAAAGATTATTTCTTTGTCACAAAAGAGAGTTTTGAAGAAGATATCAAAGCAGGTAATTTTCTAGAGTATGCACAAGTGCATGGTAACTACTATGGTACCTCTTTAAAACCAGTCAGAGAAGCGCTTGAAGCGGGAAAACTGGTTATTTTTGACATAGATGTACAGGGACATCGTTTGGTAAGAGCAAAGATGAATGAGATCACTACTTCGGCTTTCATTACACCTCCTACTCTGAATGAATTGGAAACCAGACTAAGAGCAAGATCTACGGATGATGAGAGTGTTGTCATGCAACGTCTTGAAAATGCGAAAGAAGAGATACGTGCAGTAGGAGAGTATGATTTCACGATTATCAATGATACGATCGATGATGCAGCTAAAGAGTTTGTGATCGTTGCAAAAGCAGCCAGATTGAAACAAAGTCAGGAAGATGAAGAGAAATTTATCACACATTGGTTAGGTTAGCTTGGGTTGGGTTAAACATTTTTAAGTATAATTATTAAAATTTTAAAATTACATCATGTTAGGTGTAGATAAAGGATGAACTATGGGTATGCCAAGTATGCCGGAACTATTGATTGTTTTAGCGATCGTTGTGCTTCTTTTTGGAGCAAAAAAGATCCCTGATCTTGCAAAAGGTATGGGAAAAGGTATTAAAGACTTTAAAAAAGCAATTAAAGAGGACGAAGAAGAGCCTAAAGAGATTGCTACTAAAGAAGAGCCGAAAGTTGAAGCACCAACTGAAGAGAAAAAAAGCGAAAACGCTTAAAAATTTAGCGTTCAGCGTTGAGCGTTGAGCGTTAAGACATATAGCTTTTTAGCTATTCCTCCACTCCACATATTTATGGAAAATCTATGAAATTTAAATCACAAATTAATCAAGTTATAAAAGATGCTTTTATAAAAGCTAATATAGAACATGAAGCTATGTCTGTGTCTGAAGCGACAAAGTCAGAGTTTGGTGACTTCCAGTTTAATGGTGCAATGGCACTTTCTAAAAAGCTTGGTAAAAATCCAAGAGAGATAGCGACTGAAATTTTAAATAATTTAGACTTCACAGGACCTTTGGCTAAAGCAGAGATAGCAGGTCCAGGATTTATAAACCTTTGGCTTAATCCTTTATGGATAGCTTCGCAATGTGAAGTAGCAGCTAAAGACAGTAGATTAGGGGTAGGAAAACGAGAAACACCTATCAAAGTAGTGGTGGACTACTCTGGTCCAAACATGGCAAAACAGATGCATGTAGGGCATTTACGTTCAACTATTATCGGTGATACACTTGCCAACCTTTTGACGTTTTTAGGTGATGACGTCATCCGTCAAAATCACATTGGAGATTGGGGTACACAGTTTGGAATGTTGATCGCTTATCTCGAAGAGACGGGAAGTGACGGAAGTTCTTGTCTTAAAGACCTGGAGCAGTTCTATAAAGACGCCAAAAAGCGTTTTGATGAGGATGAGAATTTTGCGAACAAGGCCAGAGAGTATGTGGTCAAGATCCAAAGCGGTGATATGCACTGTCTCAACCTTTGGCAAAAGTTTATCGATATTTCACTGGGACACTGTGAAGATGTATATGGCAAGCTTTGTGTCAAGTTGACACGAGATGATGTCAAGGCAGAGAGTTTTTACAATGAAGATCTCCCTCAGGTCATAGAGGACCTGATCAAGCAGAACCTGCTCAAAGAGAGTGACGGTGCACAGTGTGTATTTTTGGAAGGGGAAAAGATCCCCGTGATCGTTCAAAAAAGTGGAGGGGGGTATCTTTATGCTACCACGGATTTGGCAGCACTTAGATACAGAGCCAATGTACTTGGAGCCAAACGGATCTCTTATATCGTTGATGCAAGACAGGCGGGTCACTTTAAGCAAGTCTTTAAAGTAGCTAAAGAATCAGACTTTGTAGCAGAAGATGTAACCCTTGAACATGTGGCTTTTGGAATGATGATGGATAAGAGCGGAAGACCTTTCAAAACACGTGACGGTGGTACTGTCAAGTTGACCGACCTGCTTGACGAAGCGGTTGTCAAAGCCAAAGCAGCGATCAAAGATAAAGAGAACTACTCACAAGAAGAGATAGAGGATCTTGCTCAGATCATTGGTATCGGGGCAGTAAAGTATGCAGATCTCTCCATCAATCGTGAGTCTAATTATATCTTCAGCTGGGACAAGATGCTCTCTTTTGAGGGGAATACATCACTCTATATGCAGTATGCTTACGCAAGGATCCAAAGTATCTTTAGACGTTTTGATGGTGAGATCAAAGGAGATATCATTATAGGTGATGCGCTCGAACATCGTTTGAGTGTCATGTTACTTCGCTTTGAAGACATCCTTAACCAAGCAGCAGTAAATGCAGCCCCAAATCAGATCACTACTTATCTGTATGAACTTGTGACACTATTTATGCGTTTTTACGAGCAAAATCCTATGCTAAAAGAGGGTGTGGATGAGCAGACAAAGATGAGTCGTTTACAGTTGGCTGATCTGACAGCTAAAACCATCAAACAAGGTTTAGATATACTTGGTATTGAAGTTGTAAATAAGTTGTAAATTTAAATCACACGGAGTGTGTTTCTGTCGTTACGAACACCCTTGAAAGCGAAGCGATTTGAGAGTAACGACGCTTTTTGTTACTTTTTTAAAAAAGTAAGAGAGAAACACCATCACAAGTAAGATAATTGGAAATTTGAAAAAGGATTTTTATGAAAGCTTTAATTATATTAGCAATACTTGCAACACTAGCCATCATCTTTTTTCAATATAGCAGAAACAAAGATTTGAAAAAATTATTTATTGCATTAGGTTCATTTCTAATTATTGTCTCGTTAGGTGTTATGGGTAATCTTACACGACAAATCATACCACTCTTTATGGCACATATTATTTTGATTATTGTTTCCTGGGGTGGATTGATCGTGTATCTTGTAAGAGATAAATATTATTGGTGGATTATTTTCTCACCTGTAGTAACGATAGGATTTTTTTTAGTGCTTGAATTCTTAACGGGTTCAGGGCATGAGATAGGTTAGGCTTCGGTAGGCTCAGCTAACTTTTCATCATCCCCTGAGCTTGTCGAAGGATGATCCCTATGCAGGATCAATATCTTTCTTCTTTTGATTCTCAACGAGTTCACTTAAAAATGCTTCAAGTGAATAGCGTTGTCTGTATTCAGGTATCATGATATGGATCAGAATATCACCCAGATCAGCTACTACCCACTCATCACTCATGTCTGAAGCAAGAAATGCATCACCTTGTGCTTTTAGCTCTCTTTTAAGATGATCAGCCAGTGCAATGGTATGTTTTGTATTGAGTGAGTTTGCGATCACTACACGTTTAGCAATGTAATCTGCATCTTCAAGGTTAAATACCTCTATCTCTTCTGCTTTTTTATCGTCCAGTATTTTTACGATATTCTCTATTCTTTCATCTATTGTCATTGACTTGTTGTCCTTTTTATTGTTTAGAACGCAAAATGAGCAAAGCTCATCTTTGCTACGCTAACGCTAAGTTCTCTTCAGCAGAGAGCTCACGCGACTAGTCGCTTTTATGTTTTCTTATTATCTCTTTAACCGAGTGTTGAATTTTTTTGTCAACATAGTGTAAATCTTTAGCGTCTCTTATATCTGTTGAACTCATCGGGGCATCAAGACTTAACATCTTCCATTCCCTGAGACCATCAAAATTTAATGGATGTCTCTCTCTTGTAACAATAACCCATATAATATGGGCATTAAGCCACTCAAAGTTGTGCCATTTTGTCAATGTTGACAAATTGTCAGAACCGATGATGAGATATTTGACATCATAGACTATGTTGAAATGTTTTATACTCTGTGAGGTAGTCGTACTTTTACCCTCTCTTATCTCATAATCATCTACGATAACATTGGGAATGTCATCAAAAAGTATATGACACCATGTTAAACGTTGTTCAGCATTTGCCAGTGAAGATGTTTTAAAAGGGTTTAAGTAGGCTGGAACGACAAGCAATGTATCGATATCTAAACTTTTTATCGCTTTTTCAACGATACGTTGATGTCCTAGGTGTGGAGGGTCGAAACTCCCACCAAACATTGCAACAATTTGCTTGCCTTCTTTAACCAAAAGATAACCTCATTTAGTGTAAAATTACGTAATTTTAGCATAAAAACGCTTCTATAATAGTTAGGAATATTTTTAAATCATAAGGGGAGAAAATGGCTGTAAAAGTAGCAATTAACGGACTTGGAAGAATCGGTAGATGTGTAGCACGTATCATAGCAGATAGAGATGATGTTGAACTTGTGGTAGTGAATGCAAGTGGTACACCGGAAATGTTGGAGTACAATGTGAAATATGACTCTGTACATGGTACACGTAAAGATGTAAAAGTGAGTGAGGGCTACTTGAACATTGGAAAAGACAAGGCAAAGATCCTTGCAGAGCGAGACCCTGCAAAATTGAATTTTTCTGACTATGGAGCTGAAGTTGTTTTAGAATGTACTGGTGCCTTCCTAACACAAGAGAGCGTACAACCATATATCGATAATGGTGTAAAGAGAGTGGTTTTTTCTGCACCTGCTAAAGATGATACAGCCACTTTTGTTATCGGTGCAAACGAAGAGGAGTACGCAGGTCAAGCTATCGTTTCAAATGCAAGTTGTACTACCAATGGTCTGGCGCCAGTAGCAAAAGTCCTTGATGATGCATTTGGCATAGAAAATGGTTTGATGACAACGATCCACAGCTATACAGCTTCTCAACCTATCTTGGATGGTAAACATAAAAAAGACCCAAGAAAAGGACGTTCAGGTGCAGTGAATCTTGTACCGACAACTACCGGTGCAGCCAAAGCCATTGCAAAAGTACTGCCAAGCCTTGCAGGTAAACTCAATGGTCAAGCGATCAGAGTACCTACGCCGGATGTTTCTCTGGTAGACCTGACTGTTACACTGAAAAATGATGTCACTTTAGACGAAGTGAAAGCAGCGTTTAAAACTGCCAGTGAAGGTTCTCATAAAGGTATTTTGGGTGTAGATGAAGAGTATAGGGTTTCTCAGGATTTCGTAGGGGAAGAAAAAAGTTCTGTAGTTGCCCTTGATACTATCCAAGTTATTGGTGGCAATATGGTCAAAGTACTTTCATGGTATGACAATGAGTGGGGATACTCATGCCGTCTGGTAGATATGGCTGTACACATTAGCAAATAAGGGGGGAGATGATGAAAACAATTAAAGATTTAGATATAACAGGTAAACGGGTATTTATACGTTGTGATTTTAATGTACCGATAGACAGTGACGGAAACATTACTGATGATAGAAGAATTCGTGCTGCTTTGCCAACGATCCGTTACTGTATTGACCATGAATGTAAAATAATTTTGGCATCACACTATGGTCGGCCTGAAGCTGGCAAATATGAAGAGAAATACTCTTTGTCTTCTGTGCATATCAGATTGCAAACGCTTTTAAAGCTTGCTGCAAATATCAATATTGCAAACGATGTTGTGGGTGAGGATGCCAAGGCAAAAGCAGCCTCATTGAAAGCCGGTGATGTACTGTTGCTTGAAAATCTTCGTTATGAAGCAGGTGAAACAGAGAATGATGATACATTTGCAAAAGAGTTGGCCAGTTTTGGTGATGTATATATCAATGATGCTTTCGGTGCATGCCATAGAAAACATGCCTCTATTTATGCTATGACCAAAGAGTTTGACACTGAGCACAAAGCAGCAGGTTTCCTGATGAATAAAGAAGTGAATTTCTTCCAAAAAGTAATAGAAGAGCCTGTTCGTCCTTTTGTTGCTATTGTAGGAGGGAGTAAAGTCTCAGGTAAACTAAAAGCTTTGACCAATCTCATTAAAAAGGTTGATAAGATCATTATTGGGGGAGGAATGGCATTTACTTTTCTCAAAGCACAGGGGTATGAGATCGGAAATTCTCTTGTAGAAAATGATCTGCTTGATGATGCCAGAGCGATCATGTATAAAGCTAAAAAAGCGGGTGTAAAATTTTATCTGCCTGTTGATCTTGTGGTAGCTCCGGAATTTTCAGAAAATACAGAAACCAAATATCTCCCTTCCCAGGAGATACCTGCGGGGTGGATGGGATTAGATATCGGTCCTGCATCCAGCAGACTCTTCCGTGAAGTGATTAATGATGCCCAAACTATTATCTGGAATGGTCCGATGGGTGTTTATGAGATGGATAAGTTCTCTAAAGGAAGTATTAAAATGTCACACAATATTGCAGATACACATGCTACAACTATTGTTGGTGGTGGTGATACCGCAGATGTGGCACAAAAAGCAGGAGATGTGGATGAGATGACTTTTGTAAGTACCGGTGGTGGTGCCAGTTTGGAATTGATAGAAGGAAAAGTTTTACCGGGCTTGGAAGCACTGGCATACCAAGAGTGATTTTTCTTCTCTTATTCCCAAGTACAACTTGGGAATAGACGCTACTATCAAAACATCACAGATGCAATAGGGAACCTCTAAAAATAGGTAATACCCACAATGGGTTTTGCAAATGTAAGATTTTGCAAGAGGCTTTCAAGTCCTAGCCATAGCTAAGATAAAGTAAGCATCTTGTGAAAGATTGCGTTTGCAAAGCCCACCCTTCGGGCATCTCTAGCTTTCATCTATGCGTTGTTACTCTTTTTCGACTTAGCTACGGCTAGGACTTCAAAAGAGTGCCTAGCCTAGACAAAAGCTAGAGATGTTGTGGGTATCACCTATTATTAGAGGTTCCCTACAGAGTACCCCTAAAATATTTATTTTTATAAAGGAAACAGATGATCTATGCAGCCAACTTCAAAACAAATCATACACGTAAAACAACTAAAGATTATATAAAAAAACTACAAGAAAAAATTGTCACGAAGAAAACAGAAGACAGTGTTTATATCTTTCCTCCATCCACTGCATTGGATCACTTTGAAGGTGATTTTACTGTAGGTACTCAAAATGCCTACCCTGCACAGAATGGTGCTTATACCGGTGAAATAGGTGTTGAGCAACTCGAAGAGTTTGCTATAAAAACGATTCTTATTGGGCACAGTGAAAGACGAGAGGTCTTAGGTGAGAGCCAAGAGATCGTATCTGCAAAGTTTGCTTATTTTAAAGAGCAGGGATTTGAGATCATCTACTGTATCGGTGAACCTCTTGAGGTACGTGAGCAAGGTGATAGTGCTGTGATGGAGTACCTGCTTGCACAGTTCGAAGGTATAGATACTTCTTATGAAGATCTCATCATTGCCTACGAGCCTATCTGGGCTATAGGAACTGGACGATCTGCAACAGTGGAAGAGATTGCTTCAACACATGAAGCTTTGAAAAAAACAGTACAAAAGCCATTATTGTATGGTGGTAGTGCTAAACCTGCCAATATTAAAGAGATTACAAGTATTCGTGGGGTTGATGGTGTTTTAGTCGGGTCTGCATCTTTAGATGTAGAGAGTTTTTCGCAAATGATACTTTCGTAGGGTGCGTTTGCTAACGCACCCTATAGTCTTATTTAAATAAATCTGCCAATGCAGTTGTATCTTTAGTTTTCTCAGCTTCACCACTCTCTGCTGACTCTGGTTGTCTCTCAGTAACACCTTCAACTTCATTAAGCTCTATGGTATAACCTGTAAGCATAGAAGCCAAACGGATGTTAATTCCGGATCTACCGATCGCTTTTGCTTTTTGGTCTCCGGTGATGTTGATGATCGCTTTTTTCTCATCTGCGTCTACTTTGATACTCTGTGTAATCGCAGGGCTAAGTGCTCTAGTAATGAAGATCTCAGGGATAGGAGAGAATTCAATACAGTCAATGTTTTCACCGTTAAGCTCTTCGCTTACTGCATTGATACGTACCCCTTTTACGCCTACTGCAGCACCGATAGGATCTACATTCATCTGTTCTGCTTTAAGTGCTATTTTAGCTCTCTCTCCAGGGATTCTTGCCGCACCGGTGATCTCTACAACACCATCATCGATCTCTGGAACTTCACTTGCCATAAGTGCTTCCAAGAATTTAGGTGAAGTTCTGGTAAGTTCAAGGAAAAGTCCGTATTCTGGATCAACACTCACATATCTTAGTAAAGCCCTAATACTATCACCACGTTTAAATTTTTCACCTTTGATACGGTTTCTAAGTGTCATAATACCTTTTAGTTCACCGATCTCAACATGTGTGTTGTCATCAGCATCTATACGGTTTACCGTACCTAGCATCACTGTACCGACTTTTTCTCTATACTTTTCAAAGAGATCTTGTTCTACACGTCTTTGTATGTGGTACTCAAGCTCTCTAAAGAGGTTTGCAGAAGCAGTCCGACCATGATCTTCAAGGATGAACTCCTCTTTGAGTTGATCTCCTAATTCAATGGAGTTATCAAACTCTTTAGCTTCACTCAATGATATAAAACCATCTGATTCTATTTTTTCTATATTTGGCTCTCTACCAACCTCTGCAAAAAGTTTCTCATCCCCATCTTTTACAACAGTAATTACTTTGTTTACACTATAGGTTTTTGTATCATTGTCAATGATCACTTCAAAGCTACTTGTGAAAGAAGTAAGTTTTTTGGCAGTGTTTATTAATGCCTCTTTAAATGCTTCTAGCGCATTCTCTTTTGAAATGTTTTTTTCATGTGCAATGGCTTCTATAATATCTAATATTTTTTCCATAATAAATCCCTTTAATAATTATTAGTTAAACTTATTTCAATTAACCGCTACAAGAAGTAACATAACAGTGTTAAGAACGTCTAGGAGGTGGTGTTTTTGAAGAATAGAATTATATCTAATCAAACCTTTACTGAAAATAAAGTATAATATTTGTATTAACGTAAAGAACAAATAGATAAATTTAAAAGGTATTATAGATGAAATTAAAACTTGCTAGGACAACACTTAAGGCGAAACCTAAAACGATTGAGTTGAAAAAATTAGAAGAAGAGCTAGCAAACAAATCTATATTTTATTTTGATAAAGACAACTCACATAAAGAGCTAAAAGAGTTAATAGAGTATTTTGAAGAAAAAGGCTATAGTGTTTATATGCGTGAAGTGAAGTATGGACTTGATGAGAATGAATTTATCTATGAAGTGCATATTATAGCCTAAAATAAACATAAGAAAAAAGAACAATATTTGAGCAAAAAATTATTTATAGAGACACTTGGATGTGCGATGAATGTTCGTGACAGCGAACATATGATCGCGGAACTGAACCAAAAAGAACCCTACGAACTTACCGAAAACCTCAATGAAGCCGACCTTATCATCATCAATACCTGTTCTGTCAGAGAAAAACCTGTTGCCAAACTCTTCTCAGAGATAGGGGTATTTAACAAACATAAAAAGCCAGGTGCTAAAATAGGTGTTTGTGGATGTACAGCAAGCCATCTGGGTAAAGACATTATCAAGAGGGCACCTTCTGTAGATTTTGTACTGGGTGCAAGAAATGTTTCCAAGATCACAGAAGTAGTAGATAAAAAGCATGCAGTAGAAGTAGATACAGATTTTGATGAGAGTACCTATGCTTTTGGTGAATACAGAACCAACCCGTTTAAAGCGATGGTAAACATCTCTATAGGTTGTGATAAATCCTGTACCTTCTGCATCGTTCCTGCAACGCGTGGAGATGAAGTCTCTATCCCTTCTGATCTTCTTGTGCAAGAGATCACAAAAGCAGTAAAAAGTGGTGCCAAAGAGGTGATGCTTTTAGGTCAAAATGTAAACAATTATGGAAGACGCTTTGGCTCTTCTGAAGAAAAATGTGACTTTACCCAACTCTTGCAAAAGATCTCTAAAATAGAAGGTTTAGAGCGCATTCGATTTACTTCCCCGCATCCTCTGCATATGGATGATGCTTTCATACACGAATTTGCTTCAAACCCTAAAATATGTAAACAGATCCATGTTCCTCTTCAGAGTGGTTCTACTGTATTGCTTAAAGAGATGAAGCGTGGATACACTAAAGAAAACTTCTTAAACCGTTGTGAAAAGATACGCAGACTATGCCCGGAAGCAACTATCTCTACAGATGTCATTGTAGGGTTCCCCGGAGAAAGTGATGCAGATTTTGAAGATACAATGGATGTACTTGAAAAGGTACGTTTTGAACAAATGTTCTCCTTTAAATACTCTCCCAGACCACACACTGAAGCAGCAGAGTTTGAAGACCAGATAGACAATACACTTTCCGGAGAACGTCTTACAAGACTGCAGACACGACATACAGAGATACTGGATGAGATCATGGATGCTCAACTTGGAACTGTTCACAGTGTCTATTTTGATGAGTTGAAATCAAACGGAAGAGTTTCCGGACGGACTGATGACGGTAAACTTGTCTTTGTAGAGGGGAGTGAAGAGCTTCTGGGACAGATCGTTGATGTAAAGATCACTAAAACCTCCAGAGGTGCACTTGATGGTGTGCTTGTTTAGGTAGAAAGAAATGACAAGAATTACAAGCGTTAAAACGCAGTGCAATAAATCACTAAATGATTTATGTGAAATTCAGTACAGAGAGGCACTAAATGCCGAATCTTAAAAAAATATTACGTAAGATAGGGGGAGTGCTTATTCCTCCTCTTGCTTATTTGCTGATGCGTATTATTTGGTTGACTACTTCTAAAAAATTTCATTTTATTACACCCATAGGTGAAGAACAACATGTTTGTGTGTGTTGGCATGGAGAACTCTTTATGAGTCCGCAAGCCTATAGGCATATACATAAGAAACACAAAGCATCAGCGATCATCTCCCAGCATTTTGATGGCTCTCTTATTGCAGGTACACTGAATTTACTGGGTATACGACCCTTAAGAGGTTCCACTAGAAAAGGGGCACATCAAGTACTGCTTCAAGCGTTTAAAAGCATTAAAAAAGGCGAAGAAGTACTTATCACACCAGATGGACCCAAAGGACCTAGACATCATATGAGTGATGGAGTCATAGGCATAGCACTTAAAAGTAAACTCCCTATTTTTGTGATGAATTTTACGGCTGAAAGTTTTTGGCAGTTTAAAAGTTGGGACAAGTTCGTTATTCCCAAACCTTTTACAAAAGTTGATTTTTATATACAAAGTATTTCCCTTGAGGGGATGGAACTGGATGTTGCTAAAAAGTATCTCTCAGATAAGATGTTAGAGCATACGATACTTGATAGCAAGCAAGTAGCAAGTAGCAAGTAGCAAGTAGCTATGCAAAAAAAATTATTAGCATATTCTGAAGATTTTTTGGAATATCTATTGGATGTGAGAGGTTACTCTGAAACCTCTATAGTTACCTATGAGATAGCTCTAAGACAGATGATGGAAGTGAGCCATTTTTATGAAGAGGATGGGTTAACAGTTCTTGATATCACTCCTTTTCGTTTCAAAATAGTAAAAAATCATAAAAAAACCATCGTCAAAAAACTCTCTGCTGTGCGCTCTTTTGTGAAATATTTGGAAGACCAGTGCACTATGAGTCTGAAGCTCATAGGAGATGAGTCTATAAAGGTACCTCATAGCCTTCCTAAGCCGATTGAAGAGAAATATATTAATGAGGTGTTGAATAAAGCAAATTTAGAAGAGAAATTGCTTGTATCTATGCTTTATGGTCTTGGATTGCGTATCTCTGAATTAAGTCTTCTGAAATTAGCAGATATCAAAGAGGGATGGGTGCAAATACATGGAAAAGGTAATAAAGTACGAGAGTTACCATTATTGGAAGAACTACAAAAACTTATAGTGGTCTATGTAAAAGAAAAGGGACCTAAAACGTATTTGTTTGAAAAAGGCAATGCACCGATGAACTCTGCGCAGTTACGCTATATACTGACTAAACTTTTTAAAGAGGCGGGACTAAAAGTCACACCTCACCAGTTACGACATTCCTTTGCAACACATCTGCTTAATAATGGTGCACGTATAGCAGATGTAAGTGAACTACTTGGACACGATACTATGGCAACGACACAGGTTTATACGAAACTAGGATCTGTGAAAAAGATGCAGGAGTATATGAAGGCGCATCCGTTGGCAAAATCGTAGGGTGCGTTTGCTAACGCACCGATAACTTCATTTTGTTCGATAAATTAAATTATTTGTGCATATATGATATTTTAAAGGTGCGTTAGCAAACGCACCCTACATGAGATTTTGTATATTTATTTTTTCAAAAAAACAGTACGCTCTTATTTTTTGTGGTACTTTCAAAACTCTACATTTTTCTTTGAATACTTTAGGCATATCAGCAGTAAGATATGGTGCGATATAAAGTGTATCATCTTGTAGCTCAATAGCCCATTCCCCACCAATAACCAAGCTTTTTTCTTTCTCTATCTCTTGACGCTGTGAAGCAGAGAGAAGATAGCCTAACTCTTTTAAAGCAAGATCAGCTGCTTTGACTTTTGCTGAGAGGGCATGTAGTTCTATAACCCTTAACTCTTTTTGGGTGTAAACAACTTCAAAATCTTTTTCAAGACGCTCTTTATCTTTTCTTAGATAGTCAAAACTGCGTTTGATACCTTCTTTGTATTCTGCCATGAGAGGGTCTGCAAACTGTTTTCTAAACTTGTTGCGTTCATACTTTTCATTACTGTTACTCTCATCTACAAAATAAGGATGATCATTACTTTGTAAATAGCTAAGCAGTTCCTCTTTGCTATGTTCAAGCAGTGGACGTATTAACACATAATCGTTTCGCTGGCTTTCAGACTCAAGTCCGATGAGTTCAGAGACACCAGCACCTTTAGTAAGACGCATGAGCAGCCATTCAAGTTGGTCGTTTAGTTGGTGGGCTGTTAGAAGTGTATCGTAAGCATGTTCTATGATAAGTGTTTCAAAAAAAGCGTAACGAAACTCTCGGGCATTTTTTTCAAAGTGTGATGTGAATTTGGGTGCTTTAATAGTGTGACATGTGAGATTATATTTATCTGCTAAAGTTTGTGCATGTGCTTCTTCTTTGTTACTGTTCTCTCTAGTACCATAATTGACTAAAGCAATGTCAAAGGAGATGTTATTTTCTAAAAGTAGAAAAAATAGAGCAGAAGAATCTATTCCCGCAGAAAAGGCAAGTAAATTCTTTTTCTTCCGTAAGTCAGTTACATCAAAATTTAACATTATTTCCCTTATATATAATTCGTGGCGTTGTTTCTCTTTTCATTTTTTTAGAAAAAACGAAACAAAAAATCGTCGTTGTTCTCAAATCGCTTTGCTTTCAAGGGTGTTCACAACGACAAGGCACACTTCGTGTGATTTTATGAATTTATTTTTATTAAGGTTGCCAATAATTGTGACCCAACCAATTCAGTTACTTTTGCTTCATAAGTTTTTCCATATTCTATAGGAAGATCAGATGTATCATTAACAAGGATCTCTCCATCGATGTCTACTGCCCAGTTCAGTGGTCTGGCACTTAAAAGATACTCATGCTCATCACTTTCTCCATCTATAACGATAGTGACTGTTTGAGCTAGCATTTTTTCTAGTGAAGAGAGTGTAGATGATTCTGCTATTTCCCCTAAGATATTAGCTCTTTCATCAATGATCTCTTGATCGATCTGATCCATACTGAAGGCTGTGGTAGTCTCTTCGTTGGAGTAGTGGAAAGTGTTAAATCTGTCAAAGCCGAATGTTTCCATAAAGTTGCAAAGTCTTTCAAAACTCTCTTGTGTTTCTCCTGGGTGTCCTGCTATGACAGAAGTCCTTAGGAATGCACCTGGTTTACTTTTCATGTATTCAAGAAGCTCAATGGTCTTCTCTTCTCCAAATCCTCTTTTCATGGTTTTAAGTACCATACCATCGATGTGTTGGATAGGCATATCATAATAGGTTTGAAAGACTTTAGAGTCAGAAATGGCATCGATGAGCTCAAAAGTGGTCGTACTGGGGTAGAGGTAGAGGATACGTGCACTTTTTACACCCTCTATGGTTTCTACCACCTTGATGAGGTCTATAAGTCCATCCTTGAGTTCCATATCTCTGCCATAGCTGGAACTGTCTTGTGAGATGAAAGAGAAGTCATAAAAGCCCTGTGCTACAAGGTTTGTTACTTCTTTAACAATGGAAGAGAGTGAACGTGAGTGTAGTTTCCCTTTAAAGCTGGGGATGGCACAGAAAGAACAGGCTTGGTTACACCCTTCTGCTATCTTGATGTAGGCATGATAATTAGAACCTGTGATGACCCTTCCTGATGTTTCAGTGGCTAAATAGACCTCTGGAGAGAAAGTACTTTGTTTGGAGGCAATGAGTTCATCTATCTTCTCATAATCACCCACACCTGTAAAGATGTCTATCTCTGGCATGTCAGCCTGGAGTTCTTCTTTGTAGCGTTCAGAGAGACAGCCACTCATGACTAGGATAGAATCTTTCTTGCGTTCATCATGCAGGTTCAGCACGGTGTTGATACTCTCTTCTTTTGCCGCATCAATGAAGCCACAGGTATTGACAATGATCACATCTGCCTGAGTGTTATCATCGGTGATCTCATACTCTTTAAGTCGTCCCAGCATCACTTCGCTGTCGACAAGATTTTTAGTGCAGCCAAGACTGACTAGGTGTAATTTTTTACTCATTTATGCTCATTTATTAGGGTTTTAAACTTTTTCATCATTATAACACAAAGAAAAATGGCTTAGTTAATAGTGAAAGTATAAGTATGAAAAAATATAAAGAAAGTTTGAAGGATTTAAAAAAGAGAGATCAGAGTCAGGCAAAAGCCTGAACTCTAATGGATTGTAACTTTAAGAAGTGATTCTTAGAAGTTATATCTTGCCCAGAAACGTAACATGTTTTGAGTGTCGTCCATTCTGTCATCATCTTGATAAACATATCCAGCGAATAGAGTTGTAGAATCATTAAATACTTTAGTTTTGTATGTAAGATCTAGCTCAGAATATTCACCTTCACCAGCTACATTTCCAGTTACTGCTGGCATATATGCTCCTGCACCGATATCAGAATAACCATATGCTATACCAAATTTACCACCAAGTGCTTTCATACCAGCTCTTGCAACGATTGTATCAGAATCAAGTTTGATAGAGTTTTGGTTAAAGATCATTTGAGTGTAAAGTGGAGTTTTTACACCAGTTCCAAGGTTGTGAATAGGTACCGCACCATCATCTACTGAAGAGTAAGCTAAAGAGGCATCAAACATACCGAAGTTTCCACCGATTTTAGCACCAAATGCTGTTGTATCATTAACACCTGCAATACCTAGATCGTCTGGACCCATTACTACACCACCTTGAAGACCAAGAACAAGTCCGTACTCTGAACCAAAACCATATTTAGCATCAGCCCATAGTACATTTACGTCTTCAGTAACAAGCATATCTGGAGCATAGTACCAAGTACCAGTCAAAGTCAAGTTTTCAATTGATTTATTTTGAATAGTTCCCATGTGAACACCATCATCATTGATCTCAGACCAATTACTAAGATTGAAAACGCTGTTTGCACGCTTAACAAATGCATATACCAATGTAGTATCAGAAATGTCAGTGTTTACAAGCAATGCTGCTTCAAATGTGTTTTTAAATACGTTCCAACCTTCAGAGAAAGCAAATGGAGAAAGTGATTTTGGAAGTAATTGACGACCAACTTTAAGACTTGTGTTACCAATTCCGTAAGTTAAGTATACTTGAGTAATCTCAGCATCGTTTTTGTCACCAGCTGATTGTGGAGTACCATTTACTATTTCTTCTTCAAGACCAAGTGTTCCAAGACCAGAAAGCTCAACGCCAGCTCCGATACCATAGAAAAGATCTTTATTCACTGCACCAAGTTGGATACCAGCGTTAGCTATTGAATTACCAACTCTGTTTCCACCGTCTGCAAGATTAGCTTGCTCAAAAAGGCTACCATTTCCCCATACATCTCTTGTTTGGTAATAAAGTACTGCTTGTCCTGTGAAATCCCAACCAGAAACTTCTACTGGCGCTTCTACTACTGGCTCAACTGGAGCGATATCTCCACCAGCCATAATCATTGTTGACGCTACTACTGAAAGTAATAATGCTTTTTTCATTGTAAACTCCTTAATGTTTTTAATGTTTGTAAGTATAGCACATAATATTTATGAATGTCAAGTAAATCAATGAAAAGTTAACAATAAGTTAATAATTTGTGTCAAATCCCGTAAATACGGCTACTTTTGATGGTTAATTTTTATAAAATGAAGAGGATATCGGGTATTTTTTAATAAATAAGTGTCTTTTTCTTAAGAAAAGTAAATGATTTATTAATGTTTTTGTTAATTTTTGTGAGGTTTTGACGATTTTAGTGAAGAGTAATGGTGGCGCGAGAGGGAATCGAACCCCCGACACAAGGATTTTCAATCCTTTGCTCTACCGACTGAGCTATCGAGCCATGCCTACCTAGCTGGTAAGTGGATGAAATTATAACAGCCAAACCTTAAAGTAAAAAGGAAAAAATTAAAAATCGGGATTTTTTTACTACTTTATTGGTTTAGTCTAGCTGTCTTACTAACTTCATAAAAGTCTCACCTCTGTGTTTGTAAGATTTGAACTGGTCAAAGCTTGCGGCAGCCGGTGAGAGGAGTGCTACACTCTCTAAGGTATGTACACTGTCTATCTGTTTGATAGCCGTTTCTATATTTTGTGACTCTACACTGTCTATATTATAGTGTTTGGCAAGGGTTAAAAGTTTGTCATTGTTTGCCCCTATAGTATATAGTGTAAGCATAAGTGGTTTCATACTCTCAAAAAGTGGGCTTAGATCTACCCCTTTATCATCACCGCCCAGGATGAGATGAATATGTCTGTCTGCATACCCTTTGAGAGCTTGAATCGTGGCATCCATATTGGTTGCTTTGGAGTCGTTGACCCAAAGTCTTCCTTTTGCATCTTTCAACTCTTCCTGCCTGTGTGCATCAAGGGTAAAAGTGTTCATGAGTTCATAGTCAGCTTCATCAAAAAGTACTTTGCTTACTGCAAGTGCAAGCAGGGCATCTTGTAAAAAGGCTGCTTTAAACCGTACTTTAGAACTATCGAGTTTAAAATATTCGGCTACAAATTCATTACTGTCATACTCTACGACATAGGCATTTGTCTTTGGAAGGTTGAGCCCTTTAGGTACCAGTGCAAGCTCACCCTCTTTCATAGTAAGTAGAGGTTTAAGCTTATCTGCTTCGTACTGTTCAGGGGTGCCATGCCAGTCAAGATGGTCCGGGGTGATGGGAAGCAAAAGGTAAATATCCGGTGAAGCTGTATGGGTATGATGTAGTGCAAAAGAGCTGCTTTCCAGTACCCAGATAGGTGCCTTGGTATCTAACTCTGCCAGTGGGGTACCAATGTTGCCTCCACTGAGAGCACCTCTTTTTTCCAGAAGATGTGTAAGCATCTGGGTTGTTGTTGTCTTTCCATTGGTTCCGGAGATCCAAATAGAAAAAGGCATCTCTTTTGCAAAGTAATCATATTCACTCAAAAGATGTTTTGCACTTTTGATAAGTGGGTGGTTTGGTTTTAGACTTGGTGTAGTCACTTCCAGTTGACTTTTTTGGGGATCAAAAAGATGTGAAGGAAAGATATGGTTACCTTCCTCATCAGAATAAGCCTCTTTGACATTGTCATCAAAAAAAGTACATCCTCCACCCAGTTTTTTAGCGATGGCTTTGGTGGTGAGTCCGTATCCGAAAAGGGTTGGTTTGTTTTTCATGATTATCTAAACTTAAATGAAATGAGTGCAAGAATATTTGCGATAAAAGAGATCATCCAAAAACGAACAATAATCTTATTTTCTGCCCATTTTTTGAGTTCAAAGTGGTGATGGATCGGTGCCATAAGGAAGACTCGCTTTCCACGTAGTTTATAACTTCCTACCTGTAAGATAACAGAGACAGTTTCTATCACAAAGATAATGCCTATAAGCATAAGTAGTACTTCACTTTTACCCAGAATGGCAAGATAAGCCAAGAAACCACCGATAGCAAGGCTTCCTGTGTCTCCCATGAAAATTTCAGCAGGGTAGCAATTGTACCAGAGGAATCCCAAAAGTCCACCGGCAAGGGCCGAAGCTAAAATTAACACTTCACCTACACCTTTAATATTGGGAACAAGAAGGTATTGACTGAAAATGGCATGTCCTGTTACATAAACAATAAGACCAAGTGAAACAAGTGCGATAATAGAAGGTACAGTAGCCAGGCCATCAAGACCATCTGTAAGATTGACAGCATTTGTGGTAGCTAAAAAAACCAAGATCCAAAAGGGAATAGCAAAATAACCCAAATCCAAAAGAGGTGTTTTGAGAAAAGGTACATAGAGTTCTGTAGGAAAACCGGCATAGAGCAGTAATCCTGTAGATAAAATAGCTACAAGCATTTGAAGCCCCATTTTTCCTTTAGGTGTCAGTCCTTCCAAGTTATCACCTGCAAGAATTTTGCCTATGTCATCTTTAAACCCAACGAGTCCAAATCCAATAAGTGTGATAAGCCCACCCCAGATATAAAGATTGCTCAGATCCACGGTCAGCAGTGCAGCGATGAGTGCACCGGAAAGAAAGATGGCTCCTCCCATTGTGGGCGTGTGTCTTTTCCCTTCATGTGCAGGAACATATTTACTGATAGGTTGATTAGCATTCTTAGAGATAGCCCATGCTAAATATTTGGGCATGATGAATAGCGTAAGCGCAAATGCAATAAAAAATGCAAATCCTGCACGTACAGAGATATATCCAAAAAGGTTGATATCTAAGAGTTGAGAGAGTTCATATAACATAGGCAACTTTCATTAAATTTTTTTAATTAAAGAATTAAGAAAGTTTATTTTACTATTATTTCAATAAAATATAAGACTTTTACAGCATTCTTGATTTATACTCCAAGGGTATTTCCTATGGGCTTTCAGAATGACAAAAACAATAAGGCTAATTAATGAGTATTCAAAAAACCATTTTAATCATCACTGACGGCATAGGCTGTAAACCAGATAGTACATGTAATGCTTTTAAAGGTGCGACAAAGCCAACGTATGACAAACTCTTTGAGAATACTCCAAGAGCACTTATCTCTACCCATGGACTTAGTGTCGGGTTACCTGAAGGGCAGATGGGGAACTCGGAAGTGGGACATATGACCATAGGATCCGGTCGTATTTTGTATCAAGATCTGGTCAAGATCTCTTTGGCACTTGAAGATAGAAGCATAGAAGAAAATCAGGCTTTAAGTGAAACTCTGGAAAAAAGTGAGCGTGTACATTTAATAGGGTTGCTAAGCGATGGGGGTGTACATTCACATATAAAGCATACCATTGGATTTGCTAAGTTGGCAAAATCCAGAGGGAAAAAAGTCTGCTTGCATTTGATCACTGATGGTAGAGATGTAAGTCCTACTTCTGCAAAAACTTATATAGAGCAAATTCAAGAGATTTGTGATGAAGATATCTCTATCGCTACCATAGGTGGGCGTTTCTTTACGATGGATAGGGATAATCGTTGGGAGAGAGTGGAGAAAGGGTATCGTGCTACAGCAGAAGCAAACCCTAGTACACCCCTTAGCCCTAAAGCATATGTCGATGAGAGTTATGCAAAAAATGAAACCGATGAGTTTATAGAACCTGTAGCGTTTGATGGATATGAAGGTTTGAGAGAGGATGATGTTGTCATTATGACCAATTTCCGTTCAGACAGAGTGAGAGAGATCACTGCAGCATTGGGTGATCCACATTTTGATGAGTTTGCATGCAAGTCTATACCACTTCACATCGCAACAATGACACAGTATGATGCAAGTTTTCCCTACCCTGTACTTTTTCCAAAAAAAGCACCTGAAAATACTTTAGCAGAAGTCATAAGCCGTGCAGGCTTGAAGCAACTTCATACAGCTGAGACAGAAAAGTATGCCCATGTCACTTTCTTTATGAATGGGGGGATAGAAGAGCCTATGGTAGGTGAGAGTCGAGTGCTCATCCCCAGCCCGGATGTGAAAACCTATGATATGAAGCCTGAAATGTCAGCACCCGAGGTAGGAGAGGCTGTGCGAACGGCGATGGATGAAGATTATGAGTTTATCGTAGTGAATTTTGCCAATGGAGATATGGTAGGACATACAGGGAACTATGATGCTGCATGTGTTGCTGTGAATGCTGTGGACAGAGAACTGGGGTTGATCATAGCCAAAGCAAAAGAGGATGAATATGCCATCGTCCTTACTTCTGACCATGGAAACTGTGAAGAGATGTGTGATGCGCAAGGGCATATACTTACAAATCATACCGTAGGTGAAGTATGGTGTTTTGTGCTAGCCAATGGTGTTACAAAAGTAAAAGAGGGGTGTGGGCTCAATAATGTTGCACCTACTGTGCTAAAACTGATGGGACTTGAGATCCCTGAAGAGATGGATGAACCACTGATCTAGCAAGAAAAAAGTGCTTGTTTGATCTTTTCAAACTCTTCATAGTCTTTGGGTGTGATCGTATCTGAATAGATAATATGATTCACTTGCTCAAGAAGATGCATTTTGCTCAGTTTATCATCACATAAAGCCTCATTGATAATAGCAAGATGTTCATCAAGGTCGTACTCTTCTTGCATCGTATGTTTTAAAAATGCTTCTGCTTCTCCTGGATCACAATCAAAGTCTGTTCCCATAAGTTTACAAAAAAGAGGTGCTTCTTTTTCTACATCTCTGTTGTCCATTTTAATGATATGTGCAAGTAATATAGCTACTGATCTTTTAATTTTCTTTTCCATATCTGTCCTTTCTGCTATTGTACCATAAAAAAATGGTACAATTTTGTAACTGAACCCTCTGAATAACCCTAGGTACTCATAACATTACTAGCTTTTGTCTAGGCTAGGCACTCTTTTGAAATCCTAGCCGTAGTTAAGATGAAAAAGCGTAACAACGCATAGGCGGAAGCTAGTGATGCCCGTAGGGTGGGCTTTGCAAACGCAATATTTCACAAGATATTCTCTTCAACTTAGCTATGGCTAGGTTTTAAAAATCTCTTGCAAAATCTTACATTTGCAAAACCCATTATGAGTGCCTAGGGTTATTCAGAGGGTTCAAAATATTATAAAGGCTAAAGATGAAATTTTCTGGGAATAATGTACTTGTTACTGGTGCAAGTAGAGGGATCGGTGCAGAGATAGCAAAAGGTTTGGCAGGTATGGGACTTAAAGTATGGGTAAATTACCGTAGCGGTGAAGCTGAAGCAAATGCAGTAAAAGCAGCTATAGAAGCTGAAGGTGGAAAAGCTGAAGTGATCGGATTTGATGTGAGTGATGAAGAGGCATTTGTTGGGGCTATGAAGCAGATAGTAGAAGCAGACGGTGAGCTTGCATATCTTGTTAACAATGCGGGGATCACTAAAGATAAACTTGCAATGCGTATGAAGACAGATGAGTTTATGGATGTGATCAATGCAAACCTAAAGTCAACATTTATTGGTTGTCGCGAAGCTGTGAAAGTCATGGGTAAAAAGCGTTTTGGTTCAGTAGTGAATATCGCTTCCATTGTAGGTGAAACGGGGAATGCGGGACAGACAAATTACGCTGCAAGTAAAGGTGGAACTATAGCAATGACTAAAAGTTTTGCGATAGAAGCAGCACCTAGAAGTATCCGTTTCAATACTATCACTCCAGGTTTCATTGCTACGGAGATGACAGATGTGCTCAAAGATGAGGTAAAAGATGCCTTTACCGCAAAGATACCAATGGGTAGATTCGGTGAGCCTAAAGAGGTAGCCGAAGCAGTAGCATTTTTACTTTCTGACCACTCTTCTTATATTACAGGTGAAACATTGAAAGTCAATGGTGGAATGTTTATGTGAGACCCGTTAAGCAAACGACAATAGTTTGTCGTTTGTAGGGTCGGAACCGAAGTGGTCGTAGTGAAACGGAGCCACGAAGGCTGCAGTGTTTCCAAAATTACATAAAAAAAGATAAATACTTACAGGGTACTTTTATAAAAATATTTTTTCAGAAGATACCATACCAGCATCATAGTGGCAGCAATGAGAAACCCCATCATAAGTATGTCACTATATGCGATTAAAATCTCTTCAAAATTCTTAATTAAATAGAACCATATTATGATAGCGATAAGTGTACTGGAAAGTACAACAAGCAGGGTCACATGATGCCGAAAACCGATTAAAAACCCTACAAAACTCGCTATTACCGGTCCTGTCATGGCAAAAGGCGTGAGTACAAATAAAAAAAGGCCGATCACACCATAACGTTTAATGATAGGCTTATATTTATGAGCAGTCACTTTCGATCGTTCCAGGAATTGATTGAGTGGTTGGTAAGAGATGAGGTAAAGCTTATTCCAAGAAAGTACAAAAAGTGGGTAGAGGATAAGTACCATAATGGATTCGATAAAAATGTTGAATGCAATAAGTAAGGTGGTATCCATTTGAGAAGCTATCCCTATAGAAAGCCCTGAGATTCTTCCGAAAATGATATTAGTAGCCGTAATACTGAGCAGTAATTGGAGATAGTTTGGAAAAAAAAGAGCAGAGAGCAGTAGTAGTATGAAAAAACAGCCCAATAAAGTAAGCCCTAAAATTAAGATATGACCCTCTTTATGTTTGAAAAATGAATGTTTGGTTTTCAAATATTTACCTTCTGTATAGCATATGGAATAAAATTATAACATGATAAATAATTTTGAGGTATAATAATTGTTAAAACTTTATACTATTTAAAGAAGGAATAATCTTGGCACGTATACTTGTATTGGAAGATGATCAACTGTTTAATGAAACTTTAGAAGACTTTTTAGAGGAGGAAGGGCATACCATACATTGTGCACTGGATCCTTACTCTGCACTTGAACTGGCCTATAAACATGTTTTTGATCTGTACCTTTTTGATGTAAATCTTCCTTATGAAAATGGCTTTGACCTTTTGGAAAAGTTGCGAGGGAGTGGAGATACAACTCCTGCGATCTTTTTAACTTCACGAGATGATAAAGATTCGTTGACCCAAGGTTTTAGTATAGGGGCAGATGATTATATGAAAAAGCCTATTGACTTTGATGAACTGTTGCTTCGTATGCAAGCTGTGCTGCGTCGTCAGGTAAGAAAAGAGAGAGTAGATATAGGTAAGTACAGTCTTGATACAGTGGCCAAGATACTCTACTGCGAAGATAAATCACTTGATGTGACACAAAAAGCCATTGAACTTTTGGTTTTACTTGTACAGGCAGATGGTGAAGTAGTGAGTAGTGATGAGATCAAAAGTAGACTTTGGGCAGCAGGACAGAATGCAAGTGACGGATCACTAAGAGTCTATATTACACAGCTTAAAAAGTATTTCCCCGAAACTATCTCCAATGTACGTGGTATAGGTTATAGATGGATAACAAACTAGAATGACAAGAATTATAAGCGTTAAAACGCAATGCAATAAATCACTAAATGATTTATGTGAAATTCAGTGTAAGCGAAGAACTTCTAGGTTAAAACCTGATGCAAGCTTTTCACTAAATGAAAAGATGTGAAATGCTGAGACATAAAAAAAAGATCTTACTTGCAGCATTAAGTTATCTATCAAGTGTTGCAGTACTTTTAAGTTTCCTGTATTGGTTTTTGAAAAATGAGGGGTTTTCAGAGTCAAATTTTCTCATCGGAAGTGTTCTCGTGCTTGTATTGGCTGCGGGATGGGGGTACATTATCTCTTCACATCTGCTTGCACCCAAGGCAGAGCTTGATGCCAATCTTTCACACCTTAGTTCAGAGATACTCCATGAACTTAATATCCCCCTCTCTACTATAAAAGCAAATACTACTTTGCTTAAAAAACGTACTGAAAATGAAAAATCTTTGCAGCGTCTTAACCGTATAGAGGCTTCTTCTGTAAGACTGGAGAGGCTTTACAAGGAGTTGGTTTACAGTATTAAAAAAGAGATACATCCTATTGAAAAAGAGAGACTTTTGCTGGAGCCACTGTTGCGAGAACGTATTGAGACACTTGAAGCATTTGGAAGAAACAGATTTTCTTTGGATGTTGGGGAAAAGGTCATTGAGATAGATAAGATCGGTTTTGAAAAAATGATAGATAATCTGTTGATGAATGCCATGAAGTACTCTTCAAAAGAAGCACTTATAAAAGTAACACTTAAAGAAAATACATTGATGATCATAGATGAGGGTATAGGGATGGATGAGACACAATTGCTTAGAGTGTATGAACGCTACTATCAGAGTGATAATCAACAGGAAGGTCAGGGTATAGGGTTGGCTCTGGTCAAAGCATATTGTGATGAAGAAGGGATAGAGATACAGATCCAATCTGAAAAAGGGTCAGGTACGAGCGTAAACTTAAATTTAGAGAAGGTTCATGTTTAATTCACTTTGGTATATTATCATGGTTATAGAGGGTAACTCTGAAGAGAGATATCCTAAATAAAAAATAAAGGGTCATTGTGAAATTTAAAATTACATTATTGACATTAGGAACGATCGTTGCTTTTAGTTCTTCTGTGCAGGCAGCTGAGACTGCCGAAGGACTTTACGATGCCAAATGTGCCACATGTCATACCAAAACAAGACCTACAGATATGTCTAAAGTTCTTGCCCCTGCTCTTATGGGTGTGATGAGACATATTAAAATGGCTTACCCTAACAAAGATGAGGCTGTGAAGTTTATGATAGACTATGTACTGGATCCTAAAAAAGAGAAGGCTATCTGTATGCCACAAAAAATTGAACGTTTTGGTTTGATGCCTTCGCAAAAAGGCAATGTAACAGAAGCTGAACTGGAAAAAATAACAAGTTGGATGTTCGATAATTTCCCTCCTGCAGATTTTAGAGGCATGGGACAGGGAAACAGACAAGGTAAAGGGCAAGGCAGAGGACAGGGTAACTAAGTAGATGACACAAACTATTTTACTGCTTGAAGATGATGTACAGCTTAGTGATACCATCAAGCAGTTCCTTACATTTCAAGGCTACGAGGTGTTTTGTGCCTATGATGGATTACAGGCACAGGATCTTACGTATGAAAAACATATTGATTTGATGCTTTTGGATGTAAAAGTGCCACATTTAAATGGTTTTGAGTTCTTAAAAACAGTTCGTAGCGAGGGTAAAGATACACCTGCTATTTTCATCACATCACTCAATAGTGTAAAGGATGTTACTCAAGGATTTGACAGTGGATGTGATGACTACATCCGTAAACCTTTTGCTCTTAAAGAGTTGCTTGTAAGAGTAGAATCTTTACTCAAACGTACCTATGGTACTTATGAGGAAAAGATAGACTTGGGTAATAGTCTGTTCTTTGATACCAGGTCATTGTTGTTGACACAGGAAAACAAAAGGGTTTCTCTTAAAACCAAAGAGTTAAAACTACTGGCTCTTTTTTTGCAGTATCCCAGTGAACTGTTAGAGTATGAGAAGATATTTGAAACACTATGGGAGTATGATGAAGAACCAAGTGCAGGATCTCTTCGTACATACATTAAAACACTTCGTGCTGTGATAGGCAAAGAGAAAATAGAGACGATCAAAAATATAGGCTATCGGTTTGTTGAATAGTGAACAGAGAAGTTTAGTCCGCTTTTTGTTGATCTACCTAGGATCAACTTTCTTGCTTTTCTCCTTAGCTTCTTGGATATTTTATGTTTCAAGCAAACATCATTTACTTGATGAGCAAAGAGAAACGCTTAAATACCAATCAGAAAACATTAAATCAAAATTGCGACTATTGCATAAAACTTTTGATGATATACTTATCTATCCAGGAAGTAAGACTTTTGATTCTGCTATTTTTGATCTGGATAAAGTGTATATTTTTGGTACTTTTGCAAATAGACCCACATTAGATCAAAGTGATCATTACAATGATGAAAAAAGACTGTATCATGTGACTAAGATAGAACCTCACTATTTAGGTGCAGCCTATCTCATGGTTTCCAAAGAGATAGATAAAAGTCCTATTAGCGCCTTGCAGGAAAAGATAATATGGTTTATGCTGGCTGCAGGTCTCTTCTTCACTACTTTAGGCTATTTCCTAGGAAGACGTTTTACTGCACCTATGCGTGATTCTATAGAGCAGATGAACCATTTTATACAAGATACAACACATGAACTCAATACACCCATTAGTACCATCTTGACCAATATTGAGATGATAGAGACCTATGGAAAACATGAAAAAAGTGAAGAGTTGCAGCGCATTGAGATCGCTTCTAAAACACTGAGCCGTATCTATGAAGATCTTACCTATCTTAATCTTAACAATGATTATTATCGGGAAGTGAAACCAGTCAATATCACGAAACTGATAGAGGAAAGAATAGTCTATTTCTCCACAATGTTGCAAAGTAGAGGAATTACCGTCCGGTTGGAATTGATACCGCAAAAGATATTGGAGATCGATCCAAATGACGGGGTACGCCTCATAGATAATTTACTCTCTAACGCTATAAAATATAACAAAAAAAATGGTACTTTGACAGTAAAGCTTACAGAGGAGTCTTTACGTATCATAGACACAGGTATAGGTATTGCCCAAAAAGATCTGAAGGATATTTCTAAACGTTTTAAGCGTGCAAATAAAAGTGAGGGTGGCTTTGGTATCGGACTTGATATTGTCAACCAGGTTGTCAACTCTTATGGATTTGTTTTACACATTACTTCACAACTGAACAAAGGAACGGAGGTTGAGATAAGATGGAAAAAATAATATTCTTTTTTGCTTTGCTTTGTATAGTGGGACATGCTCAAGATGTAAACGTAGAAGATAAACAGCAGTTACAAAAAGAGTGTTTACAGTGTCATGTAGATCAGCAGATCCCCAGTGCTTTGGTCTATAGGCGTTACCTTATGAAATATAGTACTTCCGAACGTATGCAAAAGGCAATATTTGCTTATATCAAAAACCCTGATCAAAAACACTCTATCATGCCTCCTCAGTTCTTTTTGAAATTTCCTATGAAAGAAGCAACAACTTTAGATGATGATATGTTACAAAAAATGATAAAGAGTTACCTAAATACTTTTGACGTAAAGAAAAAGTTGGTCTTGCCTAAATAATCCCAAGTAATTCACTTTACGTTCAGATTGGTGTTGTATCCTATACGCTTAACTCAAATTATGCAATAGCAATCACAAAACTAGCATATATCATTGTGTCTAGGGCATTCATAGAAAATTATCGCTTAACCTTTGGGTTAAACTTAAATTTTCTGTAAACACCCTAAACATAAGCATAAACGCTATTTTCGTAATCCTATTGCATATTTCGAGTTTAATTTAGGAGACAGCATGATACGTATTTTTTATATACTTTTATTGACAATGCCTCTGTTTAGCAGCACTCTGGATGGACTCATTGATTATGCTATGAAACACAGTACCGTGGTAAAGCAGAGTCAGGCACAAATGGAATTGGCACAAGCTAATCGAGAAGAGAGTACATCTGCACAGTATGGAAGTATTGATCTTGTAGGGAGTTATACCCGTTTTAATCTTCCTAGAACCCTGATACCTTTAACTCCTGTGACCATACTTGTTGATCCTAAAGCTGTCGCAACCACAAAGAACTTATGGAGTACAGGAGTGATGTACTCCATACCGCTATTTACCGGTTTTGCACAAACAAGACAGGTAGAGATGGATTCAATTGCTACAAGACTTTCACAGAGTAAGTTGTCATTAACAAAAGAGCAACTTGCATTTAATGTAGCTTCTCTTTATCTTTCTATTTTAGCACTTCAGGAAATGTCATCTGCGCAACATAAACATGTAGATTCACAGAAAAAATTAAAAAATGTTATTGCAAATGAGGTCAAATTTGGGAAAAAAGCACAAATAGACCTGCTAAAAGCTGAGAATGATTTGTATGGAAATATATCTTACCTTGAAGTACTAAAGGGGAATATAGCCATCACAAAAGCCTCGCTGGCAAGTCTTGTGGGTATGGATCGTATAGGATCTATTAAATCCATAAAGGTTTCTGTTAAAAAACCAAATTATTCTATAGGCAGATTGTTAAATAAAGCTTCTTCTTTACATAAGGTTGCCATTGCCGATCTCAATATTAAAAAGGCAGACAAGGGTATAGAAAAGAGTGAGTCCAGCAAACTTCCTCAAGTCTCACTTAGTAGTTATTACGGATACAACTATGGAGAAAATGATTCAAGTAATCTTTACAGTGGAGAGTTTGAAAAGGAAAAGAACTGGCAGATCGGGCTTAATGCGAAATGGACACTGTATGATTTTGGAAAAAGCGATGCTGCTACACAAAAAGCAAAGATCGCACATATGCAGGCAGAATTTGACAAGCAGCAGACGCTTCTGGATCTCAAGAAATCCCTGATCGAAGCATCTGAGAAAATGAAGCAGGAGTACGCAAATTACCGAAGCAACGTTAAGCAGCTTACTTTGGCCAAAAAGAGTGAAAAGATCGAAAAAGTCCGTTATCACAATGGTGTATCTACGATCAACGATCTTCTTTATGCCAAGAGTCAAACACATTTGGCATCTGCAAAGTTGATAGAGAGTAAATATAATTATCAAAAAGGGAAATTTTATATGGATTATTTGTTAGAAAGAGGCTACAAGCCGACTTCTTCTGACCGCAGGTAAAGCTTTAGTGAGATGAATTTTTAAGGGGCTTTGCCCTTTGAAAAGAAGAATAATATAAAAAGAGGGGTTAAATAGTGACTAAGAAGAAAATTATTATCAGACTGGTTTCGATCATTGCTGTAGTGGCACTTGCGATTAAAGGTAAAGGACTTTTGGAGAGCAGAAAAGCAGAAATAGCTAATCAAGCTTTACCTACTGTTGGATCAGTAAGTGTATCAGTAGTGAATTCCACTCAGGGGATAATGCAAAATAGAGAGTCTTATTTGGCACAAGTGGGATCAGATAAAAGCATCAATCTCTCTACTAAACTGGCTGGATATGTGGAACATGTATTTGTGGAGGAGTCTCAAAAGGTGAAGAAGGGTGAGGTACTTGTGCAGATTGATGAGACAGAGTTACAGTCAACTATCCAAGCTGCAGAAGCTACTCTTATAGCACAGCGTAATGATCTGGAATTGGCAAGAAGTATTTATACGCGTAATGTGAAGCTCTTCAAAGTAGGAGGACTGGCTAAAGAGAAACTCGACATCTCAAAAGTAGCGATGAAAGCCAAAAAGGCAATTACCCAAAACACTATACAGAAAATAGAACAACTTACCCATCAACTCTCTTACCTAAAGATCGTAGCTCCTTTTGATGGAGAGATTGATGCTATACTCCTTCATGAGGGTGATCTGGCAGCATCTGGTAAAGCTATTCTCAGTATGAGCAGCGGAGTGAAGAAATTAGTCTTTGCTTATGCGCCTCATAATACCTCTATTGCAAAAGAGCAATTGGTTTTTGCAAAAGATCAAAAGATCGGTAGCATTAAATCTATCTATACGATCTCCCAAAATGGTTTGGTGAGTGCAGAGGTTAAACTGGCTTCTGTACTTGACTTACCTGTAGGAAGCAGTATGAACATTGAAGTACTGACAAAAGAGGACAAGGGATGTATTGTCCCAAGTGATACAGTATTACATAAAAAAGAGGGTACTTTTGTGATGACCTATGCAGAGGAAAAATTTTCTCCTATGAAAGTAAAAGTAGGGATGCAAGATTCTAATCGTATGCTGATATCTCCTTGTCCTGCACTCCCCATAGCGCAAGCAAGCGAAGTAAAGCTGGCACAACTACCTGCATATGATAAAGTAAATATCATAGGGGCCAAAAAATGAGTAAAGAGTCCAACTCCCTGGTAGAGAAGATTCTGAGAAAACCTCATATTATCCTTGCTTTTCTGGCATTGCTTGTTTTGACCGGCATTACGGGTTACGATAAGATGCATCGAAACCTGTTTCCAAACTCCAACTATCCTGAAGTAGCATTGGTTATTGTTCAGCCTGGAGCATCAGCCAAGACGATGGCAAGCAATATTGCCGTACCTGTTGAAGAGGAACTTTATGCTTTAGATGAGATACGACGTGCCTATTCCAATACCATTGATGAAGTTACGGTTATCAGGGCAGAATTTGAATACAGTAAAGACATCGATACAGCAGTAAATGATGTTACGAATGCTCTTTCTAAGATCCGTGCGAAACTTCCAAAAGATATTAAAGAACCGCAGATCATCAAAATTACAGAAGCAACAGCACCTGTTCTCGTAGTAGCGATGTCTCCTAAAGGTGATACATCACTTACACTGGAAGATATCCGTGACCTTGCCAGCAGTGATATTAAACATAAATTGTTAAAAACCAAAGGTATAGCAAATGTTGATATCTTTGGTGGTTATGAAAAAGAGTTGCAGATCATTGTTGATAAAGATAAGTTGGACAGCTACCATCTCTCTTTGGGAGAGATCATCGCTACACTGCAAAAAAATGATAATGAATATGCTGTAGGTTTTGTAAGTAATCAAGAACAACGTTATCTGCTCAAATCACAAGGTAAAAGAGACAAAGTAGGTAGATTAAAAGCCTTGATGCTTACACCCGAGGTGAAACTCTCAGATGTGGCTGAAGTCTATTTTGGACATTATGAAAATACTGCTGCATATTATGGGAATGGTAAAGCGGCGATCGCTTTATCCATTCAACGTTCTGTCTCTGCAGATGTCATTCAAACTATTGATAAAGCAGAGCATGTTATTGCTGACTTTAAAACACAATATCCAAACATCAATTTCGAAGTGAGTGACACCCAAAAAGAGACGATCGTTCAGAGTACGACAAATATGTTTGAGGCCCTTCGGGATGCTATTATCATGTCAACGATCGTTGTTTTTCTCTTTTTGGCAAGTTTCCGCCAGATACTGGTAGTACTTGTAACGATTCCTTTGGTCTATGCTTCAACCATTGCATTGATGAGGTTGTTCGGTATAGACTTTAATGTTATTACACTTACAGCGATTATCTTGGCATTGGGTCTGTTGTTAGATGACACAGTAGTGGTGATGGAGAATATAGAGAGGCACTACAGGGAGCTGGGTAAAGATATACACAGAGCTGTTTTTGATGGAACAAAAGAGATCATGTTCGCAGATTTCTCGGGTACAGTGACAACGATGATCGCTCTCTCACCGATGCTTTTTGTAGGTGGCTATCCTCAGACCATTTTTGCACCACTTGTGTCTACGCTGCTATTGGCTTTGTCAGCTTCGTATGTTATCTCTATTGTTGCAGTGCCTTTACTGTCATTGTATATTTTATCGATCCAACATCCACTTTTACTTAAAGTTGAAAATGCCTTTCACTCGCTTACTATTCGTGCCAATGATATTACTCAAAGCTTCTTTTCATCTATTGTAAAGGCTATTACTTCCTCTAAACTTTTAGGTTTTGTGTCGGTTGCTGTGCTCCTCGTACTTTTTGCGATCTCAGCTAGAGTCGTCATGCCTGTGGTTGGTCAAGAACTTATGCCACCGATGGACACAGGTGGAGTAAATATTAAGATCACCACAGATGCGAACCTTCCTATAGAGAAAAGTGAAGCAATCATGCAAAAGGTAAATAAGATCATCGAAGAGCAAGGTGAGCTTCTCCGTATTTCCGGGAGTATTGGTTCTGAAGCAGGTGTATTGAGTATTGGGTCTGGTTCCGGGATAGATTATATTTTTGTTATTGCTACCTATGTAGACAGATATAAAAGAGAGGCCGATATTTGGCAGATCTCAAGAGCATTACGTGAAGAGATAGCTAAAATTCCTCATGTGAAGTATTTAGATATTGCCCCTGCCGGTTCAACAGCAATGTCGAGTATCCGTGCGAGTGTGGATGCAAAGTTGAGTTCTTCGGATCTTAATTCACTGCAAAGCTCAGGACAAGAGGTGGAAAAAGCTTTACAGAAAACACAAGGTATTGTTTCAACTTCCATTTCCTGGGATATGGATAAAGTAGTTTATAATCTCAATATAGATGAAGCTGAAGCGATGCGTTATGGACTCAAGCGTTCAGATGTAACGGCACAACTGCAGCTAGCCCTACGAGGAGCTCCTGTTGCTACTTTCGCAAAAGATAACAGTATGGACTACACAGTAAGAGTGTGGTTACCTAAAAAACAGATAGATGATTTCAATACGATCTTAAGTATGCTTATCGATACCCCTAAAGGCAAGATCCCTTTAAATAAAATCGCTACTTTAGACTTTTCCAAAGAGCCTAGCAGTATCACAAGAGAAGGGCTTGAATATACGCTTGAAGTGTATGGGAACAGAGAAAAAGGTGCCATTTCACACATTATGGCAAATTTTGAAAAACAGCTTGAAGAGGTAACACTTCCCCAGGGTGTAGAATTGGAACAGATCGGTGATGTTAAACAGTTTAAAGCAGCAGCCGGAAGAATGGTAGGGGCTATTGGTATAGCCGTCATACTTATATTCTTCACCCTTGTCATGATGTTTGCCAATGTGAAGATATCATTGATGATACTTTTCTCTATTCCCTTGACGATCATTGGTGCATCATGGACGATGCTTGCCGTAGGATATCACACCTCTATGCCGGCAATGATGGGCTTTATGTTGCTCTCAGGGGTAATTGTAAACAATGCCATCTTGCTCATTCACTTTGCTATAGAGCAGATACAGCTAGGCATGAACAAAAAAGATGCAATGTTAGAGTCTATTAAGATCCGTACACGACCTGTACTTATGACAGCCATTGCAGTCTCCGCAGGTATGCTTCCTGTAGCACAAGGTGCTGCCATAGGACTGGAGAGACTGGCACCATTGGGTGCAGTTGCCATAGGTGGACTTATTATAGGTACTTTTATGACTTTAGTGTTTATCCCTATTATGTTTATCTGGACAGTCAAAGAAGAGAACGTAAGAGCAAATTAATTTATTAAGGCCCACGCAGGAGCATGTGTATAGCCAAGGGAAGGAGATAATAGATCAGTTCTCTATATTAGATTCTTCCCATAGGTTTTTTGATATTTGTTTTTGATACGCTGTGCCAGCTGATAAACAGCCATGGCATAATAGCTACTGTGGTTGTACCGGGTAATAGTGTAGAAATTTTTGGTTCCATACCAGAGTTCATCATAACTGGTACGTTTTAGTTTGATGAGATGCACTTTATCCTTATAACTAAATTTGTTTTTTGGTGTGATCCCTTTTAGGGAAGCTCTGTTGTATTTATGTTTATATCCGGTTTTTTTACTACGATACCGTGTCCCTGGGTAAGTAACCCTTGTGGCTACAGGCTCTCTTTTACGCCAGTTATGACGCTTGAGGTAGTAGGCGATACTCCCGATAGCATCAGAAGGATGATTCATCTGTTTTTTACCATCTTTATTAAAATCAACTACGAATGTCTTGTAATTGCTTGGCATAAATTGTCCCAGTCCTATTGCCCCAGCATACGATCCCATAACATTTTTTGGATTGACCTTCTCTCTACGGGTCATCAGGAGAAATTCTTTGAGTTCTGATCTGTAAAATCGTTTTCTTCGATTTTTTTCGAAAGCCAGTGTTGTCAAGGTATCAAATACAGGGAATTTACCCCTGTTCACACCATAGTGACTCTCTATACCAATGATCGCTATGATATATTCAGGTTGAACACCATATTTTTGATATGCTTTTAAAAGCGTATTACGATGCTTATGCATATAGGAAACACCTTTTGTTACCTTTGATTCTTTTAACAATATCTTTTCATACCTGTCCCATGAACCCTGTTTCTTACGTACTTTGTTTGAGGGTTTTACTTTGGGTCTTAGAGAAGGTACGTAAATTGCCAATGCTTTTTTTTGAAATCTAGCATGACTAAACAGCTTATTGAGTTCACTTCTACTGAACTTATATTTTTTAACCATCTGATCAATGAAAACACGGACTTCACGCTTCTTCGTATAATCTTTTGCCAGTAGTCCAGAGGTACAAATGAAAAAGAAGAGCAGTAACAATTTAAATTTTTTCATTTTCATCCTTATTTAGGGTGTTTAACAATATATTTTATTTTAGCAAGAGAACATCAACGGAATATAAATCAGGAATGTTTTATGGGTTCAATATATAAACCTTGATTTAAATTAACATTTTTTTAACATATTTTTGCTAGACTTCGAAAATCTAAACAAAAGGGATGTTGTGGTTAAACATCGTTATCTAATCTCCTTCTTTAGTACAACATTTTTTTACCTTCTGTTGGCTGGGACATATTTTTATGTACACTATCAGTATCTTATTGCAGACCAAAAACCACAAGACCAGACCATACACCTTTCCCTTTCTACCTGTGTTCCAGAAGTTGTACCTCCTGTGGAAGAACCTGAAGAGATAGAGAAAGAAGAACCTGTCGTTGAAGAAGAGATCATAGAAGAACCTGAGCCTGAACCTATCGTTGAAGAAAAGCCAATTCCAGAAAAGATCATACCAGAACCCATAGAACCAAAGATCATTCCTAAACCTGTGGTTGAAGAAATCAAAAAGAAACTTGTAGTTAAAAAGAAAGTGGTAAAGAAAAAGAAGGTCAAAAAGAAAGTAAAAAAAAGAGCACCATCAAAAACAACCAAAGGTGCTAAACAAACAGGTGTCGCACAAAAGAATGCTTCAGCCAAGAAAAATTTATTTCTTGCGAAGGTAAGACGCAAGATCAATCAGCATAAGAGTTATCCTAAAATAGCAAAAAGAAGAGGAATGCAGGGTAAAGTGAAAGTACGATTTACCATTCTTGCCAATGGCAATGTGGGACATATCTCTGTGCATGGACCAAAAGTATTTCATAACTCCGCAAGAAATGCGGTCAAAAGGGCTTTTCCTATAAGTACTAGAAATGTTCCTCTTTCACTCCCTACAAGTGTCAATTTGTTACTACGTTACCAACTTAAGTAAAATTTATATTAAATATAAGTTTTATATTCAATTAATTAACAGATTATTAACAAAAAAATGTAATACTGTCCAAAATAATTTGGAGGAGTTACAATGACAAGGATTAAAACAGGGATCTACCTCTCTTTGGCATGCGCGCTATCATTGCAAGCAGCACAAGTAGAGTTGGGGACTATAGACGTAGAAGCGAAAGTAGATACAGAGGTCATCAAAGATGTCCATGGAGAAGACATTAAGTCAGCAGACTTGGCAGAGGCACTTTTTAAGCAGTCACCAAGTATTTCACTCAGTAGAAGATCAGGTATTGCCAATGATATTCTTGTAAGAGGACAAAGAAAAGACAATATTAATGTGACGATAGATGGTACTAAAGTATGTGGGGCATGTCCAAACAGAATGGACCCACCTATCTCTCATGTATTGACGAACAATGTTGATTATATTGAGATCAATGAAGGTCCCTATAATGTAGAGGATTTTGGGGTATTGAGTGCAGATGTAAAGATACACACGATCAAACCAACTGACGAACTTGAAGGTGAAGTAAATCTTGGTATAGGAAGCTGGGGATACAAAAAAGCTGCTTTAAATGTTAGTGGTGCTATTACAGAAAATGTAAGGTTTTTACTTTCTGCTTCAACGGAAACAGGTGAGCAGTATGAAGATGGTGATGGTAATGATTTTGCAGGTCAGATCCAACGCGAGATCAATGATGGAAAGGCGCTTCCTGCTTTTCAATATCAAGATAGATACAAAGATATGGATGCTTTTGATAAAAAGACTGTGTTAGCAAAACTCTTTTGGAATATTACGGATAATCAAGAGCTAAGACTGAGTTATACCGCTAACAGAAGTGATAATATACTTTATCCATCATCTAAAATGGATGCTATTTATGATGATTCTGATATTTTCAATGTAGAGTATATTGCTAAAGATCTTGGTACATACTCTAAAGAGCTTTATGTGCAATTCTATCAGTCAGAAGTAGAACATCCTATGTCAACCGTCTATCGTAATGTTTCTCTTAATGATCCTGCTAATCCTGGTAATCCTAATGAAATGACACATGCATTAAGTACTAAAATGCAAGGAGCTAAGATCAAAAATAGTTTTGATCTTGATAATCATACTATTACTGCAGGTATTGACTACAGTTTAAGAAATTGGGATGGTGGATACTATAAGAATGGTAATGCCCATAAGGTTCCTATCAGTATTGACGATGTAGATACTGAAAATATTGCTTTATTTCTCAAAGATGAGATCAAGATGGATAAATTTGTCTTGGATCTTGGTCTAAGATATGACGATACTACGATCACTCCAGGTCATAATATAGTAAAACCAAAACCAATATCACAACCAGATAGAGAATACAATGAACTGAATGGTTATATTTTTGGAACGTATCATGCAGATACAAATACAAAATATTTTGCAGGTATTGGAAAATCATCAAGAGTACCTGATGCCAAAGAGCTCTATTGGATGAGTATGAAGAATACTCCTGTTGGAACAGATACTTTAGAAGCTACCATCAATTATGAGTTTGATATCGGGATCGAAAAGAAGTTTGACAATGCAACATTCAAAGCAAAAGCATTTTATAGTAAATTGGATGACTATATCGCTTATAACAGTGTTTTTGCTGCCAATCCAACTTTAGGTCAATATGAAAATGTAGATGCAACGATCTACGGGTTTGAACTAAGTGGTACATATATGGCTACGGCTGAGCTCTATTTTGATTATGGTATGGCATACCAAAGAGGAGAAAAAGATGATCCTCTTACGGGACAAACCGGAACAGATATGCCTGAGATACCACCATTTAAGTTCAACGCTGCTGCAAACTATGATTGGGATGAGAGCCTAACATTTAGAGCTGAACTGATCGCTTCTGATGAATGGACACATATTGATGAGGAAAATGGTGAACAACCGTTGGATGCTTATGCAGTCCTCAACCTTAAAGGAACAAAGAGATTTGGCCAGAACTTTGAACTGACTGTAGGTGTTGATAATGTGTTTGACAGTACCTATGCTGTATCAAATACCTATAAAGATCTGATTTTGATGCCAACAGGTCCAAATGATACTGTTATGCTGATGAATGAGCCGGGACGATATGTGTATACTAATCTAAGATATAAATTTTAGTATGCTTTCTGTAGGGTGGATTGTATCCACCCATTAAATGCTAAAAAGGTGGAATTCTTTCACCCTGCGATATAAAAAACTCTAAATATTCTCTATCTCTAAAAAACCATCAAATATATACAATTGTTAAATTAGTGTTAAATTATTGATGCAAATCAAGCTTAAGCCCCATTTTATTTAGTTATAATTAGGAGTGATTGATGATAATGATAAGTTTAAATTATTATCTTGACATTAAACGAGTGTTGATTTAAGGTAAAAATTTTTCCTTAAATCGGTTCTAAATTTTAAGGAGGAGAGAAAATGAATTACAAGTTAAATAAACTTTCATCTCTTATTCTGGGTTCTGCAATAGCTGCTTCAACAGCTTTTGGTGCAGGGACTTTAGAAAAAGTAATGAAAGAAAGAGGCTTAACGGAAAATGATATTATCCGTGCAGCGAAAACATATCTACCATCTGGTGGTAGAGATGAGTTCTTGGTCTTTAGTTCTGGTGGACAGAGTGGACAAATGATTGTTTATGGTGTTCCATCGATGAAGATCTTAAAGTATATCGCTGTATTTACACCTGAACCTTGGCAAGGGTATGGATTTGATGAAGAGAGTAAAAAGGTTTTAAGACAAGGTAATATCCGTGGTCGTGAAATCAATTGGGGAGATACTCATCACCCTGCACTTTCAGAAGTTGATGGAAAATATGATGGTAAATGGTTAGTAATTAATGATAAAGCCAATCCAAGACTTGGTGTTATTAGTTTAGGAGATTTTGAAACTACACAAATTGTTGTGAATCCAGTGTTTAAATCAGCTCATGGTGGAGCTTTCTTTACTCAAAACTCTGAATATATCATTGAAGCGTGTCAATATGCTGCTCCATTTGATAACAACTACCACCCGATCGAAGACTACAAAGAGACTTACCGTGGTGGTTCTACTATGTGGAAATTCGATTCAAAAATCGGTCGTATTATAGAGAAAGACTCATTCACAATTGAGATGCCTCCATATATGCAAGATTTATCTGATGCAGGTAAAGGTGTTTCTCATGGTTGGGGTTTCACTAACTCATTTAACGCTGAAATGTATACAGGGGGTATCGAAGTTGGTATGCCACCAAATGAAGCTGGTATGAGTAGATTTGATACTGACTTTTTACATGTATATAACTGGGAAAAGTTAGCTAAACTTGCTGAAGATCCTAAAAATGTAGAAGTGATTAATGGTCATAGAGTTATTCCTATGGAAGTATCTATTGCCAACGAAGCACTTTTCCTCATTCCTGAGCCAAAATCACCACACGGTGTTGATGTATCTCCAGATGGTGAATATATCACAGTTTGTGGTAAGCTGGATACACATGCATCTGTTTATAAATGGAGCAAAATCAAAGCTTTGATTGATGCCAAAAAGTATGTAGGAAAAGACCCTTACGGTATACCTATTCTTGATATGAAAGAGTCTCTACATGGTCAGGTTGAGTTGGGTCTCGGGCCTTTACATAACCAGTACTCTAATGTAGATGGTGAGATCTATACTTCACTTTATGTTGATAGTCAAATTGTAAAATGGAACTATAAAACACTGAAAGTACTTGATAAAGAGAATGTTCACTATAACGTTGGACACCTTTGTGGTATGGAAGGTAAATCTGCTGACCCTCAAGGGAAATATATTATTTCATTGAATAAATTGGCGATCGATAGATTCCAAAATGTTGGACCATTGCACCCACAAAATCACCAGTTGATCGATATACGTGGTAAAACAATGGATCTTCTTTATGATATGCCAATTCCTTTAGGTGAACCTCACCAAGCGGTTGCTATACGTGTAGAGAAGTTACACCCGCATGTTAGATATCCAATGGGTACGAACTCAAGAACAGGCGAGATACATGTTGGTAAAACTTTAGCCGGTCAAGAGAGAATTGTAAGAGAAGGAAACAAGGTTAGTGTATATGCTACGATGGTACGTTCTCACATCAACCCTGAAAGAATTACCGTAAATAAAGGTGATGAAGTAACTATGTACTTAACAAACCTCGAGAGAGCACAAGATGAGACTCACGGATTTACAGTGGATCATTATAATGTACACGCTTCTCTAGAGCCAGGTGAAACTGGAAGTATTAAATTTACTGCTGATATTGAGGGTGTTTTCCCTTACTATTGTACAGAATTCTGTTCTGCACTTCACTTGGAGATGATGGGTTACCTTATGGTTAAAGACCCTAATAAAAAGTATGTGTCTGCACAAAGACTTAAAATGAAAACTATGACTCCAGAAGAGTTAAAAGCTGAGTATGACAAAACCGTAGCTGTGAACACTGCTACACAAGCTGTTATTGACTCTGTTGTTAAGTTCTTGAAAGATAACAAATTTGATGAGCACAAAGTTGTTGCTGATCTTGTAACAGATGCGTTTGATCAAGCAGGTCAAATTCCAGCACAGAAAAAACTTGCTGATGAAGCAGTTGCAGCTGGTGATATGGAAAAAGCGATCCTCTTTGAAAACATGATCTGGCAGCTTATGGTTAAAACTGCAGATGTTGGTATTAGAGCGAAAGATACACTAGTGAGTAAGATCGCTACTCAAAAATCTTCTGCAGCACAAGCTGGAGAGAGAGCCTTTGATGAAGGTGGATGTTCTGGTTGTCACGTTGTAGGTAAAGTATCTTCAGGTCCAGACTTGACAGGTGTACTACAAAGACATGAAGATGGTGAGAAATGGGTTGCTGACTTTATCTTGAACCCTGAGCACAAATTTGAAGACCCATATGTTAAAGGTATGATAGATTACTTTAATCTTAAAATGCCTAATCAACATATGACTAAAGAAGAGACTAAAGATATTATTGAATACTTTAAATGGATTGACGAAAACGCCAACCTATTTTAGAACACCAAATGGGCGAAGCCCATCTTGGCTACGCTAGACGCTGAGTCTGCTTCAGCAGCAGGCTCATGTGACTAGTCACATAATATCTTTCTCGAAAAGATACCAAAGGGTTTTTTAGCCCTTTGATAGATATATTTACTTCCTATATAACTTATAGTAATCTTTCTAATTTATAATCATTGACTATTATTTTCCATAACTTAAACTGCATTTTATTGATGTGACTCAATTGTTTTTACACACTCTTTAGCTATAATCATTACAGTTTATTCCACAAAGGAGAATATATGCATCCAAGTTTTATAAAAGCCAAGGTTTTTGCCGCTTTAGCATTAGTAATATTGACATTTGCTTTTACACTTCCTATGATCACATTTCATGGGACATTGAATCAAATACATGAGGGTAAAAGTGATGAGGTTTCATCACTTTCAGCAAAAGTTTGGAATCTTTATAATCAAGGTAGATACAAGTCTGTCACAACAGATAAAGAGGCACATAATGACTTGATGAAGATGATTAGTACATCTGCAGAGATAGGTGTAGCATCTTTACCGATCTGGGCAGTTTCACTAGAAGCACCTAATTATCCAAAAGAAGCGTTTCCTGAGGGTATTCCAGTCTTTTTCCATTTTGACGGATTTTCTGGTGAAGTACATGAGATGAATACCATTAACCACTATGTAGGGATGGATCCTATGTATGTAGGGGGTCAATATGAGCGTGAGATCGGCATCTATGCATTGTTGTTGTTATCTCTGATAATGATTTTATTCATAGCCTATAATGCCAAGATCTTTTCTTTGGGTATGTTGATCCCTATCTCTTTACCATTGCTATTCTTAGCGGATTACTCTTACTGGCTCTATTGGTTTGGGCATAATCTTCATGATTGGGGTGCCTTTAAGATCAAACCATTTATGCCAACAGTATTTGGTGATGGAAAGATCGCACAGTTTACTACTCATTCGTATCCAACAATAGGTTTCTATCTGTTATTGGCTATCAGTATTTTAAGTCTTCTTGCTTTTTTTGCTAAGCAGAAGGCATTGAAAGAAACAGAAGCAAAATAATGTAGGAGTCCCCCTTGTGGGTACCCTTGGGTTCAATATAAAGGTTTGAAGTTTGATTAGATCATCTGTCATTTTTTTCTTATCATTGTTTACTTTTCTAAATGCTAATGCACTCCAGGATGCCATAGATAATGCACCGGAAGGGGCAATTTTAAAATTGCCCGCAGGTGTCTATAAAGGTGGTATCATTATCAATAAGCCTCTAACCATTATAGGTAAAGAGGATGGTGTGATCATTGATGGTGAAGGCAAAGGAACTGTCATTGCTGTAAAAAGCTCTTATGTGACACTTAAAAATCTTAGAGTAACAAACAGTGGCAGTTTGCATCATCAACTTGATGCCGGTATCACCATAGCAGATGCTAAGCAATGTGAGATCAGTGACTGTGTTATAGATGACTGTCTCTTTGGTATTGATATGCAGATGGTGAGTAACTCCATAGTATCAAATAATTTCATTACTTCAAAAGATCTGGATCTGGGTCTTAGAGGAGATGGATTAAGGCTTTGGTATAGTAATGATAATCTTATAAAGAAAAATTCTCTCATAAAGTCTCGTGACATGGTTGTATGGTACTCTCATGGTAATCTTATCGAAGAGAATTATGGTGAGTATTGCAGGTATTCTCTGCATTTTATGTATGCAGGCAAGAACTTTGTGAGAAATAATGAATACAAGTTTAACTCTGTAGGTATCTTTTTTATGTACTCCAAAGATACTGTGGCTACAGGAAATGTGGTCAAAAGTTCTTTGGGTGCTACAGGTATGGGAATCGGGCTGAAAGATGTTTCGAACTTTACCCTTAAAAATAATACGGTCATCTATAATGCACAAGGAATCTACATAGACAGATCTCCTTTTGAACCTGATACGAATAACTGGATCATAGGTAATAATATTCTTTACAACTCAGAAGCACTGCATTTTCACTCACTGTCTGAAAATAATATCATTAAAGATAATACCATCATGGGAAATATCGAAGATATAGTCAATGACAGTAGAGGAAGTAAAACCAATGAAAATGAGATCGTAGGAAATTATTGGGATAACTATGAAGGATTTGATAAAGATGGTGATAATATAGGTGATACACCACATAAAGTGTATCAGTATGCTGATCAGCTTTGGGTCTATAACCCTGATGTAAAGTTTTTTTACGGATCACCTGTGATCTCACTCTTGAATTTTTTAGCAAAACTGGCTCCATTTTCAAAGCCGCTTTTTTTGCTTGAAGATGAAAAACCAAAAGTAAAATTGGAAGGTTAAATATGGCAAAGGTAAAAACAGACAGAAGAGAGTTTGTCAAGTATTCAACGTTAGGAATATTAGGTGCTGTTTTAGCGGGTGGTTTTGTGTTTTCTCCGCAAGCTGTCAAGGCAGAAAATAGACTAAGACCTCCGGGTGCAGTAGAAGAAGATAGATTTTTGGCACTCTGTATTAAATGTGGACAGTGTCTTCAAGTCTGTCCTTACCACTCTATCAAGTTGGCAGATATAGGTATGGGGCATGGTGTAGGTTCACCGTACATTGATGCAACTGAGCGTGGCTGTTATGCCTGTTCTGCTGTGCCTTGTGTCTTAGCCTGTCCTTCCGGAGCACTTGACCATCACTGTGAGAAACCTGAAGATATCCATATGGGTATTGCGGTGTTGGAGTTTCCGGACAGATGTTTGGCAACAAGCAATACCCCTGTTCCTGCAGGATACAATAGATTTATGCATGCCTTTACGGATGCTCAGAGAAATGTAACCAATTTAGAGAGAGAACTTTTAGAAAAACTTGAGGGGTATGAAGGAAAACAGTGTACACTCTGTGCAGATGTCTGTCCTATCCCTAATCCTCTTTCTGCCATTGCAATGGTACCGGATAAAAATGGTGGTAAAAGACCAGAGATCTATGATGGATGTATAGGTTGTGGTGCCTGTGAAGAGGTATGCCCGACCAATACAGCATCCATTGTAGTAAAACCAAGAGTAACCTATGATGAACAATATAAAAATAAAAGTTAGGAGAATAAGATGAGAAAGATTACAATACTATCAACTTTAGTTTCTAGCATAGTGTTAGTCTCTTTGTTAACAGCTTGTGGTGAAGATAAACCTAAAGAACAAGCTACTAAGAAAGAGCAGAGAACAGCTGCTGTAACAAAGGCTGCATCAACGGATGCAACACCGCAGATTGAAGTAGTAGCAAGTGAAAACATAAAAGAGATAAAAGTTAAAGAAAAAACAACGGATAAGGCACAAAGTAAATCTTACTACTACGATTACAATATCAAAAGCGAGTATGATGAGCATTCCAGACCTGCCAATGTAGATGCTGCAGTACGTGCAAAACCAAGAACAGCTATTGATGCCAATATGAATATCAGAAGTCCTTATGAAGAGGTGCAGCTCTCACTTTTAGTTGGTAAGCTTAGTAAAGAGTTTATTGTGAAGTGTTCAGCTTGTCATAGTGATTATGCCAATGGCGTAATAGGTCCCTCGTTACTTGGAAAAAATTCTAATGAGATCTTTGATGCGATCGCAGCATTTAAAAGCGGTGAGAAAACAAATGTATTGATGGATGATCTTATCAAAATGATGAGTGAGGATGAGATCAGAAAATTGGCAGATGAGATTTATACATTTAATGAAAAAATAAAAGAGGCAAGGAAATAAAAATGAAGAATATTATAGTTGGGCTGCTCACAGTTGTTATAATTGGCTTAATGGGATATACCTTTATGGGTGGTGGTGCGTATCATGGTGGTGAATATGGTAAAGTCATAGAAGACTTTGGTGATACAATGACAGCTGGTAAAACGGTAGCTATTGAAGAGAAAGATGATAGAAAAAAAGAGATGGACAAACTCAGTGCTCTTAGAGATAAAGCAGGTAGTGCAGGGGCATTTAAAGTCAGTAATGAGTATAAAAGTAAATGTGCCTCTTGTCATGGTGTAAATGGTTCAGGTATGCAAAATGGTAAACCAATGATGGGACCTAAGATCTTTGGACAGAGCGCAGAGAAGCTTTATAAAGATCTGGTTGAGTTCAAGTCAGGCAGAAAAGAAAATGTAGTCATGAAAGGTCTTTTGATACCATTGAGTGAAGAAGATCTAAAAAGATTAGCAGATGAGATAGGTGAGTTCCCGGCTAGAGCTGAAGCTGCTAAACAGTAGTACAAAAATAGCAATAATAGAGGAAGTGTAAGATGGATAAGTATAACAACAGAGAGACCATAAGCAAAACCACTTTTTGGTCTACTTTTTTTGATGTTACCAAAGAGGGTAAAAAAAAGTTCAGCTATCGGATGAAAAGATGGATACTGGTGATCGCTATCCACTTACTTTTCTTTTTATCTTTTTTTATTGATATTCAAACACTTGAAGGAACATTGAATGGTTCAAGATTTTTAGGGTTCCACCTTATTGATGTGTATACGAGCATGCAACTCTATCTTTCTACTTTCGAGTTACCTATCAATGTTATTATTGGTACCGTAACCATCATACTTTTATATATGTTGGTTGGGGGTCGAAGTTACTGTGCCTGGGTATGTCCTTATGGACTACTGAGTGAAATAGCTGAAAAATGGCATGATACACTCGTAGCTAAAAAGATCATTAAAAGCAGAAAATTTGACCATAGAATTCGACATATCTTCTGGGCTATTTTTCTTATACTTTCATTTACAAGTGGATACCTGGTTTTTGAAACCTTTAACGTGGTAGGAATACTCAGTAGAATGATCGCATACGGATGGAGTTTGGCATTTATCTGGGTTGTTGTAGTATTTGCACTTGAAGTCTTTTTCTCCAGACGTGCCTGGTGTACTTATATCTGCCCTATTGGTACTACGTATGGGTACATAGGAAAAGTTTCTGCTCTAAGAGTAGAGTGGAATGATAACTGTGACCACTGTATGGTATGTCATGATGTTTGTTTTGAAAATCAGGTTTTAGAGATCGTTAAAGCAAAGTATGATAAACAAAGAGAAGAGAAAGGCATCACAAATGAGTATATTACAGGTGCGGACTGTACACTTTGTGGTAGATGTATCGATGTATGTCATACGGATGCACTTAAATTTGACTTTAGACTAAAAGGATTAGTGTGATTAAAGTTATCAATTTAAGTAAAAAGTTTGGTTCACACCTTTCCCTTGACTCTGTCAATATTGAATTTAATCTCAATGACTCTGTGGCGCTTATGGGCGCTAATGGAGCAGGAAAAACTACATTGATACGTTCTATTCTTGGCTATTACCACCCAAATACTGGTGGAGTTCGTGTAAATGGTCTAGACCCTATTAAAGAGCGTACGGAAGTGTTAAAACATGTTAGTTTTGTGCCTCAGCTTCCTCCTCCTATTAAGTTGAGTGTGAGTGAACTCATCTCTTATGTTTGTAAAAGTTCAGGGGTTGATGAAAGACGTATCTATCATTATTCCAATGAGATGAAGTTTGATATAAGATCAAACCTTAGCAAATCTTTTTTCAAACTCTCCGGTGGGATGAAACAGAAGCTTCTTATTGCTATATCTCTTGCAAAAGAGAGTGAGATCGTTATCTATGATGAGCCTACGGCAAACCTTGACCCAAAAGCCAGAGAAGATTTTTATACACTTATTCAAGAGAGTAAAAAAGAGAAATTGGCACTTTTTGTCACACACCGTATAGAAGAAGTGCAACAGATCGTGAATCGTCAAGTCTATATGGATATGGGAAAGATAGTCTCTGATGAAAAGCTTTAAATTACTTACTATTAATAGGACGCAAAAGAGGCAAAGCCACTTTAGCTACGTTAACACTGAGTTTGCTTCAGCAGCAGGCTCACGTACAGTAAGCCGTACTATTTGTGAGTTTTTATTGATGGTTCTATTTCTTAGTACTATAACAGGCTGTGAAAAAAAGAGTCCTACAGAGATGCGTGATGTACACTGGGATAGAGATATGTGTGTGCGCTGCAAAATGGTTGTCAGTGACAGACATCATGCTGTACAGGTTATCAACACGGTCAATGGCAGGTCATATATGTATGATGATATTGGCTGTGTTGTGTTGTGGTTTGATGATGAAAAGATCGATTGGGCTCCAAAAGCAAAGATCTGGATCACAGATATTAAAACAGGAAAGTGGATCGATGCACGAACTGCACTCTATGATACGCATAATATCACTCCTATGGCTTATGGTTTTGGTGCTCATGAGAACAATAGCACCATTAAAGTAGGTGAAGAGATCATAGACTTTACAGAAGTAAGCAAACGTATCTTTGAAATAGAAGAAAATAAAAACAGGAAAGCATATTGAAGAATTTATTATTAATCGCCTATCTTGACCTTAAAGAGTCTATACGGGCCAATTGGTTTATTGTCTATTCACTGGTATTTGGTGGGTTGATCGCACTCTTTTTTATCGCAGGGATCACTGAATCACAAGTGATGGGATTTTCTGGTTTGAGCAGACTGTTACTGATGTATATTCAGGTAACGATCGTTATTTTACCTATCTTTATACTCATTACTACAGTACGTTCCATATCGGGTGACAGAGACAGCCATATTTTGGAGTATATGCTCTCTTTCCCTATTTCACTCAAGCAGTATTACTGGGGTAAAGTCTTCGGGCGTTTTATTACCGTATTTTTGCCTGTGTTCATGGCAATGGTATTTGCGATCCTCTATGGTATGTATAAGGGTGCAGAGGTGCCTTTAGGTCTCTTCTTCCTTTATACAGGACTGCTTTTTGCGATGAGTTCAGCATTTTTGGGGATAGCTTTTTTTATCTCTTCTATTGTAAAATCATCAGAAATGGCATTGGGTATCTCATTTTTTATATGGATATTTTTACTGGCATTTATTGATATCGCGCTTATATCATTGATGATGCAGCAGCGTATGAATGCGGAGTTGATCATTGGTATCGCTATGATCAACCCTATGGAGATATTTAGAGTAGCCGCCATCTCACTTTTTGACCCGGAACTCACCGTGATGGGACCGGTAGCATTTTATATACTCGATATGATGAGTCAAAAAGTCTTTGTGTTTATCTCTATTGTCTATCCACTTCTTTTAGGGATACTCTTTGCCTCTTTAGGCTTTAAAATATTTGAAAAAAAGGACTTGGTATAATGAAACTGTTCACTGTATTACTTTTTATAACTTCACTGCTGTTGGCTGATACGCCTGTTAAAAACCTAGGTAATGATAAGCCAGTTAATGAAAAACCATTTAATGCACCAGCATTTTACACGATGGATTTTGATAAAAATACAACATGTTTGGTAAGACATTTCAAAGTCTATAAAGACCCAAAGTGGGTAGCTAAGATCAAAGTAAGAAGTGGACAAACCGTCTATTTTTCCAGCCCAAAATCGATGTTTGAATTTTATCACAGACCGGGCAAATGGTTTGATGTGGGTGTAAAAAGTGAGAGAGATTTTGCTGAGATCGTTGTAACGGACTATGAGACTTTAAAACCTATCAATGCAGAAACAGCCTTTTTTGTATATGGAAGCAGAGCTACCTCACCATCGGGTGATGACTTGGTGCCTTTGGCAACAAAAGAAGCAGCGGAGAAGTTTTCAAAAGCGTATAGCGGAAAAAGAATTTTCAAGTTTGATGAAGTGTCGGATGCCCTTATCAGACTATTAAATGGAAGGATTTAAGATGCAAAAACCTACACCAATAGATGAAGAGATACAACTTGATCCAAAGCGGTACATCGTAAGTGAAACGGATGAAAAAGGGAAAATTACCTTTTGTAATGATTATTTTATGGAAGTCAGTGGCTACAATCAAGAGGAGCTCATAGGTAAACCTCACAGTATCGTACGTCACCCCGATATGCCGAAGGTTGTTTTTAAACTTTTATGGGAGACGATATCTCAAGGTAAAAATATCAATGCTGTGGTTAAGAATCTTGCTAAAGATGGACGATACTACTGGATATTTACCGAGTTTGAATCAAGAAGAGATAATGATACAGGTGAGATCATAGGTTATCACGCAGCAAGAAAAGCAATTTCAAAACATGTGATCGAGATTATTGCTGATCTGTACGCTACACTTTTAGAGATAGAAAAAAATGAGGGTATTGAAGCTTCAGAAAAATATCTTATATCATTTCTGAAAGAGAAGGGTGATGACATAGAGTTTTCTAACATTATGGAAGAAATTCACAGGTTTTATTAGAAAGTTAAATATTTAACATAAAATTAACATTAATAGATTATCATAGGTTATCAAAAACATAAGGAAATAAAATGAAAAAGATTCTACTAACACTTCTGGCACTCGGTACTTTGGCAACATTTGCACAAGCAGAGGAAGCTAAACCTAAGAAAATGATGAAAATGTTCCAAACAGTTCCTGCAGGACAAGCAACCATACTTCAAGAGGGTAAAGCTAAAATGTTCTGCCCGGAATGTGGAATGACTTTGCCTATGTTCTATAAAACAAATCATGCAGCAACTGTAGATGGAAAAGTAAAACAGTATTGTTCTATCCATTGTATTGTTGAAGATACTCAAAAAGGGTCTAAACTTACAGATATTAAAGTGGTAGATGTAACAAGTCTTAAATTTATCGCTGCAGATAAAGCTTCTTATGTAGTTGGATCTGCTAAAAAAGGTACGATGACCATGGTAAGTAAATATGCTTTTGCAAACAAAGCTGATGCAGAAGCGTTTGCCAAAGCAAATGGTGGTAAAGTAGTTGATTATAATGGTGCATATAAAGCAGCAGAGGACGATTTTGCGAAAGACAGCAAAATGGTTGCTAAAAAGCAAGCTATGATGGCACAAAAAGGTGAAATGATGTATGGTAAAATGTGTCAAAAGACAGATAAGAAATTTGCTACTACAGCTGAAGCTAAAGCATTTATCGTTGAAAACAAACTTTGTAAAGATCTGAATCCTAAGCAGATGCAAGCAGTAGGACTTTATTTAAAAAGTAGATAAGTACTCAACTCTTCCCTCGTTACCACGGATGTCGTGGTAACACACATCACTTCAATAGGCTAAAATATATGACAAAAATATTATTTATATCACTATTTCTCACTGGATCACTTTTTGCTAACGAGTTAAGTTTAGCAAAGATAGTTAAACTCTCAAATAAAGGTGAAAAGATAGTTAAGACCCTTTGTGACTCTAAAAAACTTCCTTCTGCCCAAGGAACGATCGAGCAATTGATGGAAAAGATCAAAACATCCGGGGCCTGTCCTCCTCTTTCCAAATCCAAGTTAGAAGCTGTTGCCTATTATGTGAGTAATGGCAGTATGAAGTTGGCGGGTAAACATATAGATGTTCCAACTAAGGCAAAATGTCCTGTGTGTGGTATGTTTGTAAGTAAGTATCCTAAATGGGCAGCACGCATAAAGCATGATGATAAAAACTACTATTTTGACGGTGTTAAAGATATGATGAAATATTATATCTTTGATGGAGATTTTCCTTACGATCGTGGTCATATTTCTGAAATAACTGTCAGTGATTATTATACACTCGAAGAAATTTCTGCCAAAGACGCAACGTATGTGCTGGATTCAGATGTTTTTGGACCGATGGGCCGTGAACTCATACCTTTTAAAAGTAAAAAGAGTGCTAAAGCATTTATGGATGATCATAATGGTAAAGCCATGGTAAAGTTTGATGAAATAACCGATAAAATGGTGATGGCATTAGATGGGCTTTAACATTAAGCATTGAGTTACAGGCGTCTAGAAGGAGAAACTTTTGGTAAAACAGTTTTTTACATTGGTACTATTTTTAGTGTTGTTACTAACTGTTTTGGTTGGTCATTATATGACCCATGATGGAGTAATACAAAACAACAGTCTGTCAACTCTGGTTAATATTACAAAACTCTCTTCACCTTCACTGAGTGTTGCCTATTATGAACCAAGAGTATTTTTATATGATGAGGACTCAAACCCTGCATACCCCCAAATGCAAACAATGAATAAAATGGATCTGGTTTATGACAAATAGTAGATGGATGGGTAACGCTTTTTTGCACTTTTTAACCTTATTACTGTTTAAACAAAAAGGCAAACATATAGGTGCAGTCCTGATCTCTGTGATCATCATCTTTCTTTTAAGTTCGGTACTTTTTATCTCCTCTTCACTTCAAAATACACTTTTAGGTACATTAGAGAGTCAATCTGATTTTACACTGAGTAGAGTACAAGCAGGGAAGGCCATTAATACACCTAGTGATTGGCTGGATAAAGTATTGGAGATCAACGGTGTTTCACAGGTAGCCCCTCGTGTTTACGGTAGATATTTCTTTGCGCCTCGTGAAAAATCTTTTTTAGTGGTAGGTATAGATCTTTTTGATGAGCAAAGCAGTAAAGAACTTCAATCCCTTGTAAAAGGGTTAGATCTTAAAAGCTTTTTATCTACTGATAGTATGCTTGTAGGTGAAGGAGTAAAAGCCTTTCTATCTGAACACTATTATAAAGACTCTTTTTCATTTAAAACCCCTCTAGGAAGTTTCAAAAAAGTAAAGATACACCAAACACTTCCTTCTCAGACCAATCTTATAGCTAACGATATGATCATTATGCCTATAGAGCTAGCCAGAGAAATATTTGGATTGGGAGAGGATGAAGTCACAGATATTACGTTTAATGTGCCCAATGATGCTGAATGGGATAACATTATCGGCAAGCTGCATCTTCTCTTTTATGATGTACGCGTTGTAGAAAAGAGAGAGATCAGAAAAGCATATGAGAACCTTTATAATTATAAAGGTGGGCTCTTTTTAATACTCTATCTTGTGGCTATGGTAACCTTTATGCTTATCCTCTATCAACGTTACTCTATGGTGTATTCCACAGAGAGAAAAGAGATAGGTATACTTCGTGCAGTGGGATGGAGTATCAAAGATATTTTGAAATTAAAATTTTATGAAACGGTAGTAGTTGTATTTGTGAGTTTTGTACTGGGTGTGGTACTGGCATATCTTTATGTATTTATATGGGATGCACCACTCTTGAGTCAGATATTTTTAGGTGGTGCAAACCTGCCTAACAATATTGAATTTGTTCCTGTTTTGGAGTTTGGGTTATTGGGGTCTATTTTCCTTTTTTATGCCATTCCATTTCTTGCAGCGGTACTTATCCCAGCATGGAAAATAGCGGTAACGCCACCAAAAGAGGCAATGCTATGATGATTCGTATAGAAGGTATCAATAAGATATTCAATGAGGGAACCCCGCAGGCTTTTGAGGCGCTCAAGTCGATTGATCTGGAGGTTGCTAAAGGTGAAACAATGATCTTGAGTGGCGTAAGTGGTAGTGGAAAATCAACACTATTGTCACTTATAGCCGCACTTGATAAACCCAGCAGTGGGAAGATCGTGGTAGAGGGAGAGCTTATCTCCAAGCTTCCAGACCTGCATGCTTCAGCCTATCGTGCGAAAAGCATAGGGTTTATTTTCCAGCACTTTAATCTTTTAGAGTCATTGAGTGTTGAAGAGAATGTCATTGCACCGCTTATTAACTCCGGACTTGATATCGCAACCATCAAGCAGATGGCAGCAAAGAGTATGCAGAGTGCAGCTATTTCCCATAAAGCATCACAGCAAGTCAAAGAACTATCCGGTGGAGAAAAACAGCGTTGTGCTATTGCCAGAGCTTTGGTACATGAACCTGAACTTATCATATGTGATGAACCTACAGCCAACCTAGATAGAGAAAATTCACTCAAATTCATAGAGATTCTTCAATCGCTTCACCAGAGAGGTAAAACCATCATCGTTGCAACCCATGATCCCCTTTTTGAAACACTTTCTTTTGTGAGTAAGGTGGTGCATATGGAGGATGGGAGTATTGTTTAATGAATGAAGTGTTGTTAAGCAATGAAGTTATCGTCTATTTGCTTTCAGAGACGGTACTTTATCTTCTACTTTTTATAGCATTTATTTCAACCCTTGGCTTATTGAGAAAATGGAATTTCGATGCGTTTACCACAGAGCAGTTTGCACTGGAAAATCGTTCCTATCTGGTAATGACCATCATCTTTTTTGTAATGCTGCTCAAAGTAGTTTTGCTTCCTTACTTTGTATATACCATAGACAACCTCTCTGATCTTATCCCCGGAGCAATGTGTGGAGCAGGGGTGGTCAAGGCAAATGAGTATGGTAATCCTCTTTTATCACTTAAAATAATCATTCTCTTTTTAAGTGGTTTATGGTTGAGTATGAACAGCATAGACCTCAAAGAAAAAAATTATCCCTATTTGAAACTCAAATCATGGTTTTTTATACTGATCTTTCTTCTCCTGAGTAGTGAATTTACATTAGACATACTCTACTTTACGCATATAGAAACGACGAATCCTGTGAGTTGTTGTTCTGTTATCTTTGGACAGACAGGAGGAGGCAACGGACTTCCCTTTGGTTTGGATATCCCTAAACTCTTAATACTTTTTTATCTACTCTTTACTTTGGTGGTATTAACGATACTCTCTGAGCTTGCTGTTATGAGTATCATTGCAAGTCTGCTGTTTGGTGTTATTGCCTATTATGCGGTAGTCTATTTCTTCGGTACATACATTTATGAGTTACCGACACATCAGTGTCCTTTTTGTATGTTGCAAGATCACTATTATTATGTAGGTTATCTGTTGTGGGGACTACTGATGTTGGGAGTGTTTTTAACTATAGATGCTGCTGTGATGAAAAGTTTTTTTAAACAACCTTCAAAGAGTCTAAAGAGAATTTCGTTACTATTATTAAGTTTGTTTGTTTTGCTGTGTAGCGCTTATGTTGGTGTCTATTATCTAAAAAATGGAGTGTTGTTATGAAAAAAATCCTAATGAATCTTTTAACTTTTGCTGTCGTGATCGCAGTGATCGTGATACTTTTACTCTCTTTGGGAAGTGAAGAGGGAGCAAGGTATGTATATAAGGGCAATACGGCACATCAAGCTATCCCTATTAAAGCCAAAGAGTACCAATGTTCCGAGTGTAATATGGATGTAGAAGATCTTGATTATGCTGCACAGCTTATCACTAAAGATGGAGATACTTATTTTTATGATGATATCGGTTGCGTGGTACTTTGGCTTGAAAATCACACTCCCGATACGCAGATCATATTGACTAAAACACTTGATACACATCAGTGGATCGATGCAAAAAAAGCATGGTATTCGCGTATAGCACCTTCGCCTATGGGATACGGTTTTGGGGCAGTTGAAAAGCAAAAAGAGGGACTTGTTCCTTATGAAGAGATGAAGTTATTGATGCTTCAGGGGAAAAACCTGCATGACCCTTTTATAAAAAAGAAACTTTTAGGAGAGTAATTTACTCAAAGAGAGTGCTATTTAAGTAAATATATACGTTTGTTATGATTTTTTTGTTATAATTGTGCGTATTTTATAACAAACTTAAGGAGTAATCAATGGCATTATTTGATGATGTAAAAGAAGTAGTAGTTGAGCAACTAAATGTGAGCCCAGATGAGGTAAAAGAAGAGTCTAAATTCGTAGAGGATCTTGGGGCTGATAGTCTTGATGTTGTTGAGTTGGTAATGGCTCTTGAAGAGAAATTTGATATCGAAATTCCTGATGATCAGGCAGAAGCTATTGCAACTGTTTCTGATGCGATCAAATTCATCGAAAACGTATAATTTTCAATATAAATCCCTTTGCCGGGATTTATAAGATATATATCAGTATTTTTTAAAATGTTGATATATATCTTATAAAGCAAATAGATAGGAGAGTCAGTGAAAAGAATAGTAGTGACAGGTTTAGGGATGATAAATTCTTTAGGACTTGACAAAGAGAGTGCATTTTCTGCGATCATCGAGGGAAGATGTGGTATTAAAGTGATTGAATCGTTTGATATAGAAAAGTTTTCTGCACAAATTGCAGGTGAGATCATGGATTTTGATCCAGCTTCTGTTATGGATGCGAAAGAGACAAAAAAGGCAGACAGATTCATTCAACTTGGACTCAAAGCTGCAGCTGAAGCAATGGAAGATGCAAATCTTCCAGAAGATTTTGACAGAGAGAGATTTGGAGTGGCATCTGCTTCAGGTATTGGCGGATTGCCAAATATTGAAAAGAACTCAGTGGTATGTGCAACTAGAGGACCAAGAAGAATTTCTCCATTCTTCATCCCATCTTCACTTGTAAATATGCTTGGTGGATTTGTTTCGATCTATCAAGACTTAAAGGGACCTAACCTATCTTCTGTTACAGCTTGTGCTGCAGGAACACATGCTATTGGTGAAGCTGCAAAGTCTATCATGGTTGGTACAGCAGATAAAATGCTTGTTATAGGTGCAGAGTCAGCTATATGTGGTGCAGGGATGGGTGGATTTGCTGCTATGAAAGCACTCTCTACAAGAAATGATGATCCTCAAACAGCTTCAAGACCTTTTGATACAGACCGTGATGGTTTTGTTATGGGTGAGGGTGCAGGTGCATTGGTGTTAGAGAGTTATGATGATGCAGTAGCAAGAGGTGCAACGATCTATGGTGAATTGATCGGCTTTGGTGAAAGTGGTGATGCAAGCCACATTACTACACCAACGATGGATGGACCACTTCGTGCGATGAAGGGTGCCTATAAAATGGCTGGTGAGCCGAAAGTAGATTATATTAATGCACATGGTACTTCTACGCCAGTGAATGATAAAAATGAAACAGCAGCACTCAAAGAACTATTTGGTGGAAAAGAGAACTGCCCACCGGTCAGTTCTATTAAAGGTCAGATAGGACACTGTTTAGGTGCGGCAGGTGCTATTGAAGCAGTTGTATCACTCATGGCTATGAGAGATAGTGTATTACCTCCGACGATCAACTACACAACGCCAGATGAAAATTGTGATCTTGACTACATTCCTAATAAGGCTAGAAAAGCAGAGATCAATGTTGTTATGAGTAACTCATTTGGCTTTGGTGGTACCAACGGTGTAGTTATCTTTAAGAAAGTATAAGGATTAAGATATGGCAACTTATTTAGATTTTGAAAACAAAATTGAAAAGATACAAGAAGAGATTGTATCGGCACATGCCATTGCAAATTTGGATGCTGTAGAGAAACATCAAAAAGAGTTGGAAAAAGAGGTTAATAAAACCTTTGGTTCACTTAGTGATTTTCAAAAGTTACAACTTGCCCGTCATCCGGACAGACCTTACTCTTTAGACTACATTAAACTTCTTATGGATGATGCGTATGAAATTCACGGAGATCGTGCTTTCCGTGATGATCCTGCTATATTATGTTATATCGGGTGGATCGATGGTCAAAAGACGATGCTTATCGGTGAACAAAAAGGGCGTGGTGTTAAAAATAAGATCAAAAGAAACTTTGGTATGCCAAACCCTGAGGGTTACAGAAAAGCCCTACGTGCTGTGAAAATGGCAGAGAAGTTTGATATTCCTGTATTGATGCTCATAGATACTCCCGGTGCCTATCCTGGCCTTGGAGCAGAGGAGAGAGGACAGAGTGAGGCTATTGCTAAAAACCTTTTTGAGTTTGCCTCTGTAAAAGTGCCTCTTGTCTCCATTGTTATTGGTGAAGGTGGTTCAGGTGGAGCACTTGCTATCGGTGTGGCAGATAAGCTTGCTATGATGCGTTATTCAGTTTTTGCAGTTATCTCACCGGAGGGATGTTCAGCTATTTTATGGAATGATCCAACTAAAGTAGAGACAGCAACAAAAGCACTTAAGATCACACCAAGTGACCTATTAGAGCATAAACTCATTGATGATGTACTTGATGAACCGCTTATAGGGGCGCATCGTGATAAAGCAACGGCAGCTGCAGTACTTAAGCATTACTTTTTAGAGAATGTAAAAGCACTGAAGGAGCTTTCAGTAGATGAGTTACTTGACCAACGCTATAAAAGACTCACTGCCGTTGGCGCATATAGCGAATAAACTACCATTAAAGAACGCAAAATGAGCAAAGCTCATCTTTGCTACGTTAACTCTGAGTTCTCTTCAGCAGAGGGCTCACGCGACTTGTCGCTTTTAAATATAGGATAATTAGAATGATACATGAAATAGCCAATATTATCGTCGGATACATCGGAGATATGGGCTATTGGGGTATTTTTCTTCTCATGTTTCTTGAGAGTACTTTCTTCCCTTTTCCCAGTGAAATCATCATGATACCTGCAGGATACCTTGCCTTCAAAGGTGAGATGAATGTCTATATCGTTGTGTTGATAGGTATATTGGGGTCTGTTGCAGGTGCTCTCTTTAATTACTACTTAGCTGTACACTTTGGAAGAGCTTTCATCTTAAAGTATGGAAAATACTTCTTTATTAAAGAAGAGACACTTGATAAACTAGAAGCATTTTTCACTAAACATGGAGAGCTCTCTACCTTTAACGGAAGACTCATTCCTGGTATACGTCAACTTATCTCCCTACCTGCTGGTTTAGCACGTATGAATATAGCTAAGTTTTCTTTTTACTCTGGACTTGGTGCAGGTATTTGGGTCATTGTTTTAGTGGCTTTAGGTTATCTGCTTGGTTCAAAGGAAGAACTTATAAATGAGTATCTACAAAATGCTACGCTTATAGCAATTATTACAGTCGTATTTATTACACTTTTTTATGTTATTCGTCATAAAAGAAGAAAAGAGATATTGGAAGATTAATCCAATATCCAAGTTACATACTTCTTTTTCTTGATTGTTGTCTTTTTTAATGCCTTAAATACTTTATCTATTACAGTATGATGGAGTGCCACATAGGATTTTGTATCCGTAATGTTTATCTTTCCTATCATTTTAGGATCAATACCAATCTCTTTACATAAAGTACCCAATATGTCTCCAGCACGAAGTTTGGTTTTTTTACCGCCATTGATACAAAGAGTATCGTACTTAGAGAGCATTTTAAATGCAGCATCTACACGTAAGTCTTTCATGTGTGCTATACGTGCCTGAGAAGTAATGTACGAGCATTTCTCACTGTCGCTTGGTGCATAGAGTGACAAGGCAGTACCTGTAGCATCTGCACGTCCTGTACGTCCTATGCGGTGGGTGTAAACTTCTTTATCAAAAGGCAGATCATAGTTAATAACAAGTTCAATACCTTTAATGTCTAGTCCTCTTGAAGCTACATCTGTAGCAACCAGGATGCGTTTAGAACCATTGGAGAAAGCAATGACAGATTCGTTACGTTCTCTTTGTTCAAGATCACCATGTATGTCTATAGCAGAGTGACCACGTCTATGTAAAGTATCAGTAAGAGAGATAACTTCTGCTTTAGTGTTGCAAAAAATGAGTAGAGATTCTGGTTTGTAGGATTGTATGAGTGCTGTGAGTGTTTTAAATTTATCAGAAGTTTCATAGACTATTTCATCTATTTTATTGATCTCTTGAATCGTATCTACTTTGATCGTAAGTGGATGTTTCAGAAGTGCTTTGGCTAGTTTTTCTATCTTTTCAGGGAAGGTTGCTGAAAAGAGTAGGGTTTGCTTAGCTCTTGGCATATTTGAGCCTATTTTGACTATCTCATCATAAAAACCCATATCTAGCATACGGTCTGCTTCATCAAGAACAAGTGTTTTAATGCTATCTAGTACCAGTGTCTCTTTAGCTAAGTGATCTTGTATGCGCCCTGGTGTTCCAATGAGTATATGAGCACCTTTGGCCAGTGAGTCTGCCTGTGCACGAAGAGGAACCCCTCCGTAGAGTGTGAGTATCTTGAGATTGGCTTTGTAAGCTGCTATTTTTCTAAGTTCAACAGCGATCTGCTCTGCAAGCTCCCGTGTAGGCGTAATGATAATGGTTTGAGGTTTGTTTTCACTCATATCTGTACGCATAATAGCAGGGATACCAAATGCCAATGTTTTACCCGAACCTGTTTTAGACTGTGCCAAGATATCTTTACCCTCAAGGATGGGGTTGATGGCTTTATCCTGTATCTCACTCATTTTGCTAAAGTTAAATGTATCGATTATCTCTAAAAGTGCTTTTGGGATGTCTGTTATCGTATTAAAAGATGTCATAGTAGTCTTTCCTAAATGTATGTGTAGCGTGTTTTGATAGTAATTATAGGGTAATTTGTGTTAAGAGGGTATGTAAGAAGTGTGAGCCGAAGCCCACAGTTTGATTATGCTTTTGTTTTTCTATAATCCATGATCATTTTATACGCTTCATCTTTTAAAAGTAGTTTCTCTTTTTTAAGTATTTCCAGTTCTACATCTGTAAGAATAACTCTATCTGCTTCTGCATCTTCAATTTTTTGATCAAGATCATTATGTTTCTCAAAAATTCTTGCAAAGTGTGCATTTTCTTGTTTTAGTTCATGGATCTCATCTCTATATTCGTGTAACATGGTTACTCCTGTATTATATTTTGCTGTATTTTATCTTTTTTGTGATTAGAGGAGAATTAAGTTCTATACTCTGCATTTATCTTTACATATTCATAACTCAGGTCACAACCGTAAGAAGTATAAGATGCATCACCTAAACCGATGTCACAAGTCACTTTGAAACTCTCTTGTTTCATGATCTTGTAGGCTTTATCTTCACGTTCTTTATCTAGTTCTCTAAATTCACTTGAATAGATAAGCAGATCGTCATAATGGATGATAAGTTTACTATCATCACATGCTATCCCACTTGCACCAATGGTAGAAGCGATCCGTCCCCAGTTGGGGTCTTCTCCAAAGAGAGCAGTCTTAACCAGTAGAGAGTTACTTAGAGCCATACTCGCTTTTTTTGCTTCGGCTACACTCTTTGCTCCTTTAACTTTAAAGGCTACAAGTTTGTTTGCACCTTCTCCATCTTTGAGTATCATCATGGCAAGTTCAAACATGATCTTGTTCAGGGCTTCTCTGAATGCTTCTTTGTGGTACACACCACTCTCTTTGTTAGCTAGAAGCATTACAGTATCGTTCGTAGAAGTATCTCCATCTACAGAAATACGGTTAAATGAACCTTCAGTACTTTGGATAAGAAGCTCATCCATATCACTTTTAGGAATATTCGCATCGGTAGTGACAAAACAGAGCATGGTTGCCATAGCAGGGTTTATCATCCCTGCACCTTTACAAATGGCTGCGATGTTAAAACTTTCACCATTTTCAAGTTTTACTCTGTAGGCTAACTCTTTTTTAAAGCTGTCAGTGGTCATGATGGCACGTGCCGCTTTATGAGAATGGCTTGCGTTAAAATCTAAAGCGTCAAATGCTGAAGTGATCTTATCAATAGGTAAACGATACCCTATAACCCCGGTAGAACTCATTATTGGGTTAAGAACATCTATTTTTGTACTGAGGGTTGACATAACAGTGTCAATATCTTCAATACCTTTTTCTCCGGTCATCGCATTGGCATTTTTAGCGTTGATCAGTACAAAGTCAGTTTGAAAATCTTGAGGATATTTTTGAAAATGTTTAATGGGTGCTGCCTGGAAAGTGTTAGATGTAAAGACTGCAGATATATCACAAGGCACTTCACTTCGAATAAAGGCAACATCTCCATCTATATCAGATACACCAGAATTTGCAGGGTTGGTTCTCATACCTACATTTGTTGCTCCACAAAAAAAGCCTTTGACGTTTTCTAGACCATTTTTAAGAGGAAAAAGTTTAAACATACTTTAACTCCTCAGGCTTCTCTTTTTTACGGATGATCTTTTTGGCTTGTCTTATTCCTTCGCTGGTTCCAATGAGTAGAAGTTTAGACTCTGGCATAATAATAGTATTCCCCTTAGGCATAGGGATGAACTTATTATCTTTTTGACGAATACCGATGATCGTTACGTTGGCAATATCTCTAAAACGTGCAGTTTTGATTTTTTGGAGTGTAAGCCAAGAAGTTTTAGAGACTTTTGCCTCTTCCATATCCAGTGGAGTATCTTGTTTATAAAGAAATTCCTGTAAAAGGTTTTCCATGTCAGGTCTTGCTGCCATTGCATTGATACGCTGTGCCATAAGTTTTGTTGCTGTAACCACTTTGTTCGCACCTAGTTTTTGAAGCTTTTGTTCATCTTCGTGGCTTTTGGCATTGGCAATGATAAGATATTTTCTACCTCTGTGGATCTCCGTTTCATAAAGACGTGCAGAAACGATAGTAGCAATATTGTCAGCTACATTATCTGCAAGCGTTATGATACCTTTTGCAGAAGAGAGATGTGATTTTAAGATCCCTTCTTCTGTATGTGCTTCAGCTGTTACAAAGTAAGGGTATTTGTACTTTTTTGCTATTTCTTCCATATCTTCTCTTGGATCAACTACTACAAATGGGATATGGTTTGCCCGTAATTGTTTAGTGACTTGAATGGTAAATTCATTGTGGTAACAGACGACAAAATGGTGCTTAAGTCTAGCAATTTCGTAAAGCATTTTACGCTCCTTAGCAGTTTTTTGAAATTCACCTTTTTTGACCACTTCTGCGATAATACCCACTGCAATAGAGAAGACGACAAAGCCAAAGATGATAAGTGTGATAGTAAAGATACGACCCATATCAGATAAAGGTCGTTGTTCTCCGAATCCTACAGTAGTGAACGTAATTCCTGTTTGGTAGATAGCATCCATGAGTGGAAATTTATCGATAACCATATATCCTATCGTGCCGATAAGCATAATAAGTACAGTAAGAATAAGAGGAAGTCTAAAAGGGGCTAAATGACCATAATACTCATCATTTAGGGTAATATGTGGTTTTGGGGCGCTTCTCCAATTGAGAAACTTTTTTAATTTTTGAGAAAAACTCAAAAGAGTTATATCCCTAAAGAGGGATATTAATTAGCTGCAGCAGCTTGAGCAGCTTTTTTCTTCATTGTTCTAAGTGTAGAAGCAGCAACTTTTACTCTTTTTGTTGTTCCATCTTCAAGTGTGATCTTTACAGATCTTAAGTTTGGAAGTTGTCTTCTTTTTGTTTTGTTGTTTGCGTGAGAAACGTTGTTCCCTACTAGTGGCCCTTTGCCAGTGATTTCACATTTTCTTGACATGATAATACCTTCTGTTAATGTAGACTTTATACGCATAGGTATAAAATCTCGAATATTTTGTGCGATTATAGGCAATTTGTGCATAAATTTTGCTTAAGGTGTGTTATTTTTGTAGAGTGTTATAGGTATTCAAAGCCTACATACTCCATAGGCACAAGTTTGATTTTGCTATAATGATAAAAATTTATTTTTGAGGAATTTTATGTTAGTAGCTCCAAGTATACTTTCGGCTGATTTTGGAAATTTAGCTCGTGATGTTGAAGCCATTTGTGAAGGTGGTTGTGATCTTGTACATGTAGATGTAATGGATGGGCATTTTGTACCAAACTTAACCATAGGACCTGTTGTGGTTGAGGCAGTTGCAAAAGCAGCAAGTAAACCTTTAGATATTCATCTTATGGTTGAGAACAATAGTTTTTTTGTAGATCTTTTTGCTCCGTTAAAACCTGGATATATCTCTTTTCATATAGAAGAGGAGAAACATCCGCATAGACTCATACAAAAGATCCGCTCTTTAGGCATAAAACCGGCGATCACATTGAACCCGCATACACCACCTGAAGCCATAGAGTTTTTGTTGGAAGATGTGGATATGGTTCTACTGATGTCTGTAAATCCCGGCTTTGGAGGACAGAAGTTTATCTCTTCGGTCATAAAAAAAGTCAAACACCTTAAAAAACTCATTAATGAACGAAATCCTAAATGCCTTATAGAAGTAGATGGTGGAGTAACGGATGAGAATGTGAAGCTTCTTGAAGAAGCAGGTGTTGATATTGTAGTTGCAGGGTCGTTTGTTTATAAACATCCTAATGGTATCAGTCATGCTATTGCTGCATTAAAATAAGGTGAATAAATGAGAGTCAAAATATGTGGTATAACAAACCTCAGGGATGCACTGCATGCAGTAGCGTGTGGAGCAGATGCCTTGGGGTTTGTTTTTTATAATCAGTCACCACGTTACATCACCTCGTCAGCTGCAAAACGTATCATTGATCAGCTTCCTCCATTTGTAGAGAGAGTGGGGCTTTTTGTAAATGAAGGGGTGGAGACTATCGATACTGTTTGTAGATATTCAGATATTTCACTCGCACAGATCCATTTTGATGTAGATGCCGAGTCTCTGGATGCTATAGGTTTAAAAACGCTTCCTGTTGTACGTGCCAAATCTCCTGAAGATATCCATAAATTCTCAGACAGATACCGTTTGGTAGATGCTTTTTGTGAAGCTTATGGCGGAAGTGGTAAACGTCTGAATCTTGAGTGGTTTGACGGTGTAGATTGCTCTAAGATAATCCTTGCAGGGGGCTTGACCCCGGACAATGTATCTGAAGTGAAAAAATATGGTTTTTATGGTGTTGATGTCAGTTCAGGAGTAGAGTCTATTAAAGGTAAAAAAGATCCTAAAAAAGTGGAGCAGTTTATAGCAAATGCAAAAAGTATTTGATGAGCTGACTACGGCATTTCGTAAACATGATGGTGTATTGAGTGAAGAACAATATAAGCACATTGCTATAAAATACACCACTTTACTGGAAGATAGTGATACGATATTTATTTTACTTCAAGCTTCCGGTTATCCCATAGAGCAAGAAGAAGATGGGAGGTATAGACTTGAAACCTACTTTACTCCTTATGAAGTACAGCGTTACTGTGTGATAGATATAGAAACCAACGGAAGTAAGCCAGGAACCTCTCAAGTCATAGAGATCGGTGCTGTGATGTTACAAAACGGTGAAGTTATCGATAGATTTGAAACGTTTGTTGAGTGTGCATATCTTCCAGAGTACATTACTAAGATCACAGGCATAGAACCTACAGACCTTATTGGTGCACCTACTAGAAGAGAAGCACTTACAAAGTTGAGACACTTTATGGGTGATGCTATCTTTGTTGCACATAATGCAAACTTTGACTATAGTTTTCTCAATGCTTCATTCGACCGTTTTGGTCTAGGAGGCATCGGCAATCCAAAACTTTGTACCATTGACCTGGCAAGACGAACCTTTGAGAGTGAGCGTTATGGGTTGGCGTATCTTATTGATTTCCTTGAAATTGAAACTGCGACCCACCATCGTGCTTATAGTGATGCGGTATGTGCAGCAAAAGTGATGGAAAAAAGTTTAGAAACACTGCCGGAATATGTAAAGAGTACAGATGATTTATTGCGATTTTCAACCTCAAGCAAGAAAGAGCGACGGGTAAAGAAAGAGGAAAATAGTTAACAAACTTGTCTCCTATCGTCATCCTCATGCTTGGAAGGAGGAACTATTTTTCTTTTCCTAAAATTTGATGCAAAAATAGTATCTGAGCAAACACAGGTGCAAAGATATTCAATACAGGCACATAGTTAAAAAGGGATGCGATCATTGCGATTATCCCTGATTTTTTTGTTTTTTCTTTGATTTTTTTCTTATCTGCAATAAAAAGTGGAGCAACATCATATGCAGTAGGTTCTTTGATAAGTATAGACCAAAGCCATAACATCCATACCTGCCCAAGTATTGGGATGAAGATCAGGGGAAAAGTAAAAAGAAAGAGTAATAGGAAAATGAGACCGGCTTTTATGCTTAATATTACAGATGTAGTAATATTAGGGCTTCCAACTACAGGTACATGCGGATAGTGTTTTTCTGCCAATTTGATGAGAAGTGGTTCACTGTAGAGAGAAGTAAAAATTGAGATAGTGATGATGATAAACATATAGCCTACGATCAGTGCTGTTAGAAAAGCACCGCTGGATTGAAACCACTCCAAGCTTCCGACAAAAGGAATCTTTTGAATATAAGTAGCGATCATTCCTGCATAAAGATCCCATGAAGCCCAAAGCAGGATGATCCAGAGGAGTATGGATCCAAAGCCAACCTTGAGTACGAAAGAGATGACATCTTTTGAGAGGATGTCTTGTAAACTTTTGGTTATGACTTGTTTCATTAAAACACCTTTTTTTATTGTTTAGGTTTCTCTTTGTTCCTTTTTTTCTTTGTTGATGCAACAAAGAAAGTAACGAACCCAAAAAAAGAAAATGCAATACCTGCTATCGCATAGAGTCAACTGTTTTTGGAACTAGGTTGCTAAGTAGAAAAAGGTTTTACAGGTACTCATTTTTGAATTTCACATATCTTTCTGCAGAAGCATAGAGTTCTTTAACTTCTTCATCTGTAAGTTCTCGTACTACTTTAGCAGGACTTCCTACGATCAGACTTCTGGGAGGAAATACTTTATTTTTCGTGACCAATGCAGAAGCACCTACAATGGACTCTTTCCCTATCACTGCACCATCAAGTATAGTGGCACTCATACCTATAAGACAGGCATCTTCTATAGTACATCCATGTAGCATGACTCTGTGACCAATTGTCACATCATTACCGATGACAGTAGGGTTACCATCGGACATATCTGCTTTTTTATGGTGGGTAACGTGTATCATACTGAGGTCTTGAATGTTACTTCGGTCACCTATAGTGATGTAATGCACATCACCACGTACGACACAGCCAAACCATACAGCAGAATCCTCACCCATTTTTACTCGACCGATGACCGATGACCCTTCAGCTATCCAGGCATTTTTCTTAAGTTCAGGTGTCCATTCTTTAAACTTTAAAATCATCAATTATCCTTCAATATACGGCTGGCAAGACGGCTGACATAGTCAGGTGTCTCTTTTTTTGTTTTATCATGGATCTTATTGACATACTGTTCCAGAACAGCATGATTGTTCACAGCTTTGCCCAACAAGGGTACTTTGATGTAGTTTCCATCTTCCTGAAGTTCCCAGCGTAGTTTATTATCCGCGAGTTGAAGCATTAAGATCTGTTCTATCTTTTGTGTAAGATTTTCTTCCAAGATAGGGGTCATAAGCTCTACACGTCGTACAAGGTTGCGAGGCATAAGGTCGGCACTGGAGATGTAACATTTCACCTTATTGTTTTTAAAGAAATAGATACGAGGATGTTCCAGATATTTTCCGATGATAGAAGAGACAGAAATATTCTCACTGATACCTTTAATGCCTGGTTTCAAACTGCAGATCCCCCGTATGATCAAGTCTACTTTACATCCTGCCTGCGAAGCCTGGTAGAGTGCTTTGATAATGTCTGTATCTACTAAAGAGTTTGCTTTAAGAATGATATGACCATTCTTGCCATATTTCCCCTCTTTTTCTATGAATTTTACCAGTTTTGGTTTGATCTGTACGGGAGACATAAAAAGTGTATCCAGTTTCGTATAGGTAGAAAAACCGGTAAGAAAATGGAAAAAATGTGTTGCATCATTGGAAAATTCCTCTTTAGCTGTAAAATAAGAGATGTCGGTATAGATCTTTGCTGTACTGGGGTTGTAGTTTCCTGTTGCAAGGTGTACATAGCTTTGGAGTTTTTTACCCTTCCTTTTAATGACCTGTGCGATCTTGGCATGCACTTTAAGTCCAGGGATACCATACACTACATGTGCTCCTGCGTCTTCAAGTGCTTTTGCCCAGCGTAGGTTATTCTCTTCATCAAATCTTGCTTTAAGTTCGACAAGTACGGTAACCTGTTTGCCATCACGTACTGCATCTATAAGTGCTTTAACGATGGGTGACTTTGGACCGGCACGGTAGAGTGTCATGCGTATGGCAAGTGTATCTGGATCAATTGCCGCTTGTTTGATAAACTGTACCACTGGTTCAAAACTGTCATAAGGGTGATAGAGCAGCACATCCTGTTTATCTATTGCTTCAAAGATATTCTCAGAGTCAAGAGGTGGAAGTGTTTTTGGACTGAATGTAGGTAAAACAAGATGAGAAAGTGCTTTATCTCCTACGATCTGCCATAAAGAACCAAGGTTAAGCGGCAGACTTTTGTAAGAGTAGATATCGTTTTCATCAAGATTAAGATGAGAAAGTAAAAAATTGAGAAGATCTATATCTGCCCCCTCCATAAGTTCAATACGTATGAGTGAGCCTTTGTTTCTGGATCGTAAGCCTTCTTGTAGAATTTCCAAAAAGTCGTCTGCTTCCTCTTCTTCTATCTCGATGTCTGCATTTCTTGTGACCCTGAATGGTGTAGAAGCAAGTTGTGTAAAGCCAGGAAAAAGTTCAGAAGCAAAGTGTTCAACAACGCTCTCAATGGGTACAAATGTTTGTCCTAATTGTATAAACCTGGAAATTATCCTTGGAATTCTTATGAGTCCATGTTTTATGTTCTTAGCGTCATCCTCCAGTGTAATAGCCAAACCAAAACTAAGGTTGTTGAGGTGAGGGAAAGGGTGTGTTGCATCCACTGCAATAGGGATGATCACAGGGTAGATCTCATTGAAAAATATCTCTTTTATTTCCAGCTGCTCTTCCGGATTCAGTACATCATAGTTCTTTACATGGACACTATGGGTATGCAACTCAGAAATGATGGAAGTATAACAAGACTCAAGTACTTGATGCTCTTTGTGCAGATAGGTATGTATCTGTTCCAACTGTTCACTAGGCGTAAGTTTATCTGGACCGGTTTCTTGTATGCGTGCTTTGAAAAGTGCTTTTAGCCCTGCAACACGTATCATATAGAACTCATCAAGGTTTGTTCCGTAAATTGCAAGGAACTTTAAACGCTCAAGTGGTGGAAGTTTCTCATCAAGTGCTTGTGCCAAAACACGAGAGTTAAACTGTAACCATGAAAGTTCACGGTTAAAATAGAGTTGTGATGAATTTAAGTCTAAAGTCATGTTGATCGCCTATGTAATGTATATTTTATATTTCGGGGTATTATAGCGAAATATTTCCCGTAGTGTGGGCAGTATCAAAGGCATACACTTCGATAAATGCCTACGCTACAGCTTTTTAACCTTAGCTATCTCATCTCTCAATCTGGCAGCCTCTTCAAACTCCAAATTTTTTGCGGCAGCCAGCATTTTAGCTTTGAGTTCTCTGACCAATTGTTGCCTTTCAGCTTTCGGCATTTTGTCAAGTTTAGAACGTTTATTATAAAGTTCTCCTGCATCTTCGACTTTGAGATTTTTGTCAAGTTCCCGTATGGTGGTTTTAGGGGTGATACTGTGTTTTTTGTTGTAGGCTATCTGTTTTTCACGTCTTTTTTGGGTAGTGTCAATGGTAAATTGCATAGAGTCAGTTATTTTTTTTGCATACATCAGTACCTGTCCCTTGGTATTTCTGGCAGCACGTCCTGCAGTTTGTATGAGTGAAGTTCTGGAACGTAAAAAACCTTCTTTATCTGCATCGAGTATGGCAACCAAACTTACTTCCGGGAGGTCAAGACCTTCTCTAAGCAGGTTGATCCCTACCAAAATGTCAAACTCACCTAAACGTAATGAACGTATGACTTGGTTTCTCTCTATGGCATCAAGGTCAGAGTGCATGTAGCGTGCTTTGAGTCCGAGGTCATTGTAGTAAGTTGTCAACTCCTCTGCCATCTTTTTTGTCAACACCGTGACAAGTATGCGTTCTCCTCGTTCTATGACGGGTTTCATACGGTCATGCAGGTTCTCTACCTGGTAAGTACTGTCTATAACTTCTATGGGAGGGTCAAGCAATCCTGTAGGTCGTACCACTTGTTCAGCCACCACTGAAGAGAGGTCAAGTTCGAGTGGTGCAGGAGTGGCAGAAACAAAGAGAAAATGAGGTGCTTTGTGAATGTACTCATCAAACATCAGTGGTCTATTGTCAAGTGCAGAAGGAAGTCTGAACCCATGGTCTACAAGTACTTCTTTACGGCTTCTGTCTCCTGCGTACATCCCTCTAAACTGTGGCAAACTCACATGGGACTCATCAACGATAACAAGGTAGTCATCATGCATTGCTTCAAAGTAGTCCATCATGGAGTAGGGTGTCTCACCAGGCTTTTTACCTGTTAGGTGACGTGAATAGTTTTCGATACCTTTACACATACCTGTAGCTTCTATCATCTCCAGGTCAAACTCTGTACGTTGTTTGAGACGGTTATACTCGATCATACGATCCTCTTTTTGATAATACGCCAGTCTCTCACTCAACTCCTCTTCGATGCTTTTGACTGCGAGTGCCAATTTCTCTTTAGAAACAATGAATTGATTGGCAGAGTAAATAGTCGCTTCCTTTTGTTCTTCCTCTTTTTCACCGGTGAGTGAATTAAATTCATAAATAGCTTCTACTTCATCTCCAAAAAACTCTATGCGCAAAGCAAACTCTTCAGAGTAAGCAGGGTAAATGTCTATGACTTCACCTGTGACACGAAAGTCACCTCTGTCAAAAAATTCATCATTACGTTTGTACCCCATGTCTACTAAACGAAGAAGCAGGGCTTTCTGATTGTATTCATCTCCTACACAAAGTTTCTGAACGATGGAACGATAATCATCAGGAGAACCCAACCCATAATTCGCAGATACTGAAGCGATGACGATAACATCATCATGGCTGAGCAATGAAGCAGTGGTACTCAAACGCAAACGCTCCAACTCCTGATTAATGGAAGAGTCTTTTTCTATAAAGAGGTCTTGACGAGGTAAGTATGCTTCAGGTTGATAGTAATCATAATAAGAGATGAAATACTCTACATGATTGTTAGGAAAAAAACTTTTAAACTCAGAGTAGAGCTGTGCTGCCAACGTTTTATTGTGTGTCATGATAAGTGTTGGCTTTTTGGTTTTTTCTATGACTTTTGCCATGGTATAAGTTTTACCGGAACCTGTCACACCTAGAAGTGTTTGGTATTGGTTACCTGCTTCTATAGAGGAATAGAGTTGTTCTATAGCGGTAGGCTGATCACCAGAAGGGGTGTATGGGCTTGATACGGTAAAATTTGGCAAGGCAACTCCATGGATATTTAACTTATTCCCAAATCAAGTTTAGGAATAAGTTATGTTTATTACATAATTTTTGGTATTATAACACAACAAAATTATGGAGTATGAAATGTCGGCATTACAAAAACTGCAAGAGAAGATAGAAGAGTGGAGGGCAGACCATGAAGCACTTAAAGTGCAAAATCGTGATTTGAAAAGTCAATTGGCAAGTGTAGCAAGTTCTCAAAATGATCAAGAGTCAATCATTGCAGAATTACAAAACGAAGTTGAAAAATGTACATCACAAGAAGCAACGATAGAAGCACTACAACGTGAACTTGAAGAGAAAGATGCTGAGATAGAAAAGATCATCGCACAAGTTGAAACTTTATTAGCCTAATTTTCATTAAAGGAAAAATATGAAAAACGTAGCACTGACTGTCTCGGGTAACCGTTACGAGATAAAATTGGAAGATTCTTTTGCAGACTTTGTCAACAAAGATCTAGAAGAAGCAGGGGTTAACCTACATCAAGATAATAAACCGGACAAACTATTGAAAGCGTATCTTCGTTTAGCAAAGCAGGCTACTAACTATGAAGATGAGATAGAACTGCTTATAGAAACTTTGGATGGACTGTAAAAGTTTACCTCTTTTATGGAACTTTTTGAGTAACTTATCTGCATCATCCTGAAGCAAGTTCCGGATGACGTTAATGTGAAGTACTTATTTAAGCAGACCTTCTGTACGTGTCACAAATGCTTCAGGTGTCTCTTCATAGTTAAAAGGGACTGTTGAAAATTTGAATTTTAGTTCTGGCTTAGCCATAAAATCATGCTTCTCAAACACTTCACGTATACGTTTTTCCAAGATCAATGCATTTTCTTCTTCTGTATCCGGTAAAAGTATGGAAAAATGATCTTCATCATATCGGCATGCAACATCGCTTGTACGGGTCATGGAAGTGATCAAGCCTCCAAGCATCCCCAAGATATGTTCTTTTGTTTTTTCATCATATCTTTCAGTCCCTTTTCCAAAATCATCAATCGAAATAGACAGTATCGACAGAGGATATTTATATCGTACAGATCTTGCACAAGATGTTTTTAGTTGTGAAAGGAAATATTTTTTGTTAAAGAGTTTGGTTTCATGGTCATGTATGGCATGTTTTTTCATTTGCATATGGATGTAGGCTCTTACCATGTAGATTATCAATAATATGAGTATCATCGCTATGGTAAGACTCAAATAAAATATATTAATGATCTTATTTTGTTTCAAGTACACCATCTTTTCAATAATGATCGCCATATTGTCTGTTAGTGCATAACATTGAAGACTATGCTGCCTTATATCAGTATCATTTTGTTTTGAAAAGCTTTCTTTGTAAGCAGTCCAACAAGAATCTACCTTTGAAAAATCTTTAGAAAGTGTTTGTCCGCCTATATACAATTCCGAATTACTGTTTTCCGTAACCCAGAGAGAAATGTCATGAAGTGTTTTATCGATACGCCCTATCATCTGCTGATCGTTTTGGTTGGTATACTTAACTGTAAGATGTTCCATCGCACCTGTTATCCAACTACTTTGACGTACGATCTTTGTATCGTGTTGCATTGTTTTAAATGATGTGTAAACAAAATAAAAACTAAAAGGCAGTATAAGAACGACAAAGTAAAGTATTAGTGTTATTTTAAATGATGACCACTCTTTTTGCATGGAGAACCCTTTCTTAAAAATTGAGATTTTGTTTAATTAGCGTTGAACGCGTATTCCGCCAAATTGATATGTTTGTGCCAAATGTCCGCCTAAGTAGTTTATCTCTGTACAAAAATCAGCTCTCGCTGCATTGGTATCCACCTTGAAAGTTCCACTGGAAATACTGGGATCAGAAGCATAAGTAATATCATAACATTGTACCTGATCACATGCGCTTGAATCTCCACTACGTAAGTCAGTAGATGTAGCTACATACCGATTACCTGCATCTGTGATGCATATGGACATATTGGATATATCTTTAGATAGTTTTGCATCTTCTCTGGTTGTGACTAATGCAGATATGGCAATAGATGACAAAACTCCGATAATAACAATAATTAAAATAAGTTCTATCATTGAAAATGCTGATCTACTATTTTTATGATAAGTTTCCATCTTTACATACCCTTCTTGCCCTTCTTGAAAATTATACCATATAAAATTAATTAAATAATAAATAAAAAAATTTTCATTTTTTGACATTTTTTTGACATTTTTGGTATATACTGTCACTAAGGCAGACAAGCAAGAAAGCTGAAAATTAAATTTTTATTTTAATTTAAGTATTTTTTTGATATCATGCTGATAGGACAATTATTGAATTGTCACTAAAATTATTTTCAGGAGTTAATCATGAACAACATGAGACGCGGATTCACAATGATCGAATTGATCTTTGTAATTGTAATTATCGGAATTTTAGCAGCGGTAGCAATACCTAAATTGGCAGCAACTAGAGATGATGCTAAGGCAGCTACATCAGTTGCAAATTTAGCTACTTGTGTCAAAGATGTAGGTGCTCAATATACAGCAACAGGTGCTGCAGATGTAACTAGCCAAGCATCATGTACGGCAGTTACTACTGAAACTTGTTTTACTGTTGCTGTTGATGTCAATGGTACTATGACTGTTGCAGATGGTGCTGAAGGTGATCTTTGGTGTACAGATGGTACTTCTGGTGCACAAAAGATTGCTGATGACCAAGGTCTTAATAGCACTACGCATACGTTTGGTGGATCTAGAGTCGTAAGATAAGTTCTTCCTTTTATTTCCAAGCACTTGCTTGGAAATATTTTCTCGTTCCCATCGTCTCGATGGGAACACATACTTCAATTTAAAAATTTTAACAGCTTCTATTTTTTCTTAAAACATAATACAAATTATTGTAACTGTCAAATCAATCCAATGATTTAAAATAAGATACCATACTTTTGACATTTTTTGACATTTAAGATGTATAATAAATTACTAATTTAAAGTTATGAAATAAAGGGTTTATGTATGAGAAAAGCATTCACTATGATAGAGTTAATTTTTGTTATTGTTATTATAGGCATTTTATCGGCCGTAGCTATTCCTAAATTGGCAGCAACTAGAGATGATGCTAAAGCAACTACGGCTATAAATAATTTATCAATATGCATTATGGATATATCAACCAAATATACAGCTAGTGGTAATGATGATGCCTCTACAGCAGCTTGCAAGAATGTTTTTCAAAGTACTGGAGTTAGTTATGATTGTTGGACGCTTACCAATACGGATATAACAGATGGTAATGTGACTGTAAATAATGGTGGAGCCAGTACCGAAGTATGGTGTACAGAGGCACGTAAAACTGCTAATAATCTAGACCTTAATGGAACGCATCAATTTGGTAGCAGTAAAATCACAAGATAAGTACACTTTATTTTCCAAGCCTTTTAACTTGCTAAACGTCTTGTATATAACTATGGATGTGTAATCGATTATACATCAGAGATATTTGTGATATAATACAAATAAAAGTAAATTTTATTGTATGAAATTAAAAGGAATAAATATGCGAACGTCTTCAAAAAGAGCATTTACGATGATAGAGCTGGTGTTTGTTATCGTGGTTATTGGGATACTCTCAGCGATTGCTATACCTAAATTTGCTGCAACACGTGATGATGCTGTCATAACTAAAGCTATAACAACGGTGGCTTCTGTAAGGAGTGCATTGGCTGTTGAACGTCAAAAACGGATTCTACGTGGTTCTTTTGCAACTATTGGTGACTTGGGTGATGCTACTTATGCTTTTAGATATTTTGATAACAATAGTTCCTTTCTGGTCTTAGAGTACCCTGTAAAAAACTGTACAGGTACAAATAGATCTTGTTGGAATAGAGCTTCTGCAACAAGTTATGTATTTAAAGAACCTGGAGGTACGGATGTTACTTTTACTCTTAATGGGGTAAATAGAGCTAATAGATTAGATTGTACAAGTAATTGTGGCAACTTTGAATAATTGTATTATTATAAAATCTTTCTTCTAAGGTCAAGTGCACCAAGCTTGACTTACCATTCAAAACAATCATTAGCAGTAGGTTCAATTGTCTCTGTACCTTTAAAAACTACAGTCAAAGAAGCTGTTGTCATTACTGATGTTGAAAAACCTGAGTTTGAAACAGCAGCGATCACTTCTGTTCCAGATAAAGTTTATAGTATCGAACAGATGGATATCGCTAAGTTTATCTCTGAGTATTATTTTTCTTCTTTTGGGGAGGCGATCTCTCTTTTTATTCCTAAAAAGAGAGAAGCCTTCAGCCTTCAGCCTTCAGCGTTCAGAGGAGTGGTTGAAAAACCGCAATTAACTGCTAGTCAACAAAAAGCTTATGATCAACTACTAAAAAAAGACAAAGTTTTGCTTTTTGGTGTAACAGGTTCCGGAAAGACAGAAATTTTTATCACCCTTATGGCTAAAATGTTGGAAGAGGGGTTAACTTCTATCTTTTTGATGCCTGAAATATCGTTGACTCCTCAGATGGAAAAACGTCTTAAAGTCTATTTTGGAGAGAGTGTTGCGATGTGGCACTCCAAGTTGACTAAAAAGAAAAAAGAGTCTATCCTGGAAGGCATACATAGTGGTGAAGTACGTATCGTAGCAGGGGCACGTTCGGCTTTGTTCGTGCCGCTTGAAAACTTAGGACTCATCGTGGTGGATGAAGAGCATGATGACAGCTATAAAGCCATGACCCGTCCACGCTATCATGCACGTGATGTTGCGGTACTTATGGGGCAGAAGTTGGGGGCTAAAGTAGTCTTGGCTTCTGCTACACCCAGTATGACTTCGTATTATAAATATGATGTAGTGAAACTTGAAAAGCCTTATGTGGAAGCGAAGAAAAAGTATGCGTTTATCACCGGAGACACTGTCTCTCCACCTATTTTAAATGCACTTTATCATAATTATAAAGCCAAAGAACAGTCGCTGCTCTTTTTACCTACCAGAGGTAATTTCAAATACCTGTACTGCGAGAGCTGTGGAAAAACACATCTCTGTCCCTACTGTTCAGTAGGGATGGCACTGCATAGAAACCGTAGGCATTTGAAATGTCATTACTGTAATTTTACGGAAGCCATACAAGATACTTGTACCTACTGTGGACATACACCACTTAAAAGTGAACGTATGGGAACACAAGAAGCTATAGAAGTCATCAGTAATGCTGTAGAGGGTATACAGGTAGAACAGTTTGACAAAGACAGTATCACTACAGCCAAGAAGCTTAAAGAAGCGCTTAGACGTTTTGAGAGTGGGGAGAGTAATTTGTTACTTGGTACGCAGATGCTCAGCAAAGGGCATGACTACTCAAATATTACGCTTTCAGTTATCATGGGGCTTGACTACATCTTAGGTTTAGCAGATTACCGTGCAAGAGAACGCGCTATGAGTCTGTTGTTTCAAATAGCGGGTAGAAGCGGTAGAGCAAAAGAAGCAGATGTCATTGTACAGACAGGTGATGCAGCCTTTTTCAAAAATTATCTTTCTGACTATGAACTGTTCATCAAAGATGAATTATCATTTTTAGAGATGGCACACTACCCACCCTTTGCATCACTCGCACGTATACTCATAGCCCATAAAGATGAGAGTAAAGCAGGAAAGATCACACTGGATACTGTGACAAAGCTCAAAGCTTTTGAAGAGATAGAGATAGTAGGGCACGGTAAAGCACCTGTAGAGAGGATAGCCAATAAATTTCGGTTCAATATTTTACTGAGAGCGAAGAATAGGGTGCCTTTATTAAAAGCTTTGCACTCTGTGGATTGTCGTGAGATTGAGATAGATATGGATCCCGTGGAATTTTCGTAGGTCGGGGTATCCACTCCCCGACCTACGTTAATTTTGTTTGGGTAAAATAAGAGAATTATATAAAAATTCTCGTTCCCATGCTGTGCGTGGGAATGCATATACAGTATTTTGAATAGTAAAAATGATTTAGTTTTTTGAATTGAAGTATGCATTCCCACGGAAACCGTGGGAACGAGGACAACAAGGTAAACAGTGAAAGAACGAGTTAAAACTAAAAAAATCTATGTGGGAAATGTAGCTGTAGGCGGTGATGCTCCTATCTCTGTACAGTCGATGACTTATAGTGATACGCATAACGTGGCTGCTACAGTGGAGCAGATAAATCGTCTGCACTTTGCAGGAGCAGATATGGTGCGTGTGGCTGTGCCAGATATGGAAGATGCACTTGCACTTAAAGCGATAAAAGAGCAGATCTCTTTGCCTCTTATCGCAGATATTCATTTTAATTATAAACTTGCACTAGAAGCAGCGAAGTGGGTGGATTGTATCCGTCTTAATCCAGGGAATATCGGTGAAAAATCACGTATCAAAGAGATAGTCAAAGCATGCCAAGAACGTAATCTTCCTATAAGGATCGGTGTCAATGCAGGTTCACTTGAAAAAGAGTTTGACCAAAAGTATGGTGCAACAGCAGAGGGTATGGTAGCTTCTGCGGAGTACAACATCAAATTCCTGGAAGATCTAGGATTTACAGATATTAAAGTCTCACTCAAAGCTTCAGATGTAGACCGTACGGTTGATGCTTACAGAATGTTACGTCCTAAAAATGAGTATCCATTCCATTTAGGAGTCACAGAAGCAGGAACGATCTTTCATGCGACTATAAAGTCTGCTATAGGATTGGGGACACTTTTACTTGATGGTATAGGTGATACGATGCGTGTTTCCATCACTGGTGAGTTGGAAGAAGAGATCAAAGTAGGAAAAGCGATACTCAAAGATTCCGGAAGGCTTAAAGAGGGGCTGAATATTATCTCTTGCCCAACCTGTGGACGTATAGAAGCTGATCTGGTCAAAGCTGTAGCAGAAGTAGAGAGACGTACAGCACATATAAAAACCCCTATGGATGTCTCAGTGATGGGTTGTGTCGTGAATGCCATAGGTGAAGCGAAACATGCAGATGTTGCTATAGCCTATGGTAAAGGTGCAGGACTTGTGATGCTTAAAGGGGAGGTGGTTGCAAGACTTTCTGAAGAAGAGTTAGTTGATAGATTTGTCTTAGAAGTTGAAAAGTTTGCAGAGGAGAATAAATAGTGGAGAATATGTATAACCTAAATATAGAACGTGCAGTACTCTCAGCGATTATTTTTGATCCTGAAACGTATGAGGAGATAGCAGCAAAACTGATGTCTCATGACTTTTATCTGCCTTTTCATCAACATGTTTTTGCTGCGATGGAGGAACTAAGTCGTGAAGAAAAACCTATAGATGAAGAGTTCTTGCGTTCAAAGCTCATCTCTATGGGAAAATTTGATGAAGTAGCGATGCTTGACCTGCTTTCTGCAAACCCCATTTCAAATACAGCAGCATATCTCACTGAGATCAAAGCAAAATCCAGTAAACGGGCTTTGGCTACCCTTGCAACTGAGATCAAAAAAGTTACTATCGAAGATGATCTTCCGGCAGAAGAAGTGATGAACCTTGTAGAGAAAAAGCTTTACGAGATCACACAGAATAATACCAATGAAGATTTCAGAGACTCTAAAAATATCACTTTAGCGATGATGGACGAGATCAATCGGCTTAAAGCACTGGGGAACTCTAAACTCATTGGTGTAGATACCGGATTTAAAAACCTTAATGATAAAACGTCTGGTTTTGGTAAAGGGGACTTGGTCATCATCGCAGCACGTCCTGCGATGGGTAAAACTGCACTGGTACTCAACATGGCACTCAAAGCAGTAGAACGTAATGAAGGTGTAGCTTTCTTTTCACTCGAAATGCCAGCAGAACAACTGATGTTGAGACTGCTTTCTGCTAAGACCTCTATACCTCTGCAGGCACTAAGAGTGGGTGACCTTAGAGATGAACAGTGGAGCCAGCTCTCTGCTGCAACTTCAGAATTAGCAGAGAAAAAACTTTTTGTAGATGATGGAGGGTATGCAACCATCCATCATGTCCGATCTAAACTGCGTAAACTTAAAGCTCAACATCCTGAGATCTCTATAGCCATCATTGACTACTTGCAGTTGATGAGTGGTGATGGTAAAGAGGGAAGACAACAAGAGGTCTCGGAAATCTCAAGAGGATTAAAACAACTTGCAAGAGAATTACAAATACCTATCGTTGCACTCTCACAGCTTAACCGTGGTGTAGAAAGTAGAGATAACAAACGTCCAATGCTTTCAGACCTACGTGAATCTGGAGCCATAGAGCAGGATGCGGATATTATTCTTTTTGTCTATCGTGATGATGTCTATCGTGAAGCAATGGAGAAAGAAAAAGAGATGAAAGCCAAAGCAGAAGGTAAAGAGTATACTTCTGAGTTTAGAAAGAAAGCTGAAGAAGAAGCTGAGATCATCATAGGAAAACAGAGAAATGGTCCAACGGGAACAGTAGATCTGATCTTCCAAAAGAAATTCACACGATTTGTGGATGCTTCTGTTTCTCCTGCATTTGAAGTAGTGTATGAAGAGGGTGATATGCCTATGCAAGAAGCAAATATAAATATAGAATTACCGACCATTTAGTGCCTCGCTTGCACTGCAATTTAGTTGCTTGTCAGCAGGAGGCTCACGCAACTTGTTGCTTTAAAGAGTGATCGTTTAAGGATTTTATTTTGCAATTAGAAAAACCAAAATTATTTCCTGAAAAGAAAACGTTTGTTTGGGTAATGGTTGCTTTAGTAGCTGCAATACTCATTCGACTTTTTTTCGAATATCAATCTTATCAAAACTTTATCTCTAAACCTTTTTACTATACACATGCCAAAGTACTTGACTCTTATGCAAAGTCTAAGAACGGTAAGCGTTATCAGGTACTTAAACTGCATAGTGATGAAGGATTTACTTTTTATACGACCAGTCATCGTAAAGAAAGTTTTAATCATAAGTATTTACGTCTGAAAATACTTCCAAATGAAAGTATATCATTTAAGGATTACCTAGGAACCTTTTATGTGAAAAGTCTCATTAGAAACGAGGAACTACTACCTCTTACTTTTAAAGATACTTTACTGGAAAAAGTAGCTTTCCAACATCAGAAAATATCTTTACAATCCTTTTATAATGCCATCTTTTTTGCCACACCACTAGAGCAAGAGTTAAGACAAAAGATAAGCATGTTAGGGGTAAGCCATCTTGTGGCACTGAGTGGATTTCATTTAGGGATATTATGGGGATTGGTGTATGGAGTATTGTTACTGCTATATAAACCTCTGCAACAACGGTTCGTCCCTTATCGTCATGCACTTTTTGATGTTGGGTTAGTGGCTATTGTCTTTTTAGGAGTTTACTTATGGTTCGTAGATTTCCCTCCCTCTTTAGTACGTTCATATGCTATGGTATTGGTAGGCTGGATGGTACTTTTGTTGGGAATGGAACTTCTCAGCTTTACATTTTTGACAACTATTTTGACAATGCTTGCAGCACTCTTCCCATCTTTGCTGGTCTCTTTAAGTTTTTGGCTCTCAATTGCAGGGGTAGGCTATATCTTTCTACTTTTACAGTATACAAAAGAGTTCAATAAATGGATCATTACATTACTCTTTATTCCTTTTGGTATTTTTATTTTAATGCTTCCTGTAGTGCATGCTATCTTTGGTGTGACAAGTGGTTATCAACTTTTGTCACCGTTATTATCACTTCTGTTTATTCCTTTTTATCCTTTGGTGATGGTGTTGCATATGATAGGTTTTGGAGGGATGTTTGACACGGTATTGTTATGGTTGTTTTCCTTGCCTAATGAGGGTGTAGACAAGCTACTGCCTCTGTGGGCCATGCTTGGGTATGTTGGCTTGTCTCTAGGGGCTATTTGGAGTAGAAAATTGTTTTTTGTGGTGATAGGGTTGGCTTTGGGATATGGTATTTACCTTTTTGTTACTTGACACATATATAAAAAATGCTATCTGCTTAGATATGATCTATCTCCTCATCTCTGTTTAAGAGATCGCAAAATTTCAATCCATGCAGAAAGATCGCCCAAGAGATATAGATCCATAAAAAGAAAAAGAGCATTGTAGAGATACTGCCGTAGATACTGGCATAGGTTTTGTTATGGACAACATAGAAAATAAAAGCATTTTTAGAGAGATACCATATGAGTGATGTAATAAAAGAGCTTATCATAGCAGCAGAGAAGGTGACATGAGTATTTGCTGAGTATTGATAAAGGATATAAAACACTGTCCATACCATTAGATAAGGTAAAAAGTAAAAGAGCTGAATGGCACTTGTAATATCGCTTTTATCCAGATAGCTTTGCATCACTGTAGAGAGATAGAAAGAAGCTCCCATTATAAGAGGTATGATGATGATGAGTAAAATATATGTTTTGAATGCACTGAGGATATTTCGGTTTGGTGTATTAAAGATATCGTTGACGATATAGTCATAGTTTTTGAAAAACATCACTGCAGCAAATGCGACATAAAATACACCTACATAACCTAGCTTATGAGAGTTTTCCATAAAAGTGTTGATGTATGACATGACCTCTTTGGAGTCTGTGGGCATAAGGTTGGCAAAGATCAGGGTTTCTATCTGGCTGTGTACGGACTCAAAAATAGGTAAGGTAGTAAAGACCCAAAGCAGTATAACAAGCAAAGGAATGATAGAAAAGAGTGTACTCCAACTTAGACTTGAAGCATAGTGACCTATTTTATCATCAAAGAGATCTCCTAGAAAATCTCGTAGAAAAATGTAGTAGTTTTTTAAAATATTTTTGAATTGAGTGTGTTTTTTCATATATTTCCATTTGCCTTCGACAGGCTCAGTCAGCTATAGGAGGCTGAGCCTGTCGATGCCTAGTTTGGCAATCCCATTTTCCCAGGATTAAGAATATTATTTGGATCAAATGCATGTTTGATACTTTTGAAAAGGTCAAGTTCTACATCATTGAATGCGATGTCCATAAACGGTGCTTTACTTGTGCCTATACCATGTTCGCCACTGAGTGTTCCACCCATATCTATTACAAGTTGGAAGATCTCTTCGATGGCTTTATGCCCCTCTTCGAGTTGTTTCTCATCGGAACCATCTACCATGACATTGACATGGATGTTACCATCGCCTGCATGACCGAAACATGGTACTTTAAATCCATATTTGTTGCCTATCTCATAGATGCGTTTAAGTGCTTCAGGCAGCATGCTTCTTGGTACAGAGATATCTTCATTGAGTTTTTTGCTTCCAAAGATAGTGATAGAAGGAGAAGCGTTACGTCTTGCATACCAGAGTGTATCTCTCTCTTTGGCATTATGTGCAATGATAAAATCCTGTGCACCATTCTCTTTAAATGATTTTTCTAAAATTTCCAATTGAAAGTCTACTTCTTGAGAGACATTACCATCTACATCGCCGATGAGAAGAGCGCCTGCATCTTCAGGCAGTTCGATGCCAAGTTTCTCTTTGAGTGCCTGGACTACTAAGTCATCCATAAACTCCATAGCTACAGGATTTGCACCTGCAGCAAGAGATTTAAACACAGCATTCATTGCATCATCTACAGAAGGGAAAATACCCATGTAGGCTTTGGTGAATTTAGGTTTAGGGATGAGTTTTAGAGTAAGTTCAGTGAGAACTGCCAGTGTACCTTCACTTGCGATCAGAATACCTGCAACGTTATATCCGGCAACATCCTTGATCGTTTTTTTCCCTGCTCTGATAATATCCCCATTTGGACGTACGGCTCGTAGTGCCATAACATAGTCTTTAGTGATACCATACTTGGCTGCACGCATACCACCTGCATTCTCAGAGACATTACCACCCAGTGTTGAGTACTCCTCACTTGCGGGATCCGGTGGGTAGAAAAGACCTACTTCTTCTGCAGCTTTTTGCAGATCCATGTTGATCACACCGGGTTGTACAATAGCAAGCATGTTTTCCATATCGATCTCAAGGATCTTGTTCATATGTTTTTCCATTGCAAGGATGATACCGCCATTGGTAGGCAGTGCACCACCGGTAAACCCGGAACCTGCTCCTCGAGGAGTAATGACAATATGATGATGGTTACAATAGACAAGTATACGACTTACATCTTCTTCATCTCTGGGAAAAACAACGGCATCAGGTTCAAAACGTGTACGTGTAGCATCGTAAGAGTAAGCGATAAGATGCGCTTTGTCACTATAGACATTTTCTTTGCCTACCAGATCTTCAAGGGCCGTGATATGTTTGGGAGCTAACACTAGATCGACTCCATTGCTTGGTAGTAGTTTCCTGTGCCATTTTTAGAAAACCAACCTGATTCGATCTTTTCAAAGCGAATAAAGAAAGGGTATCGTCCTTGTGCAGGGAGATTAGTCATGGCTTTTTTTCCTACGATCTGACCGGAGATAGGATCTAAAAGCACAGCTGAACCATTGCGTACGATATAGATAAGCCCTACTTGATACTCTTTGGCAAACAGTGCAAGATTTTCTTTAGTGGGATATGCATCTCCTTCTCTGGTGAGGAAAATTGCAAAATGATCTGGATGAACCCATAGTTTCTTATGTGATGAAGTAATTTTTGCATAAGTATCAGCATCTGGAGCTAAAAGTAGAACAGTATTATAAAGATATCCGCCAATGACTTTATCTCCTGCAGAAACAGCTGTTTTGATGGTTGGCAGCTCATCATGATGTATGATGTCTTTACCTATGATCTTAGCACTTCCGTTAGATGCAGTTTGTGTGATATACGTTGTAATTGCTTCGAGTGAATTGCCATAATCGTGAATAACTACAGCACTCATACCATTCACGGGAAGGGCAGATCGGAGAGAAACAGTGTTTCCCCCTACAGATGAGATAGAAGTATTTACAGTAGAGGGAAAAAATCCTGCAAAAAGAGGTAAAGCAGTTAAAGCAATAAGTGCTATTTTGCGCATAGCGATCCTTTATAGATAAAAATTATATTATTCTGATTATACAAGCAAAAGATTAAAAGTCTATTGAGATACTTATGTTGATACTGCAATAGAGATGTCCTTAACTTAATTAAGTTATAATAATGCCCAATTGAATAGGGTGATGGAGTAGAATGAAGTATATTATTGTGTTTGTTTTGATGTTTACCTTCACGTTTGGCATGAAGGTGACTCATAAAGCGTGGGAAAAAGGAAAAACATTTTCAGACTATTTGGAATCCCATAATATTTCAGCAGGACTATTGGAATCCATCTCAAAAGAAGATCAAAAGTTTCTCTCTGAAATCAATAGGAATTATAAATACTATGAGTTGAAAGACAATACAGGAACATTGGTGCAATCACTCATTCCCATCAGTAAAGAGATGCAAATTCATCTGTTTAAAAAGCGTGAGAGCGGTGGGTATGGTTTTGATATTATCCCCATAGAGTATAAAAGTGATGAGTATTTTGCAGAGGTGGATATAGAGTCAAATCCTTATAGTGATACCTTAAAAACTATAAAGCAAAAAAAAGTAGCAGAGCGACTTGGTCAAGCACTCAAAAATTGTATAGATACTAAAAAATTACGTAAGGGAGATCAACTCTCTTTTATTTATACACAGCGAACAAGACTGGGACAGATATATCATATGCCGGATATTAAAGTGGTGAGTCTTATATCAAGAGCTAAAGAGAGTTTTATCTATGTGGATGAAGATGGTGATGGTCATAAAGAGGGGGCGAAACGCTCTGAATTTACCAAAGAGGGAGACTATACACATTTAGTACCTCTTAGAGACCGATCCAACAGACTTGGTATGCCGCTGAGACATGTGCGTATCACATCAAAGTTTACCTATCGTAGGTGGCACCCTATCTTGAAACGTTACCGTCCACACCACGGTACAGACTTTGGAGGGAGAACAGGTACGCCTCTTTTAGCCGTGTATGGGGGAAAGATAACATATGCCGGATGGATGGGTGGCTATGGAAAAGTAGTCAAGATCAAACATCCAAGAGGGTATGAGTCTCTCTATGCTCATCAAAGTCGTATCAGGGTGCATCGTGGAGAGCAGGTCAAAAAAGGACAAATTATTGGATATGTGGGTAATACAGGAAGAAGTACAGGACCACATCTGCATTTTGGTTTGAAACGATATGGGAAATGGGTAAATCCAATGAAGCACCTGAAACGTAAGTCGATGAATAAATCAAAATACAATAAGATAGTGATCAAAAATGCTAAAGAAAACAGAACAAAACTTTTAGCCTATTTGAAAAATGATACAACGTCTTATATTTGGGGGAAAGAGCAAAGTGCGAATGTTAAACTTCAAGATAAGGAAGCATTGGAAAATGCAAAATAAAATTGAAAACTTTAAACTTAATCCACTTACTGACTCTAAATTTATTTCAACTGCTTTAGCCACATATGAGCAAAATGGTATTAAAAAAAACTGGGAGATCGTACAGGCACATGATAGTGTTGCCATACTTATCTACCATAAAGAGTATAAGAGTTTTATCTTAGTGAAGCAGTTTAGACCGGCAGTATATCTCAACAATAGTGATGGCCTGACTGTTGAGCTTTGTGCAGGTATCGTCGATAAAGAGCATACCTTGGTACAAATAGCAAAAGAAGAGATAGAAGAGGAGTGTGGCTATGATGTGCTGCTTGAAAATATAGAAAGAATCACTTCCTTTCATACTTCTGTAGGGTTTGCAGGAAGTAAACAGATGCTTTATTATGTTGAGGTTGATGAGAGTATGAAGAGCTCAGATGGTGGGGGTGTGGATGGAGAGTTGATCGAAGTGATACATCTCCCGATTACTGAAGCTAAAGAGCTTATTTATGATGAAAGTATCGCAAAAACACCGGGGTTAATGTTTGCTTTTATGTGGTGGTTTGAAAAAAATAGTTAGAATTTGCCTGCACGGGCCGCTTTGCTCCACCGTTCCGGTTCCGAACCTAAAAATGACAAACTGTTGTCATTTTTTTACGGTTCTCATCTGTCTTCTTTCGCCTGTGTGAATGCTGCATAGTAGGTACTACCATCAGCAAAAGTATTAACTGTAAGTTTTGAGAAGTTTTCAAGATATGCCCAAAAATCTTCTATGAGTTTTTCATCTACACCTTTAACTTCCTGAAGCGCTTCTCTCATAGTACCAAGCCATTCTATGCGTGACTTTTCAGTAATTGAGAAATCATCATGAAGACGTATCATATATTCATTAAGTTCCATCCCTTGTGCTTCATCTTCATAGACTTTTGGTCCACCACAAATTTGGATAAAGAATTTGGTATTTTTAACTTTTATCTCTGCAAATTCATCTTCATCTTGTGGGAAAAAGTGAGCAATATCACTCTCATAAATTTTATCATAAAAGTTATACATAAGTTCACGCATTCCATCTTCACCACCAACTGCTTTGAAAAATTCAATAGCTGGATTGTGAAAGTGAACTGGTGCACCTTTTTCTACAGGGGTAATATCCATTGACATGATTGTTCCTTATATTAAATATATGGGGTGATTATAGTTAAAATAACTTAAGGGGTGTTGTTAGTTTGTTCTCTACTTTTTTAGAAAAGCGCCTTGACCGAAGGGGTGAAGTACCCTTTGGGTGAGGCAAAATCGTCACAGCTCTCGAATCGCTTCGCTTTTCTGGCACTAAATGCCGATACCTCTGTCGCTAAAGCGTAAGTGGGGTGCAAGGGCGTTCGCAGTGACAAAATTTATAAGGGGGGGTATTTAATCACAAAATCTTTTTAGTAAACATTGGTAGCTCTCTATGCGTCTGTCACGTAAAAATGGCCAGATGTCTCGTACTTCTTTGGTGCGTTCGTGTTCTATGGTTGCGTAAAGTATGATTTCATTTTTATCATCTGCCTGGGCTAATATTTCACCTTGCGCACCACAGACAAATGAATTACCCCAAAATCTGATACCTTTCATCACACCAGAGCTATCAGCTTCAAATCCAACACGGTTACAGGACAGTACAGGAATACCGTTTGCAATGGCGTGGGAACGTTGTATGGTTATCCAGCTGTCAAGTTGTCGTGATTTTTCTTCTTCACTGTCTTCATCGAACCATCCTATGGCAGTAGGGTAGATGAGCAAGTCTGCTCCCTTGAGTGTCATGATACGAGCAGCTTCAGGATACCACTGATCCCAGCAGACGAGAACACCAAGTTTTCCTACAGATGTCTGTATAGGTTCAAAACCAAGGTCACCGGGGGTAAAGTAAAATTTCTCATAAAATCCGGGATCATCAGGGATGTGCATCTTGCGATACTTTCCTGCAACAGAACCATCTTTTTCAAAAACCACTGCTGTGTTATGGTAAAGTCCAGGTGCACGTTTTTCAAAAAGAGAAGTGACAAGCACAATACTGTTTTCTTTGGCAACATTGCTCCAAAATACTATATCTTGTTCAAAATGAGCAGCATGATCAAAATATTTTGTATCTTCACTTTGACAAAAATATTCTGTTTGATGGAGTTCCTGTAAAACAATGAGTTGGGCACCATTTTGTGCTGCCTGTGCTATTTGTTTTGTAGTAGCATGGATGGTGGTATCTTTAGTACTATGGTGTTTTTGTTGGATAAGGGCTGTTTTCATGGGGTCTCCTAATTTTCACGGGTTCAATAAGCTATTTGCATGGTAGAACAGTGGAGTGATCCTCCCTGTTCTATGAGTTTTAAACAATTGATGGGGATAATTTCCTTATTTGAAAATACTTCTTTAAATATTTCTCCTGTATTTGTATCATTTTTGTCATTATACGTTGGATAAATAAGTGCATCATTTGTAATAAGAAAGTTTGCATAAGTAGCAGGCAACCTTTTATTATCTTTATCATAAATGGCATCTGTCATGGGAAGTGCAATAAGTTTGTAAGGTTTTCCTTCTTTTGTTTTAAATTCTTTTAATTGCACTTCCATTTTTTGCAACGCTTCAAAATGTTCATCATCTTTGTCATTACACTTGACATAAGCTATTGTCTCCTTATTGACAAAACGGGCTAAAGTATCTATGTGAGAGTCTGTATCATCACCTGCCAAGTATCCATGGTCAAGCCATAAAACTCTTTTGGCTCCCAGATGGGTATGTAGTTTCTCTTCTATTTCTTGTTTACTCAGTCCACCATTTCTGTTTGTATTGCATAAACATGCTGCAGTACTAAGAATAGTTCCCTCACCATCACTCTCAATCGAACCGCCTTCAAGTATAAAATCTACTTTTTCTAATGGAGTAATACCCATATAACCTTTTTTGTGTAAAGTGTTATTGACACTGTTGTCAAGGGAAGCTTCAAATTTACCTCCCCAACCATCAAAAGTAAAGTCTAAAAGTTTGATTTGATCATCTTCTTTGATGCTGATGTATCCGTAGTCACGTATCCAGGTATCATTGGTAGGGATCTCTATAAAAGTCATGTTTCGAGTAGAGCAGAACATAGATGAGATATTGTTTTTATCTTTACAAATGATGTATACAGGCTGTGCATAAGCAATGGCTTGAGCAATACGGATAAAAGGAGAGAGTGAAGCTTCTAGGTCTGCCTCATTGTCGGTATTGTGCCAGTCTGTTTCTTCATGTGGAAAAGACATGAGTACTGTACGTTGTTTTTCCCATTCGGCTGGCATTTTTATCATTATCTCTCCAAGGTTGATATAGTATAATTCTCTTATGGCATTTATTACAATCAATAAACAAAATTTCTATCATAATCTTAACCAAATTGCACTAAAAACCGGCTCAGTTGATAAGATCGCCATTGTACTTAAGGATAATGCATATGGACATGGGTTAGAACTCATGGCAAAACTTGCTTCAGAGTTTGGCATAAAACATGCAATAGTGAGGAAAACTGTAGAAGCAGAACAGATCAGATCTTTATTTGAAACAGTGCTTATACTTGGTGATACTATCATAAAAGATGACATATATTCTTTTACTATCAACAGTTTAGAAGATATCAAACAGGCCCAGAGAGGTGCAAAAGTAGAACTGAAAGTAGATACAGGTATGCATCGTAATGGTATAGCTCTTGATGAACTTGATGAAGCATTGGTATCAATACAAGAACGAGGTTTAAATCTTACAGGAGTGATGACCCACTTCCGTAGTGCAGATGAATTCAGCTCTGAACTTTTTTGGCAACAAAAAAAGTTTGAAATGATTAAAGAAAAAGTGAGAAAAGCAAAATTTGCAGAGGTGAGATTTCACTCTCATAACTCAGCAGCTATCTTGCGTACTAAAAGTTTTGATGACGATCTAGTACGTGTAGGCATAGGAGCTTATGGCTATAATGAATTACCAGCTCCTTTTGAGAAAGTAGAGTTAAAACCTGTCATGACTCTCTATGCTAAAAAAGTTTCAACCAGAGTATTGAAAGCTGGTGAAAGAGTAGGGTATGGTGGCGACTTTAGTACTCCCAAAGAGATGCTGGTCTCTACCTATGATCTGGGTTATGGTGATGGATGGTGCAGAGGTGACAGCACTCAACCTTATGTAATAAGTGAGGGGTTACCTATACTTGGACGTGTCTCTATGGACTTTGTTGCTTTAGGTTCTACGAAAGATGAAGTATGCATTATGAATGATGCGCAAAAAGCTGCAAAACAGTTACGGACTATTTCTTATGAAGTTACTACTGCGTTATCTCCGGAGATCCCGAAGGAAGTGATTTAAATTAGTGAGTTTGGTGGAAGTATGGAGAATTGAAGATAGCGCTATAATGGTATCTATTGATGTATAGTTTTAAAATACCCCCTAAAATTCTTTGTTAGGCTATTTAAAAGAGTACTTTTTAGTTGCTATGATTATATCAACTACTTTTATGGGCAGTAACTATTTAGAAAAGATAAGCAAAATTATATGCTATTGCACCAATAAATCCTAAAGCAATAAGCAATAAAATAATTCCTTTTATGCTGTGTTTCTTTTCTTCTTCTTTATTTAGACTTGCAATGCAACTATAACAATAACCATCTTTCATTGCCCCTGTATGAAATACTTTTTTACATTTTTTACATTCTTTTAGGCTTAGACTCTCAATGCAGTTTTCACAATACCCGCCTTTCAACTTCTCTGCTATAAATTGTTCTCTACACCCTGTACATCTCATACTTTTACCTTTTTAATCAAATATAATGTGAGTAGTATGACATGTTTTTGAAGTTATTACAAGGTCATATTTTAGAGTTTCCCCCCTTCTGCTATCTCTAACCTTTCACTTCTCATGTGTTCAGTCTTGGGGTGAATAAAAGACACCATACAACTCAACACCTCTTCTTCTTTCAATTATATGACAATTTGACACACAATTAACCTTCCTTCCATTATTCTGCCACAATACAAAAAAAGTATTGGAGCCAAAGATGAAACCTACATCAAAAGAGCTTCTTGAGGTAATTAGCAAAAACTGTTCTAATCAAATTACGTTTTACACATACAACAAAAATGTTCTTAAAGTAAGTGACAAATACAGAGAGGGAAGATCAACGTCACTGAAGTATATTAGTGAGCTTACCTTTTACTATCTTCAAGAAGAGAAAAAGATACAGAAGCAATTTCGTGAACAGATACTCAAACAGATGAAATCACATTCTTGCCTTGATGATAGTGACTACAAGCAAGGTCTCTATGATGCCCTTAATGAAACACTGGATGAAATAAGGTTTTTTCTACCTAAAAACTAAAGAGTTAAGCTCATAGTGTTTACATACGGTTAGTATAGATTATGTACAATACTTTCATGGCAATCAAGATTATATAAAACTAATTAAACTTTAACTCCTGTCAGAGATATTTCCCTTTTATCCTTGATTGCTGAAATCAAGTATGATAGTATACTCCCTTGTCTATCATGCTTGATTATTTATCGAAACTTCTCACAAAACTCATAAACATGATACTCAATCACTTTTTGTAACTGTTAGAAGATACTCTAGGAATAAAGGGGTCAGGTGATAATGATAACCTCTGACGCATTAACTATCTTAAATTTAGTAATGAAAATATGATGCTGTTTATACGGATTATTGTGTTTGGTGGAGATGAGAGGAATTTATTTTTGTAATTTTTCTCATTTCCTTATAAAAGCGATATATTTAATAAAAACCCCTTATATATGGTACTATATGACCTTAATGCAAAGAATATTATTGTATAGTTTTTTAAAGTTTTATATCCTTAGGGTAGAAATGGGGTAGAAGTGGCTCTCAAGCAAACAAAAAAAATAGAAAAAAGAATAACTAGAAAACGTATTGAAAAAAAAGATCTAGCTAAGATGCTGGATACTACTATTGATACTATAAACAAGTATATTTTAGGAGAGATTGAACCCCCGTCCCATATTGCCCAAATACTACCTCATAATAAAGATATTGTCAATGTTGAATTTATCAAGGAAGTAGAAGTTCCTAAATATAAAGGTGTGTATTACAATGCATTGGTAGATGGCGATAAAACCTTTTATATTACCTATAAAGAGATCGAAACAAGTAAAAAAGTTTTTCTTAAAATAGGGCTGGAAAGTGAAGGATTTACGGAGTCTTATTGTGAAGTAAAACGAAGAGAGCTTCTTCCCAAATTGAGAATTGGAGAGATCCCGAAGCAAATCAAGAGTAAAAGAAAGGCAAAGAATATTAAGACTTTTGACATGATTGCGGAAATGTATCACAAGGACAAAGAATTTGATATGTCAAAGAGGAATTTAAAATATTCAAAAGCATTTTATAAAAATCACATAAAGCCTTTTATAGGGAATAAGGATATTGAAACAATCACTACTGACGATATTGATGATATCTCTAGGCAGAAAAAAAATGATTATGCTAATACAACTATCAATCATATGGTAGAAAAAGTATCAAGTATTTTTAATTTTGCTATTAAAAAAGAATTTTACAAAGGGGGAAATCCAGCCAGAGGAGCAAAAAAACTCAAAGAAAACAATGAAAGAACTAGGTTTTTATCTTTAGGTGAAATAAATCAACTTATTGATGTGATAAGTGACAATGATACACTCTATCTATTTGTTGTATTGTCTTTGTCCACGGGAGGAAGATTAAATACGATTTGTAATATAAAGATCAAAGACATTAACTTGGAAACGATGTTTGTGCAGCTTAGAGACTTTAAAAGTCAAAGTTCTTATAAAGGATTTATTAAAAATGACAGTAAGTTTTTAGCAGTTTTGAAAAGACAAATGCAAGGTAAAGGGAAAATTGAGTTTCTGCTAGGAAGAGAGTCGCTTACTGGTAATGTGAGATATATTGAAAACACTCTACCTAAGTTTTTCAAAAAACTTTTTAATCAACATATTAATGAAGATAAAGCAACTCTAACAGCAGAGGAATTAGCAGAAAATAGAAGAGAAAAAGTTGTGATACATACTCTTCGACATACATTTGCTTCTCAATTAGTGATTAACAATGTTCCAATTTATACAGTCAAGGTTAGAATGAATCATAAAGATATTAAGCAAACAATGAGATATGCCAAACTTGCTCCTGATAGTGGAAGGGACAATGTAGATAATTTGTTTTAATGGTATTTACACCACATAATTACTTATAATGTGGTGCTATCCGCTTCTAGCATAATTGTTCAAATACCTATTTCATTATAATATACTGGTAGGAAAGCGGAAGGAAGTTTTCCTTAATAAAGTATCAATTACCTATTGGTGCAGCCGGTGCTACAGGTGTTGTGCTTCCCGTCGTTGGTACAGCTGGAACAGCAGCATTGTTCTCAGGGACAATAGTGTCAGCAACTGATGCTGAGTTTTGTGAAGTATAAAAATACCCTAGTACTAAAGTATTTACGATAAAAGCAAACGCAAGGGTAAAGGTAAGTTTTGCAAGAAAACCTGTTGGACCTTTTGCACCAAAAACAGATTCGTTACTTCCACTGTATGCGCCAAGACCAATGCTTGAACTTTTTTGCAGAAGTACTGCGATTGTAATTGCGATAGCGAGTACGATTTGTACGATTAAAAGTGTTGATGTCATCTATGCCTCTTTTTGCTTTGAATACCCCAAACGCAATGTAAAATAGTTTGTCTATTATATCTAAACTGTATTGAGATATTCAAATGTCAATTCATATTATAAAATCGTTGGAATATTTTATTGTCTCTATGGTAAGCTTATTGTATGTTTAACAAAAAATCTATATTAAATTGAGAAACAATGGCAAAATACCTTTCTACAGACAGCATTATTCAATCCTTAAAATATTTAAACAAAGATGAAATGTCTAATGCTAGTATTTTTTTTATTTTTTTAGTTATGAAAAGGCTTGGAATCACTAAAATTAGTTTTGTGAATCAAGACATCTTAAAAGAGGGTCTACCTTTTATATTTAACCTAGGCTCAATATACTCCCCCCAAGAAAATGCACCTAAGAACAATAATTTTATATATCCATTCGCAAATCAATATTTAAAAGGATCTCCTGGAGAATCTATTGAAAAATGGGCCTCGGGTAGACTGAAAAATAATGTTTTAGGTGGGGCAACAACATGGAGACCTCTTGTTAACGAGGATACAGCTACAAAAAAGCTAAAGTTTTCATTTCAATATGTTGAAGAAATAGAAAAACTTTGTATTAAAGAAAAAAAAGTGAATATTTTAGCATTAGCAATTTGGAGTGCTAGATTTGATGAATTTAATGAAGAAATGCATGAAGATTTGTTTGTCAAAGCATTTAAGCAATTATATAAAATTAGCAATGATGAGTATGAGAATCTTTTTTTCGTTGACAAGGAAGGGTTGTCTCTACATTTCAAGGAAGAAAAGCCTGATTATGTAGAAATAAGAAAATTTATTGATAATGGCTCAGTTATGGGTGACGAATGGTATGAAGTTGAAAATTTAAACAAGGAGAAACAAATAATGAGTAGTGACACAGCAGGAATTAAAATGAATCAACATAAAGTAAAAAACCTAACAGAGGACAAACTGCTTGAACTTTTTGATATTAGTCATCAAATTATATTAAGTGGGCCTCCTGCCACATCCAAATCTTTTATAGCAAAAAGTATTGGAAGTAATTTTAAGAAAGTTTTCCATATGCAATTCCACCCTCAAACAAGTTACAATGAATTTATCGGTGGATATAAAGTGAATGGTTCGGATGTTGAGTATAAAGAAGGTGTTTTACTAAAAATAATAAATGAAATTAATGATGATGGAAATCCTTCTCATCGATATCTACTCATAATTGATGAAATAAATAGAACAAATTTAAGTCAAGTTTTTGGAGAAGTAATTCAGTGTCTTGATAGAGACTATTCCGTCAGACTAACAACTAAAAATAACGAATCTGTTAATTTCTCATTGCCAAAAAATTTATTTATAATTGGTACTCAAAACTCAAGTGACAGAACGCTGGGAAGTATGGACTTTGCACTCAAACGAAGATTTTTGAAAGTAAATATTTATCCAGATTCTGATTTACTTTTAAGTCTATGTTCGGGTCAAGACAACATGAATAGTATTTTATCTAATCTGCTACACAAAATAAATGAAAACTTGCTTCAAACTACCAAGAATATTGATTTTCAAATAGGACATGCACTTTTCTTAGATACAGACGAAGTGGATGCTGAAGGAAAGTTTGTATGGACTTATTCTAAACTTGAAAAAATATTTAATTACAAAATTCTACCTATAGTGATTGATTTTTGTTACAATGACTTTTCATTGGTAGATGAAGTTTTAGGTGAATTATCTCAACTCCTACAAGGAGAAGAATTTCAGCTTACTATAGAGGCGTATGTTAAATAAAAAATATGGAAAAACATGTAATAGCAGAAAATAGCAAAATCAGAATAAATCATACAGATATTGAGATTGCCAAAGAACTGCTGGAGGAAACTGATGGTGCATATTTCTCTATAGATGGAGAGAATATAGTTTTCAAACCATATATTGTTGGAGAAATAAGAATAGGTGATACATATATTTTGATAAATCCAAGGCATGAAGCATACGGTATATCTGATATATTTGCTATGGCCACATATATTGATACGGGATCCTTAAATTCATCATCACTTGCAAATAATTATGAGTCAGGAGACTATGGTGTTGAGACAATATATGTTGAATTTATTGCAATTGTTAAAAAATTAGTAAATTATGGGTTGACTGGGGATTTTCAGACAAAGCATAATTTTTCTCATAGTGTTTCTGGTGATTTGGATTTTGAGAAATACGTTAGGCAAACTGTACCGATGACGGGAATACCCAATGTATATCAAAATTATGATATCAACACGAGATACAATCAATTAATTAAGTCTGCAATAAAAAAAATGCTAACTCAGGTTGATGATACAAGCAAGAAAGAGTTGTTGCATATATTTGAATATTATAAAAATATTGATGAAGTAATTATTAATGAAGACTTATTGGATAAAAAAGATTTTGTATACTATGGAACAAATCCACATTATGATTTGGCACTAGAATATGCATATGCAATTTTAAAGAATTTAAAAATCAAGTATCACAATGGTTCAATTGAGTATTACTCTTTTTTATATAATTCAAATAATTTATTTGAAGAATATATTTTAGTAATATTGAAAAGTGAGAAAAAGTTTGCTGCGAACAAGTGGATGTCACCCAAGCCGTTTGCTCTAATTGAGCACAAAAGCGAAGAATCAATCAAATCATATTCACCAGATATCTTAATAAATTATGTTGATTCGTTAAATGGTGCGCTAGCTGTATTTGATGTTAAAAATAAATTTTTTAACCCTGACACAGTGAAATTGTCTGATAGTGTTAACAATGGAGATATATATCAGTTACTATTTTATTTTGCAAGATTAAAAACTTCTGTAGGAGGATTAATATATCCTGCAAAGAAAAGATATGAGCCAATAAGAATGGTACTGGGTGATTATTCAGAAGAAATGTTTTTTGTATCAATTGATATGTCTAAGAGTTTGAAAGATAGACATGACACTTTAATAAATGATATAATTAGCATAATAAGGTGAGAAATGGAAAAATATAAATACATTGATTTGTTTTCAGGAATAGGTGGGATGAGAATTCCTTTGGATAGGAGAGGCCATGAATGTGTTTTCAGTTCAGAGGTTGATAAATTTGCAATACAAGTGTATGAGCATAATCATAAAGACAAAGTATCTGGCGATATTACAAAGATTAAATCTTCTGATATCCCTCATTTTGACATACTAATGGCTGGTTTTCCATGTCAACCATTTAGTTTTGCTGGTGCGAAAATGGGATTTGAAGATAAAGCTAGAGGCACCTTGTTTTTTGAGATAGCACGTATTCTGAAAGACAAGCGTCCCAAAATGTTTCTACTTGAAAATGTAAAGGGTTTCAAGTCACATGATGGTGGAAAAACCTTGGCTACTGTTGAGGAGTCATTGGAAGAACTGGGGTATGAAGTGCATCATACAATATTGAATAGTCATCATTTTGGAGTTCCTCAAAAGAGAGAACGATGGTATTGTGTAGGCTTTGACAAGAGAGTAGATTTTACTTTTCCAGAAGGAGATAGAAGGGGGACTTTGTTAAAAGATATTATAGATACTAATGAAGATAATCCAAAATTGAAGCTCTCTGATTTTGAAGTAGACAGAATTAAATTTCATTTTGAATCTGATGATATACGGGTTAAGCATGATAATTCTCAGTATGCTCCACATACAAAAAAAGGAAAGCATGGTGTATTTTCATTTCTAAAGCCGGATGGGGCTTTAAGGTTTCATATTGGTGATGCATCAAAAACACAAATTCAAGAAGCTTATTATGTATCGTTGAGTAGTGTGGCACCAACAATCATTGCGACTAGAGAACCTAAGTTGTGGGATTTAAAAAGAAGATTGTCTGTTAATGAATGTCGAAAGCTACAAGGCTTTCCAGAGGAGTTTCAGTTCAATGTATCAGATGCCCAAGCAAAAAAACAGTTAGGAAATTCTGTTGCAGTGCCTGTGATTGATGAGATAGTTCATTCTATGATTGAAGCATATAAAGCTGATGTTACACCAAAAACAGCTAGTTTATGTGATTTCAGTGATGACTTTATCTCGACATTGAATAGTAGCTCCGTACAGGTAGCCATTTAGTGGAATACACCTATTGTGGACATCTAGGAGGAGATGTTGAAAAATAGAAGGCTTTTAGACTTAAAAAGGTTCTACTCTATAATGGAAGTATTGGAAAAGAAAAATATTCAAAAAAAATTATTATCAAATTCTAATGGACGACAAAAATGGCATAACAGAGGAGTATATTTCTTTTTTGAGTCAAACCAAAAAAGAAGTGATTCTGGTGATGGACTTCGTGCAACAAGAGTTGGCACTCATGCATTAAAATATAATTCAAAAACAACATTATGGAATAGACTTTCTCAACATAAAGGAACAGCTAAAAGTGGCGGAGGAAACCATAGAGGATCAATTTTTAGACTACTTATTGGAACAGCAATAATTCAAGAGAACAATTTAAATTTTTCAACATGGGGTCAAGGAAATACTGCTTCAAAAGATATTAAAAAAGGTGAACTTCAATTAGAACAATTAGTTAGTCAGACTATTGGTAAAATGCCTTTTTTATATCTATCCATAAATGATGAGGCAACACCAAGAAGTCTTCGTGGATACATAGAAAGAAATAGCATTGCACTTTTAAGCAATTATAATAAAGAAGTGCTAGATGCTGCTTCAAAAGATTGGCTAGGACATAAATGTGCTAGAGAGAAAGTTAATAAATCTAATTTATGGAATCAAAATCATGTAGAAGAAGTTTACGATTCAAATTTTTTAGATATTTTTGAAAAGCTTGTAGCTGAAATGAGTGTAAATGAATAACAAGTATGAAAATCTTAATACTAACCCGTAAGTGGGTTAGTATTGCGCATGACAAAAATTATATATAACATTGAAATTGATATACTACTAACATATTAAAACATACTGGAACACTCAGTTCTAATTGAAGTTCACTATAAATTAAAATAGGCATATCGTATATTCCAATAATTAAATCATAAAGGTTATTCACATGATTGACTTGTCAGCAGTATTTTCCCCTCTCGTATCAATGATAGTTCAAAATTGGTATTTTGTATTGATAGTATTAATTATTCTTTTTTTTAGAACACCATTTGGTAAAGGTTTTGCAGGTGAAATACTTGTCAATTTTGCCGTGAATTTACGATTAGATAAAGATAAATATCATCTCATTAAAAATGTAACTCTACCCACGGAAGATGGCACTACTCAAATTGATCATGTTGTTGTATCTGAATTTGGTATTTTTGTCATTGAAACAAAAAATATGAGAGGTTGGATTTTTGGTGGCGAGAAACAAAAGACTTGGACTCAAAAAATATATAAATATTCAACAAAATTTCAAAACCCTTTACATCAAAACTACAAACATACAAAAATAATAGAGTCAACTCTTGATATCGACCCTAGTAAATTATTTTCTGTTGTCGTGTTTGTAGGTGACAGCACCTTTAAAACAGAAATGCCAAAAAATGTAACTTATGCAGGGGGTTTAATTAATTATATTAAATCTAAAACAGAAAAAGTCTTATCTCAAAAAGAAGTTGAAAAAATTATTTCAATGATAGACTCAGGTAGATTATCTAGAACGTTAAAAACACATAGAGAACATGTTAAACATGTTAAAAATATAGTCAAAGAAAAAAAGAATAATAACGCATGTCCCAAATGTGGAAGTGAATTGGTTTTACGTGTTGCAAAGAAAGGCATAAATAAAGGAAATGAATTTTATGGATGTAGTAGTTATCCCAAATGTAGGCATACTGCATTAGTAAATTTATAAAGTAACCAAGTAACCAAGTAAATAATTAGATATGATTCAGCCCCACGTTTTTTTCATTAAGCCTATTTTACTCTTACTTCTAAACTATACTTTCTCTTAACATATAGCCAATTGTAGAACCCTTTTCAATTAAGAAATTCAATATTACAATAAGATTATTTTTTAATTCTTTGGTTTTCTTAATCTTCTCACGATTTTTAAAAGTATATTTTCTAACAATATTTTCTATATAATAAATAGTATTGGTTTCAAGTTTCTTATTCACATAATCTTTATTTTTATCTAACATAATAGAAATCCAAATTACACCATCATCTATATATGGACTTCCAATATTATTAAGCAATTTTGAAATAGAATATAAAGCGGATGGACAATGACCAATCGTATTAGAAACCTCTTTAAAAAACTTTTTGTTTTTATCTTTTAGTGAGTGCCAATCTTTCGTAGTTTTTTTCCATGAGACTTGAGCAAAAAGGTAGCTTTTTATAATTTCTTCTACATACCAATATCCATCACCATCTTTACAAATTTCAAATATTTTTTCTTTAAAAATATCCCAAACTAACCAAAAATTATCATATGTATTTAAATAGTCTTCTGCTGAGACAAATTCTTTAAATAAATCAGCAATAGATTCAGACTTATTAAAATTATCAAGAAATGGTTTTAAATAATCTTGGATTTCATCTTGAGGTGCATTCAAAACAAAGTAAGCATATGTTTTTAAAAAATCATGTCTAGTTGTATAGTCTATCTTTTCATCGCTGTCATCAGAAAGTATTTTATTTGCAAAAGCAGAAGTAATTATTTTAACAACTTTCTTGTGATCTTCATTATCTGTTTTTTGAGGAATTAATTGAAATGCTATTTTTAGAGTATGCAAATCAAACCTATCAATATCTTTTATACTATTTAGCTCTAATTTACATTCAATAATATTTTGTAAATTTTCCTCATTTTCTTCAAGAAATTTCCCCATTATATGATTATTTGAAGATTTATAAATACCGTTGTTATAATTTTCTTGTCTGGTTTTTTCTCTTAGTTCATCATATATTGGTTTAAGTAACAAATATCCTAATAGTAATGATTGGGCATCGTTAAAACTTTCTTCCCATTGTTTATGGATAGCCATAATTGAAAAAATACTAAAACTTTCATCTTGAAGAAAACCACCTACACGTTCCTCTTTGAATAGACTTAGTAGTAAAATAATTTTTATATCTTCTTTATTTTCTGGAAATATTTTTAATAAAGTTGGAAGTAATGAAATTGCCTGTTGTACCCCATCTGATACTTGATATCTATAATCTGATTGCAGGGATGATATTGATATCTTCAAAATAACATCTCTACAAAATAATTTTTCTTCTTCATCTAATTCTTCAATATGATCTTGCAAAACAACAGAGCAAACATAAGCAGGGATAGAATGATTAAGTAAATAGAAGTTTTCATCGTCTGAATGTTGCATTTTTAAATAATCAGGAGAATTTATTGTATTTAATTTTTCAATAATATCTTTCACTTCCTTGAGAGCAAATTTGGGATTAGATTCATACTGATCATATTGCTTGTATTGCTCATTTTTGTGAAACTTATAGTCAGCCCAAATTTTTAATGAACTGTATTTCATAAATTCAGAATTTGTTGCTAAGGATTTTTCGCTGTACTCTCTTAAGTCAGAATCAATCTCTGGATTAAATTGAATCAGGATACCTTCATCAGTTTTTTCAGTTGCAATATTCATCTTTCTCTTGTCCATTCTAGCAAGAAAAAGTCTCCATGTTTTATCTGACCCAGTTTGCTTCGTTTCTGGTGGTAAATCTTTATAGTAATTATCTAATATATCCCAGAGTTCCTTTTGTCTTTTTTCTGATTCTGTATCGCTAACTTCTTCACTCCTAAAATATTGATAGTTTAAAAAAATATTTTCTAAAGTTGATTTACGATGTTTATCGTCACATGTTTTAATTCTTTCTTCGTCATAAAATTCATTTGTATTGGCACCCATATTTTTACCAATCGAGTACAAAGATTTAGCACTTTGATCAGAAACTAGTCTGGTGGTGTCTTGAAGAATAAACTCTTTTGTTTTAAAAAGAATTTTAGCGATATTAAATGTTTTATCAGGATAAGCCAAAACGACACTTGCAACCACAGAAGAAATTGATGCTGACTCTGAATGCCTAAGAAGATAAAGTAGCCAATTTTCTAGTACGCTAGATTCAACTATTTTTCCTATTTCTAAAAAATATTTTTCTAAAGCCATATGAATAGATTGGAGTAAGCCTGGGCTAATAGGTGAGCTTGTCCCTCGATACATATTCCAAAGACAATGACTTATATGTTGTTTTTGGGTGGTCTCATTATCTATTTGAACTTCAACACTTTGTACAGTTCTATCAAAATTAGAACTAGCATATTGTTGTATTGATTTATTAGTAAATTCCAAAATAAAATCAACCGTTTCTTTTAAAGAAAATTGGAGTAACCAATAAATCGGTGTTTGATATGCACTTGCAGGGTGATATTCGAAATGATATTTTTCTAATCCAAAATAATGTTCTATATCTAAGTCAGAATGATAAGATGAATCTTCTTTTTCTTGTGTATAAAACCAAAATAAGTCTGCAAATTTTAGAACGTATTCTGGAAGAACTTTAGAAACAGATATCCCTTCCATCTTTGTTAACATAAATTTTGATAAATCATAATAAGGGTCTCTGTGATTTTTCCATTTGTTTTTTAGAATTTCTTCAAAAATATCTTTTAGTTCATCTTTAATTTCAGAAGCACCATAAAGTATAGTTATAAAAAGGTCCTTTTGGATGTTATCACGAGAGTAATAAGTATTCTCTTTAATAATCCATTGATAAAGTTTTAAAGCAATAAGGCTTGAAAACCTTGTTGTTTCTCCTTCTCTAACTTTATTATTCCAATCATATGCTACAGGTAAAATAAAATTAATGTTTTTAATACCAATAACTCCTATATTATCATCTACAAATTTTATTACACTCTCCCATCCTTGACCTTTTGGTTTAGTTAAGACATGTTTCAATGAGAATAAATTTAGGTTTTTAATTCCTAATTGTTTAAAAAAATCATCATCAACCTCTTTACAGGCGATTCTCAATATAAAGGTAATTCTTTTTAATAATTCTTGCTCATTTTTTAGTAGTTCATCTTTAAAAAACTCAAAAAAGACTTTTGAATAATTTGATAGTAAAATAGATACCAGTATTTCATCTTTCCAAAATGGCTCAATCTCTGTACTTTCAAAAACGCTTTCAATAAATGTTTTAATATCATCTTTTTCTAATAAAAGTTTTTCTGATATCCAGTTTCTAAAACTTCTTCTAATGGGAAGAGACTGCCCAATTTTATTAAAGAAATTTTGTTCACTTGATTTTCTTATAAATTCACTTTCAATTATTTTCTCTAATGCCCACTCTTCATAAATATCATGTGTAATAAAATAGCCCGCTTCTTCATAACCTAATATCCCGTCTTTTACTAATTCATCAAGAATAACTGACTCACAATTTGGACTTATAAAAAATTGCCCATTATTTGCTCTTTCAAGTGCAACTTGTAAAAAGCACCGTTCTCTTTCGGGCTTAGATTTTTTTATATTTTTTATCCACAACCTTGTTTTGAAATCACTATAATTTAGGTCATCTGTTTCACTGTAAAACTTTAAATATTCGTTTAAATAGAATGGGTTTCTTATTAGTTCTAAGAGTTTTTCATCTTTTGGCAATGAAAAAGATTGTTCCTCTGAGATTGTCCTAAGCTCTTCTAATCCCAAGTTATTGATATTTATGTTTAGTGGTGCAATATTATAAATTTCAAAAAATTGATAGTTTAAATCCTCTAAATAATGATTTCTTGTTGTAAAAATTACTTTCCAGTTTTCTCTTATTAGAACTGATAAAAACTCTTTAAATGGGTCAGAGTTCTTTAAATCTAATAGCTTTTCAGAAGAATCAATAACAATAATTTTACTATCTAGATCTTTATGAGCTTCAATAAAGTTGTCAAAACTAAAGCCTGAAAATAAATCGTTTAGACGGTTTAATTCAAATTCACTTGCCTTAAATACATAAAAAGGAATTCTTTCTGTTAGTTGTTCATATAGTTTTTTGATAAGTACTGTTTTACCAACACCACCAACACCGCTTAATATTGAAATTTGTTTAGATTTGTCTTTGATTTTTTGAATATCATCACTTCTATCAATTTCAAAATACTGACCTTTGTAAGTAATGCTGGTTTGTATTTGATTTAAAATATTTCCAGTATGTTTTTGTTGCTCTATTACTACATCAAAAAAACTTTTATCCAACGAAAAGAAATGTTTTGAAAAAATTTCATTTTCAACAGAAACAAATTTAGACTCAAAATAACTAGCAGTTCTCCATTCTAGTATAATATTTAGTTCTTTTGCTTTTTTTTCAATCTCTATTAAGCCTTTTGGTTTTCCCCCTTTATATTGTCCCCATTCTTTATTAGTATAAAAAATCAATTTTGTAATATTAGAGTAATCTCTTTTTGCTTTTTCAATGGTAGTGAGCAACTCACCCTTATGACTAGAAAGCGAAGTATCATAAAACTTTGCTTGCCACCCTATTACTTCATTATTGACTTCAATAGGATTCGTTTCAATTGCTGATTGATTTTTATATCTGAAGATACCGTAAGGTTGATGATGCTCTTGTGAAAAAAGAAGATAACAGAACCATTCAAAGTTATTCTGTGGATTCTCACTAAATTTTGCTTTAAAAATTTCCCAGTTTGATTTAATCATATTTTTACTTATTTAATTTTTTATGTGTTTATTTCCCATTTAATTGATTATATCATACATCGTACCAAAAGCAACTCATACTGATATTATTCTTATTTAAAAATTTTATTATATATTTACTATTTTAAATAAATTAACTTTATATTTTATATATAACCTATTGTTTTTGATAAATTATATAAGAAATGATCCTGGGTGCTTCCAATTTTAATAAAAAATGATATAATTTATCTAAATAAGTAAATAAAATTAAAAAAGTATATTCAATTTACTACAAAGGATAAATTATGATTGAGCTTATGAGTCCTTACGATATTATGTCAAAATTTGTAAAAATTATAGAAAAAGAGAGAATTAGGCAAGGCTTAAGACAAAGTGATTTATATAATAAAGCTGGAATATCTTCATCTGCATATGCAAATTTCTTGAAAAAAAAGAATACATCTTTTGAAAACATTGTCAAACTATTATATGCACTAAATATGACTTCAAATATTGAAGGTTTACTTACATTTGAAAAGTATACATCTATTGAGGAAATTAGAACCCACCAAAAACGAGAAAGTAAAAAAAGAGTGAAAAAGGCATCCTCATGACATACACCCTTTCTGAAATAGATACATACATCCATGATCATCGAATTGGGACTTTAATATTACATGAAGGAACTATATATTTTGAATACGATAAAACATTTAGAAAACTAAATTTAGAAATATCACCTCTAAAACTTCATACATCAAAGATATCTCAATTGTATACGAATAAGGACAATAAAGGTTTATACGGTGGAATGCCAGGGGTTTTTTTTGATTCCCTGCCAGATAAGCATGGTATGGCATTTATTGATAGATACTTTGAAAGTAAAGGGCTTAGAGTTAGAGACATATCACTATTAGATAAACTTGCATTTATTGGGGATAGAGGTATGGGTGCCATTGAATATAGACCACAAGAGCACCAAGAGAGTGATGATATTGAAAGTGTTATGGATGCAAAAAAAGCATATGAAAACATGAAAGTCATTTTAAGCAGTAAAAATGAAATATGCTCTATTAGTGAATTAATGAATATTATTGACAGTGTGTCCCCTGTTGGTGGAGGTAGACCAAAAATGCTCATTACCTATAATAAAGAAATGAATAAAATTAAATTTAATAACAAAAATCTTGATAAAGGATATAGAAGATCAATAATTAAATTCGATGAAGTGTATTATGAAGATGAAAGTTTAGACTTTACTAAACTTGAATATTTATATATGCGAATGGCAGAAGAGTGTGGTATAACAATTCCACCTATTAAATTGTATCATGAAGACGGAAATCATCATTTGATTGTTGAAAGGTTTGATAGAGATGAATTCGATAATAAAATACATATATGTACTGCTTCTGGGCTAATGCACAAAGACATCTCTATTCCAAAAGTAATGTCATATGAGGAACTATTTGCATTCACATTACAGATTTGTAAAAATCAAGACACTATTAAAGAGTTATTTAGAAGAATGGTATTTAATGCCTTGTCTTTCAATTATGATGATCATGCAAAAAATTTTTCATTTATTATGAATACTAATGGGGATTGGGATTTAACACCTGCTTATGACCTCATATATTCTAAAGGATCAGCAACTGAACATATCACGACAATTAACGGAAAAGGAAAAAACTTCACACTAGAAGATTTCATTGTCATTGCAAAAAATCAGACTATCAATAAAAGCACCGTATTAAAGATTATTGATGAAATGTCTAATAAACTAAAAAATTTTGAGAGTAGAGCAAAGGAAATTGGTATTAACTCAGATCTTATAAAAGAATGTAAGGAAGATATAGATAATCAATTAGCTTTGTTATAACAACACATATAACTTTCTCAATATACTCACACAACTGCCAGTGAAAATGTCAGTAAATAATGCCCATTATCTACTGACACTTATATTCTAATTTATTGTACAGGCGCATTTAAATACGATGTAGCCGTATTTCATCTGCCATTTATTCCTCTTTTTTCATATTCCAATAGTTCACTAACTTCCATTCCTAAATAATCAAAAAGAAAAGTTGTATGGTTGTTCTTATACTCCAAATAAAACTCTTCCCATAGTGAGATACCTATATTTGTTCTTGCGGTCTTTAAACTACCTTTATGAGCCCATAAAATGTGTTTTTCATCTATCTCCTTACCATTTATCAATTTAGAAGTTAAAACATACTCATGTTGTTTTCTTTTCCACTCTATATTTATGCTGTCTTTTGCCATTTCAATAAGGGCAGCCTTAAATCGTTTGAATGGTAAAATTGTTTTATCATGGTAGATCTTAAATTTGTAATTTCTGGGTTTTCCATTCTTTGGCCTCTCTATTTTTGAAAGTGTAATTGTTAAGCTTGTATGTTTGTTGATGTCTTTAATAGAATTTCTAACAACATCTCTGTTAAAATCCTTGATATTTGTATATAAATCATGTAGTTGAAGAAAATCCCTTAATCTCTTTTCTGAATAATCTTGTGGCTGTCTTGTGTGTCCTGCCAATCTCCATTTAATGAGTTGGTAAAGAGGTAATGAATACATTTTCGTCAACCTGTTTATTTCGTCTAGATCTATCTTAGTATATTCAGTTAGATTTTTTAAGACCTCTCTAGTCAAATGAGAATTGAATTCTATTTCAAGAGAGTCTTTTCCTTTTTTTTCAACAGCAAATCCAGATATTAAGGTTGTATGATATTTATATTCTCTATTTTCAATAGTATTGTTAAATTTGAATCTTGTTTGATTTAATACATGTAATATATCAACTATATCTTCTCTTTTAGAAGTTCCCATTGCTCTGGCAATAGCACTTATAGACGTTTTAATCTTATTGTTTTGATACGCTTCTATATTTTGGTTCAATAATGTTCTTAAACAGACATCATATACCCTTTGGGATCGTGTCGTCAAAGAGGTATTTTTCCATATATCAATCAATAAATTGGGTTTGTTGAACTTTCCAGTTTCTTGCAACATTATAATTTCTTGTTTTTTCATTTTTGTTATTCCTGTAAACTTTCATAAAATTATTTTAACGCGATTAAATAGAAAAGTGGTAATTACTTTTTAAAAATGGCAATATTCCCACTTTTTAATGAACCTGTATACCTTTTGAGATATATGACACTTTTTCCCCACCTTTTGATTTTTAATATGACACTTTCTTACCACCTTTTTATTTTTATAGTCATCATTTAAGCCTCTATTTTAGGTATGTATCAAGGGATTGAGCAAAGAGGTGTAAATAAGAAGATATAAAAAAAGAGACAGATGTTAAAAAGAATTCTTTGTGGGTGGGGACTATGTAGGGCCAAGCCCTTAGAGATTTTTGGAAGAGAATTTGATTTTCGCTAGGGTTATTTTATTCTATACTTTTAGGTGTCTGAGGACTTTTGGCACGCCATTTCTCTAATGTATTAACCTTATCCTTGGCGCTGCCCTTAAAGGTCTTAAATCCTCTTCTAAGGTGTGTTGTCCTATCCGGACGGCCTCTTGGCCTTTAGGGAATGACTACGCGGGGCCTTGCCCCTAAAAAGGGAAAAAATATATTCCAAAATCTTTGATTTTTGCATTTTTCTTTTTTTGTTTTCTTTTTTGTTTTGTTGCTGGGCTTGCCTACAAAAGAAAAAAAGATTCTAAATAAAAGATGATCTTCTTAAAGATGTATATTATTTTTATATGAAATGAAATTCTAACCTTTTGGTTTTATCTTATTTTTATTCCTATTTTCTTGTATTGCTTTAGTGATTTCTTTTGGTGTATGCAGTATAGACTTTGTGGGATGTGAAGTGTCAGGTCTCCTCTTTTTCTTTGTTTTTAGTTGTGTATCTGTTTTTTTATAGAAAAGTTTTTGATTGTATTTGGAAGCTTTATCGATTTCCCCTTGCAGTGCTTTTAAAATTGTATGGATATTACTTAATTTTTCTGGTTCAGTATCCCACTTTTCTTTATAATACTTTCCCTTTAATCGTATTGCTTTAGTATCTTTCGTCTTAATGGAGATATACTCTTTGCCTATTCTTGTTATCTCATACCCGATTGATTTCAGCTCATAGATAAGCTCATCTCGATTTTTAAGGGCATTTCTTTCTATGAGTGATAGAAGGTAAGCGTCAAGCTTTTTTATGTGCTCATTCTTTGAGTATTTAACCATATCGTCCAATTGCAGTGTCTGTGCTTTTTTAGGGTCCATTGGATTAGAAAATTGGTATCTTGAGTTTATGTAATCTCGGAACAAAGAGAAGCGTCTTTGATCAACCCGATGGAAATAAGGATTGAAGGCTTTGTAGCTTGAAATTTCAACCCTTGGTATGACAAAGTTGAGTTCCAGCCTATTCTTATCCGTATGTTCTATCCATACGATGTTTCTATTCTCTTTTGCAATACCGGGGAAAATGGTCTCCTCAAAGAGGTCCATTATCTCTTCTTTGTGCTTAGCAGAAATATCTTTCTCTTCAAATGACAAACACCCTGACTTATACTTCTTTTTGGTGTTGAGTGATTGAATAAGGGAGAGTGTATAGTCTGCCTTGCCTCTTAATACTCTGCTTGTTCCCTCATGCACTCTATGGTTCAGGAGATAAGCAAAGGCACTCTTTCCGTTTCCGCTGCCATACTTAAAGAACTTAACCAGCATGGTGGTTGAACCTTTGGATGATGGCAGTGAGTTGTTTGTATGTCTGATTAATGCCATTCAGGGCAAATTGGTCAATCACTTTTTGTTCATTGACGTGTTTGGTTATCTGATTCAAGTTCACGCCTATCTTGTTTATTTCCTTGATAAGCTCTTGAATGCCTTTACATCTTTGTTTGATGGTAACATGTTGGACAGATTCTCTAATGAATTCAGAGTAGCTGTCATATCCTGCTTCATTCATTTTTTGAAACAGCAGGTCCTCAAAGGTCTCGTCACATCTGAAGTTGATTTTTTTATTCATTGACATGTTATACTCCCGGACCTGTTGGTCCTGTTAGTTTGGGTGTGGATGGCTTTTTACTCATTCCTCCAAAGGCATCACCTTTATCGTCACTGCCACTGTCACTGAAATCTGTCATCAGGTCCTGCACTCCTAATATGTCAAGCTCCTCCTTATGTATGTATGCATACATGTTTTGAACAAGAGAGATCAATATTCCTATGTTAAACCTCTCTACCTGTTTGACTTGAACTTTTGAAAGAGTCTGCTTAAGGTGTGTAAGGTTTTTAGTTGTTTGTGCCAACTCTTCAAGCTTTTCTAGTTCACCGCTGTTTCTGAGATACTCTGCTCTTTGAAGCAATCTATTGATGTTCTCTTGCTGGTGATCGGCTTCTCCTTCCAGTTCTGCTATCAAGCTGTTCTTTGTATCAATGTCCCTGTTTAAAATCTCTATGGTTGAAGATAAAGAGACGAACTCTTTGTTCTGTTCTATCATTGTCTCGATGCCTTGCATGCAAGCTTTGTTACTGTTGTTTGAGTGTGCTATGTATCCGAATAAGAATGCTCCCATTCCTATGCCTAATGTTATTGGGTCTACCATTTTTAATCCTTTGTATAAATTTTTTGTAAAGGGTCTGGGAATCCCAGCAAGATCGTATATACTATACGTGTCCTTGCTCTGGGAGAGACCCTTATTAGATTATAAAGGTCAAATTAAACATATCGTGTAATTGTCAGTTCGAATAAAAAATACTAATATCCAATGAAGTACACCACAAATTTATTGAGGTAAAGAAAAGATAGAAGACCTTATAAAACCATCCCATATAGAACATTTTATAACGTTTTCTATGGGAGGGTACATATTTATGGGCTACAAACGTCGCTACAGCGATAAACGTTATAAAATATGTTAGATTATAAGGTTTTAGATTACTACAAAAATAAATATTTTTTAGTTTATATTTCATTAAGTCTTTTAATTATATAATTAAAATGAATAAAGAAATATAAAAGGATTAAGAAATGAAAGATGAAATCAAAAATAATGCTATCGAAAATTCAGATCAAGATCAACAGGTCGTAAGCCCAGGGAACGTCGGTCGTCGAGAGTTCTTTAAAACGTCTGCTGGAGCAGCTGTAGTCGGAGCATCCGTACTTGCCGGTACTAGTGCGTTGGCCCAAGACGCGAAGCCGGGCAAGTTTGCAACCCCCGACTGGAAAACCCTCAAGCCGGGCGCGAAAGATACAGATCTTTACACGGAAGAATCAGGGTTTGACCACGACAATTCTGATGTGACCTGGTGGGCTGGGCGCAACATCTCGGGCGTGACGATCGGCTTGTGTCAGATACGCGCCAATCTGCCCATGATGCCGGGCAACATGGGCAATGCTACAACTTTTGACTTCCCAATGCTCTATCGTGAGATGAATGTGGACGACGCCATGGACGTCATGAAGCCCGAGATGACCAAGAACTTTGAGGATGGCATTGTTGAGGCCGCGAAGTGGCTTGAGTTACAGGGTGTGAGTGCCATTATGGGGAACTGTGGATTCTTCGCCCACTACCAGAAGGTGGTGCAAGACCGCATCGACACGCCTTTCTTCTCTTCCAGCCTGATGATGCTGCCGATGATGGTGCAGTCCTTGCCCCGCAACAAGAAGGTCGGCGTCCTTACCGCTAATGGACCACTCCTCGCAAGTGGCCAGGCGATGGAAAACTGCGGGCTGAGCCGCGAGCTCCAAGCGAGTCGCGTCGTGGTCGAAGGCCTTGAGAACGACCCTGAGTTCGCCCATGCCATGAACGCTGAAGGGAACTTTAACGCGAGTCGGATGGAAAGGGATGTTCTTGCGGGTATCAAACGGCTCCTTAAGAAAGACAAGGACATCGCAATGATCTTGCTCGAGTGTACCGAGCTTCCCCCGCACGCCGTCGCCGTTCAGAAACTGGCAAAAATGCCAGTGTGGGATTACACATCCTTGACGAACTGGATCTACTCAGGCTGTGTTCGCCGACCTTTCGTTGGGCATATTTAGCAAATTGGGCTCCCCTCGGCCTACGGTCGAAGGGCAGACCGCCCGGCGAATGGGGACCGGTCACCGGAGAAGAAAATCTGTGTAACTTCATGCCAGGCCCTTTAGGCATGTGCAGGTCGCAATACATCGGATTCGTTAAGTCCGTTACTAATGGGAGTAAAAAATGAACGTAAAATGGAAACAATCTAACAGATTTATATTAGGAGCAATGCTTGTGCTCTCATCGATTCAACCGGTGATAGCCGAAGAATCACAAGTGTTAGAAGATGACGGAATCTCAACTATCCAAAACTTTGCAGGACCTGGGTCAGTTTCGGGTCAGTTGGCAGATGATAAGAGGCTAAAAGGGTCATTGACTAATATTGATGCTCCACAAAGTTACCGTGACTGGAAAAAAGGTTTGCTCGAAGAACATGGCTTTGATTTTGCTGTAGATTACTCCGCTACGTATATTAGTGCGACCCATACAATGAATAATGATGATAACTTTGCAGGCGGAGTGATTCGAGCCTTCGGACAATGGGATTTGGTTGGTCGAGACTCTGGTAACACAGGTTCTTTTATATGGAAAATTGAGAACCGACATGGATATACTGACATTGCGCCCAACGGTGTAAAAAATGAAATTGGTTACGTAGGAGTAATTTCACCGACTTACAGTGATATTGGTACACGATTAACCAACTTGTATTGGAAACAGAAGCTTTATCAGGGTCGTATAGAAATTTTTGCAGGTATGATAGACGTAACCGACTTGGTTGATGTTTATGCACTTCCATCCCCATGGACCGGGTTTACCAACTTCGCATTAGCTACGGGAAGTGCAACGATGCCAACACCTGATGATGCTACACTGGGTGTTTACTTCAGTGCTATGCTTAGCGATGATGTTTATATCGCAACTGGTTTTGCCGACAGTAATGCAGATTCAACAGATCCATTCAACGGCTTCGACACTTTTTTTAATGACCATGAGTTTTTTAAGAGTATAGAACTGGGGATTGTGACTTCACGTGATCGTTTCTATCTTGATAACACACATATCACCTTCTGGCATGCAGATGAACGTAAAGAAGCGGGTGTGAATGATGGCTGGGGTGCCAGTTTTTCCTATACGCACTCGTTTGATGAGAAATGGATGCCATTCTTTCGTGGGGGATATGCTAAAGATGGCGGTTCATTTCTTCAGAAGTCTCTCAGTGCAGGATTTGGCTATCATTGGGGAGAGAATAACAGTCTTCTTGGTTTGGGATTCAACTGGGGAGAGCCAAATGAGGACACTTTCGGTTCCGGTCTTGATGACCAAACTTCCGTCGAACTGTTTACACGCCTGCAGGTTATGGAAAACTTTCAGTTGACTCCAGACATTCAGTACATTAAAAACCCAGCACTTAACACCGAAGCAGACGATAGTTGGGTTTTCGGACTCCGTGCCAGATTGATTTTTTAAATGTAGAGTGGGCAAGCATTGTTAGTATATAATGGACTGTAAGACAAACCTTTTTGTCTTACAGTCTAAAAAAGGTATTAAATGTTAAAAAAAACTTTTTTCACTCTTATTCTTTTATATTCTCTAGGTTCTATTTCATTACTCCAAGCCTCTAAATTAACTAGTAACCCAGGCACTATTGATGATCCCGTTGTTGTAAATGTTACCATGCTTCTTCTTAATGTTAATGAAATTGAAAGTGCCTCTCAAAGCTTTAATGCAAATGTTTTTTTTCAGTTAGAATGGCAAGATGATCGTTTGACTCACAGTGGAAAAGATATGCAAAAGTATAAACTCGATGATATTTGGCATCCAAATATGACATTTGCAAATGAAACACATTTGCGCCGGACTTTTCCACGTATTGCACATGTCTCTCCCTCAGGTCATGTTGTATTTATACAAAGAGTGGTAGGAGATTTCTCTCAAGCACTCAACTTATCAGAATTTCCATTTGATACACAAACGTTTGAGATTCTATTGGTAAGTGTAGGTGAATATGAGGAAAAAAAAATCATTATCAAACCTCTAAATGATCATGCCGGAGATCTTGCAGATACTTTTTCTCTTGCAGACTGGGATGTTGTTAATCATACTTTTGAAGCTCTCATATATCAACCTTTTAAACTAATGAATGGAGATCCTGCAGTTAGTTTTCAATTTACAGTTAACCGAAAAATAGGATACTATTGGCTTCATGCTATCTTACCTTTAGTCTTTATTGTTATTATGTCTATGCTTATTTTTTGGGTTCCACCAACACAAGCAGGTGTACAAATAGGTGTTTCAACTACTTCTATGTTGACGTTAGTTGCATATCGTTTTGCTATTGCTAGTTCCATTCCCCGAGTATCTTATTTAACCCGGTTAGACACATTTATACTTATATCAACGATTTTAGTCTTTTTTACACTTATCCACTCCTTATTGACAGCGCAACTGGTTGATAAAGGTAGGGAAAATTTAGCTATAAAACTTGATCGGACAAGTAGATTTCTTTTTCCTTTAATCTTTATCTTTAGTATAGTCTATCTACTTATACTTCCCCGTGATATAAACAATGAAGCTGATTGGTCTTTATTGATTCCTACATTAATGGGGATTTTTGGCTAACGAATCATTTAGTCTATTTGTTTTATAAGGGCATTATTGGACAGATAGAAGTACTAAGGGTGGCATGAAGCTCTCAAATAGAGTGAAAGAACTTTATGATACATACGAACAGACTGAGGAAAATAAGATTAGGGCAGAAATAAAAGTTGAAGATATAACAAAAACTGCACACTAATATCTTATTTTTGAAACCTTATAAAATATATAACATTATAAGGTTTTCGTTTTCTATAATAAGAAATTAGTTTAACCAAATTTTTTACGTTCGCTTGTAAACTCCCACCATACACAAGGTTCTCCACCTTCCATAAAATCAATAACTGACATAAATACATCAATAACACAAGGGTCAAATTGTTTACCAGTCTTTTCGCATAGTTTATTGTATAAGTCAAAAGCATTTTTACCTATTAAAGATTGAGGACTTTTAATATCAGCAATTTCTAAGTAGTTAGCCATTTTTTTACCAATATTTGGAAGATGTTCTAATTTGGATACTGTTTCACGATTCGGATTTTTCATTGTCTTTAAATCTCAATTATCAGTTTATTTTTATATTTTTAGTATATCGAAAACGTCTTGTTCTCAAAACCTTATAAAATATATAACTTTATAAGGTTTTCAATCTTTTCTTTACCTCAATAAATTTGTGGTGTACTTCATTGGATATTAGAGTTTTTTATTGAAAGTGAGATTAATGAATAAAAACGCTTTACATGAAGTCATGATACTTTTGGAACAGGCGTTTTAGAAGGTCTGTTATTCGACGGGATTGGCTGTTTTACTGTGGTGATATCGATAGGTTTGAATTCAATGTCCGGCATCTGTATTGCCCTTTTGGCAGCGACAATATCGTTTAGGCAGTTCACACCCTTGGTTGCATGTGAAGCGGCACTGTAGAGTACTTGGGGCTTTTCTTTTAATGCGGTAATCCATGATTTCAGATAGTCTGCCTGTTTTTTGCTATTAGGTGCAATGCCATGTTCCATGGATAAAAAAGCTGAACCCAGTTCTGCTATCAACTCTTCAAAAGCGTAGCTTTCATCACCAAAGACTGTATGCTTCTCAAACCTATCTAATCTTGACCTGTGCCCTGTTGCATGCGTCAATTCGTGAAAGTATGTCGAATAATATTCGTTTTCTGATTCAAATTCACCTGCTTGGGGCATAAAGACAACATCGTGTTCTGCTGAGTATGCAGGTGCTCCCATGAATTCATCAATCCCTATGGTTTCAATGTAATCACTGATAGGGTTGTTTTTATCAGAGGGTTTCACTTCAGGTTCATATTTTATATTCTCGGTCTGCTCCATATTGAATACATTATAGGCTTGCATTAAAAAATATCGATTGTTTTCCTCTTCACCTGTTGTTTTATTGAGTTTTGTTTGGTCAACGGGTTTCATAAAGAAGATTGGTGTTGATTTTGAACCCTTCTTTACCGACCCTCCCAGCTTTTTAATTTGATTGAAGGTCAGCCATCTTGAATCTTTAAATCCTTGACCCATAAGTGTCAGAATGTTCATGCCACTATATGCATTTTCTGTTTCAAAGTTTTTTGGCAAACTTGAACTCATTGACCATGACTTTGTCCATGGTTCTGTATCATTGTTTTCCAGCTTATGAATGAAATCTCCAACGATAGTGTTGTATTTGTCTCTTGCGGTTATTTTTTTATGTGGAGTATTTGTATTATTTTCCATATTTGTATTTCCTTTTTTTGTTTTAGAGGGTTGCACCCCCATAGATGATTTTAAAAGAAATTAATAATCTTCAATGTAATGCGGGATTTAGAAAAAGAATTTCTGCAGGAAGGTTTTCCATCCAATGTTTGGATGGAAAGGAGAGTGTTTAGAGGTTTGTTCCTTCATTGAGGATCTTTGACAAAAGTTCATCTGACACCTCCCCATGTTTGATTGATAAAGTCTGACACTATCAGGGAGTACTTCTCAACAGGTTTACCAAAGGCATCCATCTCTTCACCTTCTTTATTGAAGTATTTTGGACCATAAGGGATATCGTCGATTTTCAATAATTGTTTTTTTTCTAATTGTTTCAAACAGTTTTCAAACCATTTGTTATTTGCCTCATGTCTCCAGCTTTGGGTTTTTGAGAAGGGATAATATGCTTCACTAAACTGTTTCATTTTTCACCTCTCCTAGGTATTCGATTGAGTCGATAAATGATTCATCGTTAGATTCACTATTCCAATAATTGATATGAGTATATCTACTTTCGATGGTCATCATATCTATTTCACCAGACTCTAATTTCTCAAAGTCTTCTACTGAAATCTCAAGTGTTGCGTCATATATGTGAAGGACATAGTTGTATTCTTTAAATGCGATTTTTTTTCTTTTCATATTAAGCCTTTCTGTGCTTTAAGGGATGAACTCCCCGATATTGGAATCTTTTCAGATTCACCTCATTTTCTTGTTGTTATTTTGATTTATTTATGGAGTCCATTGGAAAACGTTCTAGTCTCATCCTGTGGTATAGCCTGTTGGCTTCACCACTTTCAAAAAAATCTTGAACTTCTTCATCGGTTCTCATTTTCTTTATTCTTTTTACTATTTCGGCTTTATATTCTTCTAGTAGATTAGCTAGTGTATACATTGCACTTCTCCTTCACCTGCAATCTCAAGTAGCTCTTTATAGAGATTAGACTCAAAGAATTCGTCCCATAGGTCACTTATATCCCCGCCTTCCTCTTCATACTCATCTTCATCAATACCTTGTTCTTCAAGGTACAGTTCATAGTATTCACGCTCTAGGTCGTCATATGCTCTTGTGTAAATAATCTCTTCTTGTCCGTCAACCATTTCTTTTATTTTATAAACCATTTTTTCCTCCTCAGGGGGTGTTAAAGGGTGGTATCCCTATTATTGTGCTTGTGAATATTCTTCTTTCTACCCATACCTTGCCATCACAGGCAGTTGTCTGTTTTAGGCAGCAAGTGCCGGTGTTTCTTCTTGTTTATATGGAGAGGGGATGAGATTCGCAAGTATGGCTTCCAATACACCTACGAATATAGAGTTGCCAATCTGTTTTTTGGCTTGTGTGTTTGAGACAGGGAATTTAAAATTTTTATTGAAACCCTGAAGCTCTTTGAGCTCCTGTTCGTTTAGGTATCTGAACAATTTGTTCTTTTCATCATAGAACTTGACTTTGCCGCCAGCCAAGATACAAGGACTGATTCCATTTGTAGAGTGGATTCTACTATCAGACTCATACCTGAGATGAGGGAGCATGAAGACTTTTTTAATGTCAGTTTCTCTCTTTGTCTTATAGGCAACTGCCCCCTCTGAGGGATATGTATAATTCGTATAGTCCGTTGGTGTATTGCTTATAAAATAATTGACAGTTTTTGAAACGGCTTGTGGTTTTGGGAAGGTGAATTCTTCCTTGATGTCTTTTCTAATACCAACGATGAAGAGTCTCTCTCGATTTTGGGCAGCGCCATAGTGTTTTGCATTAAGTACTTCATATTGAATGGTGTAGTTCAACTCTTCAAACGCCGCTTTTATCACTGCGAAGGTATTCCCCCTATCGTGGGTAACCATCCCTTTGACATTCTCATAGATGAAGTATTTTGGCTCTTTCTCTTTTACAATTTGAAGACCGTTGTAGACCAGTGTCCCTCTGGTGTCTTCCAAGCCCAGTTTGCCACCTTGGTACGAGTAGCTCTGGCACGGACTGCCAAAAATAAAGAGGTCAATGTCAGGAACATTTTTAGGATCTATCTTTGTAATATCGGTGAAGACCTTTTTAACTTCATGGTTCGCCTGAAAGGTTTCTCTTGCAAATTTGTCTATCTCTACAATGAACTCATTTTTATGATTGACACCAAGATTCTTCAGTGCCTCTTCTGCTGCACCAATTCCACTGAATGCCGTAGCGCATTTTAGAGTTTGAGACACTGTATTGTTGTATGCCACATTATTTACAGGTGCAGGGGCTGTTATTGTATTCAGTGAAGACAACAATGCCTCAATATATGTATGGACATTTTTTACCTGTGCCTTATTGTGTGCTTCCTCAAAGTGTTCTTTATACTTTAATTTGCTTCCTGAATAAGAGAACATTTTTGTTTCTTGTGCTGTTGGATTTGTGTTTTTCATGGCTACCTACCTTTTATGTTTAAAAATGGTTGGGAGTGGTTGCTGGTTAAGTATCTATTAAAGATTTAAACTGGTTCTGTTGTCACAAGCTGGGGTTAAAGGTTCAAGGAGGGGTCTTTGACCACTCATTAGAAACTTTGGACCTCAAGGGTTAACTTAACAATGATCTGGATATCCGACCAAAACTGGGATTTCTTACGTCCATCATTCGAGTCATCCAGATTCGACTTATGTCGAGTTGTAAAAGAACAATTTCACACATTATTGTGTTAGAAAAATCTATTAAAGACATCCTATAAGTCCCCATAAACACAATGGAGACTTAATGAGAGGTCTTAGGCGACTCTGATAGTATTACTCAGATAGGTCACCACGTTTACCACGGGGAAGAGAACTTTTCCATTTTTCCCCGTTCCGACCTTGATATATTCAGGGATACCGACACCTTTCACTATGTATGAGTTAATTGAAGAGACTGAAACGCCAAGTTCATTTGCGAGTTCTTTTTTATTGAGGGTTGCTTTGTTATATCTATGGGTTAACTCTGTGTAAATCTTTTCTGAAAAATATCTTTTCATCTTCTTACCTCTCTTTATTTGGATAAGTGAATTGTAGGTTCTATAATGTCATATTAGGTAGTCATTACATTTATAATGGATACATACAACTGATATATACAACGGATTTAAGGGAATTATTTTTTATTTACCTATTTAATCTAAGGAAGTAATCTTGTTTAAGATATAATATTTTATGAATTATGAGCGATTTGGAAGATTAAACAGTAAAAAAATAGAAGAATTGAAGAATGATTCAAAACTTGATGATTTAAAACTTTATGCTATGGGGAAGTTCTTTCCATATTTACCTACACGCAAAAAAGATATGGATCAAAGGCATACTGTTAGCTCTTTTAAAAATATGATACAAAAATACCGGTATTGTTATTCACTACGTAGTAATTGTGTAGCACTCATTAAAAAGAAAGGTCTTCTACCTGAAGAAGAAGAGTGCATTGAAATAGAGAACAAAGTATATGTCTTTACAAATATACCATATGGGAATTTTGATGAGATCGATTGTGAATTGTTATTTGATAAAAAAATGTCGATACCAATTAAGGATGAAGATTCAGTCTTGGGGTACGAAGCAACCTCAGTTTTATCTGATATGAAAAAGAGAAAACTTTCATCAATACAAGATAAACTTTTAAGAAAGTATTTAGTATGGATACATTTCGTATCACTTGAAAGTAAATATATATCAATAAACAAACTAGATGAAGTAGCATGTGATGAGGACAGAGACGTAGATAACTCAGTATTTAATGAGTTTGTATGGAGATTAGCTTTATTTGGAAAGGGTATTTATAAAGAGGGTGAAACCAAAGAAAGTAATATAAAGGGAAAAAGGTCAAGAGTTCAAGATGCTCACTCTTTATTCCATGAATATGACAGGTATGGTTCTTTAAACTATATTCAATCTTTTGACTATATTCATTCTTTTGTGAAAAAATTAGATGATGTGATGCAGTATAATCATATAGCAACAGCCAATAAATTTTTCTATGAATTTTTAGAAGAGCACTATAATACTTATTTACTAGATGAGTTTACAGGCGATAAACTATTAGCAGATTCTTTATCAATCTATGAAGACAAAATAGCGTATCTTCATAGAGTAAAAGAGAACTTTGCATTCTTGAAAAACCCTTATTCTAAGGAATACAGATCTTTCTTCGGCAAAAGAAAAAAGTTGTATCTTAATCAGTTGTTCAAAGCTCAGCAAATAATGAGAAAACTCAAAAGTGAATACCATTCTATTGATGATATGGTCAATTCACTTCAGGAAGAATATGACAAAACTGTAAATAGTATGAATATTCTTCCTGAAGTAATTAAAAATTATAAAGAAGACTTGGGAGACAATCAACTGCCTAATCAGGGATATGGTTATCTAGGTGATGGCTTGCATGATGATGAAGATGAAAATAGTCCAGTGTATCAAATTCGACATGAAAGGTCATGGACGATTGACGAAGAAAGATTGCAAAGGGAAGAAATAGAATATCAAAGGGAAGAAGATGAAGAACAACTTTCCCGTGAAGAAGCATTTGAAAAAGAGATTCAAAGATTTGTGAAGGAAAATAAACCTATGGAACTATTTGAATTTGATGAGAAAGCGTATTTTGAGCACCATGAATCAATATCTATTAAAGAAGTTCTAAAGATAAAGCAACTGGACGTAATTGATGATGTGTCATTAGAAGGTAAATTTTTTAGTTTGCGAGAGATGACAGATTGGCTTGGAAAAAGATTATTCCATTTTAGTTTTGTAGAGTTTGACAAATAAAAGGTATAAATAGGGGAGAAAATATAAAATAGATTTTTATAAATTCTATAAAGTGCCTATATTAAGGGGCATGTTAATGGTTTACTTATAATTGGTGGAGGTGAGGGGAATTGAAGATAGCTTTGTAGCAGTAGATATTGAGGTGCTCTTGTAAATCTATCTCTTTATCTACCCCTATAATATCTTTTATCCTAAGAGGCTCCAGAATAATAAAATATTGAACAGATCTCAAAGGAAAGTTCTTTGAAACTTGTCATGATGGCAGAAAGTGAAGCAGACATCTACCCTCGCCTAGCACCCACAATGGAATGGGACACAGCAGCAGATGCCATAGTCAGAGAGAGTGGGAAAATGACTTATCAATACAATTCAACATCTTTAATTCCTATTTTATATAATAAAAAAAATCTTTTAAATCCTTGGTTCATCGTCAAATAACTATCTAAAATTTAAAAATTTTATCTCCTTCCTATTTTATTTTTTTTTAAGTCATAAAGTTCTATACTTAAGTATAGCTTAATGGTTATATTTAAGTATGAGTGTTTAGGTTTGAATTCAAATTGGATTTATAGGTATAGATATAAATGAATAGGAGGTCTTTCATGAAACAAAATATTTTACTAAAATACTTGCTCGCAGGAGTAGTTGGAAGTGTGGGTGCACTTGCAGATATGGTAGTAGATAAGTCAAATGGTATGCTGACAGTAACGTCAGACATAAGTGGAACAGTCATCGCCAAAGTCATCAGTCCAAATGATGAAGTGGTGGTCAATGAGAAGTATGAGGGTAACTCTTTTTCTTGGTCACCTTCAGGAGTGGATGGAGCATATCGTTATGATGTGAGAGTTGTTCCTGCAACACAAAAAATTGCTTCTGCTAATGATACTCAAACAATGACAGAAGAAACTTCGGGTGTCAAAAGTGACTATGCTGGCGGTATCATAGAAGTAAGGGAAGGAAGCATAAAAACCAAGAGTATAGATGTAGAGGAAAATGGAGGTGTAAAATGAAAAAAGTAAAACAGATAAGTATTATAGCAGCAAGTATTTTATTAAGCCCATTACTTTTAGTACAGTTAAATGCTGCAGATGTAATAGTTTCAAGCGGAATGCCAGTTATAGACTTCGATGATACGAATACTGTCGGCGATGACTGGAGAATATCTGGTAATCGTAATTATTGGTATCTAAGAAATCAAGTAAATGATGTAGTAGCCATGCGATTTCCTAAACAAAGTATAGCAGCGAATAGTTTTATAGCAGAGGTAAGTACAGGTAATATTGATATTGCCGATGGAGCAATGAATATTAACCGGGCTCAGAAGAATGCATTGATTTCCGATTCATCAGGTGACATCAACCTGGCAAACGGTTCTGTCTTTATCGATAGATCAGCAGATCGTATGGGGATTGGGACGACAACACCAAGCGGAGCTCTGCATGTAAAAAGTAGTGGTAATACTGATTTCTATCTTGAAAATGGAACAGGAAGTGCAATTTGGCGAACAAGAATTGGTGGTAGCAGCCTTGATTATTATATTACCGATATAACAAATGGGACTCAACCATTTACTATTGAGAACAATACGGCAAGCAATACGCTCTATCTGGACTCTACCAATAATGTCGGTATTGGTACCAATTCTCCACAAGCCAAACTCGATATTCGTGGTGATATCGCTTCCGCATGGGCAGGTTCCAATACCGTAGGTGACGGTTTAACAAATCTGCTTGTTTTATCAGCAAGCAACAGTGAAGTAGATAAATCATCAGATGTTGGATTTAGATTGGTCAATGGTAGCACATCAAAAGGTTGGAATTTTAGAACTAACAGTGGTGGTGATTCGTTCCAGGCAACACTACAAGGGACAGGAGGGGCAGAATTTACAGTAACAAATGCTACATCTGATGTCAGTGGAACAGAGCTCTATCTGGGTAATGGAGCTAAAAATGTAGGTGGTGTATGGATCAATGCTTCTAGTCGTGCACTGAAAGAGAATATCAAAGAACTCAGTACTCAGGATGCTTTGGCAGCCTTTCATAAACTCCAACCTGTAACTTATAACTATAAATCTGATAAAAAAGAGCAAGTCGTCGGATTCATCGCAGAGGATGTCCCTGAACTTGTAGCGATTCAAAGCCGTGACGGTTTGAGTTCTATGGATATGGTTGCTGTGTTGACGAAGGTGCTGCAGGAGCAGGAGAAAAATAATGAACTTCTTCAGCAGAGAGTCGGAGAGCAAGAACAACAGCTCACAGCAACAAAAACTCAACTCGAAACAATGCAACAAAGAGTGGTACAGCTAGAATCCATCCTAACAAACCTCGCACTAGATACAAGCAATGCGAGCAAAGAGAAAGTCTCTCTTAAATAACTGTTTCCCGCTATGGCGGGAACTTTCTTACTCTCCAAAGCTCGTTCAAAACTACATCAATTCAATAGGCCACCTTTTATTTTTCCCTAAGTTGATTAGTCTTATACTATAAATATATAGATTGTTGTATTTGAAATAATTAGGCGTGTACGATGCATGGATCAGGAGAAAAGGGTGGGTGGAAACCTAAAATATAAAAAGGATTTACCATGAAAAAATACAGAACATTAAGTATCGTTGCAGTGATAGCATTAATAAACAGTAGCGTACTTTACGGTGGTAGCGAAGCGGATTCGAATGAAAATGTCTATTATGGCTATGGTGCCGGAACCAATCTTGATTATGGGATTGGAATGTATAATGTGTTTATGGGGTACAATGCTGGCCACAACACGACTAATGGTGACCTAAACATCTTCATTGGTTATGAAAGCGGCTCCGGTAATACGTGGGGTAATAAAAATACCTTCATCGGCTATGAAAGCGGCCGTAACAACACGTCAGGTAATAAAAACACCTTCAGCGGCTGTTGGAGCGGCATCAGCAATACAACTGGAAGCTGGAACACCTTCAGCGGCTTTCAGAGCGGCTTCAACAACACAACTGGCCACTCCAATACATTCAGCGGTTATTTCAGCGGCTTCTACAATATAACCGGCCACCAAAATACCTTCATCGGCTCTGACTGCGGCCGTCTCAACACGATAGGCTCCTTTAATACCTTCATCGGCGATGGCTGCGGCACCAGTAACAAGACTGGCGATAATAACACCTTCATCGGACAAGTCAGCGGCTTCGACAACACGGAAGGCAGTTACAATACCTTTAATGGCGTTCAGAGCGGAAGCGGCAATACGACCGGAAACTCCAACACCTTCAGCGGCTATGAAAGTGGCTACACTAACACAACCGGAAACAATAACACCTTCCTTGGCCGTCAGAGCGGCTTCCTCGCTGATGTCGACAGTAGCGTCTTTCTGGGATATATGGCTGGGTTTAGCGCCGACCGGGATAATACCCTCTATATCTCCAACAGCCTTACCGAGTTTCCCCTTATTTACGGTGAATTTGACACTAAAATGCTCAGAGTAAATGGCAAACTTGAGGGTACCTGGGCAGGTTCCAACACAGAAGGTGATGGTTTGACAAACCTGCTGGTTTTATCTGCAAACAACAGTGAAGCAGATAAAGTATCAGATGCAGGATTTGCTTTGAAAAATGCCAGAAGGAATAAGCAGTGGAACTTTAGAACACACCAGGGCGGAGACGCATTTGTCGCTACGCTTGCTGGGACAGGAGGTCCGGAATTTTCAATCATAAACGATTCTCCCTTTGTCGATGAAATGATGCTCTATCTAGGTAATGGCGCAAAATGCATCAATGGTGTATGGATCAATAGTTCAAGCCGTACCTCCAAAGAGAATATCAAAGTACTTAGCAGTGAAGATGCACTTGCAGCATTCCGTAAACTCCAACCCGTTACCTATAACTACAAAACAGACAAAACAGAGTCTTATGTCGGATTCATAGCAGAAGATGTCCCGGAACTTGTTGCGATTCAAAGCCGTGATGGTTTGAGTTCAATGGATATGGTTGCTGTGCTTACTAAGGTGGTGCAGGAGACCAGAGCTGAAGCAGAAGCTAAGGATCAAAAAATAGCAATGATGGATGCGAGGCAAAAAGCCCAAGAGGAGAAGATTGCCAAACTAGAATCCATCCTGACAAACCTCGCCTTGGATACTTCCTATACCAAGAAAGAGAAAGTCTCAATTAATCTCAAATAAGATCTATGCTATAGAGTCTGTACTTTCAGACTCTATAATTCGTGTCAGACCTAACCTCTTAAAGTCTGGCGCATAAAAGCGTAGTATGATTATCTCCGGGTCTAAAGATAACTTAAGCATTATTGACCTAATGCAAAAAACGGGCGCCTGAAAACCCTTTCAAATTACGGTATATTGGGAATAAATGAAGATTTATTTACAAATGGCTGTAAAAAAGTACCAAATATTGTCCAGAATGTAATTCAAATGAAGTTATAAAAAAGGGTAAACGTAGAGATGTACAACGCTATAAATGTCAGAATTGTAATCACTGCTTCTCTTCTAAATGTAGACCAGATAAACTCCATAAAGTTGTCTTCCATGAATACTTTTATCATAAACAATGGAATGACCCCAAAAAACTAGACAAAAACTAATTCAGTAATTCGATAATAAAAGTGAGTAGAATCATTTCATAGAATTATAGGATTAAAAATGGCAAGACGAACATATACAGAAGATTTTAGAATAGCAGCAGTCAAACAAGTCACAGAGAATGGGTATGAGATAGCAGATACAGCCCATCGATTAGGTGTGCATCCAGATTCATTAAGAAGCTGGATCAAAAGATTAGAGTCCCCAGAAGCCATAGAGAAAAACAAAGCTGTAGAGTCGTCAAGCGCAGAGATAAAGAAATTACAAAAAGAACTCAAACGGGTAAAAGAAGAACGTGATATATTAAAAAAGGCCGCGGTGTACTTTGCAAGCCACACAAACTAAAATACTCTTTTATTAAAGAGTATAGTCATACTTATACAGTAGATAAAATGTGTAAAGTAATGAAAGTGCACCGAAGCGGATACTACCAGTGGCTAAATCAACCCATTTCCAATAGAGAGTTTGAAAATCAGAAGTTACTAACCCATATAAAAGAGGCATACAAAGAGTCCAATGGTGTATATGGTTCAAGAAATATACATAAGGATTTAAGAGAGCTTGGTATTCATGTCAATAAAAAACGTGTGGCAAGATTGATGAGTAAAGCTAAACTCTATGGTGTAGGCACCTATAAACGTAAACCCTATAGCAAAGCTGGATCAGTTCATAAAGCACATCCTAATTATCTGAAACAATGTTTCATCGTAGAAAAACCAAACGATACATGGGTAAGTGACATCACATACATTAGAACTAAAGAAGGATGGGTTTATCTAGCTACTGTGTTAGATCTCTATAGTCGAAAAATAGTAGGTTGGGCTACAGGTCATAGGCAAACCACGCCTTTAATCATAAAAGCTCTTAAAATGGCTACAACAAGACTTAACAATACAGACAGCGTGATACTGCATTCGGACCAAGGAAGTCAATATAGCTCGTATGAGTATACAAAACTTGCAAAAGAGCATAACATTATCTTGAGTATGAGCAGACGTGGAAATTGTTATGATAATGCAGTGGCAGAGAGCTTTTTTAAAACACTCAAAAAAGAGTTAGTTAGAAAGCAGAACTTTGAGACAAGAGAAATTGCAGCATCCAAAATATTTGAGTATATAGAGATGTTCTACAATGCCAAAAGACGTCATAGTTATTTAGGCTATATCTCACCAAATGAATTTGAAAAAAGGTATAATATTGAGACTTCATAAAATTAGGTTTTTACTGAATTGGTAAGTGTCTAGGTTATAGGGGTCATTCCACAAACTCTCAAACAATTATCCCATAAATATCAACGAAGTATTCTCTGGATCAGAAAATAAATATTTGAATATGATCCAAGAACTGTAACAGTTGTTGCAGATGCTACTTTCTTTGGTAGACGTAGAGACAAATTTGGTGTACTTGTGTTTAAAGATCTAATCACTAAAGAAGTACTTATATGGAAACATATCGAATCAGAGAAGAGCAAAGACTATGTTTATCTCAAAGATGAATTAATTGCTATGGGATTTACTGTTAATGGTATTATTATTGATGGTAAGAGAGGCTTTTGATGAGTTTCCAGTACAAATGTGTCACTTCCATCAAAAGATGATTATACAACGTTATGTAACACGAAAGCCAAAACTTGAAGCTTCAAAAGATTTAAAAAAGATTGTATCCAGACTTACCTCTACTACCTCTTTAGATGGAGGTGTCTTTACTCAGCTAAAAAAGCTTATTAAATTGCATCAGGGAATGAGTAGGAGTTTGAAGGTTAAATTAATAGATGATTATCTTGTAAGCTATAATAAAAAACTATGATTTAGGTGCCCGTATTTTTCGTTACGTCGGTTTTGTTGAATTGGATTGAATTGTGAGTTTGGTGGAAGTGAGGGGAATTGAACCCCTGTCCTAAAATAGATAGAACTATGACTCTACATGCTTAGTCAGTGTTGTTAATTTTAATCCTGCTTTGTACTACACTCAAAACTTTACAAGACGAGCTAAAATTCTCACACCATGGCATAGCTTCCATGGAGCATAGTCATCAGATGTGATACCTCAAAGTCCGGGTAAGATGACACTCACCGGCGAGGCAGTCCTCCGCGTTAGCGGGGTTAATGACTTACGCTACTGCGTAAGCTGGACGATAATCTGTGTTGTTTGCGTTTAAATGCGTTTGAGCCGCGTAACGGAATTGCTCAGTCCGACATGCACATAGCCCCGACTACTCCAGTCGAAACCAAGTCACTCCCATTAATGGTAGATGTGCGGATTCTAACACTTTTGGGTTATTTTGTCAATAGCTGAGAATCTACCGTTATATCTTAAGGTATATAATGATAGTATTTTCGTTATATATAATGGAACATAAGGAAATAGATGGAACTTACTTCTGCACTTACTTTAGAAATGTTAGGTAAACCTTTTTTACTAGAGAAGCGTATAGAACTGCTTCATGCCATAGAAGAGCATGGTTCCATCTCTAAAGCAGCTAAATTTGTACCTATGAGTTATAAAAGTGCGTGGGAAGCAGTGGATACGATGAACTCTCTTTCGCCAGAACCCATCGTCCACAGAGAGACGGGAGGGAAAGATGGTGGGGGTACTACCATTACAGCCTATGGGTTAACACTTTTAGAAAATTATGCCGTGCTCAAAGAAGAACATACACGTTTTTTGGAAAGATTGTCAGAGTTTACAGATATACAAAGTGGTGCATTTAAGACCATAGGAAGGCTTGCGATGCAAATTTCTGCACGAAATCAGATACAGGCTGAGGTAATCTCTGTAGAATCTGCAAATGTAAATGCAAAGATACACTTGAAGTTAAAGAGTGGACAAGTCCTTGTTTCTGTTATCACAAAAGAAGCCGTAGAAAACTTGCATATAGAAGAGAATCAAACTGTTACAGCGATATTTAAATCCAGTTCAGTCTTATTGTCTACATTAGAAGATGAAAAGAGTGAAGAGAATAGACTAAAAGGTATAGTGAGCAAGATAGATACAGATATAGAAAATGCTAAAGTTTTAGTAGATATAGGGAACCATGACACAATTGTTTCTGTAGTGTCTAAAGATGTTTTTGAAAAGATGGAACTTAAAGAGGGAAGTTCTGTCATGGCTATGATAAAATCCAATGATATTATGTTGGGAAAATAGAGAATGAACCAAGTGAAATTAAAACTATTTTTTATAATACTGTTTTCAACATACAGTATGGCAGGAACTATTCAAATTGCCGTAGCAGCCAATGTAAGTTATGCTATAGATGACCTAAAAAAAGAGTTCAGCAAACTTTATCCAGATACAAAAGTAAAAGTTACCCTTGGAAGCAGTGGAAAGTTAACCGCTCAAATAAAAAATGGGGCACCATATCAGCTTTTTATGTCTGCAAATATGAAATATCCAAATGCTTTATATAAAGATAAAACAGCAGTAACAAAGCCAATAATCTATGCTCAGGGTGCAATTGCCCTTTTCAGTAATAAAGCCCAAGATTTTACCAAAGGAATTAAACTCTTAAAAGATAAAAAAATAGAAAAAATAGCTATTGCCAATCCCAAAACTGCTCCTTATGGAAAAGCAGCAGTAGAAGCTATGAAAAATGCCGGCGTTTATAACGATGTAAAGAAAAAATTTGTGTACGCTGAATCAATTTCACAAACCGTATCATATACTGTTACAGCTACGGATATGGGGATTATTGCTAAATCATCGCTTTTCTCCCCTAAAATGGCTGAATTTAAAAAAGGGGTAAACTGGGGTGAAGTAGATCCTAAACTTTATGCTCCCATTGATCAAGGTATAGTGATACTAAAAGAGGGTGAAAAAAATAGTGAGGTAGAGGCATTTTATAACTTTATTTTAAGCGAAAAATCGAAAAAGACCTTTGAAGATTTTGGATATACAGTACCATGAATACTCTTATAGCTACAGTAACAAAAATTGATACTATTGATAATCTCAATATTGTTAAGTTCGATTTTTCAGGTCAAACGCTTAGTATGATGAGTTTAGATCTAAGTGATGATATAAAAATAGGAACTAACGTAAAGTTAATAACAAAACCAACTTATATAGCAATAGCTAAAGAGTTTAGCGGTATGTTGAGTTACTCCAATCAACTAAAAGCAAAAATAAAAGAGTTAGAAAATGGGAAACTATTAAGCAGTGTTAAACTGGAAATAGAAGAGTTTGTTTTAGAATCTATCATTACATTTGAGTCAAGTAAAAAAATGGATTTAAAAGTAGGTGATGAAGTGACTGCGTTTATCAAGGCAAGTGAATTGTCTATTTTAAAGGTTTTATAATGCTTGAAATATTACAAAATCTTGAATTCACCCCTTTTTTACTCTCCTTTAAACTGGCAGCCCTTACTACTTTGATCTTATTTATACTATGCTTACCTCTGGCTTGGTATCTATCACAAACTTCTTCAAAGGCAAAACCATTCTTGGAAGCTGTTACTGCACTGCCTATTGTATTGCCTCCATCAGTTTTGGGATTTTATATTTTATTTGCTTTATCTCAAAATTCACCTATTGGAGCTTTTTTTGATGAGTATTTTGATGTAAAACTTGTATTTAACTTTACGGGACTTGTAGTGGCAAGTTGTTTTTATTCACTTCCTTTTATGGTTCAGCCTCTTCAAAGCGGTTTTGAAAATATAAATAAAAATATGCTTGAAGCATCTTATGTATCAGGAAAAAGTAAATTTGAGACTATATTTCGTGTAGCGATACCAAATATCAAACCGGCTTTGATGACGGCAATTATTGTAACCTTCGCCCATACTGTTGGAGAGTTTGGAGTAGTTTTGATGGTGGGTGGAAGTATCCCTGATGAGACAAAAGTAGCTTCGGTAGCAATTTATGAGATGGTTGAGATCATGGATTATACATCAGCACATATTTATAGTGCTATTATGGTGGTGATTAGCTTTTTAGTACTTCTGAGTGTGTATATGTTTAATAGTAAGCAGAATAAAAAGTTTGGTGGGTTTCATAAATGATAACAATAGATATAAATAAAAAACTTCACGGAAGTAGTGGAGAGATGGATTTAGATGTAAATCTTGAAATAAAAGAGGGTGATTTTATAGCACTGGCTGGACAAAGTGGTAGTGGAAAAACGACACTTTTAAGGATACTTGCCGGGCTTGAAGATGCAAATGGAACTATCAAAATTGGTGAAGATATATGGCTAGATGACAAAAATGTATTGCCACCACAAAAAAGGAAAATTGGTTTTGTATTTCAAGATTATGCACTTTTCCCCAATATGAGTGTTGAAGAAAATCTTTTATTTGTAAATAAAGATAAAAAGTTAGCAAATCATCTATTACAAATTACAGAACTAAGTGAGCTAAAAAACAGGCTTCCAAACACACTAAGCGGTGGACAAAAACAGCGTGTAAGTTTGTGTAGGGCTATGATGAACGAACCAAAACTACTACTTATGGATGAGCCACTTTCAGCTCTTGACCCATCTATGAGAACAAAACTTCAAAATGAGATATTAACCCTACATAAAGAGTTTGATACTACAACTATTATGGTAAGTCATGATCCAAGTGAAATATATAGATTGGCTTCTCGTATTGTAGTTTTAAATCAGGGTGTTATTATAGATGATGGAACTCCAAAAGATGTTTTACTCAAAACATTGGGAAGTCAAAAATTCTCTTTCGAAGGGGAACTTTTAGATATAAAAAAAGTTGATGTTATCTATGTGGCTATCATATCTATAGGGCAACAACTTGTGGAAGTGGTAGTAAGTCAAGATGAAGCTAAAAATTTAAAAATAGGTGACAGTGTACGAGTAAGTACTAAGGCATTCGCTCCAATACTTAGTCAAAAATAGAAATACCTCTACTATCATATAAGTCAAACAAATTTTTTTGTAGCGTGGGCAGGAATTCCTATGCTACAGAGTTAAAGATTTTATCATGAAATGGAAGTGATACAACTTTCAGAAATATCCACTAAAATAACGGCTACACATAGAGGAGATTGAAATGACTTTAACAGCAAAAGTACTCTGGGCGATGCTCCTGGGTATCATTGTAGGATTGATAATCAATGTAAGTGGTTGGAATGTTGAGGGTAGCTTCACACATGAGTATGTGGTAGGCGGTCTCTTTTATATCATAGGAAAGATGTTCATCACAGCACTCAAGATGCTTGTTGTGCCTTTGGTCTTCTTTTCACTTATCTCTGGGGTACTGGGTATTGGGGATATCTCTAAACTTGGAAAAGTGGGGCTAAAGTCATTTGGGCTTTATATACTTACCACAGCTATAGCCATCGCTACAGCCATAGGCTTGGCCATTATCGTAGCACCTGGATCTGGTACCAATGGGACAACGACAAGTACTTTTACGGGTAAAGAAGCACCACCCCTTTCAGATGTGCTTATCAACATCATACCTGATAATGTCATCAATGCTTTTGCCTCTGGTAATATGCTGCAGATCATTTTCTTCTCTATCTTGCTAGGTATTTCTCTTGTGATGGTAGGGAAGAAGGCACAAAGCATTGCAGAGGGTGTTGAGGTGCTAAATGAAGCAATGATGCATATGGTCAACATCGTGATGTCTGTAGCGCCCATTGCAGTCTTTGCACTTTTGGCCAAAGCCATTTCAGAACTTGGCTTGGATCTTTTGGTGAGTTTAGCGGGGTATGTATTGGTTCTCATTGCTGCATTGCTGTTGCATCTTTTTGGAACACTCATGTTCATACTAAAACTTTTTTCAGGACTCTCTCCTAAAATGTTTTTACAAAAGATACGAGATGCCCAAGTCTTTGCTTTTTCTACAGCATCTTCGAATGCAACGATACCAGTGACACTAAGATCTGTCACTAAACGTATGGGTGTTGACAATTCTGTTGCCTCTTTTACAGTACCTTTCGGTGCTACGATCAACATGGATGGTACTGCCATTATGCAAGGAGTCGCTACAGTCTTCATAGCCAATGTCTATGGAGTAGAGTTGGGACTGAGTGGTTACCTTACCGTGATACTCATGTCTGTACTGGCTTCCATAGGTACAGCAGGAGTACCTGGAGTAGGGCTCATTATGCTCTCTATGGTCTTTGTGCAAGTAGGGCTTCCAATAGAGGGTATCGGACTCATTTTAGGTGTTGACAGGCTACTTGACATGATACGTACTTCTGTCAATGTTACAGGAGATGCTGTGGTCACTTGTGTAGTGGCTAAGAGTGAAAAAGAATTTGATATGTCTGTATTTAAAAACCCTGAAGCTGGGCTGGTAGAGGAACTTGATATTGATGAAACGGTTGAAGAGGAGCTGGCTGAGGTAGTACATAGAACAGAGGAGCGTTAGAGTCCTCTGTGTTGTATACTGATAAGTAACTGTGCTGCACTCCCTGCCATTTCTCCTTTAGGCTGATACAGATAATTATGCACCTTATCTGGAATATCCTCAGGTATCTCCAGTGCTTCAAACTCCTCTTTAGCAGATTGTTTGGCTTTAAAGAGGGCCATTTGTACCCTTGAGTAGAAATTGGCTGCTCCTTCTCCTGAAGTTTCTATGGAGAGGAAGTTGGCTGAGGGGTAGTGGCTTGTGACCAGAGACTGGATACCGTCTGAAACTGCGGAAGAGGGCATGCATCCAAAAGGTTTTACTGAGATGACAAGGTGTGAGAGATTGTGTTTCACGCTCTCCAGAAGGTGTGCTACTTCCAAATGTCCTTCTCCTCCCTCAGCATCCAGTGGATAATAGAGTTTAGAGAGTTTAGAGAGTTCTTCGATGTTTGGTATCTCATAGTCATGCAGTCCGGCAGATTTTGCATAGAGAGTGAAATAGGTTTTGACTGCTGCTTTTGCCAGTTTCATCATCACTTTGGTTTTGACATTGCTAAAGTCAATGCTTTTCATCTCTCCATCTTCTAAGTCTTCCACTTTACCCGCAGCATATTCAGCTTCCCAAATACTCAGCATCAAACGGCTCATAATAGGCTGAGGGATACACTCTGCACCCTCAGCCTCTAAAAATTTATGAAGATTGTAGTTGCCGTCACCTTCAGTCATCGCTGCCCAGAATTCACCCATGACCATTACCTTGGCTTTAGGTTGCAGACGGTCAAGTTTTACTTTTTCCAATACTTTACGGCATTGCCACATTGCCAAGACAAGATTTTTCTTTTGCATAAATGCATCTCTGAGTATTTCATAACATTTCTCTACAGCTTCATCAGTACTTCCTTTTTCTATTTCATAGGGACGCATTTTGTAGGTTAAAAGGTTGATGATATCACCAATGATAACGGATTTGATCAATGTCATGAAAAAGGTAGGAGAGAAGTTCATGCTCTCTTCATCATTTTTGGCTTGAAAGATACCCTCATTATGTTGAAAACTCATGATGCGAAAGCCTTCAAATCCTGCATCTTTCAGTGATTTTCGATATTCAGTGATATACATACCAAAACGGCAAGGACCACAGCCACCAGCAGTAACATAGAGGTATTTTTGTACTATCTCTTCACTACTCATCCCTGTCTCTTTTTGTAAGTTTTGCAGGTATTTCACAAGGTTTCCTACTGTAAAGTAAGTTGGGTTGCACTGTCCTCTATTTCCAAATGCTTTCCCTTTTCGGAAGGATTCAAAATCAGGATTGGGCAGTGCAACATAGTTTTCGCCTAAAGATTGCAGTGCTGACATGACAAGCTTGTCTTGGAGTATGGTCATACCTCCAAAGAGTATAGTAGTGTCTTTTTTGTCTGCTCTTGTATAGCTTTTGTTAATAGTGTCACGCCATTGTGTAGCTTCCCTGCCAAGATAGCCCAGACTTGTATTACTGTCGTCATGAGGTTTTATACCACTACATGAACTCATACTGTCATCTCCTGTGGAGTAGTGCAGAGGGTTGAGTGCTTAGTATTGAGAGGATTTTGTTTATGTTTCATGAGTGTCCTTTTATACTGCTCGAGCGTGTAAGCAAATGTTTTCACTCTTATTTTGATCGAGCCACCAGGTTTATTTGCATCTATGTCGTGCAAGGTAAGGTGAGGTGTACGGCTTGCGCCTAAAATTTTATCGATGATAGAGTAGGTAGGTGCATCATGCCCACACTTAAAACTTGAGAGGTCAAGTACTGCAATGTTGGGGTGTCGTGCTGCAAATTTGGCTGCCCAGACTTTTTGTGCCGAGTTGGTAGAGTAATTCTCCGGCCAGACATCACGGATATCAAAGTTGTCTTCGATGTAGCCTTGTGCCAGGTCCTCACCAAAATACTCTTCAAGATACTTTTCATCTCTTGGGATGCCACGCATGGAGAGTGTTTTAAAGCCAAGACTTTGGAACTCATCGAGTACTTCGTGGTTGATGCCTGGATCAGAGTGGTAAGGTCGTCCTAAAAGCAGAATGATAATTTCATCATTTTTGACTGCTTCATTGAGTAGTTCTTTCCCCTCTTGCATCATAGCTTCATCATTAGCTTCCAGTGCTTTCCACGCTTGTGCTACTGCCCAGTTACTTTCATCTTTGGTAATGCGCAGTCGTTCTCTCCAAGTGTTAAAGAGCTCTTTTTTAAGTAGGGTTTTGTTACTGAAGGTCATGGAGTCATCAATGTACTCTAATCCTCTATTTTTAAAGAGGTCTTTTTCTTTGGTAAAAGCGGAGTAAACCACTCTAGGTGTCCCCACGATGATAGGACAAGCCGTCTGCCCCATCGTACTGGTAATAAAGCCAGGCAGGGTAACCGTGGCAGGGAACCAAAGATAGTCAAAAGCAACTTTGGAGAACTTTTTACCAAACATCAGTGCATAGACATGAGACTGTGCCACCTTTGCAGGGAAACAGGAATCCACTGAACCGTATTTCGCTCCTTCGAGGTACATATCTTCATTAGAGAAACCAGAAAACTGAATATGAGCAGGAGCAATATCTAAAGCTTCAAGATAGGCTCTAATGAAAGGCGCAGTGTTATAAACATTGAGAACTTTTGGTATGGCGATGCGTACTTTTCTGCGATGTTCTCTATCTTCTTCACTACTCACTTCAAAAGCTCTTTTGACTTCTTTTCGTAAAGTAGGTCCCCATCCACGCAGTGTTACTTTTACCTCTTGGGTAGTCACTTGTGTCGCTGAAGTAGGTTTTTTCTCTAACATATAGCTTGAAGCAAAGAGTGCTTTAGACTCTTTTTTAACAAGGTTTGGTGTATCTTTTTGTAGTAACTTCCGTTCATTTTGGAGTATTTTGAGTGCCTCTGGAGACTCTACTGTCCCACTCTCACATGCAAACCCTGCGATGTAACGTACAGTTTCAGAGTTGGGTGTTTGCGTGTCGATAAAGGTACGGGAACAGTCTATGGGACAGAAGTGACACCGGGTACTCTCATCAGTACGGGAAGTATAAGTGAGTTGAAGTGCTTCTTCCAAACCTACAAAGGTAGTAAAACCTTTTCGCTTGACCACATCTCTAGCTTCAATAGCGGCACCAAACGCACCCGCCTCACCAGGGTAAGGATGTACATCCACTCTGGCACCTGGAACAAGCTCTTCAATGTAATCCACTTGGGCTTTAAGGGCAGCAAGGTTGTATTGAGTACCCCCTTGGAGTACAAAGTGATTACCAAAAGCAGCAAGGTTAGGGGCTTGAACAACATACTGCCATACATTTTTAGGCAGTACTTTAGCGATACCTGCAAAAAGTTCCTCTTTCGAGTATCCTTCTTTTTGGAAGTTAACCCTGTCTGTATCCAGAAAGACCGCACAGCCATAGTTAAAGAGAGGGGCTTGTGTGGCGCTAAATGCAACATCGGCAAACTCTTCTACTTCAACACCAAACTGCTTTGCCATACTTTGAAGCAGAGTTCCGTTACCTGCAGAACACTGATTGGAGAGACGAAAGTTTTTCATCATGCCGTTTTCCATAAAAAGCACTTTGATGTCTTGTCCCCCAATGTCACAAATGATGTCGATACTCTCACCAAAGACGGCTTGGGCACTCTTCATATGAGCAATGGTCTCGATAATGTTTGCATCTGCATTCAGTGCCCCCTCCAGTACATCAGCTGCATATCCGGTCGTACCTAGACCTTTAATGTCGTAGAAGTTGTTCGGGTCTTGTTCTTTGATCTTCTCAAGTAACTCTATAGTGTCTTGTATAGGGTTTCCTTTTGAGAGTTGATAGATTTTGAGAAGCAGTTTTCCTTCTTTGTCAACCAAGACAGCTTTAGAGCTGGTAGAGCCTCCATCCATCCCTAAGTAGCACTCTGTTTTTTCACTCAGTTTCACAGGTGCAAAAGGTGGGATGCTATAGGCATCTTTAAAGGCTTTCAGCTCTTCAGCACTTTGCACAAGCGGAGCATCGTTGCTTGAACTGCTCTGTATGCTTCCCGATTCTACTAAAGTTTTGAGTTGAAGTATGCCATTAAAAGATTTGTCGTGGTTGGCTTCACCCTCACCAAATACTACTGCACCAAAGGCAGCATAATATTGGGCATTCTCAGGAACAATAATGAGTTCATTGATCTTCTCTTTATCATACTCTATCCCTCTCTCATCCCAAAGTTCAGAAATACGCATACGCCAGCACTCTTGTAGAAATGGCAAGTAAGTGTTAGGTCCTCCCAAGAGGAGTACTTTAGGCATGAGTGTACTACCACGTGTCAATACAGTAAGGTTTTGCATAACTATGGCATCGGCCAGTGAGTTCATGATCTCATTGGAAGGTACAGAGGTCTTTACAAGGTTGACGATGTCTGTTTCAGCAAATACACCACACTTTGCAGCAACATGGTGCAGTTTGTCTGTCTCAAAGGTGAGCTTTTGTACATCTTCACTCTCCATCCCTACTTTCATGGTACACTTTTCTATGGTTGCACCGGTACCTGATGCACACTTGTCATTCATAGAAGTAGAGACAGTTTTTTTACCATCATCACCCTCTTTAAAGTGGATGATCTTCGCATCTTGCCCACCCAGCTCTACCACTGCATTCACATCAGGATGATAATATTCCACAGCAAGCACCACAGCATTGACCTCTTGCACAAAACGGGCATTGATCGTTGGAGCTATGCGGCTTGCACCTGAACCTGTAATGTAGACTTTGTCTATCTTTTTATATGCTTCAGGATGGGTAGTAGCAAGTGTTTCGAGCAGTCTTAGGAGTGTTTCGGCCTGTTTGGTGTCATGGGCTGTATACTCTTTGGCGATGATATTAAAATCTTCATCACAGAGTACATATTTGACGGTAGTAGAACCGATATCTATGCCAAATGCGTATTTCTCTGTTATTATACGTGTCATTTTTCTTCTTTTGTTTTAAATGCCCAAATTACCCAAATAATTCCGATGAGTATAAAAGGTATACTTAGCATCTGGCCAGTACTAAATGGTAAATCTGTTGTATAGGCTGCTTGTCTTGTTTTGGCATACTCTATGAAAAACCGTGCAGTAAAGAGTGTAACTAAAAAAGTTCCAGGGAGTATCTTTGTAGCAAAAGCAGGTGTTACTTTACGGTAGATAGTGACAAGCAGTGCAAGGATGATGAGATAGGCAAATGCTTCATAAAGTTGTACAGGGTGTCGTGGTATCATATCCACACGCTGGAAGATAATTGCCCATGGAAGTTCAGAGGGTGTTCCCAGTATCTCAGAGTTGAAAAGGTTACCAAAACGGACAAAAGCAGCAGTCAATGCACCAGGTATAGCTATTCTGGAAAGAAGCCATGTGTAAGACTCATTATAACGTTTAGCAAATACGTAAAGGGCTATGAGTACTCCGGCAAGACCACCATGGCTGGCAAGTCCGCCTTTCCATACAGCCAGTATTTCAACTAGATGACTTAGGTAGTAGTCCGGTTCATAGAAAAAACAATGTACCAAACGAGAACCTACTACCGCACCGATCATAATGTAGATGAGGAGGCTATCAAGTACAGCAGGATCTTTCTTCTCACGTTTGTATATCCAGTTGAGTATCATGAGTCCGAGAAAAAAAGAACCTACAAAAAGAAGCCCGTACCAGCGAAGTTGGATAGCTCCTAATTCTAAGATATTAGGATTGACGTTCCAGATCATGTGTTCCATATATTAGTTGCCTTTTTGTAATTAATCGTATTATACTTTAAATTCTTTAATAGAGTATTTTATTAAAATATCTTAAAAATAATTATCAAAAAATGATATAATATATGCAGAGTATATAAATAGTACTAAAAGGATAATTTATGAAAACGACATTTGATATGTTTATAGAGACAGAAGTACCAGAGGATGAACTCATTGTTTCCCGTACAGATTTTACGGGGAAGATCACATATGTAAATGAGACATTTGCAGAGATCTCCGGGTATAAACCAGAAGAGCTCATAGGTAAACCACATAATGTCATCAGGCACCCAGATATGCCAAGGTCAGCTTTTGCTGATCTGTGGGCAACAGTAGAGAGAGGAGATACTTGGGAAGGATATGTAAAAAACCGTCGTAAAGATGGTGGGTATTATTGGGTTTTTGCAAGGGTTTCTACTGTGATAAAAGATGGAAAAGCTGTAGAATATAAATCTGTAAGAGAACCAGTCTCAAGAGAAAAAAAGATAGAGATACAAAATTTATACGATAAACTGCGTGCAGAAGAAGAAGGAACGACAAGAGTTGTACTTTATGTGAAAAATGATAAACTTGAAGCGGCAGAGGCACTTGAAGAGTAGTATGCTCATCTACATACACGGTTTTGGAAGCCATGGATTAGGAAGTAAAGCAAATGCTTTTAGAAATTATTTTAAGGACAAAGGAGAAGCCTTCATCGCTCCTTCTTTGTCATATGTTCCCGATTTAGCCATACAAACACTCGAAGAGTTGATAGGATCTTATGATGATGTCAAACTTATAGGATCCTCTTTAGGTGGTTTTTATACGCTATATCTTGCCCAAAAGTATGGATTAAAAGCAGTACTTATCAATCCGTCTATTTATCCTTATATCACCCTCAAAAAAGTTTTAGGAGAAGCCCCCAGTTTTTATGATGAGAGTCATTTTACATGGATGGAGTCACATCTGGAGATGCTCAAAAAGTATGAAATAGATCTGGCAATTCAAGAAAACATCATGCTCTTACTCCAAAAAGGAGATGAAACACTTGACTATAAAGAAGCAGAGGCAAAACTTCCAAATGCCAAACAGGTAGTCGAAGAGGGAGGAAGTCACAGTTTTGATGGGATTGAGAGGTTGTTTGTTGAGGTTGATGGTTTTCTAAACTAATCATTAAAGATGATTAGTTTAAAAGAATAAAACTATTCGTTTATCTTCTCTTTTATTTCTCTGGCAATCGCAGAGATATTAGTAATTTTTTGTGTATCACTCAAACTCTCATCAAGCAACACTTTCACAAAAGCAGAACCTACGATGACACCATCTACGCCTTTGGCTTTCTCTTTGGCTGTATTTTGATCTACACCAAAACCTACATAAACAGGGGTTTTTGTGAATGATTTTATATCTGTGATGATGGGCTGCAGATCTTCACTTTTTCCTGCACCGGTGATACCTGCATAGGCTACAAGGTAGATGAATTTTTTTGCATCTGTGACTATCTGTTCTATACGTGCTTTTGAATCAGTAGGCGCGATAAAGTCAATGAGATTCAGTCCGGCTGCTTCTATTTGTGGTTTATAAGGTCTTGCTTCTTCAAAAGGCAAGTCTGGGATGATGAAACCATGGATACCTGCTTTGTTTGCTTCAGCGATGAATTTATCTATACCTCTATGGTAAAAAGGATTAAAGTATCCCATCCATAAGGTGTCTATGTGAGGTGCTATTTTTGCAGATGCCTCAAAAAGGTGGTCTAGTTTAAAACCGTTTTGCAGGGCTTTAAGATTGGCTGCTTCAATGACAGGACCATCTGCAACAGGGTCGGAGAACGGCATACCAAGTTCTAAAGTGTCAACACCTGCCTCAGCTAAAGCCAAAGCGGCATCTACTGTAAACTCTAACGATGGGAAACCTGTGGTGATATATGCGACTAATTTTTTCAATATATACTCTTATCTAAATAATTTTCGATATTATATGATAAAATGAGTAAAAATATAGATTAGATTCAGGAATAAGATGAGTATCCATACCCCTAAAATAGAGAAAAAAGTAACTTTAACAACTATTGCAAAGATGAAAGGTGTTGAACCTATCACTATGGTGACAGCATATGATGCTCTTTTTGCACAGCTTTTTGATGCTGAAGTTGAGATGATCCTTGTAGGCGACAGTCTTAATATGAGTTTTTTAGGTAAAGAAGATACGCTTTCCGCAACGATGGATCAGATGATCTACCATACGCAGGCTGTCTGTAATGGTGCAAAGTTACCACTCATCGTACTTGATATGCCTTTTGGAACATATACCTCTCCAGAAGTTGCTATACAAAATGCAACTAGAGCTTATCAGGAAACAAATGCTCAAGCTGTCAAGATAGAGGGTGGAAAAGAGAGAGTACACATCGTTGAAGCACTTACTCAAAATTCTATTGCTGTACTGGGCCATATAGGGCTTATGCCACAGTTTTTGCGTAGTGATGGAGGATACAAGATAAGAGGGAAGGACCAGGCAGATATAGACTCTCTCGTAGAAGATGCTAAAGCACTTGAAGCTGCAGGAGTATTTGCCATTGTGGTAGAAGGTGTAAAAAGTGAAGCGGCCCAAGCCATTACTAAAGCTGTATCTGTACCGACCATAGGTATCGGTGCGGGTAATACAACAGATGGACAGGTATTGGTCTGGTCTGATATGTTTGGTTTCTTTGAAGCGTTTAAACCAAAATTCGTGAAACAGTATTGCGATGGGGCAAAACATGTCCGTGATGGATTGGAAGCCTATAGAAATGAAGTAAAAGCAAAAGAATTTCCTAGCGAAGAGTACACATATTGAGAGTTCAGCATTCAGCGTTCAGCGTTCAGAGATCAGTATTGATTAGATTATTTGGGTTTTTTTTGAAAGATATTGGGTGCTATGCCCTGAGTGCTGAGTGCTTAACGCTTAACGCTAAACTCCAAAGGAGTTTTTAATGGAACGTATGGTTGAGATAGAACGCTTTGATGAAGAGATAAGCTACGAAGTAACGCTTCGTCCCAGCTCCTGGGATGAGTATATAGGTCAAGAGAAGATCAAAAAGAATTTAAAAGTTTTTATAGAAGCAAGTAAAAAGAGAAACGAAGCTTTAGATCACATACTTTTCTTTGGACCTCCAGGTTTAGGTAAAACAACCATAGCAAATATTATTGCTACAGAGATGAATGCAAATATCAAAACCACTGCTGCCCCGATGATAGAAAAAGCGGGAGATCTAGCAGCACTTTTGACCAATATTGAAGAGGGTGATATCTTGTTCATCGATGAAATCCACCGTATGAGTCCAGCTATCGAAGAGATACTCTACCCTGCGATGGAGGATTTTCGTTTAGATATCATCATAGGGTCTGGACCTGCTGCGCAAACGGTAAAGATTGATCTTCCACGGTTCACGCTTATAGGCGCAACGACGAGAGCAGGGATGTTGTCAAATCCTCTTAGGGAGCGTTTTGGTATGCACTTTAGAATGCAGTTTTACACGCCTGAAGAACTCACTGAAATTGTTGCCCAAGCTGCCCACAAACTTGAAAAACCTTCCCAGAAAAAAGCTTCTGTAGAAATAGCCAGAAGAAGTAGGGGAACACCACGTATTGCACTTCGTCTACTCAAAAGGGTAAGAGATTTTTCAGAAGTAGCCAATGAAGATGAGGTGACATTGGAACGTGCAAGATATGCTTTGGATGAACTTGGGGTGAATCACCTTGGATTTGATGAGCAGGATATACAACTTTTAGAGCTTCTGGTATCTGCTAAAAGTAAACCTATGGGGCTTAGTACCATAGGTGCGGCACTCAGTGAAGATGAGGGTACGATAGAAGACGTACTTGAACCGTACCTCATAGCCAATGGCTACATAGAAAGAACAGCACGAGGTCGCATAGCCACAGAGAAAAGTTACGAACATTTTAAACTGGGTGGACTCAATGAAGGGCTTTTTGAATGATCAGCAATAAAAGTTTAATGATCACTGCACTGTTCATACTTTCAGTTCTTGGTGCATATAGTATTTATAAACCTTTTTTACTCCCTATAGTAGTTGCGATGTTACTTACGATGGCTACTTATAACTTGACTAAAAAAATGATAAAATATTTTAAATCAAGAAAGATATCCGCTGCTATTGCTACGCTTCTTTTAACCCTTATTATTTTTGCACCTATAGTCTATATCGCAACTATTGGAGTGGCTACTGCTGCAAATATAGATATAGCAACCATTCAAGAGGTTACTGCTGTTATTAAAACATTTGCTGAAGAAGTTCCTTATATGAAAGAGTGGGTTGAGACAGGCTTAAGTGATGAAAAGATTGCAGGGTATATACATGACTCTACTTCATATGTGACAACTGCGGGAAGTGTAGGACTTGGGTTTATAAAGAATATGGTACTGGTTCTTGTATTTTATTTTATTATCAACTACTATGGGGAGCGTTTTTTTGAGTTGATACGTGCATTGATGCCTGTAAATAAAATGAAAAGTGCAAAGATGATACATGAAGTTTCCTCTACCATGGAGGTTGTTTTCTACTCCATCATCGTAACGGCTATTTTTGAAGGCTTCCTTTTTGGGATCATGGTGAGCCAGTTTGGATTTGATGGCTTGTTATTTGGTGTTATCTACGGTTTTGCTTCTCTTATTCCTATTATCGGTGGTGCAGTAGTATGGATACCGGTTGCACTCTATAGTTGGACAAAGATAGATGCCAATACAGCGATTGTTATTGCAAGTTATTCAGTGATCATAATCTCTATTATCGCTGATACTTTCGTGAAACCGGTGATCATCAAAGTGATCAAAGAAGATCTACTTAAAAGTACTATTGAGATCAACGAGATAGTCATTTTCTTCTCTATTTTAGCGGGTATGAGTACCTATGGTTTTTGGGGTATGATCTTAGGGCCGGCGATCACCTCGTTTTTGATCGCTATTACAAAAATATATATTGACTATAACTATAAAGAGCAGGCTATTGGCAGAAATTAGCCTCTTTTCATATAGTAGATGTTATGATGTATGATTAGAAAATAAAAAAGGATAAAGTCATTATTAAGATATTGATTATAGAAGATGATCCGGAGTTGGCACTCATCTTAACAAACTACCTTACGAAGTATGATATGGAGGTGATTGGTGCTGAAGATCCTTATATAGGACTCTCTTTATTGACCCAACATGAATTTGATCTGATCATCTTGGATCTGACCTTGCCTGGGATGGATGGGTTAGAAGTAATTCCAAAGATCAGAGAGATAAGCAATATCCCTATCATTATCTCTTCTGCACGAGATGATATTACCGATAAAGTGATTGGTATGGAGCGTGGTGCTGATGATTATATGCCTAAACCTTATGATCCCAGAGAGCTTGTAACACGTATTAAAACGATTCTAAGACGTACACACAGCATAGAAGAAAAGGTAGAAAAAAAAGAAGAACTTTTTGTAGCAGACCTAAAGTCGCACTCAATTACTTTTAAAGGGGTGTTTTTAGAGTTGACCGCTGCTGAATATGACATTTTAGGGATGTTGATCCAGCATAAAAATGGTTCAGTCTCCAGAGAACAACTGCTTTACGAAAGTGAACATATTGACGATGACAGTTCCATAAAAAATATTGATGTTATTATTTCTCGGATCAGACAAAAAATTGCTAAAATAGACTCTGAACATGTCTATATCAAGCCTATTCGTGGTGTAGGGTACCTTTTAACAGATCGCGTATGAGAAATCTCTCTGTAACCACATTTATACATATCCTTTTTTCCGTAGCGATCGCGATTTTGATCGCTACTTTTTTACTCTTTCTCTCTTGGAATGAAGATCGTCATAAGATAGATGAGTTTAAGCATTATCAACTTATTTCCATGACCTTTCTCTCCAATTTGCAATTTAACCCAGACAAAGAAGCACTTGAAAAACTTTATAAAGATCTGCGGGTACAACCTATCTCTTTACTGGAGACCAAAAAAATAAAACAAGAGATTGAAAAGAGTGGTAAAACCATTTTCTCCGGAGGTTCCTCATTAGGACGAGTACGTGTGTTTAATATAGATGACACACATTATATTTATGGACAACGCATGGGACACAATCTTATGCTTAAAGATAACAGACCTAAAAATTACTATTTTGAGATCGCTGTGACTTTAGGTATCTTTCTTATAGGATTATTGCTGTTACTCTATTTGGCTGTTTTAAGAAAGTTATTTCCTCTACGAAAACTACATAAGCAGATACAAAGATTTGCTCAAGGTGATATGAATACACGTATTACTTATGAGCATGATGATGAAATAGGAAAGATAGCAAAAAGTTTTGATGATGCCATTTTGCATATTAATGAGCTGAGTGCTTCTAAAAATCTTTTTATGCGTAATTTAATGCATGAACTCAAAACGCCTATTACCAAAGGGCGGATCGTAGTTGAGATGCTGGAAGATGAAAGTACTAAAAAGATATTGGTACGTGCTTTTGAACGTATGAATGAACTGATCTCTGAACTTGCAGAGATCGAGAGAGTTACTACACAAAGTTTTGAACCAAGTTTTGAGTATGTGACGCTTGAAGAGGTAGTACAAAAAAGCCAAGATCTTTTAATGGCAGAGAGTGGTTGTGTAAAATTGGAGTACAGCAACAGAGCATTAACCACTGACTTAAAACTGATGGCTTTAGCGATTAAAAATTTACTTGACAATGGGTTGAAATATGGTCAAAGGGAGTGTGTTCTTCTCCGTTCTAATAGTCAAACTATTGAAGTTGTTTCCGAAGGGCAAGCATTAAAGCACCCTTTGACATATTACACAGAACCTTTTTCACAGGAAGAGAAAAGAAGCAGTGGATTTGGATTAGGACTTTACATCGTACATAGTATTTTAGAAAAGTTGGGATATCAGTTAGGCTATAGACATGAAGAGGGAAAAAATATCTTCATGATAGAAGTGCAAGAGAGTTGTCGAATCTAATCTTTCAGCGCTTCAGAGATAAGTTCTAACGGATTTTTAAAGATAGTCTCTACCTCTGCGTTGTTCATCGCTTCAGAGAGTTGCATTCTACAAGCAGAACACTCAGCACTCACATAATGTGCTTTAGTCTCTCTGATCATTGCGGCTTTTGGTTTTCCAGCAGCCTCTGCAAAGTGAAACTTTTCTGTTTGCATTGTTACTCCACCAAAACCACAACAACGGTTAGGATCACTCATCTCTACCATTGGGTAGTTCGGTGCAAGTAAGTTACGAGGTTGTTTGTAAATTCCTTGTACTTTTCTAGCATGACAAGGGTCATGGTAAGTCACTGCTTCATCAAATTTTTTACCCTTATCTTTAAGTATCTGTTGTAATTCTGTATTATCATCAAGCCATGCGGTAGCCATATGTATTTTTTCAGCTACCTTCTTAGCCCTGGCTTCCCACTCTGGCATATCGTGATTTTTAAAGAAGACTTGCCAGTCATGTTTGACCATTGCTGAACATGTTGCTTCTGGTATAAGCATAGCATCACAGTCATCCATGAAACTCTCAAAGTACTCTATGTTTTTCTTGGTCATGTACTCAACTGAACTCACATCACCCGTAAAGTATGCAGGTGCACCACAACAAAGTTGGTCTTTAGGGATAAATATATCAATATTAAGCTCTTTTAGAATGTCTACTAAACTGTCACCAATACCTGTATAGTTATAGTTTGCCAAACAGCCTATGAAAAGTGCGATACGTTGATTTTTCTTCTCTTGTATAGGTGCTGGTATCTCTTCTGGATAAGAGTTTAAAAAACTCACCTTAGCCATAGAAGGAAGTAGTCTTCCTTTTTTTACCATAGGTAGAGAAAATCTGGATCTAAGTCCTCTGTCTTTATCATCTTGAGCAAGGGCACAGGTTTTAAACATAAAGCCCATTTTCATTACAATGTCCATGATCTTGCGGTGACGTAAAAGGAAGAAAAAGCCTTTTTTAAACCATGCGATACCAAATTTATCTGCGATATCTGCACGTACTTCTTCAATGACCATATCTGTAGCCAGTGAATTTGGACAGACATCTACACAGTTAGTACATAAAAAACAGCTCTCAAAGATGTCTTTAGCGTTCTTGTCTAATTCTAGATGACCTCTTTGGTAAGCACCTAAAAGGTCTATGAATCCACGGGGAGAGGTTGTCTCATCAGGGTTGACTTGGTGGATGGTACATACAGGGATACATTTTCCGCATTTGATGCAGTCATCACTGGTAGCGGTAAAGTTAAAAATGTCTTCTACTTTTTTACTCATATTTCCTCTTAAAATCTCGTTCCCATGCTTAGCGTGGGAATGCATACTTTGGTTATTGTTTATGTTTCTTTTTCTACTTTTTTAGAAAAAGTAGAGTAAAAATCGTCGTCCTCTCAAATCGCTTCGCTTTCAAGGGTGTTCGGACGACAGGTTTATTGATTAAACCGTTTTAGAAAAACTTTTCTTACTCTCTCCGTACTTCTTCATATACGCATCAAATGGCATTGCAATATTACGGATGAGAAGTGTACCTGTGGTACTCACAGATATTTTATCATCAGTGATGGTAATGAGTCCTGCATCTACAAACTCTTGCAGTGCATCCAAAGCATCAGCAAAATAGCTTTTAAAGTCTATCTTATGCTCTTTTTCAACACGTTTCATATCTATAGAGAAGTTTGCCATCAACTCCATGATAACAGACTTACGTAAAAAGTCATCATCACTTAACACTACACCACGTTCAAAAGGTAGTTTACCAGCATCTAATGCTGCTTCATAGACTTTCATATCTTTGGTGTTTTGTGCATAATAACGCTCACCTTCACCAATGCTTGTCAGACCGATACCTACAAGGTTAGCACCACCCTTGGTTGTATATCCTTGGAAGTTTCGGTGAAGTTCACCTTTTTCTATGGCTCCAAAAAGTTCATCTTCCGGCTTGGCAAAGTGATCCATACCTACCATTTTATATCCATTACTCTCGAAAAAGTCAATGGTGTATTGGAAGATCTGTAACTTAACATCAGGTGTTGGCAGGGTTGTTTCATCAAATTTACGCATGGTTTTCATGAGCCAAGGTACATGTGCGTAGTTAAAGACAGCAACTCTGTCCGGGTTTAGGTGTGTTGAGAGTTCAAGTGTCTTTTTGAATGTCTCTAATGTTTGATAAGGTAAGCCATAAATGAAATCGGTATTAATGGAGTTGATCCCGTATTTTCGAGCTAGCTCTACAGCATTTTTAGTCAGTTCTAAAGGCTGAATACGGTGGATCTCTTTTTGTACCTTTTCATCTAGATCCTGTACTCCAAAGCTGATGCGGTTAAAGCCATGTTTGTGAAAGACTTTCATTTGGTCTTCATTGAAAAAACGTGGGTCTATCTCACAGCTTATCTCAGCATCCTTACTCCAGTTTGGAAACTTTGATTTGATGTATGTGACTATCTCGTCAAGTTCAAAAGCTTTATAAAAAGTAGGTGTTCCTCCACCAAAGTGGAACTGTATCACTTCACGAGAAGTATCGATATGCTCAGCTAAAAGATCGATCTCTTTTTTTAAGTAGTCTATGTAGCGACTGAGTTTCTCTTCTTTGGAAGTAAAGACAACATTACATCCGCAAAAGTAACATGCAGACCTACAAAATGGTAAGTGTACATACAAAGAGAGTTTCTCTGTTGAGTTTTCTAAGAAGTTGATGTAGGTATCGTATTTAAAATCATCATTAAATTCTAAGGCTGTTGGGTAAGATGTGTATCTTGGTCCTGGTTTGGAATATTTGCTGAATTTTTCGAAATCTATATTGCTCATTACTTTCCTTTGGAAAGAGCGTTCAGCGTTCAGCGTTCAGCGCTGAGAGATTGTTTAATAATAAACAATGAACACTCATATATATAATTTAATTTTTGTTCTACTATTTCTGAACGCTTAGCGCTGAACGCTGAACGCTTGGTTGGATCAGCGATGCTGATCCAACCACACCATTATGCCTTTTTGGGCATGTAGTCTGTTTTCTGCTTCGCTAAATATGACATCTGCATGTTTCTCAAAGGTCTCTTCACTTACTTCATAGCCTCTATAAGCAGGAAGGCAGTGTAAGAAGATAGCATCTGATTTAGCCAAAGACATCATGGTCTCATCTACCATATAACCATCAAATACCTTAAGACGTTCTTCTTTCTCATCTTCCTGACCCATAGAAACCCAAGTATCGGTAGTAACGACATCACAACCTTTGACTGCCTCTTTAGGGTCATTATCAAAGGTGATCTTAGCTCCACTCTCTTTAGCCATCTCAAGTGCATCTGCTATGATATCAGCATCACACTCATATCCTTTAGGTGTAGCCACTCTTAACTCAAATCCAAGTTTTGCTGCAAGCATGAGCCATGAATGCGTCATGTTGTTCCCGTCACCTACATAAGCTACTACAGGGTTTTTGTCTTTTCCAAACTCTATCATAGTAAGATAGTCAGTCATGAGCTGTACAGGGTGGTAAGAGTCTGTAAGACCATTGATGACAGGTACTTTGGAATAATGTGCAAACTCTTCAAGCTTAGACTGTTCAAAAGTACGTATCATTACCATGTCAACCATACGACTTATGACTCTGGATGTATCTTTCATAGGTTCACCACGCCCTAACTGTATGTCGTTAGAAGAGAGAAAAAGTCCTACACCACCAAGCTGATAAATACCTGTCTCAAAACTTACACGCGTACGTGTAGAGCTCTTTTCAAATATCATTCCCAATGTCTGGTGCTCCATATACGGAACAAACTTACGTTGCTTGGTTTGTGATTTGATCTTCTGTGCTAATGTTATCATCTCCAAGATCTCTTCTTTAGTAAAATCTTTGAGTGTTAAAAAGTGTCTCATTTGGCTATCCTAGTATCTTAACCTCTATAGGGCTAGAAATTTAAAAGAGAATATTTTACCATAAAAGGGTTGAAAGTTGTAGAGGCTTGCACTTATTCGTTAAGTGCAAGAGAAAATATATAGATTATTTCTGAAGTAGAAGAGCCGCTTCTTTTGCATGATAGGTGATAATGATGTCTGCACCTGCACGTTTAAATGCCATCATGGTTTCCATCATTACTTTGTCATAGTCTATAACACCGGCTTTCGCAGCCATTTTAAGCATAGAGTATTCACCACTTACATTGTAAACAGCCAAGGGAAGTGAAGTGTTGTTTTTGATGTCACGTACAATGTCCAGGTAAGCAAGAGCAGGTTTGACCATGAGGATGTCTGCTCCCTCTTTTTCATCTTCTACACTCTCTAAGATGGCTTCATTTCTGTTCGCAGGGTTCATTTGGTAGCTTCTTCTGTCTCCAAAACTTGGACTGGACTCTGCTACATCACGGAAAGGACCATAATAGGCTGAAGAAAATTTGGTCGAATAACTCATTATCGGTAAGTTTTCAAAACCTGCACCATCTAACCCACCACGTATAGCAGTGATCATCCCGTCCATCATTCCCGAAGGGGCTATCATGTCAACACCTGCTTTGGCATGGATAACCGCTTGTTTGGCCAAGTTGTCAAGCGTGATGTCATTGTCAACTGTTTCCAGTACAGGGTCGAGCACACCGCAGTGTCCATGGTCTGTGTATTCACAAAAACAGAGGTCGGTGACAACAAACATGTCAGGGTGTGCTTCCTTGACAGTTCGAACTGTCTCAGCGATGATGCCATGTTCACACATCGCATCTGAACCTACGCTGTCTTTCGTGTCTGGTATCCCAAAAAGGATGATGGAGTAAATACCAAGTTTCTTGAGTTCATCACACTCTTTAACGATCTCATCGATACTCATCTGGTAGACACCAGGCATAGAACCCACTTCATCTTTAATACCTTCACCACTTCTTGCAAAAAGAGGATAGATAAAATCATTAACACTCAAATGTGTCTCTTGGAGTAGATCTCTTAGTACGGGGTTAATTCTTTTTCTTCTAAATCTTGCGAACATAACATCACCTTAGCAAATATTTTTGAACATTTTACAATAATTATTAATTGTTAACTATTAATTATTAATTGTTTCTGTATAATCTCGTCATGAATAATATAGATATATCAAAAATCGCTACTTTACCAACCAAATATGGAACTTTTAATATACAAGCTTTTAAAGAGGGTGAAAAAGAACATTTAGCCATTTTTACAAATAATTTAAAAGAGATAGATGCACCCATAGTACGTGTTCACTCAGAGTGCCTTACCGGTGATGCTCTCTCTTCTGTAAAATGTGATTGTGGTGAACAACTTGCATATGCTCAGGAGCTCATTGCAAAAGAGGGTGGTATGATCATTTATCATCGTCAAGAGGGTCGTAACATAGGGTTGCTCAATAAGGTTAATGCTTATGCTCTGCAAGATGCTGGTTTTGATACTGTTGCTGCAAACCACCAGTTGGGTTTTAAAGCAGATGAGCGTACATACGAAATAGTTGAATTCATTCTAAAACATTTTGATCTTAAAAAAGTAAAACTTCTTACGAACAACCCTGCTAAAATAGACAGTTTACCGGACATAGAGATAGTAGAACGTATCCCCATCCAAATAATTCCAAATCCACATAATGAAAATTATCTTCAAGTCAAAAAAGAGCAGATGGGACATTTGCTTTAATACAGTTTATGACAAAACACTATACATTTAAATCTCTTTATGACCAGATAAAAACACAGAAAAGTGATTTCTGGCGTACTTCCCTCTATGGAATCATTGCGACACTACTCTTGTTACCGATTCCGATGTTGATACCGCTTTTGATCGATGAAGTTTTACTGGAACATCCAGGAAAAATGATAGAGATGATCTCTTCTTTCTTTAACAGTAATGAAACATGGGTCTATATTGCTGTCATACTTGTGCTGATTTTGATATTGCGGTTTATGGCTTTTTTCTTCAATAACCAAAAAACCTTTTACGCTACTAAGATCACACAAAAGATCAGTTATCTGTTACGCCATCGGATTTTGCATCATTTGGAACGGGTGTCTATTTCTGAATATGAAACACTAAAGTCAGGAGGCATCGCTTCAAAGACAGTACAAGATGTAGAAAGTGTCAGTGGCTTTTCTGGACAGTTAGTGACAACAGTGTTAAGTGCATCCTTGATGTTGATTGGAATTGCGGGAGTTATGCTTTGGATGAACTGGGTACTGGCACTGCTGGTCTTCATGCTCAATCCTCTTTTTCTTGGTTTTTCCAGACTTGTGGGACGTAAAACAGGTGAACTGTTACGTCGTCAACATGAGGCCTATGAACTCTACCATGAACTTTTGAATGAAACACTTGAGCTTTTTATACAAGTGCGTGCCAGTAATCAGGAACGAAGCTTTTTTGGTCTCCTTCAGGGACGTGCAAAAGAGATCGAAACGGCATCACTTGACTACGGATACAAAGCTTCTGTAGCACACAGTTCTTCCACGCTTTTAACAAATACCGTGGTGGATATCTTCCGAGCACTTGGTATTGCTGCCGTGGCGTATTCGGATCTAACGATCGGGATGATGATTGCTTTTCTCTTTTATCTCTCAACACTGGTTGCTCCCATCCAGCAGTTGATGGGTCTGGTTATTGGTTACCAGAATACAAAGCCGGCACTAGAGCGTATTAATACGTTACTTTCTCTTTCTCAGGAACCGCATTACCCACATGAATTTGACCCTTTTGAAAGCATTAAGACTACTTCAGTGGAGCTAAAAAAGATAAGTTTTACCTATGGTAAGGGTAAGCAAGTGTTACATGATATCACTCTTAAGGCAGAAGCAGGACAGAAGATCGCACTCATTGGTCCCAGTGGAAGTGGTAAAACAACAATTGCTCAGATTATGGTAGGGTTTTATCCTTCTCATAAGGGAGAAATTTTGTATGGTGATGTTCCCATAGAGAAGATAGGCCTTCCCGTCGTACGTGAAAATGTAGCATTGATGTTACAACAGGCTCTCTTTTTTAACGATACTATTCGTATGAATCTCACTCTTTCTAAAGAGAAGAATAATGAAGAGATCTACGAAGCATTAAAAGCAGCTCAATTGGAAAGTTTTATACGTGAGTTGGAGGATGGGTTAGAAACACCTATCGGTAAAAATGGTATTCGTCTTTCTGGTGGGCAGCGTCAAAGGCTTGCCATCGCACGGTTGATACTTTCTGATCCAAAGATCGTCATTTTTGATGAAGCAACATCCGCACTGGACAATGCAACAGAGTATCATCTTTATGAAACACTAGAGCCATTTCTTAAAGGACGAACAACCATTATCATCGCCCACAGAACAACGACCATTAAACAGGCAGATTATATCTATCTGATAGAAGAAGGTAGAGTAAAAGTAGAGGGAACTTATGATATGCTGCAAAAAGAAGGGTTGATAAAAGAGGATTTTGATGTTGTATAAAATTAAAAAATTTACTAAACTGTCATCAGAAGAGAAAAAACTTTTCCTAGAAGCGTATGTGACTCTAGGCATCATGCGTGCAGTGATCTTGACTGTTTCGTTTAAACGTTTGACCCGTTCTTTAGAACATCTACCAAACAAAGAGGAGCTAACTACATTAAATGATAATGAGATGTACATAGCCACTTCAGTAGGGCAAGCCATCACCAGAGCAATAGCACATACTCCTTGGGAGAGTGCTTGTTTGGCACAGTCACTCACTGCACAGAGAATGCTACAAAAACGTGGGATTCCGGGTGTCTTTTATTTGGGAGTTACGAAAGATGAAGAGAGTGAAGAGAAGATGAAAGCTCATGCATGGTCACAGTGTGGAGATACCATCATCACTGGCGGCAGGGGGCATGAAAATTTTACTGTACTTTCTGTATTTAGGTGGGGACAAAAATGATAGTCTACGGTACAAAAATAAAGAGTGATATAGACTTTCCTCTTAACCTTTCTCGCGAAACAGCTACATGCTACGAGCTGGAACTTTCCGCAAAAGTACCCGATGAAATCAAAAGATCCATCACCAGTGGTTTTCAAATTTATTCTGCTCATGGACGCAACGTATATTTTTATAGCGATCGGCCATTTGATGGTAGTGAGATAGGACAGCCATGGTGTTATGAAGTCAAGGATGTAGTTCGTTTTTATTGGAGAGGCGGAGAAGAAATCATTTACTATGAACTGGATGAAAAAGGCGATGCCGATCTGTTGAGTTTTTGGTTTATTCATCTGCTTTTACCACTCTATTTTACACTGGAGGAGAAGTATGATTTTCTGCATGCGGGTGCAGTGGAAGTAGAGGGCAAGCCTATACTTTTTATCGCCCCTTCGATGGGTGGGAAATCGACGATGACAGACTATTTTATCAAGCAGGGGCATACACTTGTTTCTGATGACAAGGTTCCGACCTTTATCAAGGATAGTAAGTTTATGGCTGTTGGTTCGTTCCCTTATCATCGTCCATACAGAAAATTTGAAGATTTGGGTTACCATGTCGATAACTTTACGACTGACTTTAAGCCCATTCACGCTTTTTATGTACTTGAAAGTGTGGATGGAAATGCTGAGATATCGTTTGAAGAAATTAAAGGGTTTGAGAAGTTTGACAGACTTCTCCCAAACTATCTTTTTATGTTTTCCTATCTGAAACCAAAACGATTAAAATATCTTTCTAATATGCTTAACACTATCAAAGTTTTTCGAGTACAGGTTCCTTGGGATATGGAACGATTGGGTGAAGTGCATGATGCTATTTGTCAGCACAGCGAAGGGATAGTATGAGTGGTATCTGTGGAATCATTAGGTTTGATGAAAAACCGGTAAAAAAAGAAGAAATTCAAAAAATGCTTGATGTGACGAAGATACATGGGTATGATGCAGAAGGTATTTGGATTGATGGTAGTGTAGGGTTAGGGCATAAAATGCTATGCACTACACCTGAATCATTGCATGAAAAGCAACCTTTAATAGGTGAAGATGACAATTTAGTATTGGTTGCCGATGCACGCTTGGATAATCGTACTGAATTAATTGAAAAACTTGATCGAAAAGAAACTAATTTTGATAAAGTCACTGATGCAGATTTGATTTTATGGTCCTATCAAAAGTGGGGAAACAACTGTCCAAGCTATTTTAATGGTGATTTTGCATTTGCAATTTGGAACAATAAAGAAAATAAACTTTTTGTATCCAGAGATAGATTTGGAATTCGACAATTTTATTATTACTACAATAAGGAGATATTGATATTTGCTACTTATATTGAGCCAATTTTTTCATCAGGATTTCTCAAGAGAGTTGTAGATATACAATCTGTTAAAAAGTATATTAAGTTTTCGGCATTAGACAGGACTGAAAGCTTTTTTGAAGAGATCAAGCGGCTTCCCTCATCTAATTGGATGACAATTTCAAAAAATCAATTTAAAGTGGCAAGGTATTGGTATCCTGAAAAGATTCAAACCAACACCACTTTGTCATTAGATGAGGCTGCAAAAAAATTTTCTATCTTGTTCCATAATGCGGTTAAAGCTTCTTTGAGATCATCACACCCTGTATCAGTTGAACTCAGCGGAGGGCTGGATTCCTCGTCAATATATTCTATAGCTATATCGATGAACATGACACAGCCATTTGCAGCGCATACTATGCAACATAAAGGCTTGCCAAGTGATGAGACATACTATATTGAACAATTAGAAAAAAAGTTCAAATCAGATATTCTCAAGTTTGATATTAATGAAATTGACTTTAAAAAGCATAATCTATCAAATTTTTATTCAAAGTTTCCAGATAGTCCTCAGAGGGGTAATTTTATTGAGTTTGTCATGAAAAATAGAATACTCGCTAAACGGGGAGTTAGAGTGATCATAACAGGTATTGGAGCTGATGAAGTACTTGGAGGAGATGATTCATTTATGTTACAGTATTTAAAAAATTTAAAGTTTGTGCGGCTCTTTAAAACATTACGGTGCATTGGACGACGAGCCCAATCAAGATCTATCTTTATTAAGTATATTTTTTCATTATTTTTTGTTGATCCCTTGAAGGAGAGTATTAATAAGATTATTAAATATGTGCAATCAAAGCGGTTTTTTAAAAATAATTTTGATAAGAGCACTTTGGATCTGGAAGAGATCGAACTTGATAAAGAAGTTGATAATAACTACATTGAACTGTTTGGATTAGACTTCCTATCTCCGCGCTTTTCATACTGGATAGATTTTAATGCATTGCAAAACTATAGCAATGATGGGATTGAAGTACGTCATCCCTTTTTTGATACGAAACTAGTTGAATTCATTATTAGTTTACCTCCAGAATATCTTCATCATTGCGGAAAATATAAAAATATACTAAAATTGGCCATGAATGGTATTGTACCAGATAAAGTTCTGTATAGAAATAATAAAACCAGTTTGGTTCCCGGTATAAAATTACAAATGAAAAAAATATTTACCGATTCAAATATATATCACCAAAATTTAATTTATTTGAAGCTGTTAAAAAAAGAAACCTCAAAGCATTTGACAAGTCAATATTTTTCTGGCAAAATTATGACAAAAGATCTTCTTAAGTTATGGGTTGTCAGTAACTTAGAGAATTGGTTAAAATTAAAGAAGGGAAATATAAGAATGTTGGCTAGCATGAAAAAAGATTCTGATATAAAAAAATATACTAAACCGAAAGTTAAAAATTTGGGAAAAATTGGAAGTAAAACCAAATATGGTAAATCTAAGAGCGGCTCCGATGGTACAAGTAGTACGTATTACAACCCTGGACACGATAGTGGTTTTGGAGGTGCAAGCTAATAATTCCTCTAAAACTATTTAAGCTTGAAAACTTTAAGCTGTTTGGTTATGTTAATTAAATTTATAATTTTTTGTATGGATAGATCTTACTTCAATTAATAAATTATAAAAAGGAGAGAAGTTATTTAACTTCTCTTTATCTGCAGAACACCTATTGGATCGCTATATCCGCACGAATCAGTCCAGCTCCCTGTTCTTCTGCCAGTAACCCCAGATCTTCCGCCGTACTTTTCAGCCTTGCTTTGACTTCATCAGGCGTAAGTGTTCCATGGACAGCCAGTACCAGAGCAGCTGTTCCCGTTACATGAGGAGCTGCCATACTGGTCCCGCTTTTGAATGTATAGAAACCATCGTGATAGGTTGAGTAAATTTGTACACCCGGTGCACTTAGGTCGATCTCTGTTCCCCAGCTTGAAGTGGCAGCCAGCTGGTCTGAAGAGTCGACTGAAGAGACAGCGATAGTTTCAGGGTATTTAGCCGGATAGATGATGGCACCACCGCTGCTTCCCTCATTGCCGGCAGCTGCAACTTGTACGATGCCGGCATTATGGACAGCGATGATCGCATCGTTAAATGACTGGTTTGAGTAAAGAGAACCAAAGCTCATATTGATCACTTGCATATGGTTGTCGATACACCACTGCAATCCGTCAAGAATGTCAGTAAGAGTACCTTCATTTTTTCGGTCCAGGACTTTGACGGCATAGAGATTTACCTGTGGACCGACACCGATGACACCTATATCGTTATTCACTGCAGCAACGATACCGGTGACATGGGTTCCATGGCCGTGATCGTCTTCGGCACTTTTTCTTGGACTGATGGCATTGTAGTTTCCTTTGATATTGGCGGTCAGATCTAAATGATCAAGATCAGCTCCGGTATCGAGGATGGCAACATTGACCATAGTACCGTTGGAATCTCCCCAGGCAATATCTGCTTCGATTCTGTCAATGCCCCACGGCAGATCCTGCGGTGGCTGGTCACCTCCAGATGGTTTAGCAGTACCATGCAGCAGAATATCTTCATCGATACGCACTATTTCATCACCTAGCCGTTTTTCAAGAGCATTTTGTGCCTGGGCAGGCAGATAAACGGCCATACCATTGATGATCCTCAATGGCTTGATCGGTACAGCACCGTTCTTTTTCATCAAATTCATTTGTGCTGTTTTATTTGAGAAGCTCTTTTGGAAAACGATGATTTTCCGAGGTGCTTCATTGGCATCATTGGCTGATGCCACTTGGGGAATGGCCAGACTTATTGAGCATATTAATGCCCATAATATATTTCGCTTCATAATAGTTCCTTTTTGTGTCTAAGGAGACAGATTGAGGAACGGAAATTGCAGATCAATAGAGGTTTCACTTTGGCAACCCGGCTATCTTTAAAAAGATCCGTAGCTTTCCGTCCCCGCTTCACAACGGGTTTGGCTTTTCTATAAGATAAGATAAAACTCCTCCTTTCTTATATTTATAATAACTTTACAGCACCATTATGTAGTAATAATTATTAATCATGGTTTAATATAATGTTATATATCAGCAATATCTGCTTGTTTGAACTATAAAACCAAGAATAAGAATAGAGAATAGGGGTCAGTCGTTGAAAATAATGATATAATCCTCCTAAAAAGTTAAAAAGACGCAAGATGAACCTCAATCAAAAAATCACATTCGCAGACACCGTCTTTGCCCAGGAAGTAGATGGCGAAATGGTACTGTTGGATATGAACAGTGAGAACTACTTTGGACTTGATGAAGTAGGTACGGCTATCTGGCAGGCTATGCAGGAGCATGGGGTTTTGCAAGAAGTTTATAACACATTGTTAGCACAATATGATGTAGAAGAAGAAGTTTTGCAGAAGGATCTTCTGAATTTTATAGAGAAGCTTGTTGAGAGTGGATTGGTTGAGGTGGAAGAGAATTGAATTTATCACAATATTTAGACAATGAAGAGATAAACTTAGAGAGTGTGATTATCACAAAGTTAGAACTCTTTGCTTCACTTTTAAATGAATGGAACCAGATACATAATCTTACAGGGGCTAAAACGGTTGATGCGATCTATGTCAATATCATTGATTCGCTTTATCCTTTAACTTTTATAGATAAACCAAAAACACTTTTAGATGTAGGAACAGGTGCAGGGTTTCCCGGGCTTGTATTGGCTATCGCTCTGCCAAAGACAGAAGTTGTGCTCGCTGAACCACTTAAAAAACGGGTCTCTTTTCTTAAATATGCTGCCATAGACTTGGAACTTAAAAATGTTAAAGTTGAAGCAAAAAGAGTTGAAAAAGTAGAGCATGACGCTTTTGATCTCATTACTTCACGGGCAGTAACCAATACCAAACTGCTTTTAGACCTGACAAAAGATATCAGTGATAGTAAAACTGAGTACCTTTTTTATAAAGGGTCTCGTGTATTTGATGAGATAGAGGATGTACAACATCAGTTAACTTATGATATAGTACAAAAAAACCAACGAAATTACTTACATATAAAGAAAGAACAATGATTTTAAAACTTATAATTTTTGCTATAGCAGGATTGCTTATTTATAAATTTTTTGGAGGGAAACTTCCTACATTAGGTAAAAAAAGCCCACACGAAAAAAAACTTGATGATGATACACTGGTAGAGTGCAGTAAGTGCGGTACTTATGTGACGGTAAAAGAGAGTATTATCATCAATGGTAAGTATTATTGTGATGAGTGTGTTGAGTAATAGAACCTTCTGAATAACAAAGTAAAGGAAATTATATGATAATTATTGGTCATCCATGGATCGAAAGTAGTCGTTTTTGTAAAGTTTTTTCCCAAGAAGATATTAAAAAAAGTGAAGTTGATGATATTCTATTGCTTGAACCTTTGGTAGATTCTGTAGAACTTGCTAAATATTGTCAAAATAATGATATTCCTTATGCTGTGAGTGTAAATACACTCAATGAAGCTCTTTTTTGTAATGCTTTGGATGCAAATTTTATAATTTGTGAAGAGGATGATGCATGCCTTATTCAGCCTATTGCGCAAGAGTATCTTTTTGATACGAAGGTTTTAGTACTTGTTCATGATGAGAAAGATATCGCTAAAGCTGCAAGATCCGGTATTGATGGTGTTATCTTTGCAGAGGCAATTTGTTAATTATTTATGAGTGAATTTCAAAAATATAAGATCACTTATAGTCTCATCGTTCTCAATCTCATCGTTTATATCTTCTCTGCACTCTTTAGCCAAGACATCATAGATATGGACATACAAACCCTTGTAGACATGGGTGCATTATATGGACCGATCACGGTACTTAAAGGTGAATGGTGGCGGCTTTTTACTGCGATGTTCTTACATGCCGGTATGACACACTTATTGATGAATATGTTTTCGCTTTATCTCATAGGGCGTGGAGCAGAGATATACTTTGATACGAAGTCCTACTTAAGCATTTATCTTTTCTCTGGTCTTTTAGGTGGACTAGTATCGCTGTATATACATCCTGTAAGTGTAGGTATAGGAGCTTCTGGTGCTATCTTTGGTGTTTTTGGTGCCTTGGCCGGATTTTTCTTGGCGCATAGAGAGAAGATCCAGGAACATACCAAAGCATTTATGAAAGATTTTACCATCATTATTGGGATCAACCTTGTGATAGGGTTCTCCATACCTTCAGTTGATGTCTCTGCACATGTAGCTGGACTTTTGGTAGGGTTTATCGGTGGATTTGTACTCTCCAAAAATCCAAAATGGATTTTGGTATATAGTATTGCAATGGTGTTACTCATGATCGCTATTGGCTCATACCTCCCTACCCAATATGTTCAAGCACTTCTTTAAGGTATTACTCTTATCTTTTTTATTGGTAGGATGTGTTGTTACTCCTCCTCTCCCCTCTGAGATGCGTACGGCACAACTCTCTAAACTGTTACAGTCATTGGATAAGAGTATCCCTCAAGATGAAGTGATGCATCTTTCTCAGGATATTTTTCATAAAACGCAGAAGCTCACAAAAGAGTTTGAACTTACTTCTCCCCCACTATTTCATAATTCTTTAGTCAATATTGGTATACGTGAGAAAGGACTTTGTTATCATTGGAGTGATGCACTCTATGTGCATCTTTTACAAAAAAAATACCCTCATTTTGAGTTTCATTTAGTGGGAGCAAATATAGGGGAGTATTTTTTTGAACATAATGCTTTGGTGGTTGTCGCAAAAAACGGATCCATACCAAATGGTATCCTTGTCGATCCGTGGAGAAACTCTGGAAAACTATATTTTTCTAGAGTAGTTGAAGATAAAAAGTATCAGTGGAAACATAGAGAGGAAAGAGGGTGCGCAATACGTTAAAGACTTACTCCTCTGCGGCTCTTTCTGCTGCCTCAGCTTCTTTTATCTCAGCCTCTTCTGCTCTTTGTGCTTCTAACTCTGCTTCAGAAGGTGCTTCTTCCTCTTCAATCTCTTCAGTTTCAACTTCCTCTTCAATCTCTTCAGTTTCAACTTTTTCTTCTTGACTTGCTTCTGGTTGGGATTCTTGTTCTGTAGATTCTGTATCTTCAGGTGCTTCACTCTCTTCTGTTTGAGCTTCCTGCTCCTCTACATTTGTGTCTGGGGTATCTTCCTCTGCTAGGGATGTGGTTTGAAAGAGTAAGAAAAGAGAAAAGATAATACTTGAAAATAGTCTAGACATAGGGAACCTTTATAGAATATTATAAAGAGTTTACACAAATTTTATCAAAATGGCAAATAAATTTTATCTATCAACTCTTCATACTCACTTTTGGCATCAGAGTCTATGGTGATCCCACCACCACTTTTGTAGACGAGACTGTTCTCTTCTTTCTCGATGAAACGTATCATAACACCGGAACGTAGAGTTTCACCGTCAAAGACACCAAATATCCCCGTATAAAATCCTCTATCATAATCTTCTACATGGTTGATGATGTTTACAGTACTCTTTTTAGGTGTACCGGAGATGGAGCCGGCAGGGAGGATTTGCTTTAGTAATGTACCTAAGTTGTTTTTCCAGTCAAAAGGTAGTTTTGCTGTGATCTTGGAACTGACTTGCAGAAGTTCTTTTTTCCCTGCTTTTATCTTCTCCACATAACGAAACTTCTCTACTTCCACCTCTGAACCGATTATCCCCAGATCGTTACGCATAAGATCTACTATCATCACATGTTCAGCCATCTCTTTTTCATTGGTCAAGATAGTCTCTTTGGCATGAGGTAAGTTCGCATCTATTGTCCCTTTCATGGGGTAGGTAGCGATGGTATTTTCTTCTATCTCTACAAAACGTTCAGGGGAAAAGCAGATGAACTCATCTTTAAAATAGAGCTTGAACTTGGCTCTTGCGTAAGTGAAGATCTCTTTGAGGCTATAGTTCGTCTCAATGGGTGTTTTAAATGTGAGATTTAAAAGATAGGTGTTTCCTGAACGTATCTCTTCCAGTATTTCATCCAGGGCTTTTTTGTAGAGAGAAAAGTCAACAGGAGATTTAGAAAAAGTAAAATCTTTACTACGTTTTTCAACAGGATAATTACGCCAATCTTTCAACTTATAGAAGATGTCATCATCAAGCTCATCAAGTGGCTTTGCAAAGATCTTTTGCTGATCAAAAGAGGTGATAAAAAGAAAGGGAGTACGGTTTTTTGCAAGTTTGTTTATCTTGGAAAAACCATTTTCTTTGTTAAGCCAATTCATTTTATACCCTAGCTTCTATCTCTACTTTTTTTAGAAAAAAGTAGGCAAAAAATCGTCACTTCGTAAGTGTGCTACACTATTACGGCGTGTTGCTTCGCAATGTGCACGCCTTCATATCGGCACACTCAGTGCTCAGTGACAAAGCCATATCTATTTTAAGAGTCTAATAATAATAACTTTAATATAGCCATACGCATATAAACACCATTTTTCACTTGTTCGAGAACTTTACAGCGAGGATCATCAAGCATCTCATCAGAGATATCAATGTTCCTCATTACCGGACCGGGGTGAAGCACCAAAATATTTCTATCTCCTAAACGTTTATGGTCTATGCAGTAGTGTTTTGCATATTCATCATAGTCATCAAAATGAGGAGTATCATGACGCTCGAGCTGTGCCCTGAGACTCATGATCACATCTACTTTATCCAGGATATCATCAAGATTTTCGTACTGAGGAAGATCACTTTGTGGCATAAAAGGTTTAGGTGCTACCAGGATGACATTCATTCCCATACGTGTAAATAAGCGAATACCGGAACTTGCTACACGAGAACTTACAATGTCACCTACTATAGCTATGGTTTTGCCCTTAATGTCACCATCAAAATACTCAACTAAAGTAAAGAGGTCAAGCAGTGCCTGTGTAGGATGTGCATAGTTGCCCGCACCTGCGTTGATAACAGAGGTCATCTGCATATCTGCGAGCATTTGTGGTGTCTCATTTTCCGAGTGACGGATGATAACGCCATCAGGCTCCATAGCGCAAAGATTTGCAAAAGTGTCTTCCAAAGACTCACCTTTACTACTAGAGCTTTTAGAGGGATCAAGATGTACCACTGCAGCTCCCAGTCTTTTTGCTGCCACTTCAAACGAAGAACGTGTACGTGTTGAAGCTTCAAAGAAAAGAGTGATGAGAAGTTTATCTCTTAGGAGTTGAGAAGGACGATTTGCTTTAAATGTTTTGGCATCATGAAGCAGTTGTGCTATCTGTTCCTCTGAAAAGTTGTTTGTGTCTACCAGGTGTTGCATGAGTATCCTTAGCTAGTACGGTAATAATTATGTGATTATAGCTAATAGCTGCTAATAAAACTTTGTATTCCTTCTCTAACACCCCACCACTCAGGAAATATTTCATCATAAAAAGGCTTCGTTACTTCAGAAAAATCCTCTTTATCCTCAAACAAATTTACACACCAATCAAACTCAATATTACGAGACTTTAATGCTTCTTGCGAGAGCAGAGTATCGTTGATACAGCCTAAACGGCTAGGAGTAACCAGAAGTACTTTTGATCTTAGTTTTTGTGCCAAGTCTATCATCATGAAATCTTTCGTGATGGGAACGAGGAGCCCCCCTGCACCTTCAACCAAAAGGATGTCACAGAGTTGTGCGAGTTCATGGTATTTTTCTATGATCTTGTCTATGACTATCTCTTTGTTTATATCTGCACAAAACGGGGCTGCGGGGAGGGGGAAAGTATAGGCTGTGATATCTTGTGGTGTAAGGTCTTTGAAGTTCTTGTTTACCTTCCGGCAAGCTTTTAAGAGTAGACTAGCATCAGGTAGTGTGTCGGTGACGCCAGTTTCAATGGGTTTAAATACACCTACTTTCAGACCTCGTGAGGCAAAGGCTTCGATGAGCTTTAAAGTAGTGTACGTTTTACCTACATTGGTACCGGTAGCGGTGATAAAAAGTGACTGCACTTGCATTTCTCCAAAAATTTTGTATAATAGTATATATAAATTATAAATATATGAATTAGGATTTTAACATAATATGCCAAAGTTTGAAGAAGAATTTGATCTAGCCTTAGAGTTGCAAGAACCACAAATGTTTAAAGTGTTACTACACAATGATGACTATACAAGTATGGATTTTGTAGTTGAAGTACTCATTGGTATCTTTCATAAGACACATGCGCAAGCAGAACAGATCATGCTACAGATACATGAAAAAGACAAAGCCATCTGTGGAGTGTACAGCTTCGAGATAGCACAAACCAAAGCACAGCAAGTAAAGCAGAAAGCAAAACAAAATGAATTTCCATTACTTGCGACGATTGAAGAAGATTCGTAAAGGATAAATAAATGATAAGTATTGCATTAAATGATGTATTTAAAAAAGCTGTAGGATATGCCAAAGAAAATAGACATGAATACTTGACGGTAGAACATGTATTTTTATCTGTGGTGAGAAGTGAAGAAGGGGTAGAGATACTTTCTGTACTGAATGCAAACCTTGAACTGCTCGAAGAGGGTATTATCGAGCATATTAACAAGACTATCCCTTCTCTTAAAGAAGCGGTAGAACCTTTTGAGACAGTAGCTCTCTCTCGTGCCATTAATGATATGATGACACATATCCATAGCTCAGGAAGAACAGAAGCCAGTATAGGAGATATGATAGCAGCTATCTTTATGCAAGAGCATTCTTACGCGGTGTATTTGATGAAAAAAGAGGGTATTGCCCGTGTGGATGTGTTAGAAGTTATCTCTCACCATGATACGGCAACGCAAGTTGATGCAAAAGAGAAAAAGAAAGAAGAGACATTTTTAGATAAGTTCACTATGGAACTTGTGGCACTGGCCCAAACAGGTAAGATAGATCCGGTTGTTGGACGAATTGATGAGATAGAACGTGTGATGCAGACACTATGTCGTCGTAAGAAAAATAATCCCTTACTTGTAGGAGAACCAGGGGTAGGAAAAACAGCCATTGCTGAGGGACTTGCACTTAAGATCTCTGAGGGTGAAGTGCCTGATATCCTTAAAGATGCCAAAGTATTTGCTCTTGATATGGGTGCATTGGTTGCAGGAACGAAGTACAGAGGTGACTTTGAGAAGCGTCTTAAAGGTATTATCTCTGAATTGAGTGCAATGGATGATGCTATTTTGTTCATTGATGAGATCCATACCATGGTAGGTGCAGGAGCTACAAGCGGTGGAAGTATGGATGCATCCAACTTACTGAAACCTGCATTGGCTCGTGGAGATTTGAAGTGTATCGGTGCGACAACCTACGCAGAGTATAGAAACTTTTTTGATAAAGACAAAGCACTTAGTAGAAGATTTGCAAAAATCGATGTGGAAGAGCCAAGCAAAGAAGATACGATGATCATTTTACAGGGTGTAAAGCATAAGTATGAGGATTATCATAATATCAGCTTCACAGATGCAGCACTTCAGACTGCGATCGATCTATCTGTGAAGTATTTGCATGATAGATTTTTACCGGATAAAGCGATGGATATCATCGATGAGGTTGGTGCACACTTTATGCTTAGAGGGCAAGAAGGTATTACGGTAAAACCTAAAGATATCGAAGAGAGTGTAGCAAAGATCATGAAACTTCCTTCTACAGTTATTGGAACAGATGATACGAAAAAGCTTCAAACACTCCAGAAAGATCTGGCTTCACATATCATCGGACAGGATGAAGCTATAAGTGCATTGTCAACTGCCATTAAACGTTCGTATGCAGGACTCAATGCAGATAATAGACCTATAGGATCATTCCTCTTCGTAGGACCGACAGGTGTGGGGAAAACAGCACTTGCCATACAACTGGCAGAGACGATGCATGTACACTTTGAACGTATCGATATGAGTGAGTACATGGAAGCCCACACTATCAGCCGTTTGGTAGGTGCACCTCCAGGGTATGTAGGGTATGAGCAGGGTGGACTACTTACTGAGATGATCAAAAAACATCCTCATACAGTACTGCTTCTTGATGAGATAGAAAAGGCACATCCTGATATCATGAACATCTTACTTCAAGTGATGGATGGAGCGAAGCTTACAGATAACAATGGTGTGGTCAGTGATTTTAAAAATGTTATACTCATCATGACGTCTAACATAGGTACAAAAGAGGCCAATGTCATGGGCTTTAACAAAGATAACTCTATGAAAACAGACAAAGCACTCCAAGCTTTCTTTTCTCCAGAGTTTAGAAACCGTTTGAGTGCTACCATAGAGTTTAATGCACTTGGTTTAGATGCACTTATTACTATCGTCGATAGAGAGTTGGATAAATTGAATCTTTTACTTAAATCTAAAAAAGTGAAAGTCAAACTGAGTAAAAAAGCCAAAGAGTACCTAGCCAATGAAGGATATGATGAGCGTTATGGTGCAAGGCACATCGCTCGTGTTATAGATGGAAAAGTGAAAGAAGCACTTACGGATGAGATACTTTTTGGGAAACTTAAAAAAGGTGGTTCTGTAAAAGTGGGTTATGAAAATGAGAAATTAAATTTTTCATTTGAAGGAAGATAATTGGCTTCTATGTTCGATGAGGAGGAATATCTTATTCCTCCACTGAGTAGCTACTCATATATATTTCCTGACCCTAGAAATGCTTCAGATGAAGGACTTCTGGCTTATGGTGGAGATCTCCGTTCCCCTAGACTGCGTGCTGCTTACCGTCAAGGTATTTTTCCTTGGTACAATCCTGGTGATCCTATACTCTGGTGGTCACCCAACCCACGACTTTTACTTTACCCTGACAAATTTCGTGTGCGTAAATCTTTTCGCAGGGTATTGCGTAGCGGTAAGTTTACGGTTACTTTTGATAAAGAATTTTCAAATGTCATTAAACATTGTGCAATGGTTCCCAGAGACGGGCAGGATCATACATGGATAGTAGAAGAGATACAAGAAGCTTTTATAGAGCTTCATGAAGAGGGGTATGCCCATAGTGTTGAAGTCTATAAAGAGGGGAAACTTGTAGGTGGACTGTATGGTATTGCGATGGGAAAAGCTTTTTTTGGCGAGTCGATGTTCTCTTTGGTGGCAGATGCTTCGAAAGTAGCTTTTAAAGCACTAAGTGATGTTTTAGGCGCGAAAGGTTATGATTTTATAGATTGCCAGATGAAAACAGACCACATGATAGGGTTGGGAGCACAAATAGTTCAGAGGGATACGTTCCTGGATGAACTGGATGTTGCCTTGCAGAAGCCTAGTGACTTGGGAGATTGGCATCATTTTAAATGGACATATATTGATAAATAACGCTTTTTGAGCAAAGCCCAAAAAACTACGTTGACACTATGTCAATTTCAGCAGTTGGCTCATACGACTAGTTGTATTATTAAACAAGGATATAAAAGATGGTAAATAGAGATATAGGGTTCTCTTTATGGTTGGACTTTGTGGAGAGAGATTATCTTAAAAATGAGTTTTCAAAACTGATAGAAAATGGTACGATCAATGGGGCAACGAGCAATCCATCTATCTTTGCTTCAGCGATCACTACTTCCCCTGCATACAAAGAGCAGTTGGAAAGTTTGGCAGGGAAAAGTGCCAAAGAGAAATATGAAGCATTGGCTATCGAGGATATACGTACTGCTGCACAAGCATTAAGATCCTCTTATTCCGAGGGGAATGATGGCTATATCTCTATAGAAGTTGACCCTTTTCTTTCCAATGACACAGAAGGTACCATAGCAGAGGGGAAAAGACTCTTTGCAGCAATAGGTGAGCCTAATGTGATGGTAAAAGTACCTGCAACTGAAGCTGGATATGCTGCAATGACAGAACTATTAGATACAGGTATCTCTGTAAATGCAACACTGATCTTCTCTCCTAAACAAGCACAAAAATGTCTTAAAGCGATGACAAAAGGGCTAGATAGTTTTGAAGCAGATGGTGGGGGAAGGGTAGATGCGGTCATCTCTGTTTTTGTGAGTCGTTTTGACAGATTACTTGATGCAGACCTGGCACAAGAAGGTATAGATGTATCTAGAACAGGTATTTATAATGCTGCCAAGATCTATAATCTTATCGAAAAAAATCATACACCAAGTATACGTACACTTTTTGCAAGTACAGGTGTCAAGGGTGATGAGTTGGCAGCAGATTATTATATGAGAGAACTCTTAGCATCACGTTCTGTCAATACTGCCCCTTTGGCTACCATAGAATCTTTTGTGAATAGTAAAGGATTAATGCTAAAGCTACCTATAGAAGAGAGTGAGATCAATGGCTATTTTATAAAACTGGCAGATAGTGGTTTTAATATGGATGAGATATATGCCTCTTTACTCAAAGATGGATTGGAAGCATTTGAACAGGCATTTAAAGAGATGCTAGAGAGTCTTGAATCTATTAAATAAATAAAACCTGCCAGAAAGGAAGTGACATGGAAGAAAAACTTAAACTTTATCTGCGAACTATGATCAGTAATGAAGGGTCTGACCTTCACATTAAATCAGGTTCTCAAGTAAGAGTACGTATTCATGGTGTATTGAAAGTACTTGGAAAAGATGAATTGAGTGCAGAGATGGTTGATAAACTTGCACGTGAGATCACTACCAAAGACCAGTATGAGAAACTGATCAATGATCGAAACCTGGATTTCTCTTATGTATTGGGTGAAGAAAACAGGTTTCGTGTGAATTTCTTTTATCAGATGGATGGGTTGAGTGCAGTTTTCCGTATCATTCCTGTGAAGATCTTAACGCTTGATGAGCTTAACCTCCCAGAAGTGCTTAAAACTTTTACCGATATACAACGGGGGCTTGTACTTGTTACGGGTGTTACGGGTTCGGGTAAATCTACCACCTTGGCTGCTATGATCGATAAGATAAACAGAGAGCAGAAAAAACATATTATTACAGTAGAAGATCCTATCGAGTTTGTTCATAAAGACAGAGGATGTTTGGTTAACCAAAGAGGTATAGGACAAGATGCACACTCCTTCTCAGATGCACTTAGAGCAGCCTTGAGGGAAGATCCTGATATTATCCTGGTTGGGGAAATGAGGGATCTTGAGACGATCGATATTGCGCTGCATGCTGCAAACACGGGTCACCTTGTATTTTCAACACTGCATACATTGGATGCAAAAGAGACGATCGACAGGATCGTTGGTATGTTTGGAAATGAGGAGCAAAACCGTATTCGTATGTCTTTAGCTTCTGTACTTGAAGGGGTTATCTCACAAAGACTCATTCCAACAAAAAAAGGTGGAAGGGTTGCTGGGATAGAGGTACTTAAAAAAACAGCCAGAATAGAACAGCTTATAGCAGAGAACCGTGATGCAGAGATCCCCGATGCACTTTTTGAGGGTAAAGAGATCTACGGTACACAAACTTTTGATCAGGCACTTCTAGATATTTTACGTAGAGGAGAGATCACTGATAAAATAGCATTGGAGTATGCAACAAACCCAGCAGATATGAAACTCAAAATGCAAGGTGTCGGAAAAGGTGCCCTTGTTGATGAACATGCTGCTGAAAAGGAAGTAGATATATTTGAGTTTAAGGATGAGGAGGGTTAAGTAAACGTGAAAAGTTTCACGTTTATACTGATGGAACCGAAATGGTGCCCTGACCTTGGGAGGAAATGCCCTTGGGGTGCGGAGCGAAGCGTAGCCATGCAGGCAAGATTAATTTAAACTTTTTTCGATATAATCCGTTCCTATTTTAAATTTAAGGACAAAATATGTTAGAAGGTATCGTTAGAGAGAGTATCGGTAAGCGTAATGCAAAGCAGCTTAAAAGAGATGGTTATCTAATCGCTAATATTTATGCGCATGGTGTTGAAAATATCAATGCTGCATTTAAACGTGGTGAATTTGTAAGAACTATAAGAAATAAAGAAGCACTTGCATTCCCAGTTAAAGTTGGTGATAAAGAGATCAATGTATTTATCCAAGAGTATCAACTACACCCGGTAAACGGTGATGTAACTCACGTAGATCTAAGAGTAGCAGTTCCAGGTCAAGTTACAAACTTCCTTGTACCTGTAATTACACATGGAACACCAGTAGGTCTTAAAAACAAAGGTGTACTTGTTATGTCTAAAAAAAGATTAAAACTAAGAGGGACTATCGAAGATATGCCTGCAAACTTTGATCTTGATGTTGAACCGCTTGACAGAGACCAGTCTATTCTTGTCAGAGATGTTGAAGCACCGGCAAACTGTAAAATGATGGATAGAGAAAATGTTGCTATCTGTGGTGTAATTAAAGCTAAATAAAAAGTCATGACACTTTTCGTAGGTCTAGGTAATCCGGGATCACAGTACGAAAACACACGACACAATATCGGCTTTAGGGTCATCGACAAACTTGTTGATAACTCTTCTGCCCGAGACATTTCCAAAACTTCTTTTCAAGGTAAGCTCAATCGCGCTTCCAATTCACTTTTTTTAAAACCCACAACATTTATGAATCTTTCCGGTAAAAGTCTGCAGGCAGTTAAACATTTTTATAAAGTAGAACTGGATGAGATCATTGTAATTCATGATGATATCGATCTTCCATTTGGTGCGGTGCGTTTTAAAAAGGGTGGTGGACATGGTGGACATAATGGACTTAGGTCCATTGATACATATATCACTAAAGAATACCTGCGTGTAAGAGTAGGGGTAGGAAAACCAGAACATAAATCACAAGTATCTGATTATGTTCTGCATAATTTTTCTGATGAAGAGGCTAAAGTACTAGATAAACTGATTGCACATGTAGCTGAGGCTTGTAAATTACTAGTAAGTGAAGAGTTAAATGTAGTCAAATCAAAATATAGTTTAAAGACTATAGAAGGATTGTCAATATGAGTCTCATTTCTCCCTCCTTACATTTTAGGTATATATCAAAACTATATATTAAAAATCTGCTAGCTATTTTATTTGGTCTCTCTTTTGCTTTTGCAGTGATCGATTATTTTCAGCATGTACAAAAACTTAATGTATCAAGTAATTACCAAATACTCTATATCTTTTATATGTGGCAAGAGGCACTTGGATTGCTTTATCCTTTAGCAATCGTATTTGCCGTGATCATGACAAAACTTTCTCTGGTGAAAAATAATACCATGGGTGCGTTGCATGCTTTTGGGTATAACAAAAAGAGGCTTTTTATTCCCTTGTTGGCAGTGGCATCTGTTACCTATGCTATCTTTACTTTCTTGCATACAACTGAGTTCTCTTATGCTAAAGACAAGGCAGAAATTTTACTTGAAAATGAACTTCATGCTTATGATGTCAACGACCTTTTCTTTAAATATAATGATACTTTCGTCTATATCAAAAACCTTGACCCGGTAGAAAAAAAGATAGAAGATATCACTATTTTTAAAGTTGAAGGCTATCAGGTTCGTTACACTATCCATGCTCCAATCGCCATATTTGACGGCAACGAATGGGACGCACGAAATGCTATACTTAAAACACATGTCTATAACGAAGAGGGTGAATTAGAAAACTATACCATAGAGCACAAAGAGAGTATCAAAACACTTCAAGGGTATAAGCCTAAGATCATCGAGTCACTCTACGAGGGTAAAGCACTTAATATTATTGATGCATTCAACACATGGAAACTGCTTAACAAGCAAAATCTGAATTCAGATAAAATTCGAGCAGCTCTGTACAATAAAATAGTCGTCCCACTCTTTGCTATCGCCCTTTTACTTATTCTCTTTTTTAAGTTGCCTTTTCATGCCAGAATGATGAATATTGGATCAGTAATAGCACTTTCATTAGGCGCAACCTTTGTGATCTGGGGTATTCTGTTTGGCTTGAACCAGATGGGTTCAAATGGTGTTTTACGCCCTGAATTTACTGCTATTTTACCTATTGTACTTTTATGGCTATACGCGATATATGTGTATAGCACAGATGAAAAGAGTATAGCTTAAGCCCCATATAGCTTTAAAATCCGCCTTTTAATTAACTTTTAGATAAAATCACCCTAAAATAGATACAGATTAGGATTGGATAAATGAATATTGATTATAAAGCATTGGCTCAGAAATATGGTACGCCATTGTATATTTATGATTTTGATTATATTGAAAATAGATATAACACGCTTAAAGATGCTTTTGCAGGGAAAAAGTCTCTTATAAATTATGCAGTAAAAGCAAACTCCAATCTCTCTGTGATCGCACACTTGGCTAAGCTTGGCAGTGGTGCTGACTGTGTAAGTATCGGTGAGGTGCAACGTGCTCTTGATGCAGGTGTAAGTAAATATAAGATCATCTTCTCAGGTGTAGGGAAGCGTGATGATGAGATACGTTTAGCACTTGAATACGATATTCTACTGATTAATCTTGAGAGTGAAGCAGAAATGAAACGTGTGGAGATGATGGCTAAAGAGCTTGGTAAAGAGGCACGTATTTCTATACGTGTAAACCCAAATATCGATCCGCAAACACATCCTTATATCTCAACAGGACTACATGAAAGTAAATTTGGTGTAGAGATAGATATGGCTAAACGCATGTATATTTATGCGAATAAATCAGAGTTCCTCAATCCTGTAGGTATCCACTTCCACATTGGTTCACAGTTAATAAATCTTGACCCTATAAAAGAAGCGTGTGGGATCGTGGCAGACTTGGTACGTTCACTCAAAGCGATCAAAATAGACATTAAGTTCTTTGATGTAGGTGGTGGGATAGGTGTGGTGTATGATGACGAAGTGACAATCTCTGCAGAAGCATATACACAAGCTATTTTTGAAACAACTAAAGGGCTTGATGTCACACTGTTATGTGAACCGGGGCGTTATATGGTCGCTAATGCGGGTGCATTTTTTACCAAAGTACTGTATGAAAAAGTAAATGACAGTAAACGTTTTGTCATCGTAGATGGTGCGATGAATGACTTGATAAGACCAAGTCTTTATAATGCTTATCATAAGATAGAGGCAGTAGGTATAGATGCGGATGCGAAAAAAACACCAGCCGATGTGGTAGGACCAGTTTGTGAAAGTGGTGACTTCTTTGGTAAAGATGTGCTTCTCCCTCCTCTTAAGCATAATGATCTTATTGTAGTACATTCTGCAGGTGCATATGGGTTCACTATGGCAAGTAACTATAATACCCGTGCAAAAAGTGCAGAGGTTGCATTGCAGGGTGGGAAAGATAGACTTATTCGTAAACGTGAAACTTATGAAGATCAAGTGCGCTTAGAGCTTGAGTATTTAGAAAAGTAAAGCAAAAAAGATAAAGGTAAGAATATGACATTGGATGAGTTGCGAGTAAAGATTGATACTATTGATAACACACTTTTAAAACTCTACAATGAGCGTATGGAACTTGTGCATCAAGTAGGTGAAGTGAAAAACACTACGGGTGCACCTATTTACCGTCCTGAACGTGAGCAATCCATTTTAAATCGTCTGAAAAGTCAAAATGTACAAGCAAATGGTAAGCTTACGGATCTTGCGATAGATGCACTTTTCCTGGAAATGTTTGCAGTAGCCAGAAATCTTGAACTTCCTGAGGCGGTAGCATACCTTGGACCTGAAGCCAGCTTTACCCATCAGGCAGCAGAGAGTAAGTTTGGTGCATTGAGTGCGTATCTGCCTATTGGTTCTATTCCAGGTATTTTTAGAGAGGTTGAAAAGGGTACAGCAAAATTTGGTGTGATTCCTATAGAGAACTCTTCGAACGGTATCGTGACCGATACGATCAATTGTCTGGATGAATATGATCTTAAGATCATCGCTGAAGTAGTGGTGAATGTGCATCTTGCCTTTGCAACGGTCAATGAAGATATCAAAACATTAAAGAGAATTTATTCCAGAGATATTGCTTTTGGACAGTGCAGGAAATTTTTGCAGGATCTTGGACTTGATGAGATAGAACATATTCCTGTAGAGTCTACAGCCAAAGCGGCAAAATTGGCACGGGAAGATAAAGATGCAGCAGCACTTTGTCCTTCTGTGGCAGCCAAGATAAACAATCTTCCGATCCGTTTTGAGAATGTTGAAGATGATACCAATAATAAAACACGGTTTTTCATCATCTCTAACTTTGAAAACCAGCCTTCAGGTGCTGACAAGACATCAATACTTGCAAGACTCTCAAATGAACCGGGTTCTTTGGTGGATTTTCTAAATGATTTTGAAAAAGCAAATGTCAATTTGACAAAAATAAAATCACATATTGTAGAAGGTAAATCTATTTTCTTTTTAGAGTTTAATGGTCATAAAGATGATACAGCTATTCAACCTATTTTAGAGAAACATAAAGATGAAATAAAAGTATTGGGCTCTTATGTTAAAGAGACCGATGATATTTAAAATAAATAAAAAATATATGATAACTCTTGCATAAGGCTTTATCCCAAAGTGAGAGGAATTTAAAAGGAGCTTTGCTTCTTTTGAAGGAGAAATAAATGATAAAATTTAATAAAGTACTTAGAGATATTAAAACGTATGAGGCGGGTAAGCCTATAGAGCTTGTGGTACGTGAATTTGGTATCGCTCCTGAAGATGTAGTGAAACTTGCTTCAAATGAAAATCCCATAGGTACAAATCCTGCTATAGCGAAAGTGATCAGATCTAATGCTGACATTGCCCATCTTTATCCTGATGACAGTATGTTCGAACTCAAAGCCGCGTTGAGTAGCAAGTTCAATGTAACAGACAAGAACATCATCATCGGTGCAGGGTCTGATCAGGTCATTGAATTTATTTCACGTGCAGTGTTGGATGAAAACTCTTCAGTACTTATGTCTGCAGTGACATTTGCTATGTATGAAATTTATGCGAAACAGATGGGTGCGAAAGTTCTTCGTACAGCCAGCTATGAACATAAGTATGATGAGTTCATGGAAGCGTTCCATATGCGTAAACCAAAGATCGTCTATATTTGTACACCGAACAATCCTACGGGTGATGCTACAAGTAAAGAAGAAGTTCTGGCTATGATAAAGGCAATGCACAAAGATGCGATCATCGTTGTAGATGGTGCCTATATGGAGTATGCTTCGGCAAAAGATGCGAAGTATGCCATCACACCAAATGATCTGTTGGGTTATGAAAATGTGATCTATCTGGGTACCTTTTCCAAAGCACACGGTTTAGGTGGCATGCGGGTAGGATATGGCATTGCACAAGTAGAACTTATAGAGGAACTTACTAAGATGAGACCTCCATTCAATATCTCTACACTCTCTTTGGCAGTAGCCATAGAAGCATGCAAAGATGAAAGTTTTGTGGAAGAATCTATCACACTTCACCAGGAGCAGATCAAACGTTATGAAACTTTTGCAGATGAAAATGCTTTAGAATACATTGATAGTTATACAAACTTTATTACCTATCTGTTTGATGAGACATTGAATTCAACAAAGATTTCAGATGCACTGCTTCAAAGAGGTGTGATCATTCGTAATTTGGCTTCTTATGGGATGAATGCAGTGCGCATTACCATTGGAACACAAAAACAGAATGACATCTTTTTTAAACATTTTAAAGAGGTTATTGCTTGAAAAAAGTAGAAGTGGTAAAAGCGAATGAAGTAGAAGTGACACCTTTTGTTTTACAGGATTTTACTGCAAATGATACAGAGACTGTATCCTCTGAACCTGTGAGTAAAAAAGAGTTGAAATCACTTGCAAAAGAGTTAGGGCTAGCGTATGATGATGAACATATCGCTTTTACAAAAAAACTTATAAACGCATACATGAAAAAGAGATAAGCAAAATGATGAATATACGATCACATACTATAGAAGAGCTCAATACTTTAGCAGAAGATATCAGACAAAAAATATTGGATACCGTAAGTCAAAATGGTGGACACTTGAGTTCAACTATGGGAGCGACAGATCTTATCGTAGCGATGCATAAGGTTTTTGATGTGAACAAAGACCCTTTTATCTTTGATGTCAGCCATCAAGCCTATGCGCATAAGCTACTTACAGACCGCTGGGACAATTTCGATACTTTACGTCAGTTTGATGGGATCTGTGGTTATACAAAGCCAAGTGAGTCCAAGTATGATTACTATGTTGCAGGGCATAGCTCTACCTCTATTTCACTTGCAGTTGGTGCAGCTAAAGCCATTGCACTCAAAGGTGAAGATAGAATTCCCGTAGCGTTCATCGGTGATGGAAGTATGAGTGCAGGGATGGTATATGAGGCGATGAATGAACTGGGAGATAGAAAATACCCGGTGATCATCATACTTAATGATAATGAAATGAGTATTGCTAAACCAATAGGTGCTATCTCTAAGCTACTTTCTCAGACCATGGCAGGCTCTTTTTATCAGAAGTTCAAAGGTAAAGTAGAAAAAGTGCTTGAGCATTTTCCAGAGGGTGCAACCTATATGGCAAAAAGGTTTGAAGAGTCATTTAAGCTTATTACGCCAGGCATTTTATTTGAAGAGATGGGTATAGAGTATATAGGTCCTGTGGATGGACATGATATCGAGTCACTTATTGAAACAATGGAAGTGGCAAAAGAGCTGGGTAAACCGGTCATTATTCATGCACAAACCACTAAAGGTAAAGGGTATGAGATCGCTGAGGGGACTAAAGAGCATTGGCATGGTGTGAGTGCTTTTGATTTGAAAACAGGTGAGGTTCCTAAAAAAAATGGTGCTAAAGCTGCAACAGCTATTTTTTCTGATACCTTGGTGGAGTTGGCAGATGAAGATGAAAAAGTGGTAGGTGTAACTGCAGCTATGCCAAGTGGAACAGGAATGTCTGCGGTAATGGAAAAATACCCTGAACGTTTTTGGGATGTTGCCATCGCGGAACAACATGCAGTTACCTCTATGGGACCTTTGGCCAAAGAGGGATTTAAACCATTTTGTACGATCTACTCTACATTTTTGCAAAGAGGATATGATCAAGTGATCCACGATATTGCTTTGATGGATCTTGGTGTGGCCTTTGCTATAGACAGGGCAGGGATCGTAGGTGAAGATGGTGAGACGCATCAAGGGGCTTTTGATATCTCCTTTCTACGTGCTATCCCCAATATGACTCTGCTTGCACCCTATAATGAAACAACAATGAAACTTGCTATGGCATTTGCCAAAGAGTATGATCACCCTTGTGCCTTTAGATACCCTAGAGGTGCTTTTAGTGCTGAAGATCGTGAAAGTCCTGCTTATGAGTTAGGAAAATCTGTTTTACTTCAAGAGGGGGAAGAGATTCTCTTCATTGGATATGGAAACGGTGTAGGACGAGCAGAGCAGACAGCAAAACTATTAGATAAAAAAGTAGCTATTTTAGATCTACGTTTTGTAAAACCATTAGATGAAGAGATGCTTGTCAAATTAAGCAGTGACTATAAAAAATGGTTTGTCTTTTCCGACTCTGCAGCACAAGGTGGTGTAGGTTCAGCCATACTTGAATTTTTAAGCCAAAAGAAGATACAAGATATATCGTTAACCTCATTTGAGTATGATGATGCATTTATTACGCATGGTAATACAAAATTGGTGGAAGAGAGTTTGGGGATTCTACCTGAACAATTGGTAAAGAGAATTATGTAGGGTCGGTTTACCGACCACTAAAAATCATGGAATTCAATGGTCGGTAAGCCGACCCTACGGGATTTGAAAAAGTATCTTTATGAGATATTTTTTCAAGTTCAGTGACAGTGAACAAATATTTTCAAGGAACTAAAAATGGCTAACGAATACATTTTTACAAGTGAATCGGTAACCGAGGGTCACCCAGATAAAATGGCTGATCAGATCTCTGATGCGATATTAGATTATATTATCGAACGAGATCCACAGGCTAGAGTGGCTTGTGAGACGTTATTGAGTAATGGTTTTTGTGTTATTGCAGGAGAACTTAAAACACATGCATATGCACCGATGCAAGAGATTGCCAGAGAGGTAGTAAGAGAGATAGGTTACACCGATGCAAGCTATGGTTTTGACTATAGATCTGCAGGTGTACTGAATGGCGTAGGTGAGCAGAGTCCGGACATCAACCAGGGTGTTGATCAGGCTTCAGGTGAGATCGGTGCAGGTGACCAGGGACTTATGTTCGGTTATGCATGTAATGAGACGAAAGAGTTGATGCCTTTACCTATCTCTTTGGCACATAAGATCACAGCAAAACTTGCAGAAGTGCGTAAAAATGGTACTGTCCCGTTTTTACGTCCAGATGGTAAAGCACAAGTATCGGTTAAATATGTAGACGGTAAACCTGTTTCTATTGACACCATCGTTGTCTCAACGCAACACCATCCGGAAGTAACACTTGAACAGGTACAAAAAGCGGTACTTGAAGAGGTTATCAAAGCGGTTATTCCTGTGGAGTTGATGAGTGATGAGATCAAGTATCACATCAACCCGACGGGTCGTTTTGTTATCGGCGGTCCTCAAGGGGATGCCGGACTTACCGGGCGTAAGATCATCGTAGATACTTATGGTGGTTCCTGTCCGCACGGAGGTGGAGCATTCTCAGGAAAAGATCCTACCAAAGTAGACCGTTCAGCTGCCTATGCTGCAAGACATGTAGCAAAAAATCTTGTTGCTTCAGGTGCGTGTGATAAAGCTACACTGCAAATAGCTTATGCCATAGGTGTATCTAAGCCGGTTTCTATCTATGTAGATACGCATGGTACTGCTACGGTAGATGAAGATAAGATCACAGCATGTGTAGAGGCCCTTTTTGACCTTACACCTAAAGGGATCATGGAAGCCTTAGACCTTTTACGACCTATCTATCGCAAAACGGCATCATATGGTCACTTTGGTAGAGAAGATGTGGAGTTCAGCTGGGAAAAAACAGATAAAGTAGACGATATCAAACAATTTTTAGGACTTTAGTTCTATAAACAGAGGCTCAATAAAAAGAGTCATTATCAACTAGTGAATCTCTACTATGTAGGGATTTGCTTTGTTTTACCTAATTTACCCAATTTATCAAAATATTAAAGGATTTCTTAAAAATCTTTTGATATAGTTTGAGCATATTCAATTTAAGGAGAATAAATGGCAGTATATATTAATGATACTTGTATCAATTGTGCGGCATGTATTGACGAATGTCCAGTAGAAGCAATCGTAGATGAGGATGATAACCCAACGGGTGAAGAGATTTATTACGTATATGCAGACAAATGTGTCGAGTGTGTAGATCACCATGATGTACCAGCTTGTGCTGAAGCATGTCCAACTGAAGGTTGTATTGAATGGGCTGACGTTGTAGACGGTATGCCTGCAATGGAAAACAGAGGTGCTAAAGGCACACCTGTAATCGAAGACTAACCCTTCCTTGTCAGGCTTTTGCCTGACAAACCTTTCTTATTCTATCTATCTCTTTTTTTAATAAATATTTTATATTCTTTTGGGTATAATGCCGCCCGAATACTTCTCATGAAGTAAATAATCGCTTAGGAATATAAGTATGGAACAAACATTATCAATTATCAAACCAGATGCAGTAGCTAAAAACGTTGTAGGACAGATTCTTGCAAGATTTGAAGCAGCAAATCTTAGAATTGCAGCAACTAAAAAAATCAGACTTTCAAGAGTAGATGCTGAAGCATTTTATGCTATCCATGCTGAAAGACCTTTCTTTAAAGATCTTGTAGACTTCATGATCTCTGGTCCAGTTGTTGTAACTGTACTTGAAGGTGAAAATGCAATGGCTAAAAACAGAGATCTTATGGGTGCAACGAATCCTAAAGAAGCTGAAGCTGGTACTATCAGAGCTGACTTTGCAGACAGTATCGATGCAAATGCAGTTCATGGAAGTGATTCTGTTGAAAATGCAACAATTGAAATTAACTTCTTTTTTGCACAAAGAGAAATCAACTAAACACCTTATCTAAGGGAGTTCCTTATGAAAATGGTATTTGACAAAATAGGTTCTACAGCTAAACCTTTTAAAGTAGATTTGGAAGGTGTTTGTCTGGAAGGAACTTTACAGAAAAGCGGTTATCATCAAGTAACTTTAGACGCACAGATAAGTGGTAGTATTGAGTTGTCATGTGACAGATGTGGAGACACATTTGACTATGAACTGGACAACAAACTGAAACTGAAACTAAGCGATCAAGTATCTGAAGATAAAGATGATTTAGATATAATTGAGTTTTTAGATGGCGAAATAGATATTTCGTACATACTACAGAGCGAGATTAATACACTTAAAAGTGCTTATCATTACTGCGATGCGTGCAGTGATAATGATGAAGATTTTGAAGTGGAATATTAAATAAAATTGTAATAAAGGACATAAAATGGCAGTACCTAAAAGACGTGTGAGTCACACAAGAGCAGCGAAAAGAAGAACACACTACAAGTTGACATTACCAATGCCGGTAAAAGATGCAGATGGAACATGGAGAATGCCTCACCACATGAATATGACTACTGGTGAGTACAAAACAACTAAAGCGTAATCCATGATCAAAATTGCGATTGACGCTATGGGTGGGGACTTTGGTCCTGAACCCATTATTGAAGGTGTGGTTCAAGCACTTGAAAGTAAAAAATTCCTCCCTATTTTAGTAGGCGATAAAACCGAGATACTCTCTCTACTTCCCCAATATTACATTGACAAAGTTCAAATCGTAGAATCATCAGATGTTATCTCTATGAGTGACCAGGCAACGAATGCACTTAAACGTAAAGAGTCATCTATCTATAAAGCAGTTGAGCTTGTACGCAATAAAGAAGCTGATGCTGTACTCTCTGCAGGACATAGTGGTGCTACAATGACATTGGCAACCCTTCGTATAGGTAGACTCCCTCATATTTCAAAACCGGCACTTGCTACACTTATGCCAAGTATTACAGAAACAAAAACTTTGGTTCTTGATGTAGGGGCTGTTACAGACTGTACACCTCAAAATCTTTATGAATTTGGTGCAATGGGTGAAGCTTATGTTCAAAAAGTCTTAAATGTAAGATCTCCTCGTGTAGGGCTTTTGTCTAACGGCTCTGAAGAGAGTAAAGGTAATGCATTGACAAAAGAGGCTTTTGGACTTTTAAAAGAGCTTGATGGTTTTGTTGGAAATGTCGAAGGAAAAGATATTTTCAATGGTACTGTCAATGTTGTAGTGTGTGATGGATTTACGGGTAATATCCTGCTTAAAACAAGTGAAGGTGTTGTTACAACGGTTTTTGATCTGATGAAACAATATATTCGTAAATCGTTACCTGCAAAGATCGGTGCATTTATGATGAGAAAAAAAGTGTTTGTAAATATGAAAAAACAAGTGGACAAAGATGAATATGGCGGAGCGCCGCTTCTTGGTATAAACGGTTGTGCTATTATCAGCCATGGAGCCTCAAGTCCAAAAGCAATAAAAAATGCTATCTTCCAAGCGATTCATTATACACAATCTGATGTAAACAGCGTAATAGAAGAACTACTTACAAATGACAAATAGTTGATGGGCATTTAGCCTATCAATTATAATCTCAATCTAACTTCCCCCTACTTTTTAGACCTCTCCTTAGAATTTTATGGTAAAATATAGACCATAATTTATATAGGATTTATTTAGATTTCCTAGTTAAGGATAACTATGTCACAAACAAAACCAGTATATGCTTCATTTAGATCTATCGGTGCGTATGTACCTGAAAAGATTTTAAGCAATGCAGATCTTGAAAAGATGGTTGACACGACCGATGAGTGGATCGTTAAACGAACAGGAATCAAAGAGAGACGTATCGCAGCAGAAGATGAACATACCAGTGATATGGGTACCAAAGCTGCCGAGCTTGCTATTCGTCGATCAGAGATCGCCAAAGAGGAGATCGATCTGGTGATCTGTGCAACAGTGACACCAGACTATTTTAATATGCCTTCAACCGCATGTATAATATCAAATAAATTAGGTATCAGTAATGTACAGGCCTTTGATATTTCAGCAGCTTGTAGCGGATTTGTATACTTACTTTCTGTAGCAAAAGCCTTTATTGAGTCAGGGATGAAAAAGAACGTATTGGTCATAGGTGCCGAAAAGTTCTCCTCAATTGTTGACTATACCGATAGAAGTACCTGTATCCTCTTTGGTGACGGAGCAGGTGCGGCGATAATATCTGCTACGGATAAAAAAGAAGAAGGCTTCATCGATCTGCATGCAAGTGCTGATGGAGCTTATGCAGACTTTCTGGTTACACCGGCACCAGGTGCTATCTATCCGGTAAGTCAGAAGGTAATCGATGAGGGGCTTAACTTTGTGCAGATGAAAGGTAATGAAACCTTTAAACTTGCAGTGAAGACACTGACAAAAGATGTGAAAGAGATCTTGCAAAAAAATAACATTAATTCAGAAGATATTCCTCACTTTATTCCGCATCAAGCAAACTATCGTATTATCAAAGCGGTGGGTGATGCATTGAAAATGAGAGAAGACCAAGTAGTACTGACTGTAGGTAAATACGGAAACACTTCAGCAGCCTCTATCCCTATGGCACTCAATGATATTTATGAGTCAGGCAGACTTCAAACGGGTGAGCTTATGCTTCTTGATACCTTTGGTGGTGGACTGACTTGGGCGAGTGCTTTACTCCCATTTGCCGGTAAAGCAATTAACAAGTAGGGTTAACCCTTGAAAATCGGTTTTATTGGTGATGTTGTAGGTAAACCGGGACGCTTGATGATAAAACGTCATCTTACGCGTCTGAAACAAGAACATTTCATAGACTATACGATAGCTAACTATGAAAATGCAAGCCACGGTTTTGGACTCACTGAGAAAAACTGTAAAGAGTTACTGGGGTACGGCATCGATATGATGACCGGCGGTAACCACAGCTTCGACAAAAAAGAGATACTAAATCTCTTCAATACCTATCCTCTCATCCGTCCTATGAATTACCCTAGAGCCACACCAGGTAAAGGTGTATATCAAACAACACTTCTAGGTAAAGAGGTAGCCATACTGAACCTTATGGGTCACTATACTATGCCTATGGCAGATAATCCTTTTACTATGATAGTAGAAGTGGTTGAATCCCTTAAAGCACAAGGTATAAAACATATTATCCTTGATATCCATGCGGAAGCAAGCAGTGAAAAACAAGCACTCTTACATATACTGAAAGAGGATGTGAGTGCCATACTTGGTACGCATACACATGTGGCTACAGATGATCTGCAGGTAACAGATGGTTGTTGTTATGTAACCGATGTTGGCTTAACAGGCTGTCGGGATGGAGTGATAGGTATGGGCCCTGAAGTTCCAATAAAACGTTTTCTTACAGGACTTGGAGGACACTTTGATGTACCAGATAAGTGTAAAGCACTTCTTCAAATGGTTGTATTTGAACTTGATGATGAAGGACGTTGTGTGGGGTCTGAGAAGATCAAGATCTATGATGATAAGCCTAAGATTGTTACTCAGGCTTGGGTAGATTAATTTGGATTTTTTTGTTGTTTTTTGATTTCCTCATAATTTAAATTGAGGCGTTGCTTCTCTCTTCATTTTTTTAGATGAGAAGCGTTAAGTAAACGACAACTGCTTGTCGTTTACAGCTTTGGAACCAAAATGGTCGGAGCAAAGCGTAGCCATGTAGGCAGAAGCAAAAAATCGTCACGGTTCTCGAATCGGCTTCGCTTTTAAGGGCGTTCACCGTGACAGAGGCACAGACGTGTGATTTTATAGTTAAGTATTACGCTTTATTCTTACTTTTTTAGGATCAAAAAGTGCTATGGCCTCTTTGATCATAGGCTCTTCAAGCAATGTAGAGGGGTCTTTCTCTTTGGCAGCTTCCGTCTCTCCTGCATCTGGGGCGATACAAGAACTTTTCATTTCAATATCTTCTATCATGGAGCCAGAATCTGCATCCTGGTGTGCAGGAACTTCATGTATGGAAGACTCTTTTGTAGCTACGCTTACAGGGTCAATTTTTTTTTTAGGAATGTTAACTATCTTTGTTTCGAAACCAAAAAGCTCTTTGACAAACATATTGATGACACCCCAGTGAGTGATAAGTTGTTTTTTATCATCACCCTCTGCACTGGAGCCCCATATCAATTTGTTGTCCATAAAATTTTCAAATTCAATATTTCTTTCAAAACATGCACCTAGCTCGTAGTTTCGATCGTATATTTTTTTGATTAAACTATCAAAAGTTTTTTGATGAGGATTGGGTGAGGGTTGAGTGCTAAGGGTTGAGGATTGAGAGGGTGCTTCTGGGGAAGCAGTTTTTTGTTCTCGTTCCTGCGGGATTTCATCTTCTGTTTTCTCAGAAAGAGGAGCAGTTATTTTTACTTCCTCTTGAAGAATCTCTTCTGGAACTTCTTGTGTTTGAATGTTGGGTACTATAGTTTCATGAATAGGTTCCGAATACTGTAATACTTCTTCTTTAACCTTTTCTTCTTCTACACTTTTTTTAACAGGTAATGTTGCTACGATCTCTTCTTCCGTAATGGTTATGATTTCTGCAGGAGCAGATACATCAGGAACAGGAGTAGTGACCATGATCTCACTTACTTCAACACCTTTAAGCTCACGTTCGAGTCCGCGTATCATTGTGTCTATGTCTTTGATCTCTAAGGCTTCCATCATTTTAAACAGAGAAAGAGAAAGAACAAATTCTCCGTCACTGCCGAGTGCAAGCAGGCCTTTTGATTCTGCTATGACTCTAAAGAAACGCTCTATGATCATAGGACTGAGTTTGCCATTACCCGAAAGAAGTAACTCTTTGAGATAAAGAGTGAGTTCATCAAGTATCATCTCTGCTTCATAGTCAGATGCCATTTTAATGAATGCTAAGACTTTTGCACTGTCTTTGAGCATGATGTCACCAAGAAGAGTCTCTAAAAGGCTTGGTTCAATGATGCCAAGCATCCCTGTCACAGTGCCTATATCTACAAAGTTTTTAGAGTAGACGATGGCTTGGTCCATCAAAGTGAGTGAATCTCTTAAACTGCCTGCACCTGTGCGGGCTATGATGTCCAACGCATCTACCTCATACCCGACATTTTCAAGATTGAGTATGTGTTCCAAGTGTTTAAGTACAAGGTTTTGAGGGATTTTTTTAAATCTGAAATGCTGCGTACGTGAAAGGATGGTCGCAGGTAGTTTAAGTGGATCAGTCGTAGCTAAAATGAACTTAACAAAATCCGGTGGCTCTTCCAGTGTTTTAAGCAGTGCATTAAAGGCTTGGTTTGTCAGCATATGGACTTCATCGATGATGAAGATCTTGTAACGTGCTGAACTTGGTTTGTATTTGGTATGTTCTATGAGGTCTTTAATGTCATCTATACCACGGTTGGAAGCAGCATCCATTTCGATGATATCCATATGACGACCCTCTGCAGCCATAATACAATGTGTACATGTTCCGCAAGGATGGGAAGTAGCACCATTTTCGCAGAGTAAAGCTTTTGCAAAGATACGTGCTGTAGAGGTTTTTCCACTTCCTCTGAGCCCAGAAAAAAGGTAAGCATGAGAAAGTCTGTTGCCATCGAGTGCAAGTGAGAGTGTTTGTGAAACTGCCTCTTGACCGATAAGATCATCAAAGGTGGCAGGACGGTATTTTCTTGCTAGGGCTAGTGACACTTTATGGCTCCTTGATTGACTTCTTTTGAGATAGTAGTGTTTATTTTTAATAATACTATTGTAGTAAAATTTTACTTTTGGTTGGTATAATTAATTAAATAATACAGAATAAAAAAGGCTTTAAAATGCGTATGGATGATGAACGAGAAAGTCGTAATGTAGAGGATAGAAGAGAAAGTTCAGGTGGAAGAGGTCGTGGTCTTCCTTCAGCGCAAACGATGATGATAATATGGCCTTTGATCAAGCCTCTGTTTAAAACGAAGTTTGGTTGGATAATTATAGCGGTAGGTGCTTTTGCATGGTTTAGCGGTTATAATCCATTATCTATCATAGGCATGGGAGGAGGTTCTTCTGCTCCGATTGATAAAGTAAAAGATGAAAAACAAGCTGTATTTATTAAGAAAGTATTGGCAAGTACAGAAAAAATTTGGAACAAAGAATTGCGTGGCTACAGAGAACCAACAATGGTACTCTACCGTGGGTCTACAAGAAGTGGATGTGGTTATGCATCTGCGCAGATGGGTCCTTTTTATTGTCCTGAAGATCAAAAAGTCTATCTGGATCTGGGATTTTTTGATGATTTGGCAAAAAGGCATAATGCACCAGGTGATTTTGCCCAAGCGTATGTACTTGCACATGAGGTAGGACATCATATCCAAAATCTGCAAGGTACACTCTCTAAAGTTCAAAAAGCAAAACAAAGCTGGGGTGGTAATAGTAAAAAAGCTAATGCACTGCAGGTAAGAGTAGAACTTCAAGCGGATTGTTATGCTGGGGCATGGGCATATCATGCGCATAAAGATTTTAATATTTTAGAGCCGGGAGATGTTGAAGAAGCGTTAAGAGCAGCAAGTTCCATCGGTGATGATACACTGCAAAGAGAAGCGACAGGCCATGTGAGACCAGATGCCTTTACCCATGGAAGTTCTGCTCAACGTGTGGAGTGGTTTAGAAGAGGGCTTAAGTCTGGAGATATTAGGCAGTGTAATACGCTTCAGTAAATATTTGTAGGTCGGGGAGGGACACCCCGACCTACGGTACAAGATACAACTCCCCCTAACCGCATCTTTGCTATAATCCTTTCAATTAAATAATGACAAAATGAAGCGAGATAATAATGAGTTACAATCCAAGTGAGATTGAAGCCAAGTGGCAGAAAAAATGGGATGATGAGCAGGCTTTTGAGCCTTCTGATTCTCTTGAACAAAAGAAAAAATACATCTTAAGTATGTTCCCTTTCCCAAGTGGACGTTTGCATATGGGGCATGTGCGTAATTATGCTATTGGTGATGCTTTTGCACGTTACTACAGAAAGCAGGATTTTAATGTCCTTCATCCTATAGGCTGGGATGCCTTTGGTATGCCTGCTGAAAATGCTGCCATCAAACATGGTCGTCATCCTAAAGAGTGGACCTACTCGAACATTGATTACATGAGAAAAGAACTCAACACTTTGGGACTTTCGTTTTCTAAGACACGTGAGTTTGCTACTTGTGATCCTCTTTATACGAAGTGGGAACAAGAGTTTATTATCAAGATGTTTGAAGAAGGCTTACTTTACCGTGAGTCTACAACGGTGAACTGGTGTGAAGAGTGTCATACAGTACTTGCAAATGAGCAGGTAGAAGAGGGTTGTTGTTGGCGTTGTGACAATGAAGTGCAACTCAAAGAGATGCCAGGATACTACCTTGACATTATTAAGTATGCAGATGATTTGTTAGGTGACTTGAAACAACTTGAGGGTAAATGGCCTTCACAAGTTTTGACTATGCAAAGTAACTGGATAGGAAAATCTCAAGGGCTTGAATTTGAGTTTGAACTCTCCAAAATGAGTAAAGCCAAGCTTGATGGAAATTTTGACAAATACACGGTGTTTACGACACGTCCAGATACTATTTACGGTGTAACGTATTCTGCATTGGCAGTGGAGCATCCCATTACTAAATATCTTCTAGAGAATGATTTGTTAGATAGTGATATAGCTGAAAAGATCATTACTATCACAAATATGACGGAGATCGAAAGAGCTAAAGAAGGCAAAGAGGGGTATGATTTAGGTATTACAGTCATCCATCCATTGACAGGTAAAGAGATACCTGTATGGACAGCAAATTTTGTATTGGCTTCTTACGGTGGTGGTGCAGTGATGGCTGTACCCGCACACGATGAGAGAGACTTTGAGTTTGCTTCTAAGTATGAGCTTCCTATCAAAAGAGTGATATCCGGAGATGAACTGCCTTTTACCTTTGAGGGTGTACTTGAGAATTCAGCTGAGTTTACGGGTGTGAAAAATACGGATGCCAAAGCACAGATCATTGCTCATTTTGAAGAGAGATCTTTAGGTAAAGGTACTACAAACTATAAGTTACGAAACTGGGGTATAAGCCGTCAGCGTTATTGGGGTGCACCTATTCCGTTTGTGCATTGTGACTCTTGTGGACTTGTACCTGAAAAGGTAGAAAATCTTCCTATCGCTCTTCCTGAAGATGTGGAGATCACTGGTGAGGGTAACCCACTGGAAAACCACCCTACATGGAAAAACTGTACTTGTCCTCAGTGTGGTAAAGATGCAAAACGTGAGACCGATACTTTGGACACTTTTGTGCAGTCAAGCTGGTATCAGTTCCGTTATGCAACAAATCCTAAGAAGTGGAATGATGTAGGTATAGATAAAGAAGATGCAAATTATTGGTTAGGTGTGGATCAATACATCGGTGGTATAGAACATGCTATCTTACACCTGCTTTATGCGAGATTTTTTACAAAAGTACTACGTGATTTGGGTTACCATGATATCAATGAACCATTTGAAAACCTTCTCACACAAGGGATGGTACTTATGGATGGTGCGAAGATGTCTAAGTCTAAGGGGAACACGGTTGATCCGGATGCACTTGTAGAAAAGTATGGAGCAGATACAGCTAGACTTTTTACACTTTTTGCTGCTCCTCCTGCAAAAGAATTAGAGTGGAATGACTCTGCGGTTGAGGGTGCCTTTAGGTTTATTAAAAAACTGTATGACAGAAAAGAGAAAGTAACAGGAACTACTTTACCAGATATTGACCAAAGTACTTTGAGTAAAGAGTCTAAACTTGCACGTGTGAAAGTGTATGAAGCGTTGCAAAAATCATCTGATGTGTATGAGAAGACTTTTGCTTTTAATACACTCATCGCAGCATGTATGGAGGCGCTTAATGCTCTAGACAAGCAAGATAATGCAGATATATGGACAGAGGGGATGTACATTATGCTGAACCTTCTTGAACCAATCATTCCTCATGTAACTACTGAGCTTTCTGAAGTATTATTTGTAAGAGAAAATTTAGGTGCTATACTTGAGGTTAAAGAAGAAGTATTTGTACAAGATAGTATTTTGTATGTGGTAATGATAGGTGGTAAGAAACGTACAGAGATCGAGATGAATCCATCTGCCTCACAAGATGAAATTTTAGCTGCAGCAAAAGAAGCTGGAGCAAAATGGCTTGAGGGTATGAGTATCGTCAAAGAGATCGTAGTTCCAAATAAACTGGTTAACCTAGCTGTAAAACCAAGTTAATATATCGTAGAAAGAAGAGGGTAAAATGAACAGCATATTAAAATTATGGATGACAATTTGTATAGTATTACTTCTTACATCTTGTGGCTACAAACCCTCTTCCCATGTTATTAAAAATATTTTTGCAGATACTGTATATGTTGAAGTAGCAGTTGACAGAGTAGAACCTGAGAATGCACCTTTTGTAAAAGATGAACTCAATCGTATGGTGTATACACGCTTTAAAGGCCGTGTTGTTCCTAAAGCACAAGCGGAAAGTCAGCTTCGTGTGACTTATACGGGAAGTACGTTTACCCCACTGGCATATGAAGATGGATATGTGACGCGCTACCGTGCCAATATCAGGGTAAGATTTGACATGGTGACCAAGCAAGGCAGGATCACAAAACAGATCAATACAGTACATGAAGCAGATATACAAGCCTCTTCGCTTTACTCATCAGCACTTAGAACAGAAGCAATACGTAAAGGTCTCGAGAAAGCATTGGATGAATTCTTAGCCTATGTAAGCGCTAAGGGGATGCTTACTGGTAAGCAGGGAGCAGGTAGCAAGTAGTAATGAAGCAAGCATCATTAAATGTTTTTTTAGAGGCTAAACCACTCTACTACAAAGAGATAGATCATGAGCGTGTACATATAGCTTATGGGAAGCTCAAACCTCATATCAAACAGCCTCGGACAGTGCATATTGTAGGGACAAACGGTAAAGGTTCTACAGGACGTATAGTTGCACATTTGGCTTATAAAAGTGGGCTTAAAGTAGGACATTACACTTCTCCTCATATCATGAAGTTTAACGAACGTATCTGGATAGATGGTTTTGATAGTTCTGATGAAGTATTGGAAGTAGCACATCAGAGACTTTTTGAGATAATCGGTCAAAAGATGAGTGATGCTTTGAGCTATTTTGAATATACCACACTTTTGGCTTTTGTTGTTTTTGAAAACTGTGATCTAATGGTACTTGAAGCAGGTTTAGGTGGAGAATTTGATGCTACGAATGTCTGTGACAAAGAGCTGAGTATCATTACCCCTATAGGCATAGACCATCAGGCTTTTTTAGGTGAGAGTATAGAAAAAATCGCAGCTACGAAGATACGGAGTATACAAAAGCAAGTTTTGTTAGCCCCTCAGGTTTATGATGAAGTGCTTGAAGTGGCGAAAGCTATCTCTACCAAGAAAGATGCAAAATTGGTGTTTTCCCGTTCTGCTTCTTGGGAGGTGATGAGTATTGCCAAAAGAAAAGGTTGGGGAGCTTATTTAGTAGACAATGCAATGGTGGCACTCCAGGCTCTTGAATTATTAGAAATTGACTACAATATAGATGAACTGCTTTCGTTAGAACTTTTTGGACGTTTTTATCAGCTTACAGAAAATATCCGCATAGATGTCGGGCATAATCCACTGGCAGCAAGAGCCATAGAAGAAGCACTTGATGATAAAGTAGTACTTATATACAATAGTCTTGATGATAAAGACTATGAAGAAGTTTTACGAATTTTGAAGCCTAAAGTAAAACGTGTAGAGATCATTCCTATTGAGTCTCAAAGAGCAATAACTTTGGAAGCTATAGAAAAAGCACTAGACAAAGTAGAGATTGAATACAACTACTTTGATGAAAAAATAAACAAAGATGAACACTATCTGGTATTTGGTTCATTTTATGTTGTAGAAGAATTTTTAAAGAAGATGAATGTATCAAAGTAACACTTACCAATACCTAGAAGAGCTCAAAGAAGAAAAGCTACTCATTTGTAAAGATGACAAAGAAGCAATACAAATACGAGATGTGGCAGTCTTGCTTGGGTTTGACACCTTTGTCTTACCTGATCTTCGTCTCTCTGTAGGTGAAGACTTACGTGCGTATGATGAAGATGTGCAAGCATTTTTTATCACTTTGGCAAACTACTATGCAAGCCAGAAGAAAAAAATGCTTGTCTCTCCTTTGCGAACACTACTTGTGCCTTTTCCTAAAGAAGAATTTTTTGATAAGAAAACAATAGAGTTTGGCGATACACTTAATTTACAGGAACTCAAAGATACTTTGTATCATTGGGGCTATCATTTTGTGGATATCGCTGCAAGTCGTGGTGAAGTTTCGTTTCGTGGTGATATTATAGATATCTTTCCTACAGATGCAGACAAACCTTACCGTGTTTCAATGTTTGATGAAGAAGTTGAGACGATACAATATTATGACGAAAATACACAAAAGCGTATACCTGATGAGTTAGAGTCTTTTACGTTTAATCCAGCCTTTTTAGCATTGAATAAAACCCAACATGAAGCACTTAAAAACAGAACAGAACGAAGCATATATGACACTTTTGTAAAAGATATAGACTCACTTGGTTTATGGCATCTTGATGAGTTGGGAGAGAGTGCATTAGAACAGTTTGATGGTGTCTGGGCAAGTAATTTAGATGATGAACTTAAAGAGGTCTATGAACTTACAGAGCCACTGGTGCCAAGAAAAGAATTTCTGTTGCCATCTATTCCGGAAGGTAATAAATACCGTGACTTGGAAGCAGTCAATCCAAATAAACTATTAGAATCCCATAAAGATAAAAAGATCACCATTATTGCTAAAAATGAGAGTATTGTACGTGGTTCAGAATTAGACTCTTTTGAAAATATAGAGTTTGTGTATCAGGATGGGATCGTCAATATTTTGGGTTCAGATAGGCTTATACTCTCTCTTAACAAGCCTATCAAGAGAAAAAAGGTGAAGAAAGCGAGCATCATTTTAGATGAGCTTAAAGCTGGTGATTATGTGGTACATGAAAACCATGGTGTGGGTATTTTTAAAGGCATAGAAAAACGAGAGATACTGGGGTCTATGAGTGAGTTTGTAGTGATTCATTATCAAAATGAAGATGCATTGCTCATCCCGGTTTCCAGTCTTGAAGTGATAGACCGTTATGTAGCTGAAGGTGGTGCCCTGCCTGTACTTGACCGCATGGGGAAAGCCAGTTTCAAAAAGTTAAAAGCTAAAGTCAAAGAGAAACTTTTTGCCATCGCGTCACAGATCATTAATCTTTCTGCACAGCGTCATCTAAAAAAAGGTATTAAACTTAAAAGAAATATGGAAGAGCATGCCATCTTCATGTCTGAAGCAGGCTTTGTACATACAGAAGATCAGGAGAAGGCTATCAACGATATGTTGAATGATATGTCTTCGGGCAAGATGATGGACAGACTGCTTTCTGCAGATGTGGGTTTTGGTAAAACAGAAGTGGCGATGAACGGGATGTTTATTGCAGTGAAAAATGGCTATCAAGCCATGATGATCGCCCCTACAACTTTACTTTCTTCTCAGCATTTTAAGAGTTTGAAAGAGCGTTTTTACGAGCATGGTATAAAAGTAGGTAAACTAGACAGATTTTCTACCGCTAAAGAGAGAAATGGCACACTCAAGGCGCTGGAAGAGGGTAGGTTAGATGTTGTTGTTGGTACACATGCTTTACTCAAAGCGAAGTTTAAAAACCTTGCTCTTGTCATTATAGATGAAGAGCATAAATTCGGTGTGAAACAAAAAGAGGCACTCAAAGAGATAGCCATTGATGTACATCTTCTTTCCATGTCTGCAACTCCTATTCCAAGATCTCTGAATCTTGCGATGTCAGATGTGAAAAGTTTTTCTGAGATCCTGACTCCTCCAACAGAACGGCAGGGGGTAAGAACTTTTGTGAAAAGTTATGATGATAAAGTCATTAAAGAAGCTATTTTAAGAGAGATGCGTCGTGGTGGACAGATATTTTATGTCTTTAACTCCATTGCCGGGATTGAAGAGAAGAAAAAAGTTCTTTTAGAGATTCTCCCAAAATTACGTATAGCCGTATTACACTCTAAAATTTCAGCCAAAGAGACAGAAAATGAAATGATGTTATTTGAAGATGGGGAGTATGATGTGCTGCTTTCTACTTCCATCGTAGAGTCAGGCATACACATGCCGCATGCAAACACTATGATAGTCGATGGTGCAGATAACTTCGGTATAGCAGATTTGCATCAGCTTCGTGGACGTGTAGGACGTGGTGGCAAAGAGGGGTATTGTTACTTTATGGTAACAGACAAAGAGCGATTGACTGATAATGCAAAAAGACGTTTATTGGCTTTAGAGTCCCATTCAGACCTTGGGTCGGGAGCAGTACTTGCATTTCATGACCTGGAGATCCGTGGTGGAGGAAACATCATCGGTGAAGCACAGTCCGGGCACATCAAACAGATAGGGTACTCGCTTTACTTGCGTATGCTTGAAGATGCCATTCGGGAACTAAGTGGCCAAGATAAAGAAGTTGCACAAAATATAGATATGAAACTCTCAGTTGATGCCTATCTGAATGAAGAGCTTATCGAGGAAGACCGTTTACGCTTAGAACTTTATCGTCGTCTTTCTCTTTGTGAAAGTACAGGAGAAGTCTATGAGATAGAGTCAGAGATCGCAGACCGTTTTGGTAAGTTAGATACTATTACAAGACAGTTCATCGATGTCATTGTTATGAAAGTCTTGGCTAGACAACAAGGTATTTCCAAAGTTTCTTCATATGGAGAAAATGTCTTTATAGAGTTTATTGAAGAGAACAAAGAGAGAGTGGTACTGAAATCAAGATCTAAAGATGATGATGACATCATCGCTACAGCAATGGGGTTTTTAAAAAAATAGGCTTATCAGCTTTAACTAATGCGTCTAATAATATACTTAAAACAATCGTTTATAGAAGGGAAGGGGATAAATGAACTTTTTTGAATCAGAAATCTTAAAAGGCAAGTACTTTCCTCTAAAAAGCCGTGATAGACTTAGAGCAACAATGGTTAACCTGTTTATTTTAACGGGTGTATTTATTATCTTGCTTTATGCCTATGAAAACTTAATGCAAGGCTACTATGCCATGCTGGTGGTTGAGATGCTTATAGTCTTTACATTGATGGTGTCTTACCTTGTGTTCCCTCATTATGTCAATATTAATCATACATCATACATGATACTGGGTGCATTAACTTTTCTTATTGCCATGTCTTTAGTTGTTCCTGATCAAGACCCGGAGCTTTCGCTTTTCTGGTTGGCTTCTCTACCTATATTTGTTTTCTTTTTTTTAGGGGTAAAGAAGGGTATCCGGTGGAGTACAAATATGTTTATTATTTTACTTTTTATTCCACTGTTCTCTTTTGTTACAGGGATAAAATTTGTCTATGAATGGGAACTGCTTTCTCAGATAGTTTTAGGGTATTTGATCATCTCCTATGTATTGTATATCATTGAGAGTGAACGTAGTTCTTATGAAGAGAGACTAAACGTAGCGCTTGAAGAAAATAAAATACTTTTTAAAGAGGTACACCACCGTACGAAAAACAATATGCAAGTCATCATGGGCCTGCTTGAGACACAATCGTTTAAAATAGATGACCCCAAATACAAAAAAATGTTTGAAATGCATGTAGACCGTTTAAAAGCTATGAGTCTAATGCATAAAAACCTTTATACGAATCAGAGTTATGAAGAAGTAGATATGCAACAGTACTTGGAAGGGATAGCCCGAAGTTTACAAACATATACCACACATCGTATTTCTACAGATATATACCCTGCCATAGTAGATATGAAAATAGCCATGAACATTGGTTTGATCTTTAACGAAGCTGTAACAAACTCCATAGAACATGCTTTTAATGGTGATAATGGAGAGATAGATGTGCAGTTTAAGCGTATTGGAAAACGATATATTTTGAGTATTAGAGATAACGGTAAAGGTTTTGATACGACAAAAACGTACAAATCATTAGGTATGACCCTCATAAAAGATCTAGCTACCACACTCCCCAATGGCAATGTCAACATAGATGGAAAAGATGGTGTTGTCATTGATGTATATTTTAATTTAGAGGAGTTTAACTAATGCTTTTTCCCAAAAATATTGTTATCGTAGAAGATGAAACGATCACCCAGCGTTACCTGCAAGATATTTTTGCACAGTATGATGTGACTGTCTCAGGCTGTTTCGATAATGCAGAAGATACCATTGAAGCACTTAAGAATATAGACTGTGATATGATCTTGATGGATATAAATATTAAAGGTCCTGTGGATGGCATACAATTAGCTAAAGATATTTTAAAGACTTATGACTTTCCTATTGTCTTTATTACTGCACATAATGATGATGAAACATTTCAAGAAGTTTTGGAGCTTTCTCCTTATGGTTTTATTGAAAAACCTTTCAGTAAAAAAGATATTGTATTTACCCTTCAGCTCGCTTACCAGAGATATCTTTCTCATGAAAAAGAGAATAAAGTCGAATCTGTAAATCAACCAAGAGAATATCTCATCCTAAATGAACATTATGCATATTCACGTGCTCTGACAATCTTATATTATGATGACCAGCCTGTTAAGTTGAGCAGTAAACAGAGTAAACTTTTGGAAGTTCTTATCCAGAATGTCAACCATACAGTCGATTATGATGCACTTACTTCCGCCATATGGGGAAATGATACCGTTGCAGACTCAGCATTGCGTACGTTAGTCTATTCTATACGTAAAACTCTTCCCAATCTTCCGCTTCTTTCCTATAGTAAAATAGGGTATAGCATAGAGATAAATACAAGCAATTAACACTTTTTAAGACGGTATCACTTACGACTTTTAGCTTCGACAAGCTCAGTTGCCGTATTTCGGTATGTTGGGTTGTCGTTGTATCTCTATTTTATACTCTCCCAAAATCACCAGATTATTAACCTTTAATTAATTTCCCTGAAGTATACTTTTAGCATTACTATTCAGGAGAATCACTTGAGTCAAATCGTAGAAAATATCAAAATAGAAATTTCTAAAGTGCTTGTAGGACAAGACAAAATGGTCGAAGGACTTTTGGCAGGGTTACTTTGTCGTGGACATATACTTCTAGAGGGTGTTCCCGGGCTTGCTAAGACCACAGCAGTTAATGCTCTGGCAAAAACTTTAGGGCTGGACTTTAAGCGTGTGCAGTTTACTCCGGACTTACTTCCTTCAGATATCATAGGTACAGAGATCTATGATCCTTCCAGCAACTCTTTCAAGATCAAACATGGACCGGTATTTACCAACCTTTTACTTGCGGATGAGATCAACCGTGCCCCTGCAAAAGTACAGTCAGCACTGCTTGAAGTCATGCAAGAGAGACAAGTGACCATTGGAGATGAAAGTTTCAAGATAGACCTTCCTTTTTTGGTTATGGCAACGCAAAACCCTGTAGAGCAGGAGGGTGCGTATGAACTTCCTGAAGCACAGCTTGACAGGTTTATGATGAAAGTAGTTGTAGGCTATAACACGAAAGAAGAAGAGCTTGAGATAGCAAGGCGTGTAGCAAACAACAGTTTTGAAACCATACAGCAAGTCGCAACATTGGAAGACCTGAATACTATCCGTGAAGAGGCATTGCAAGTGCATATGGATGAGGAAATAGAGCGCTATATCATTGAACTTGTAGCTGCGACACGTGACCCTAAAGCTTATGGGCTTGAAGAGTTGGAAGCATACATCGAGTTTGGAGCAAGTCCAAGGGCGAGTATCGATATGTATAAAGCTTCACGTGCCATAGCATATCTTAAAGGGCAGGATTATGTCTCTCCTATAGAGATAGCATATATTGCTAAAGAGATACTGCGTCATAGAATCATTCTTTCTTATGAAGCAGAAGCGGAAGGTGTAACGCAGGATCAGATTATTGAGAAGATATTGGCTGCGGTACCAATTCCGTAGGAAAACTATGAATAAACCTTGTCATGGTGAACGCCCTTGAAAGCGAAGCGATTTGAGAGCCATGACGATTTTTTGCTTCGTTTTTTCTAAAAAAATGAAGAAAGAAGCACGCCACAGTTAAAACAAGTGGAAACTTAAAAGACTAGAAAGGATGATATGAACAAAGCAGTAAAGAAGATTATCCTTAAAACCAAAAAGCAAGTCTACGGGGATATGCTTGGAAATAATGCTTCCATGTTTCAAGGTGAAGGCTTTGAGTTTGCAGAGCTTCGTGAGTACGTCTATGGAGATGATGTCCGTAAGATAGACTGGAAGACAACAGCAAAACTCAGTAAACCTTTTGTAAAGATATACAAAGAGGAGAGAGAGCTTAATGTTGCTGTTGTGACTATGCTTAGCGGTTCTACTTATTTTGGTACAGTAAAACAAAAGTCTGAGCTCATTGCTGAGATCACAGGAGTACTTGGATTTTCTGCAGTGAAAAATACAGACCTTTTTTCACACATACTTTTTGCAGATAAGTTGTATGAGATAAGCAAACCAAGTAAAAAACTTTTTTCTGTGCATAAAGCAGTTGAAGATGCAGTCAATTTCAGTCCCATAGGGAAAGAGGGTGATTTTAAAGCTTTGGTGGAAACACTGCATAACCGCCTTAAAAAGAAAACACTGCTTTTTATACTCTCAGATTTTATAGGAGAGATAGACTTAAAGCTTTTAAGTAAGAAACATGATGTGTTTGCCGTGATGGTTCGTGACAGGTTTGAAGAAGATCCTTCCGAGTTAGGATATCTTAGACTCATCGATATGGAGAGTAAAAAGAGTTTTGAGGGCAACATTGACAGTGGTACTTTAAAAAACTATAAAAAAGCACTGCACGACAATGATGAAACACTCTATAGACAGTTTAAAAAACATGGCATACGGTTTACAAAGATCTATACACATGAAGAGCCTTATGTGAAGTTGATGAAGAGTATGAGATGATGGTGCTACTTGTAGGGTGCGTTTGCCAACGCACCTTTAAATTGAACATGTCAAAAGGTGCGTTTGCCAATGCACCCTACGAAGGATGAATATGGATAATAATATAAGTGAACAATTAAAAGATATAAAACCATTACTTGAAATCCCAGATAACTCTTACTATATCTATTGGGGATTGATTATCTTTGTTGGGTTTTTACTACTTGCGATACTCTTTTTTGTAGCCAAAAAACTTTGGGACAATCGCAAAGAAAATCTTGCCAAAGGGTATCTGAAAAAGTTAAAAGAGATAGACTGGAAAGATACCAAGAAGTCTGCCTATGAAGCAACACATTATGCAAGACTGCTTGCTACAGATGAGAGACGTGTAAAACTCTTTGGGCAGTTAGAACCACTGCTTGAACAGTATAAATATAAAAAAGAAGTTGAAACAGTTGATGATGATACACGTAACCGTTTCAACCTTTTTGTGCAGGTAGCTGATGAATCAATTTAGTTTTGAATATCCTCTTCTGCTGGGATCAATTTTACTTTTTCTTGTTTGTGCCAGATGGTGTCGAGAGCGAAGCAGGGCTATCTACTTCCCTCATGTGGCACAACTATTGGCCCGGAGTACCAGTAAAAGTTCTTTGCTTGGTTGGTTAAAATGGGTAGGTATACTGGCTGCTGTTGTGGCTTTGGCTTCTCCTGTCATTACCAAAACCTATAGCAATACTAAAAAAGAGGGTAGAGACATCGTACTTATCATCGATGCGAGTGACTCGATGCGCCAGCGTGGTTTTGATCCTAATGATATCTTTAAAAATAAGTTTGATGTGGTTAAAGAAGTGGTTGTAGACTTTATAGACAAGAGAGAAAATGACCGTTTGGGGATGGTGACTTTTGCAGATGTGGCATTTATCTCTTCTCCACTTACTTTTGAAAAAGATTTTTTGAAAAATATCACACAAATGCAAAAGTTGGGTATGGCAGGAAAACGAACAGCTATCAATGATGCTATTGTACAGAGCTACAATATATTGAGTAAAAGTAAAGCCAAGTCCAAAATAGCCATCTTGCTTACAGATGGGATCGATAATATGAGTAAGGTGCCTTTCCCTGAACTCAAAAGTATGATAGAAAAAAGAGATATCAAACTCTATACTATCGGTATAGGAAGTCAGCGTGACTATAACGGGCAGTATTTACAAGCTCTTGCTCTTGCTGGAAAAGGTGAAGCATATGGAGCAAGAAATGCAGAGACACTTTCAAAAATTTATGAAGAGATCAATAAACTCGAAGTGACAAAAATAGATGATAAAAAGATAGTGCAACATACCTATCTTTATACCTATCCTCTTTTTTTAGCGATATTGAGTCTGTTGTTCTTTATTTATTTTAGATCGGCGAAGGGGGTATAGAGATGAGTTTTGTGCATCCACAACTTTTTTGGGTTCTAATTGTACCTTTCATTGTCTTTGCTGTGTTGATCTCAACCAACAAAGAACGGCTTTCGCGTATCTTTGATGAAAAAGTTTTAAAACGACTAAGTGCAGCAGATGAATCTGTGCCGTTGATAGTACGAAATATTACTATGTTCTTGGCGATCTTTTTTATGATCGTTGCCATGGCAAGACCTGTAATAGAAAAAGGTGACAAGATCGTAGAAGTTAAAGGTTTAAGTCTTCTTGTGGGGCTTGATATTTCAGGTTCTATGCGTAGTAAAGACCAGTATCCCAATCGTTTGGAGTTTGCTAAAAAGAAGATGGCTCTGTTGTTTGACAATATGCCAAGTGATGAGATAGGTGTCATTGCATTTGCCTACAGTCCCTTTGTTCTGGCACCATTTTCCAGTGATAAAGAGACACTTAAACAGATGGTAGATGGAGTAGATGATTCTTATATCAATATGGGTTCAACAGATTTTATGGCTTTAGGTGAGTTGGCAGGTAATTTATTGGAAAAGAAAAAGCCTAAGATCATGGTACTGTTCACCGATGGTGGAGATGAAGAAGCAATAGCAGGTTTTTCAGATCTGCTGAAAGCCAATGGGATAGACCTTTATGTGGTACTTGTAGGTACAACACAAGGTGCGCCTGTTATTACACAAGAGGGAAAATCTTTTACCCAAAAAGATGGGACTATCGCGATTACCCAAAGAAATGATGCTTTAGGTGAAGTAGCTAAAGAAAATGGTGGAGCCTACGTAGTAGCAACGAATGGAAAAGAAGATATAAAAGAACTGGTTTCTGTCATACGCAGTAAATACAAGAATCAACAGCAGGGTGAAGTGAAAATAAAAGAGAGAGTAGAGATGTTCTATTATCCTTTGGCCGGAGGGTTGTTTTTACTTTTGATCGCTCTGAGTTCTATGCCTAGAAGGAGCGTTCAGCGTTCAGCGTTGAGCGATGAGAAAGGGAAGAAATGATAAAAATATTTTTAACACTATTTATTCTTTGCTATTTATTTTTTACTTCTGCCGTAGCTGGTTTGACAGACTTTAAAACCATAGAAGAAGCAAAAGAGGCGTATGAGGCCAAAGCGTATGGAAAGAGTGCCGCACTGTTAAACTCTTTGGATGCCAAGTCCCCTCAAAAGTCTTATGATATAGGTAATGCATACTATAAAGCTAAAAAGTATGATGATGCCATAAAAGCATATGAGAGTGCTAAAGGTGTAGATGAAGCAATAAGGTTACATAATCTTGGTAATACACATTTTCAGAAAAATGAGTTAGATAAAGCTATAAAGAGTTATGAAGAAGCATTGAAACTCGGAGACGATGAAGAGACTAAGTTCAATCTTGAATTGGCAAAAAAACAGAAGCAGCAGCAAGAAGAAGAGAAAAAGAAGCAAGAACAGAAAGATAAAGATAAAAAAGACGACAAAAAGAAAGACGATAAGAAGCAAGACAATAAAGATCAAAAGAAAGATCAAGATAAGAAAAAGCAAGACCAAAAGAAGAAAGATCAAGAGAAGAAAGATAAACAAGATAAAGATGGCAAGAAGAAAGAAGAGAAAAAGAAAGACGGTAAAAAAGACCAATCTCCTTCTGATAAAGAGAAAGAAAAAAACAAAGATAAAAAAGGTGACCAGGAGTCACAAAAACCGCAAGGTGAAAAGAAAATGAGTAAAGAAGAGAAACTTAAAGAGCAAGAGTTAAAAAGACTGCTTAAAAAAATGGGTCAAAAGAAAATGCCTGTAATGATGTATCAGATGGGTGAGAATAAAAAAACAAAAAGGAGTGAAGATGCAAAACCATGGTAATTTAATGGGTAAAATTATTTTAATATTTATAGCAACTTTTCAGTTTTTATGGGCGGAGAGTGTAGAAGCAACGCTCGCTAATACAGAAGTAGTACAGGGCAATATGGCACAGCTTCGCATAGTAGCTACAGGAAATAGAGCAGCATTCCCTAATATAACGCAGATTGGTGGTTCACAAGTACTGGGTAGACATCAAGGTCAAAGCAACTCTTTTACTTACATCAACGGAAAAAGTGAGAGTAAACATACAACCGTTCTCACGTTAACGTTTGCACCACAGCAAGATATGACTATCCCATCGTACAGTGTTAATATAGATGGGACAGTTTACAAGACAGAACCCATCAAACTAAAAGTCACCAAATCAAATGCACCACAAGTATCAAACAGCAATAAGTTTTCACTGCTTATGCGTACAGAGAAAAAGTCTGCGATGGTAGGGGAACCATTTATTGTAACTGTATTTTTCTCTTTGCAAAATGGCGTACGTCTCTCTGAAAATCCGCAATACAATAAACCTGAATTTAAAGGTTTTTTTGTAAAAGAGGTTGAGCAAGAGCAGGCATACAGGGAAGGGAACCGTCAAGTTACTGAGTTAAAATATATACTCATACCTCAATCAGAAGGAAATTTTACACTTGAGCCGGCTACAGCTAAAATAGGTATAGCCGATACAAGCAGGCGAGATATGTTTGGCAGGTTTTTTGGAACAGTCTGGACGCCTATTGCTTCCAACACAATAAATATTGAAGTAAAGAAAAAACCGGAAGATACAGATCTGGTGGGTAGTTTTACTATAGAAAGCACTATAGATAAGCAGAGCATTAAAGCAAATAAGCCAGTGAATCTTACAGTGAAAATAGAAGGTGAAGGAAGTCTTGAAGATTTTGAGTTCCCAAATTATGAGATAGATGGTGTCACTGTCTACAGTGATGATGCTACTGTAGAGAGCAACTTGCTTGGAGGTAAACTGCATAGCAGTCTTACAAAAAGTTTTGCCTTCATCTCAGACCATGACTTTAGTATACCAGCACGAAGTATCTCTGTGTATGATACAAAAAAAGCTAAAGTAAACGATCTGGAGATACCTGCATATAAGATAAAAGTAGAGGTGAATAAAATAGCTGCACCTGTGTTGAACACTTCGGATAAGGGAATAGTACAAACTAATCTAAAACAGGTAGATACTCCTCAAAACAGTGTAGCCAAAAAAGAAGTAGAGATTAAAAATGTAGCCTGGTGGATGCTTGTGGTTGCATTTGTTCTGGGTATCTTCTTTATGTATCTATTACGATATTTCCCTATAGCCAAATGGACGAGCAATAAAAGTCCTTTTAAAGAGTCTGAAGCACTGAAAATACTCTATGCGCATATGAGTGAAGATATGGAAGCTGAAATGATGGTACGTAAGCTTTATGCAAAGAAGAATGGTGATAAAAGTGTTATAATTGACAAAAAAGTATTGAAGGCATTGGTGGAGAAGTATAAAAACCAATAGCTTACTTAGGGAATACTGATGAGCATATCAAATGTTGCATATTTCTACGGAACCGTAGAAGAAGCGTATCTAGACAAAATTAAAACACAATTGGAAGAGGAAAAAGTAGCGTATTTTCCGCTTTCTCAGATGTGTAGTATTGAGTTTGATAATTTTGCTCACTTGATCGTTTCAGGAACACTTAAAGAGATCAAAGAGGTTTTGGAACTTGCGTTGAGGTATGATAAAAGTGTAGGTATCGTACCTATGCCAAAACAAAAAGAGTTGATGAAAACATTTGAACTCTCTTCCAGGCTTGATGAGAGTATCTCTCAGGCACTGCTAAGATCTGAAGAGAAGATAGATATACTTTTTTCCAATGATGAGATAGTCCTGCAAGAAGTGGTTATAGGGGATGCACCTCCACTGGATCAGTTTGACAGCACACTCAAAGAAAAATCACTCTTTGGACGTATTAAACTCTTTTTTCATACGATGGGAAAGGTAAAAGATCTTCATCATACAAAGATGAAGCTTACCGATGCAAAAAGCAATGAGATCAAATTCTCTGCTGTGGGTTTAGTAGGTATAGAGTATAACAATGCGACCTTTGCTTCCAAACTCATTTCAAAACAGATAAATTCCAGTGATGGGAAACTTTCACTGGTGATATTGGCACCCATCTCTATGGTGCAGTATATGGGGTACCTGTTCAAATCATTGGTTTCAAGGTGGACACCGGAACGATTACCTGAATCTGTGGGCTATATACGCAGCAGTGCTTTAAAAATAGAATCAGGCAGACCCCTAACTGTACTGATAGACTCTGATGTGAAACAAGAAACACCTGTTCAACTTAAAACCAAAGAGAAAGCATTGGCTTTGAGTGTAGGAGAGAAGTTTTGGGAGAAACAGAGTCAAGAGACAAATGGGAAAGACAGTATCAAAATAGACCATCTCCCCAGTGATGAAGAGAGTGCAGGATATTTGAGTAAATCCATTCCATTTTTTTCACATGCCAGTCAGGAGCAGTATACGACACTGTTTGCAAACCTAAGAGAAGAGAGTAGAACGAGTTCCACTTTCATGACATTACTGATCTTGGCAACAATGATCGCTACTTTTGGACTCTTTATTAACTCCAGTTCTGTCATCATAGGGGCGATGCTTTTGGCACCATTGATGCAGCCTATCGTAAGTTTGAGTATGGGTGTGCTGAGACAAGATAGTGCTTTAGAATTAGCAGGTGCAAAGACCATAGCTGCAGGTGTTGTGATAGTTGTACTGACTTCGGCACTGATCGCATGGTTTATACCTATAGAGAAACTAACTTCTGAAATGGCAGGGCGTCTCTCTCCTACGATCTTGGACCTTTTTGTTGCCATCGTTTCTGGTGCAGCAGCAGCCTATGCAAAAAGCAATGAAAAAATTCTAGGTTCACTTGCAGGTGTTGCTATAGCGGTGGCCTTGGTTCCACCTATAGCAGTAGCAGGTATAGGACTTGGTTGGGCTGACTGGCATATGTTCAGTTCTGCTTTTTTACTTTTTATGACGAACCTTGTAGGGATTGTCTTTGCAGCTGCTTTTACCTTTGTCGTTTTAGGCTTTTCACCGATTCATATTGCCAAGAAAGGTATCATCACCTGGATGTTGATCGTGGCATTTGTAGCTATGCCTCTTTACAGTTCATTTGAAAAAATGAAAGAGGATATTCATATTCAAAAAATGCTTGCTAATTTACATTTAAATTTAGGTCAAAATGAAGTAACATTGACACATATCGTACTGGTTAAACACGCAGATAAACTGGAAGTACGTTGTGAAGTGATAGCAAGTGGATTTTTGAATAAAGATGAAAAAGTACTTTTAAAAGAGGTGGTAGAGAAAACTATTGGCAAGGAAGTTGAAGTGATCGCTACATTTAGGTATAGGTTATAAATTTCTAGTCTAAAATATCATGTAATTTATTTGCCTCTTCCATCCAGTCATTTAGTGTATTCCACTCTTCATCTTCAACCATTTTTTGACATTTTTTTAGTTCAGCCTGAAAGACAGAGATGGCTTCAAGCAGATTGCTCTTGTTCTGTCTAAAAATATCTTCCCACATATTCGGAGAAGATTTAGCGATACGGCTCATGTCCTTAAACCCACCACCGGCAAGGGCGATAATACTCTCAGCAGCTTCCTGTTTCATTACAGAGTTGGCAAGTGAATAACTGAGTGCATGGGGCATATGAGAGATGAATGCTGCATGCCTGTCATGCTCTTTTGCATCCATAAAGACCAAGGTCATACCAATGTTAGAAAAGAGATTTTTAGCCACTTCTTGTTGATATACTCCACTTTTTTCCATATCACAAAGTACAACAACTTTATCTTGGTAAAGATCAGTAATGGCAGCGTATGGACCAAATTTTTCGGTTCCTGTCATAGGGTGTGCGGTAACAAAATTGGCTCTTATCTCTTTTGGGATACTTTGTGAGATCTTTTCTTTGGTACTACCAAGATCTATGACAGTACATTTCTTATCTAACCCTTGTATCTCTTTTGTAATAGCAATAATTCCGTCAACTGGGATCGTTAAAAAAATGATATCACAGTGCTTTATAGCATCTAATGTTTGGACAACTTCATCAACTAAGCCTAAGGCAAGTGCCTCTGTACAATGCTTTTTATTATGGTCAAGACCTAGAAAGTGAAAGTTTTTTGAGGTTTTTTGGAGGGCTAAACTGAGAGAACCTCCCATAAGTCCAAGACCAATAATACCAATTTTTTGTATTGCCATAGAGTACCTTTGTTAATCCAAATGTTTGAAGGATTATAACATGATTTTTTTGTTTATTATGAGCCTCTTATTGAAAAAAAGATAAAATATTAGCAAATTATACTAAGGCTTGACTATGATAAAGAAAATTGCTCCCTTCAAGATACTTCTTGCTTGGATGTTGATAGGATCACTACTTTTGGCACAAAAAGTGACACAGATCAAATTTGAAGGACTTGCACACCTCTCTCCTAGTGTTGCATTGGAGATCGCAGATATCCGTGTGGGTGACCAGATGGACAATGATAAGATCAACCAATCTATTCTAAACTTCTTTGAACAAGGGTATTTTAAAGATATATGGGTGGATAGACAAGGTGGTGTGCTTATTTATCATTTTGAAGAAAAGGTGGCTATTGCCAATCTTCAAGTTAAAGGTTTTGGTTCCGGTGATGAAGGAGAAGAGCTTTTAAAGGGTATTGGGATTAAAAAAGGTGACCTTTATGATGATGCGCGTATTCAACATGCAAAGAAGACACTTATGTCCAAACTTGAGAGTAAAGGTAATTATGACTCTGTTGTTGAAGTAACCACTACACCTGTAGGAAAAAGAGCAGTCTCAGTTGTTTTTGATGTAAACAAGGGTGAAAAGATCAAGATCAAAAAGCTCAATTTTATCGGTGCGTCAGAGTTAAGTCAGAGTGATCTTGAAACAGACCTTGCCAACCAGGAAGAAGATTTTCTTGGCTGGATACCGATCTTTAACAATGGTGAAGTAAAAGTAGATCAGCTTGAGTATGATGCGTATAGAGTAAAAGAAACCTATATGAAAAATGGATATCTGGATGCCTATGTTAGTAAGCCGCTAATGCGTGTGGATTACAGTTCATACACTGCAGAGGTGGATTATCAGATCAAAGAGGGTGTTCAGTATCGTGTAGGTGACGTGAGTATTGCACAGGATGTTGAGGGGATTAACAGTGAAGATCTGCTCAGTGACCTCTTACTTAAAAAAGGTCGTGTTTTCGATATCACACGTATGCGTAAAGATATGAAAATGATTCAAGATGCAGCAGGAAATCTTGGATATGCGTATGCAAAAGTTTCTCCCAATATGCGTAAAAATACAGAACAGGGGATCGTCAATCTTCAGTATGTGATCCAACCGGGACAGAAAGTAACGATCAATGATGTACTGATCTCAGGTAACGACACAACAAAAGACAGAGTTATCCGTAGATATGTTTATCTTGCCCCTGGTGATCAATTTAATGCAACAGATCTTAAAGACAGTAAAAGTGCACTGGGAAGAACAGGTTTCTTTGAAGGTGTAGATATTCAAAGTCAGAGAGTCTCCGAAGACAAGATCGACCTGCTTGTTAAAGTAAAAGAAACATCTACAGGTACTATCTCTGCAGGTGGTGGATATGGAAGTTATGAAGGTTTGATGGTCAATGCTTCGGTATCAGATAAAAACATATTTGGTTCAGGGATCAATAGTACTTTAGGTTTTGAAATTTCAAAGATTTCAAAGAACTATAATCTCTCTTTTGTCAATCCGAAAGTATGGGACAGTATGTATAGTTTGGGACTGAGTTTCTATAAGAGAGATTATGAGTATATCGACTATACGCAAGATCAGCTTGGTGGTTCATTGAATGTAGGTAGAGAGTTCTTTAGACATTTTTATGGTTCAGTAGGATTAGGTTACGTTGATAACCAATCTACATATAATGAGACCTATAATCCAATTGGAGGTATTGACCCTACCTTTTATGCTGACCAGTATGAAAAAATTTCAGGTTTTGCAAGTATAAGATTTGACAATACAGATGATTTCTATATGCCAAGAGAAGGGTTTATTGCCTCACTTAACGCTGAACTTGCACAAATGGATGGTGTCATGAAACAAGAGAATCTTGATAGAGGATATACAGAGTTTGATAACTTTACTAAAGTGTCAGCACGTTTTGGAGCCTATTATGGAATGGAAGATATTATAGATTATGACCTTATTTTACGATTTAAAGCAAGGTATACGAAGATCATATCCGGTGATGATCAGTATATCCCTATTGCGGAGAGACTCTTTATGGGTGGTATAGGAAGCGTAAGAGGATATGATCCATACTCACTTTCTCCAGATGTTTTAGGTGATAGAATTGGTGGTACTGAACGTGCTTCTGGTACTATTGAAGCGAGTATTCCTCTCTCGGCAGCAGCAAAGATGAGACTGGCAGCCTTCTATGATTATGGTGTAATACGCACAGATCCTGTACGTACTGAAACCGGATATATAGATTTTGATACACAATCTATAGCAGGTAATGATATTGCAAGATCTTCAACAGGTGTAGTACTTGAATGGCAGTCTCCTTTTGGAGCGATCAACCTTGTATTCGCCTATCCTATTGATGATGAACCATATGATCATACAGCTACCTTTGAATTCTCTATGGGAACCAAATTCTAGTATTTTCATATTGTGGGCATTCCTGCCCACGCTACTTATTGATATATCCCTAACTCTTTATTCTTCGGTACCTTACTCTCATCTTCTATAATAATTGCAAACGGTACAGGCTTTTCTAAAGCTTTTATTTTTTCTTTAGCGAGATAAAGAGGTCTATCAGAAGTAATGAGTAGTGTTTTATTATGGTAGGTGAACTCAATATTGGCAGAGTTGGAAGCTTCATGTAAAAATACTGTAAGAGTATAAATGAAACTTAACCAAAGAAGTGTTTGCTTTTGGGGCAGCAGAGGTTCAAAACTTTGAAAGAGAGGTTTATTGAGTAATTCTTTGCCATGCATACGTAAAAGCAGTGAAGTGAGAAGCATCTGTTCATGTGTAAAACCATAATTCAACTCTTGCATCGCAATATAAAATGCATGCTGGTGTGATTTATATATAGTGAGTGTTTTTCCAATACTGGAAAGTTTAACTGCCCAAAGCAGTTCAGACTCATACTGCTGTTCATCTTTGATATCTATCTGGAGTTTGGTATAAAGTTTCGAAGCAATTTTGAGTTTGCTTTTCTTCTTTTTCTCTATATTGTCTAGAGGATTGAACCGATCTAAAATAGAGGTGATACTTGGGTTGATAGTGTATGGAAATTTGAGATTGTCCTCTCTTAGTAATTGTTCAAGAAAAACCCCTTCTCTCACTCCCACAGAACTGGTGATTACAGATTGTGCACCAATGAAAGCTAGTATTTCATTGAAAATAAGTGTACCTTCTCTAATCGTATCATATCGGTTTTTTTTAAGCCCGAATTTCTTTAAATTCTTTGCAGATGAGAGAGGTATATTCTCAAGATAGGCTTTATGTCTGTTTGCATTATAGGTAAAAGCATGTAGTTTATCCAGAGGGTGATTACATTGTTTCATTATACCCTTACTAAGCGTTCTTGCTGTTCCACCTATCCCTATGGCTAAAGAGTGTTTAAAGTGCTTAGGAAGCTTTTTCAGTTCATCTGCGATGTATGCTTTTGCTTTTTGGTTTATCTCGCAAAGAGGCATCTCTTTATCAAAGAAGAGTTCCTTAAGTCTTACTGTACCTAAATTAAGAGAATAAGTATCGAAAAGTTGACCCTTTTGGATGAGAGCCATATCCGAGGAACCACCACCTATATCTATAGTGATACCTTCATGGATAGGAAGCAAGTTATTTACGGCTATAGCACCATATCTTGCTTCTTTATTTCCATCGATTATTTTGATAGCTAGTCCAAGTTCACTCTGTATCCACTGTACAAAGAATTTACCATTGGGGGCATCTCTAAGTGCGGAGGTAGCCACACAGAGTGTTTTATGGGCTTGATATTTTTGGATAGTGTGGAGAAAGGATTTGAGGGTTAAAAAAGCTCTTTGTATACCGATGGGTTGGAGATGACCCTCTTTCTCATAAGCACCTTCTCCGATGCGGACTTTAGATTTTTGTTCGCAAATAAGATGAAAGCCATAGCGGCTGGTTTTTTCGAAGATAACAAGTCTGGCTGAGTTTGAACCGATATCAATGATCGCGGTTCGTTTAGCCATGACTTATTTCTACTCTTCCTCTTGAATTTTGTTGAATTTAAATTTTAGCTCTTCTATATTTTCAACATTGTCAGGGTCTGAGATAATGCAATCAACAGGACATACTGCAATACATTGAGGCTCATCAAAATGACCTACACACTCAGTACATCTATCTGAATCAATAAGATAAACCGGATCATTCTCTTCAATTGCCTCATTGGGACACTCTTCTCTACAAGCATCACAAGCTATACATTCATCAGTTATTAAAAGGGCCATTCTATCCTCTGTTGGAGCTATATTTAGTCTCTTAAATATGCTCTATATAAGTTATTTATACGAGTTATAACGGAACATTGCTTATGCTTTATTTAAAATAGAATAAAAAAATTTTTTCTTGGTTGTTTTTGAAGGAGCGGAAGCGTTTTTACGCTTCCTTTATGAGATATGAGTTAGATCAATTAAGATATTTTTTTAGGAAAACAGAATCTATAACCACGTCTTCTTACTGTCTCGATTGTTGTAATATCAAGTGGTTTATCCATTTTTTGACGAATTTGGTTAATGGCCACTTCAATGACATTTGGTGTAACAAGTTCAGGTTCTTCCCATATGGCATCAAGAAGCTGTTCTTTAGAGACAATTTGGTCTTTATGCATCGCGAGGTGAGTCAAGACTTCAAACGGTTTACCTTTGAGTTCTATCTCATTTCCCTGATAGATGATCTTTTCTTCTTCCGGGTTGATGATGAGATCTTCGATCTCTATGATATTGGAGGCACCGAAACGAAGTTTCGCTTCGATACGCACAAGTAAAATGTCATGATCAAGAGGTTTTCTGATAAAATCATCTGCACCGCCACGCAAAGCTTCAATCTCGCTCTCTTTGTCTTTACGCTCAGAAAGAACAATGACGGATGTCTTATGCGCATCCTTTTTTATATCAGCGATAAGACTTATGTTATTACCATCCATTTCTGCCCATCCAAACAGTACCAGATCGTAGTTTCTGATGTCAAGATAATATTTGGCATCACCAAGATTTTCTGCTACATCACATTGATAATTATTTTCTGTAAGTAACTGGGAAAGTGTTTTGCCTAGTCCAACTTCATCTTCTATGATTAATACTCTCATAAACTAACCTTTATCTTTAAGTTATATTTAATATTATAGCATAAAAATAGCGTTATTGAAAGTTTTTTTAAAATTTGAATAGGTTAAGAAAAATCCCAAAAATGACTTAATGAAACAGAGCATTGTGGTAAGATATCTGGTTTTGAAATCTTAAGTCTAAGTGTCTGAATGTGTGGGTATGTCGCACAAAGTAATGCCTTTATGCCAAGTAGAGCTTCCTCAAGAAGTTTATAGCGTTTTTCTTTGAGTTCTTTTTGTATCAAAAATACCATGTCTGCATAGTCGATAAAGTTTTTATCTCTATAGTCATATGAAGCTTCCAGATCAATGATGACACGCTGTGGTCTGTCTCGTTCAAAGTCAAGCAAACCGATGATAACATCAAAGGCAAGGGCTTCTATGTGTATAGTCATGGCAGTCTCCTGGTTATACTTTACCCTCTTCTTTCTTGAAGAGTCGTACGATATTTGGAATATGTTTATAAGTGATGATCAGTGCAATGACCCAGATAGGTGCATGGGAACCGATGCCAGGTACTTCGGGATAGAGTATATATGAAGCGATGAGAAATGCAATAAGTCCGATAAGTGAAGAGAGTGATGATATCTTCAAGCCTTTACCTGCACCCAACCATACTGCAATGGCAATCAGTGCAGGAATAGGCATCATGACAAGCAGTACACCAAAGCCTGTCGCAACTCCCTTTCCGCCTTCAAAAAACAGAAATGCCGAGAAACAGTGTCCAATAACAGCAAGTACAGCTATTGTCCACAATACACTTTCAGGAGCCCCTAACATTTTAGCTGCCAAGATAACTACGATACCTTTGATCGCATCCAAAAAGAGTGTTGCTGCACCCAGTTTTTTGGCAAGAGAAGGATCTTTTTCTTTTACCACACGCAGAACATTGGTCGCACCTATGTTTCCGCTTCCTTCATTTTTGATGTCTACTCCTGCAAACTGTTTGGCTAAAAGATATCCAAAAGGAATTCCTGCTATAAGATATGCTGCTAGATAGAGTATGATGTTTTGATTGAATAGTTCCATGATTTTTCCACAATTTAATTTTATGATGCAATTTTAACCGAATTTTGATAAAATATCTACAAAATTATACATAAAGAACTAAATTCTCGACGCTAGTCGTAGCTTTAGTGATATGAATTGAAGTGTGGCTTTGCTTGCACTGCAAGAAGAAGGATAATAATTAAATGAGTATTGATTACAAAACAGAAATAAACAGACTCAAAAAAGAACTTGATGTAACAGTGGTTGCACACTACTATCAGCGTGATGAAGTCTTTGAGATGGCAGATATTACCGGTGACAGTCTTGAGCTTGCACGTAAATGTAAAGCAGATAAAAACCCGTGGGTTGTTTTTTGCGGTGTTGGGTTTATGGGACAGAGTGTCAAAGTTATAGCTCCTGAGAAGCGTGTACTTATGCCTAAGATCGCCTGTTGTGCGATGGCACGTATGATAGATGGAAGTTATTTTGATGACTCTGTGGATTATATGGTAGAACGTGGTATCGCTAAAGAGAATATTTTACCTATCACCTACATCAATTCAGATGCGACAGTGAAGGCAAAAGTAGGTGAGATGGGGGGACTGGTCTGCACGTCATCCAATGCTTTTAAGATCATTGAAAAAGGGCTGGAGAGTGGCAAAAAGATCCTTTTTGTTCCAGATAGATGTTTAGGTCAGAACTTTGCCATACAGATGGGACTGAAGTCTTGTGTGATAGGTGTAGGTGAGTGTGATCCTAAAGAGGCAGATATCATCTGTTTTAACGGTTTTTGTTCTGTACACCAACTTTTTACATTAGACGATATAGAGTTTTATCGCAATAAATACCCTGGCATTAAAATAGCAGTACACCCGGAGTGTGATCCTAAAATAGTTGCAGCTGCAGATTTCTCCGGTTCAACATCACAGCTTATCAAGTATGTCAATGACCTTGACCCCGAAGAAAAAGTGGCTATCGGTACAGAGTATAACCTGGTAAACAGAATGAGACAAGGTAATACTTATGTGCTTTCTTCAACCAAACCGGAGTGTCCTACGATGAATGAAACGACGCTTGAAGATCTTTATCTTACACTTAAATCGATAGAAGATAACAAGCCTATTAATGAAATAGTTATTGATCCACATACAGTGAAATATGCGAACCTCGCACTTGAACGTATGTTGGCAATAAAGTAAACCTATGTTAAAAGAGACTTTTTTAAAAGCTTTAGTAGCTGAAGATGTAGGTAGAGGTGATCTTTTTTCCCGTATAAGCACAGGTAAGCCCATACGTGCATATATCATCGCTAAGAGTGATGGGGTTTTTGCAGGACGTGAGTATGTCGAAGCGTTGGCAGAGATGTATGACCTTTCTCTTATATGGGAAGTAAGAGATGGTGAATCATTCACAAAAGGGAAAAAACTGCTCTTTATCTCTGGTGATTCTAAAACCATTCTCTCTTTGGAACGTTCTATCCTAGATATGGTACTGCATGCAAGTTCTATAGCAACTTTGACAGCCCAGTATGTGGAAGCTATTAAAGAGACAGGTGTAAAACTCTTAGATACCCGAAAAACAAGACCACTGCTTCGTGAGTTTGAGAAGTATGCTGTACGTTGCGGTGGGGGGATAAACCACCGTATGGGACTTGATGATTGTTTGATGCTGAAAGATACGCATCTGCAAACCATTGATGATCTGGATGCTTTTATGAAAGAGGTACGCCAAAAGATACCATTTACTTCAAAAGTAGAGATCGAGTGTGAGAATTTAGAGATGGTTAAACGTGCGATGAAAGCAGGTGCCGATATCGTGATGTGTGATAATATGTCTTTAGACGAGACCAAAGAGGTTGTAGCCTTCAGAAATGAAAATTACTCGCATATCTTGCTAGAAGCCAGTGGTAATGTAACACTTGACACTATAGCATCTATAGCAAAAACCGGAGTAGATGCCATCAGTTCGGGCTCTGTGATACATCAGGCAAACTGGATCGACCTTTCCATGAAAGTAGAAAGTGGAAGGTAGAAAAGTAATAGAGTGTTAACACTATTAGTGTATAGTTGAGGATGACAATGACAACAACACTGTTTCCTTACGAGGAAGTAAAAATAAAAATACAAAGTGCAGAGTGCATTACCATACTTTCTCATCTTAACCCTGATGCGGATGCTATAGGTACAGCACTAGGTATATATACTTTGCTAAAAAAAGATAAAACAAAAAGAGTTGAAGTAGTGAATGGTTCAAAAGCCTTACCTCTTCATCTTGATTTTCTACCCGGTTTTGATAAAATAAAACATCAAATAGAGTATGCAAATAGTTTGATTATCTCTTGTGACTGTGGAAGTATAGATAGACTGGGATTTGATCTTGATGGTAGAGATATTATTAATATAGATCATCATCGAAGCAATACTCAGTATGGGAACATTAATGTTGTTATACCGGATCATGCATCTTCTTCACAGGTAGCATTTGCACTTTTCAAAAAGTTGTATATTATAGATGCAGATACAGCGGCCTGTTTTTATACGGCATTGCTTTCAGATACAAGATATTTTACGACAACATCTGTGAATAAAGAGGTGTTTGATGTAGCACATGCATTGGTTGATGCAGGTGCCAAGCCTGATGTGATAGCGTATAACTTTACACAAAGACGTCCTTTAAGCTCTTTGCGTATTTTAGAAAAAGCTTTAAACTCCTTGACGCTGCATGAGGAAGCAAAAGTAGCGGTATTGAGAGTGACAAAAGAAGATATTGAGGCCACAGGTGCTGCTGTACCGGATATGGAAGGTATTGTTGATTATGCAAGGTCTTTGGTGACTGTTAGAATAGCACTTTTTGCTATGGAGTTAGATGAAGGGATACGCATCTCTTTACGCAGCAAAAGTGTAGATCTAAGTCAAGTTGCCTCTGCTTTTGGCGGAGGTGGACATAAAGTGGCAGCAGGTTTCATCATGAAAGAAAGTGGATTACAAGAAAGTATAGATAGAATTCTAGAAAAGATAAAAGAATTAGGATTAGTATAATGAGAAGAAAAAGCAGTAGTAGAAAAGGTGGAAGCAAGATAGTAAGTGGGCTGTTATTATTAGGTTTACTTGCTGGAGCAGGGTATATCTATACTGCTCCTGAATTTGAGAGAGTGACCCCTGAAGTGCATAGCAGTGACAGTATGTTTTGGAATCGTAAAGACCCTCTCAAGATCAAATTGACAGATAATACAGGATTGGAAAATTTTGAACTTATTTTAAGTGATGGACAGAAAAGTCTTATTGTGGGACAAGGAAATTTTACAAGAGGTACAAAAGAACAAACACTGTTGGTTAAATATCCACAAAGCAAAACACTTGATCCAAAAGCGAAACGTTTAACATTGAAAGTATCTGTGAATGATAGCAGTATGTGGAACTTATTTGCAGGTAATAAAGTTGAAAAAATTATAAACATCAATGTGGATTATAAGCGACCTAATGTTAATGTACTTTCAAACTCATATAGCATTACACAAGGGGGAAGTGCGCTAGTTGTTTTTCAAGCAGAAGATGAAAACCTGGATACCATGTATATTGAAGCTGTTGGGAAAAAGTTTCAGGCACAACCGTATAAAAAAGAGGGCTATTATGCTGTACTTATAGCTTGGCCATTTACCGAAACAAGTTTTTCTGCAAAAATTATTGCTACTGATCTAGCAAAAAATAAACGTGTAAAAGATATCCCCTTTTATCTTAAAAAGCATAAATATAAGGTTTCATGGATTAGGGCAAAAGATAAATTTATCGATGGAAAAATTACAGATCTGGCTTCCAGTGATCCTGAGTATGCAGGTATAGATAATAAACTTGAAAAACTTAGAGCTATTAATGAAACTATGAGATTAAAGAATGAAGATCTTATTCATGCTTTAGGTGCTAAAATCTCAAATGACATGATAGACTCATGGAAGATGAAGAAATTCTATCCTCTTAAGAATGCTGCTAAAGTAGGAAGTCATGGTGATGAAAGACACTATTATTATGAGACTAAAGAGAATAAAGTATCTCATTCTTATCACGTAGGATTTGACTTGGCGAGTACAAAAATGGCAGTGATCAAGACATCAAATGCAGGTACTGTAGTCTATGCTAATGAAAATGGTATTTATGGGAATATGCCGATGATTGACCATGGTTTGGGGCTTTATACACTTTATGGACACTGTTCACAACTACTTGTAAAAGAAGGTGATGAGGTAAGTGCTGGACAAGCTATCGCGAAAACAGGGGTATCGGGACTCGCACTTGGAGATCACCTTCATTTTGGTGTGTTGGTACAAGGTATTGAAGTAAGACCTGTAGAGTGGTTTGACGGAAAGTGGATCAAGACCAATATAGATGATGTGTTTAAGACGGCAGATAAGATTATTGTTGGAAAGTAATTCACAAATAGTTCATAGGAAAATGTTAAACTTTTGCAATTATTTATATTTTATAGTATAATAACATGAAATTTTTAGAAAAGGAGAGAGCGTAATGCAACAACGAACCATCAAAAAACCTGTTGAAGTTATTGGTATAGGTCTGCATAAAGGTGAGCCTATTAAGCTTAGACTTGAGCCACTGTCAGCAGATGCAGGTATCATATTTTATCGTGAAGATCTAGCAATGAGCATACCCCTCTCTCCTAAAAGTGTTATTGATACACGTATGGCTACTGTGATAGGTAGTCAAAAAGGGTATATTTCGACTATCGAACATTTTCTTTCAGCACTTTATGCGTATGGTATAGATAACCTTCGTGTCATTGTTGATGGTAATGAAATGCCTATTATGGATGGCTCATCCATCTCCTTTTGCCTTTTGCTTGATGAAGCAGGTGTAGAAGAGTTAGATGCTCCTAAAAAGGTTATTCGTGTAAAAGAACCCGTTGAGGTACAGGATGGCGATAAATTTGTACGTCTTTTACCTCATGATAGTGCAAAATTTGACTTTAGGATCAAATTCGACCACCCTGTCATAGGTGAGCAGAGTGAAAGTTTTGATTTTTCTACGCATAACTTTATAGAAGAGATAGCCAGAGCAAGAACGTTTGGGTTTGCTAAAGATATCCAGTATTTACAAAGTCAAAATCTTGCACTTGGAGCAACACTGCAAAATGCTATAGGACTAGATGATCATAAAGTGTTGAATCCTGAAGGACTACGTTTTGACAATGAATTTGCAAGACACAAGATATTAGATGCCATGGGTGACATGATGGTCTCAGGACATAATATCTTGGCAAAGTATGAGTCATTTGCGGGGAGTCACAATCTCAACTATCAGCTCACTTCCAAGTTACTATCTGACAGTAAAAACTACGAACTTGTAGCAGTTGAAGAGTTACAAAGTAGAGCGTTTGCCAAGTCATTCGCATAAATATCAACTCCTTGTTATCTCTATCTCTTCACCTCTTCTTATAGGGGTTTATGAGGATGGGTTGCTCATTAACACAATGAGCAGTGATAAAAAAACCTCTGAAATCCTTTTACCTCTTTTGAATAAATGTATGGATGAATATGATATTTCTAATATTATCTATACGCGGGGACCTGGTTCTTATATGGCAATAAAACTCACTTATATTATGTTGAAAACTATAGAGATCACACGTGGGATACCCTGTTTTGGTTGTAGTGGTTTTGCCTTAAATGGAGGTCAACCTATCAAAGCAGTGGGCAACCTCTATTTTATCAAGGAAAAAGAGACTATAATTACAAAAAAATATGAACAGCCGGTAAATGCAAAGTTTACATTACCTCAGAGTATTCATGATCTTGAATTAGATGAAGAATCTACACCAGAGTATGTACTGCCAGCTGTCTAACGGAAGAAGCAACGATGTTTATAAGCGTACCGGCCACTTCGGCAAACTTAGGACCAGGATTTGATACCTTGGGTCTTGCAGTAGATCTAAGAAATGAAATTATTATCAAGCCTTCAAAATTTTTGAGTATTTCAACACATGGAGAGGGTGCAGATAATCCCAAGATCAAGAAAAACTCTCTATTTTTAAGTATTTTTAACGAAAATTATAAGCGACTCACAGATGGCAGACTGGATAACTTCAGGTTTGAATTTCATAATCGTATACCAATTTCAAGAGGACTTGGAAGTTCTTCTGCAGTGATCGTTGCAGCATTGAGTGGTGCTTATGCAGCATCAGGTACAAGGTATAATAAAAGAGAGATCCTTAACCAAGCACTTCGTTACGAGCATCATCCTGATAATATCACACCGGCTGTGATGGGTGGATTTAATGTTGCATGTGTTGAGGGAGACCGTGTTTACAGTAAAAAGAGACGTATGCCGGACTATTTAAGAGCAGTGGTAGTAGTTCCTAATCGTACCATTTCTACAGCAAGGTCACGCACAGTGCTGCCTAAGATGTATAGAAAAGAAGAGATGGTTTATTCACTTTCAAGAGCAGCGTATATGACAGCACTTTTCATGAGTGAGTCTTGGGATCTGCTGCGTATTGCCTCTAAAGATAAGCTACATCAGGCAAGACGTATGAAAATGATGCCGGAACTTTTTGATGTACAAAAAGTTGCACTGAAGCATGGTGCTCTGATGAGTACACTTTCAGGTTCAGGTTCTACATTTTTCAATCTTGCTTATGATAAAGATGCAGATAAAATCGCACAAGCTTTACAAGCACGTTTCCCGCACTTTAGAGTTTTTACACTCTCTCTAGACAATAATGGAGTCAGTACCAAAAATTAGGTTGAAAGCTCAATCTAAACATGATAGTTTGGGTTAATCTTTTTTTAGGTATAATACGCGATGAAAAAATCACAGCCTGTACGAATGTGCATCGCCTGCCGTAGTAGATATCCTCAAAATACTTTGATACGATTAAAACTAGAGGGTAAAGATGTAGTAGCATTTGATGGTAGAGGAAGAAGTTTTTACCTTTGTGATATTTGCAGTACAAATGAAAAAAAAATCAAAGGCTTAACGAAACGTTTCAAACAAGATGAAGAACGATTTGTTAAGCTTTTAAAGGAGTTAATGAAGAATGGATAAAGTTAAAATCCAAGAAATAGCAGATGAAGCGGGATTGTCAAACGGGGATCTGCTAGACAAAGCCAAAGAATTAGGTTTTGATGTAAAAGCAGCCAACAGTACTATCAGCATGGAAAATGCCGGGATTCTCGTAGATTATGCGATTAGCGGAACATTGCCAAAAGGTTTCAAGAAGCCAGGTAGTAAATCCAAGATCACTGTAGTCAAGAAAAAAGTAGAAGCAGCAGTAGAAGAAAAAGTAGTTGAAGAGGTTGCTGAAGCTGTACCTTCTGAAGAAGTTGTTACTGAAGAAACTGTTACTGAAGAAGTTGTTACTGAAGAAACTGTTGCCGAAGAAGTTATTGCTGAAGAAGTAACTGAATCTACAGAAGCAGTATCAGAAAAAACAGTTGAAACTGTGGTAGAAGAGATTGCTACAGAAGAGACAGTTGTGGAAGAAAAGCCTGTAGTAAAAGAGGTAAAAAAACGTAAAGGTATCTCTGTTGTAAGTAAAAAAACAGAACCTGAAATTGTACCTGCAACTACAGAAGAGGGTGAAGAGAAACCAAAAAGAAGGGTTCTTTCCCGTACTGGTATCAAAATCGTTAGAAAAGCAAAGCCAGCTCCTGTAAGAGCAGGAACTAGAATTTCTATGGGTGATCAAACACCATATGTGGCTAAAAAGAAACCAAAGAAAATAGCAGAAGCTAGAGAAAGTGGTGAAAAACTTGACATATTGAGCCATAGCAGTATGGGTGGTGAGATAAGTTCTGGTTTTGGTGAAGAAGAAGTTGTACTTTTGGACTTTTCAGATAAAAACATTTATGAAGAGATGATGAGACAAGAGCAGAAACGTAAAGAAGAGATGAAAAAAAGAGAAGCAGCGAATGGTGGGCCTGTAAAAGGTAGACAACCATTCCGACCTCAACAGAGACGTTCTCTTAAGCGTGGCGGTAAACGTAAGAAGTATGTGAAAGAAGAGAACACAGAGGTGGTTACTTCTGTAGAGATCCCTGAAAATGTAAGAGTTTATGAGTTTGCTGAAAAAGTAAACCGTTCTATAGGTGAAGTTGTCGGTGTACTCTTTGCACTTGGCATGATGGTAACTAAAAATGACTTTTTAAATAAAGATGAAATAGAAATATTGGCTGAAGAGTTTGAAGTTGAAGTGACTACAGTTAATCCACTGGATGAATTGGATTATGCAGATGCTTATGATGCAGTGGAAGATGAAAGTACAGAAGAAAGACCACCTGTAATTACCATTATGGGTCATGTTGATCATGGTAAAACATCACTTCTTGACAAAATACGTTCAGCAAAAGTGGCAGATAAAGAAGCCGGTGGGATTACGCAACATGTTGGTGCATATCAGGTAGAAAAGAACGGTAAAAAAATTACTTTTGTTGATACTCCAGGTCACGAGGCATTTACTGCTATGCGAGCGAGGGGTGCTCAGGCAACGGATATTGTTATTATTGTTGTAGCAGCAGATGATGGTGTAATGCCTCAAACTAAAGAAGCCATAGCTCACACTAAAGCAGCAGGTGTTCCTATGATCATTGCAGTGAACAAAATGGATAAAGAGGGTGCAAATCCAGATAACGTTAAAGCACAGCTTGCTGAGATAGATGTTATGGCTACTGACTGGGGTGGAGAGTATGAGTTTGTTCCTGTCTCTGCACACTCAGGATTGGGTATAGATGACTTACTTGAAACTATCCTGCTTCAAGCAGAGCTTATGGAACTTAGGGCAGATACAGATAGAAAAGCTAAAGCAGTTGTTGTTGAAGCATCACTTGAAAAAGGTTTTGGACCAGTAGCAAATGTGATCATCCAAAACGGAACGCTTCATGTAGGTGACAATGTCATTGTAGGTAAAACATATGGTCGTATCAAAGCGATCAAGGTAGACGATGGAACTTCTGTGAAAGAGATAGGACCAAGTACACCGGCAGCTATTGTTGGACTTAATGAAGTACCGGGGGCTGGTGAAGAGCTTGTCGTTATGGATACAGACAAAGAAGTACGTGAATTGGCTGATAAGAGAGCTGAATATGATAGAGCAAAACAACTCTCTCGTAGTACAAAAGCAACACTTGATGATCTCTCTGCACTTATTGCAGAGGGACAACTCAAATCACTTCCTGTTATTATCAAAGCAGATGTGCAAGGTTCTCTTGAAGCTATCAAAGGCAGTTTAGAGAAACTTAGAAATGAAGAAGTGAAAGTAAATATCATCCACGAAGGTGTTGGTGGGGTAACAGAGAGTGACCTTACACTTGCAGATGCATCTGAGCATGCAGTGGTACTTGGATTTAACGTTCGTCCTACCGGTGCAGTGAAGAAGAAATCTAAAGAGTTGGGTATTGAGATACGTTCGTACTCTATCATTTATGATCTTCTTGATGATGTAAAAGCATTACTTGGCGGTATGATGAGTCCAGTGATCACTGAAGAGGTAACAGGACAGGCCGATGTACGTGAGACATTTGTAGTTGGTAAAGTAGGAACAATTGCCGGTTGTAAAGTAAGTGACGGTTCTATCACAAGAAACTCTAAAGCTAGACTTATCCGTGATGGTGTTGTGGTTTATGAAAGTACTATTTCATCTCTTAAACGTTTCAACGAAGATGCTAAAGAAGTGAAAAATGGTTATGAGTGTGGTATCATGCTTGAAAACTTTAATGATATTAAAGAGGGTGATGTGATCGAGACCTTTAAAGATGTTGAGGAACAAGTAAGTCTATGACCCACGAAGAGATTAAACGTCACAGAGTAGAGTCTGTACTTAAAGAGATCATTCCTGAGGCACTTGGTACGTTGGATGATGAACGTATCAATGGACTTACTGTGACGGATGTTGTTTGTTCCAAAGGTAGATCTGATGCAAAGGTATATCTCGACACCTCTTTTTTAAGTGAAAAAGAGCAAGGCGAAGCACTTAAACAGCTAAGAACAGTTACCGGATACATACAAAATCATTGTAAACAAAGTGAAGGTTGGTTTAAAGCACCACGTTTTACATTTGAGTTTGACCATCAGTTAGAAAAGGTAAGTCGTATAGAAGACCTTTTTAAACAAATTGAAGGCCGTAAGAGTAAAAAAGAGGATGATCAGGATGAATCTTGAAACACAAATAGCTAAAATTGTTGAAGCCAACGGTGCAGCCTTGTATGATACAGAAGTAGTAACTGAGTTTGATGAAACTATCTTTCGTGTATTGGTAACTAAAGTAGGTGGAGTAAGTCTTGATCTGTGTGCAACGATCTCACATGAACTTTCACCTTTCCTTGATGTGCATCCCCCTATGAGCGAAAGATACCGTTTAGAGATATCGTCCCCTGGGATAGAGAGAAAACTTACAAAGCCTGTACACTTTAAAAATGCTATTGGTGAAAAAGTGAAACTTAAAATCACTGGTGAAGATAAACTCAAAGGTATACTTAAAAGTGCAGATAATGATGGTATTGTTGTTGAAACGAAACAAGGTGAAGAGTCATTTTCTTATAGTCAACTAGGTACTGCAAAAACATATTTTGACTGGAACTAAATTTAGTTTTTAAATAAAGGAGAAGTTGCTATGAAAAATGAATTTTGCATGCAACTTGCCCTTAATAAGGCTTGGGAATACCAAGGCTTAACCTATCCAAATCCTGCAGTAGGTGCAGTAGTGACTTTAAATGGTAAGATCTTAGCCATAGAAGCACATCAAAAAGCAGGTACTTCACATGCTGAAGTATTGGCACTGCTCAAAGCGTATGAATCACTTTCACAAACAACTATCAACTTCGATATGTTTGATGCAAAAAAAGCACATCAATTTCTTTTAACCCTCCCCCCAAGATTTTTTAGTGAATGTACGATCTATGTGACACTTGAACCCTGTTCCCACGAAGGAAAAACCCCCTCTTGTGCTTCACTTTTACAATCACTGAATCTCTCAAAAGTTGTTATAGGTATTAAAGACCCTATTGAGGGGCATGATGAGGGTATAAAGAAGTTGGAAAATGCAAGTATAGGTCTATTAGAAGAGGAATGTAAAGCCTTGCTTGAGCCTTTTATGATATGGCAAAAGAGAGCTTTTGTACTTTTTAAACTTGCGCAGACTTCTAATGGCCGTATAGGAGGAGGGTACCTTAGCTCAAAAGCTTCTTTGACACATGTGCATGAACTCAGAGAAGTATGTGATAGACTACTTATAGGTGGAAATACTGTAAGAGAAGATAGACCGACGTTAGACTGTAGATTTACAGAAGGGAAGGCTCCTCATGTAATGATATATTCAAAACAGGATAATTTTGATAGAACTATACCACTGTTTTCTATAAAAAACAGAGAAGTAAATATAGGTGATGAGCTGGAATTTTTATCTAAACCTTCATTTGTTATGGTAGAGGGTGGAGAGGGAATGATGAATGCATTAAGGGATAAGATAGACTGGATGCTTATTTATCAAACGCCTAAGCTCTCTACTAACAATTTAACCTATAATATTACAATGAATTTACAGTTTCTACATCTTGTAAAAAAAGATGTAGATTTAATGATATGGAGCAGACAAATTGGGCATTGAAAAACTCACAGATAAACAAGAAAAACAAGATAAAATTGTACATATGTTTGATGATATTGCATCAACTTATGATTTAGCTAATAGAGTATTGAGTATGGGGATTGATATCCAGTGGCGTAAAAAAGGTTGTGATAAGGCATTTGAGATATTAGATCAAAAAGAGTTAACTCAAATAACTGATGTGGCAACAGGTACAGGAGATTTGCTTATTTACTGGAAAGAGCAAGCCCAGAAAAACGGTGTAGCTGTTGATAAGTATGTTGGAATTGATCCATCTGTAGGTATGCTTGAAGTAGCTAAAAAGAAAGTAGATTTTGCTGAGTTTATAGAGGGTAAAGCACAAGAACTACCTATTGCTGATGAGAGTACTGATGTTATTTCTATAAGTTATGGTATCCGTAATGTGGTAGATAGAGTAGAAGCATTAGAAGAATTCTACCGTGTATTAAAGCCCAATGGTATTGTAATGATTTTAGAATTTACAAAACAAGAGAGAAGTGGTATGATAGATAAGGTAGTGGACTTTGGTATGAAAAAAGTTTTACCTAAAATAGGTGGGTTTATCTCTAAAAACTATGAAGCTTATAAATATCTTCCAGAATCAATTGAAGAGTTCTTAACCACTGAAATGTTAGCCCAAGAGTTAGAAGAAGCAGGATTTGAGATGAAGTATACCAAATCTTTCTCTATGGGAATCTCAACACTTTTGGTTGCACAGAAGAAATAATGTAGGGTGTTGTCCCCCCCCCCCGACAACACCACAAATAAAATGATTTATTGGTGTTGTGAGGGCACAACATCCTACGGAGGTTTCATGTCACAAATGATGAGTGTAAGCTCGTTAAATACCAAAATAAAATCACTTCTGGAAGCTACTTTTATGCATATCCTTGTTGAGGGTGAAGTGGCTTCTGTAACCTATCATACTTCAGGACATGTCTACTTTTCTGTTAAAGATAAAGAGAGTGCCATTAAATGTGTGATGTTCCGTTCTAATGCAAACAAACTGAAATTTCGTATCGAAAAAGGGATGCATATTGTCATAGAAGGCTCTGTAGGAGTTTATACCCCTAGAGGAGAGTATCAGTTTTATGCTGTGCATGTTGAGCCTTATGGTAAAGGTGCTTTAGCCCTAGCCTATGAACAATTGAAAGAACGACTCAAAGCCAAAGGCTATTTTGATGCACATCGAAAAAAAGCCATCCCAAAACATATTAAAAAAATTGCATTAGTGACAGCCAAAGAGAGTGCTGCTCTTTATGATATGCTTAAGATCATAGAGAAGCGTTGGGCATTGGTAGAAGTTACTATCATCGATACTTTGGTACAAGGTGAACAGGCATCTTTACAGATAGCAAGAAGCTTGAAGTATGCAGACAGTTTAGGTGTAGATGTAGTAGTAGTAGGTCGGGGTGGAGGAAGCACTGAGGATCTATGGTGTTTTAATGAAGAGACTGTTGCAGATGCGCTATTTGAAATGCAAACACCAGTAGTTAGTGCAGTAGGACATGAAGTCGATGTCATGATAAGTGACTTCGTAGCAGACTTACGTGCTCCAACACCCAGTGCAGCTATAGAGATGATACTCCCTGATAGTCAAGAGATACTTTATACACTAGGAGAATATAGCGAACGTTTTAAACATAGCATACAGCAAAAACTGTATCTGTCTATGCGAGAGTTAAAGCATGTAGAAGAGATACTTTTGAGGTCTTCTCCTTCACGTCAACTTAAAGAGGCACAAATAGAGTTTAAACGGCTTGAAGAGGGGTTTGGACGGGTCATACAGTACAAAATAGAGCGTTTCTCTTCACATCTGCCTGAAATTCAAAAAAGTTTTACTCAAAATATATATTTTGTGTTACAACAAAAAGAGCAACATTTAGAGTATTTTATGAAAAAAATGGAGATGAGTGATCCTCAACTACAATGCCGTAAAGGATGGGCACAAGTTTCACAGGCTGGTCAGCCTATTGAACTTGATATTTTGGAAGTGGATCAAAAGTTTGTACTTGAAGATGCCTCTGTGAAAATTGAAGCTGTATGTTTGAGTAAAAAAGTATATTCTTCATAGAAGAGTTCTTAGAAGAATATCTTGGTGCTTAAGTATAAAATAGATAGTATATAATCTAAGAGCTAAATATCAAACTATTTGTGAAGATAGTATAGAAAATCAGGGGCTTACCTAAAATAATTAAGATAGCCCAATTATCACAAATCCAATCATTACAAGGTGCCTGTATGGAGTTTTCATTAGATATAAATAATTTGCTTACATTTGAAAATTTATTTGTATTGATAGGATTGATAATCCTTCTTGCCCCCATTTATATATATTCTCTTCGTACAGAAAAAAAGAAATTACAGGAAATGATTGAGAGTAAAGTAAAAGTACTTCAAAAAGCATTTGATATTTCAGAAGAGGCCATTTTAATACTTTCGGATAAACAAGAAGTAATTTATGCAAATAAAACAATGATAAAACTTTTTAAACTTGGAGAGGATTTTATGCAAAGTCCTCTCCAAATAATACCAAAAATAGAGGTAAAAAAAAGTTGGATAGCATTAGATGAATTGATAAAAAAACGGGAAAAATCATCTCAAAAAAAGATACCCTTGTTCTTCCAGACAAAACTATTGATCAGTGATAGAGATGTGATACCTGTCAATCTCTATATTGATAGCTCTACCATTGATGATGAATATAAAATATGGTGGAATATTATTTCAATCCATAATTTAAGTAAAGAGAAGGAAAGCGCATCTGCAGCATACCGACATAAACTTACTGATTTGTCAAATCAGTCTCAAGCACTTATAGATCTAAACGCTCTTTATTCTAAAGTACACTTAGACAATAAAAAGCTCGCACTAGTACTGATAAATATAGATAATTTCTCTCAATTACGAGCTATTATTGGTTATGAACAAGCCAATGTAATACTTATAAAGTTTGCAAAATACTTAGAACAACTGGCAAAAAAATCATCTTTCTATGTGTATCATACCTTTCATAATGACTTTTTACTCAGTGTTCCTGCGGTAGAGTCATCTGATGAAATTATAATGTTATGTAACCAACTTCAAGAACAGCTTGTATCATTTTATAAAATGGAAGATGTAAGGTTGCATTTAACTGCATCCATAGGCATAAGTATTTATCCGGAAAGCGGTCCTACACTGAATCTTTTTGATAATGCATATAAAGCTTTAGCACAAGCTCAAAAGAGTGGACATGGACGCATAAGTATATATAAAGCTGATGTATTGAAACATGGATATGACGAACTGATACTCTATAATGAGATGCATGAAGCACTGGAAAAAAATGAATTTGAACTTCATTACCAACCGATCATAGAGGTGAAAAACAAAGAGATAGTTGCAGCCGAAGCACTCATACGATGGCGTCATCCAAAATATGGGTTAATACCGCCAGATGTTTTTATTCCTATGATGGAGAAAACAGGTTTTATCGTTGAAATAGGAAGATATGTTCTTGAAGAAGTAATTAAACAGCAAAAACGTTGGGAACTTTTTAAATTTAAACAAATTGAAGTATCCATCAATATGTCATTGTTAGAGATCGAGACAGAAGGTTTTATTGAAAATGTGACCAAACAGTTGGTAGACCATCAAATCAATCCTGAACTCATTAAATTTGAGATCACCGAAGGTTCTGCAATGAGCAACGAAGGACAAGTAGATACACAACTCCTGGAATTAAAAAACTTAGGTGTGGCTATTGCTCTTGATGATTTTGGAACAGGATATACCTCTTTTGATTATTTAAAAAAATTCCCAGCTGATGTTTTAAAGATAGATAAAACATTAGTAGATTATATTTTAGTAAATCAAGAAGATCAAAGAATTGTAAAAGCAATGATAGAACTGGGACATAATCTAGGAATGAAAATTGTAGTTGAAGGAATTGAAAATGAAAGAATGGTTAAAATGATCGCCTCATACGGATGTGATTATATGCAAGGATATTATTTTTCAAAACCAGTTCCAGTATTTGAGTTTCAAAAATTATTGAGATAGTTTTTTGATGAAAACTGCTTAATAGGTAAAAGTTTTTAGGAAATGTTTAAGTAGTAAAATCTCCCTAAATCTCCCTAAATATAGGAGTTCAAGGGCTATTTGGTGAGGACTTATACCCGTAAGGGTAATATCCTCGATGTTTGCCTGTCAGGAACTTACATCATACCCGGCATTCCACCCATACCACTCATGTCTGGCATTGCAGGAGCAGCAGTTGGTGCTTCTTTGATGTCTGAAACAGTTGCTTCAGTAGTAAGAAGTAGACTTGAAACTGATGTAGCATTTTGAAGTGCTACACGTGCTACTTTAAGTGGATCGATGATACCTGCTTCGATCATATCTACATATTCACCTGTTGCTGCATTGAAACCAAGATTTGCTTCACTGCTGTGAGCAATTTTATCAGCAACCACACCAGCATCAAAACCGGCATTTTGTGCAATTTGCTTCATAGGAGCAAACACAGCTCTGAGGATGATTTGTGCACCAACTTCTTCATCACCAGAAAGATCAATCTTTACTGCTTGGCTTGCTTTAATAAGTGCAGCACCACCACCGATAACGATACCTTCATCCACCGCAGCTTTAGTAGCAGAAAGAGCATCATCTACTCTATCTTTTTTCTCTTTCATTTCAGTTTCTGTTGCAGCACCTACTTTGATAACTGCAACACCGCCAGAAAGTTTTGCAAGTCTCTCTTGGAGTTTTTCTTTATCATATTCACTCGTTGTAGTCTCCGTTTGTGTTCTGATCTCTCCTACTCTTGCTTTCACTGCTTCTGGATCACCTTTCCCATCTACGATAACAGTGTTGTCTTTGTCTATTACCACTCTTGTTGCCTGACCAAGGTCAGCAAGTGTTGCTTTTTCAAGTGAAAGTCCAAGCTCTTCAGTAACAAGTGTTGCACCTGTAAGGATAGCGATATCTTTAAGCATCTCTTTTTTTCTGTCTCCAAAACCTGGTGCTTTGACTGCTGCAATGTTAAGTACACCTTTAAGTCTGTTCAGTACCAATGTTGCCAATGCTTCACCCTCTAAGTCATCAGAGATGATAAGAAGTGGTCTTCCGCTTTGTTGTATCTGCTCAAGTACAGGTACCAAATCTTTAAGAGAAGTGATTTTTGCATCTGTAATAAGAAGCAGTGGGCTTTCCATCTCACAGGTCATTTTTTCTGTATTGGTTACGAAGTATGGTGAAAGGTATCCTCTGTCAAATTGCATACCTTCTACCACTTCAAGGTCATCATTGATTCCTTTAGCTTCTTCAACAGTGATAACACCATCTTTGCCCACTTTTTCCATCGCTTCAGCGATAAGGTTACCGATTGCTTCATCAGAGTTTGCAGAGATGGTTGCTACTTGTGCTATCTCTTTTTTGTCTTTAACCTCTTTAGAGATCTTTTGAAGTTCTTCGATAATGGCATTCGAAGCCTTATCCATTCCTCTTTTAACTTCAATAGGATTTGCACCGGCAGTGATGTTTCTAAGCCCTTCTTTGAAGATAGAGTGTGCAAGTACTGTTGCTGTAGTTGTACCATCTCCAGCTTCATCCGCTGTATTGCTTGCTACTTCTTTTACAAGTTGTGCACCCATGTTCTCTAAACTGTCAACAAGTTCTATCTCTCTGGCAACACTCACACCATCTTTTGTAATGTGCGGTGCACCAAAACTTTTTTGTATGAGTACATTACGACCTCTGGGTCCCATAGTAACTTTTACTGCATCAGCCAATTTAGTTACACCTTCATATAGACCACTTCTTGCTTTGTCTGAAAAAAATATTTCTTTTGCCATTTTAAAAATCCTTTATTATTTTATTAGACCAAGCACTTCTTTGCTTAGTAAGATAAGGTACTCAGACCCTTCAATTGTGATCTCCATACCTGAAAAATTAGCAAATACTACAGTATCGCCTTCACTGATACCATCTTCTTTTGCATCAACACCTACTGCGATGACTTTTCCTTGTAAAGGTTTCTCTTTTGCTGTATCAGGAATGATGATCCCCGACGCTGTTGTATTTGACTGTTCTTCTCTTTGTACAAGAACTCTGTTTGCTAATGGTACAAATGCCATGATAATTTCCTTATAATTATTAATTTAATCGTATTTTAACCAATTTACCTAAAATACTATTGACAACTAAGCATCATTTAGCTAAAATTCCGTCTCTTCACAATAGTGGTAAGGTAGCTCAGCTGGTTAGAGCGCTGGTCTCATAAGCCGGAGGTCGAGGGTTCGAGTCCCTCTCTTACTACCACTTAATTTATGAACAATCCCTTTATTTATTTACTTCCTGAAGATTATATCAAAATAATTTTACATACTAATTTTTTCGCCTTTTGAGTCGGAGGTCTAAATTTTTGTCCCGAATTTGTCCCGATTTTTGCCCCACGTTTGTCCCCAAAATTTTCATTAAATCTTATTTGTAATGCGTACATGGAATTTTGTAGAATTCTATAGAAAAAAATATTATTAAAGCATCTCTTGTTTAGTGTTTAACGTCCACTCTGTATAGTAAGTAAAAAAATATTATAGTATGATATATATCGCAATAAAAGGGATAAGAAATGAAAAAACAATTTCTTGTGACATGTAGTGTACTTCTGCTCAGTGCTTGTACCTCTTCAACTATAAGCCATAACGATTACAGACATCAAGGTATCAATTTTGGTTCTGATAGAGATGCAGATTTTAGAAAGGGTGTACGGGATGCCTGCCGAACAATTGGTTGTGACTATACCAAAGACCACAATAGACTTAAGAATAGTGAAAGTTACCGTCTTGGCTGGGAAGAGGGTCAATTAAAGTGTAAGGGTAAAGGAAATCAAACACAAGGATTTTGAAATGCTAACTTTTACCGTTGAAAAATCTGGAATACTTTTTGTAAAACCCGTAACCCGTTGAACCCACAAAATTTAAAACTACGGGGCTAACGGGTTACGGGCTTTTGTGAAAGTTTTTCGCAAAGAATTTTAGTTGGGTGTGAAGGGTGTGAGTTTTTCAAAAAAAAATTCAAATCAAAAAATTTCTCTCATAATATACTGTATCAAGATCGAAATAACTCAATTCTTATATTGGTTTACCTATTCTGTTGCTACGTTTTATGCATCAAGAACGGCTAAATAAACAGGATAAACATCTTTAGTATATCCTTCATAGAATCAAATTTTGGAGGCTTAAAATGGCTTCTAGTAATTAAACTTCAATACCTTATAAAATGTACTATATAGGCATGTTTTATAAGGTTATATGTTTTTACTTTCTTGAAAAGGCTTAAAAGGTATCGCTACAGCGATAAACGTTATAAAATATGTTAGATTATAAGATTTTGTTAGAGTTATATACAAAATCATTTTTCAAAGAATCATCTGTATTGATAAGATGAAAACCAGTGTAGTTTTCATCTTATCGGAATTACAAATCTCTGCACCTTACCAATGAATATTCAATCCAAGTACTGGTCCTTGCAGTGTGGCATCATAAGCATAGGTATTTAACCCACGTTCACCATTATCATAATCATAGTCCATTACTTTATACCCAATAAATGCAGATCCCCACTCATTAAATCGGTAATCTGCTATCATAGAGGCGTTCCAAACCAAATCTGAACCCCCAGCCCCAATATCAGCACGACTGAGCAGCGACCACTTGTCGGTGATTTTATAAATATTGCGCAGTCCAACAAAAAAATCGGTCCAATCTTCAGATACATTTAGTGGAGTAAGCACAGGTAGTGTCGGAAGTGCAGGGGTAACGGTAACTTTCACTTTCTGTTTAGTATAGCGAAGTCCCCCGATTCCTTGCCATTGGCTACGCTCACTCCGACTGAAAGTATATGCACCTCCGAGTTCAAACATATAGTTCTTGAAATCAACACCCATCGAACCGCCTAAAGGAAGATCCGCAGAGGGTTCCAGCTTCACATATTGATATTCAGTAAAGAGAGTCCAGTCTCCCTTATTGGCTTCGAAGTGAAAAGTAAAGGCTATGTCCAGATTTTCTAAAGCATCGCTAAAAGGTACATCAAGCGGTACAGACACTGGTCCGATAGTATTCGCACCATCAGTGTCCATAGCCCATAAAAACAACGGTGCAAAGTGGAAGTTCCACCCCTCTATACTTTCTACTACCTTAGGTTCTGCTACAGGCTCAAGATTGATATCTCCTCCTGCAACCCCTATACTACTAAAAGTAATCGCTGAAAGAAACAATAATACTGTCTTTTTCATATTTATACCTCCATATAAATTTTTCTATTTACTTAGTATAGCTATTGTTTATAGAAAATTTCTTAACAATAAACCAAAATTATTCATAACACTTTTTCTTATTTTAGTGCGGTTTTTTGACCATCTCCGATAGATCATAAGAGATATCCAGAACCCCATTGTCCTTCTGATACTGTTCCCACTGAGCAACCATCTTTTTTAGTTTGTCTGGATATTGCTTGTCCAGATTCTTCATCTCTGCAGGGTCTTGGGTTAAGTTGAACAATTCCCATTCTCCTGTTCCAGCTGGTTTTGGCATCCTTAGAATTTTCCATGGGCCGTCAAAAAAGGCTTTCAGCCCAAAGAGTTCATATCCAACCTGACTGGTTTTTGGATCAGGAGTACTGACTTTCCCCTCAAACAATGCCAGCATAGAACTACCCTGGATAGGGTACACTTGGTGGCCATTGAACTTTTGAGGAGGTGTGACATTAGCTATATCAAGTATCGTCGGCATGATGTCGCGCACATGCATAAAAGAATGGTTCATGTTTCCGGCATTATCCATTTTCCCAGGAAGTTTAACCAAAAGCGGTGAGCGGATACCACCTTCAGAAGGGAACCCCTTGTATAGACGACTTGGCGTCATGCTGGCCTGTGCCCACCCTGGTCCCATGTCAATGAAAGAGTTAGGCATTCCACGGTTCTCGAGACTGTTATCAAATGAGTTTAGGAATTTATCGGTCTGCCCGGGATAGGCTGTAGGAGCTGCACCATTGGCACCATTATCAGAAAAGAAGAGGATCATCGTGTTATCGTATTCATCAATCTCTTTGAGGTAGTCGAGTACACGCTTTATCTGCTCATCCATATAATCGACCATGGCAGCATATACCTCCATATTACGTGCAGCAAGGGCTCTCTCTTCTTTGGACATATCTTTCCAAGCCTTTACAGAGGGTAAACGCGGAAACGTTTGTGTATCTTTATGCACAATACCCAAATCTTTCATCGCTTGTAGCCTTTGTTGACGTAAGACATCCCAGCCTTTATTGTACACCCCTTTATATCTTGCAATATACTCCTTGGGTGCATGAAGAGGATCATGTGGTGCGGTAAAAGATAGATAAACAAAAAATGGCTTGTTTTCTTTGCGGTCACGCTTGAGCCATTCGAGTATCCTGTCAGTATAGTATTGGGTTGAATAGAAATCAGCCGGTAATGAATTGACAACTTTTCCATTTCTTCGGTACACCATGGTTTGTGGTGGAGAGAGCGGTTTTCTGTCACTCCAGTGACTTCCGCCACCCGGTATCAATGCAAATGTCTCGTCAAAGCCCCGGGCATGTGGGCTGGTTTCCACTGCATTTCCAAGGTGCCATTTACCGGCCATGTAAGTACGGTATCCGCCGCTTTTTAGTACCTCCGGAAGGGCAGCAACCTCAAAATTCAAATAGCCGAGATAACCGGGATGACCATGCATCTCAGCTGTCCTTATTTCCTCCATTGTTCCCATACCGGCTCGGTGATTGTCAGTCCCGGACAACAGCACTGATCGTGTCGGGGAACAGGTCGGCAGAACATGGTAACCGGTCATTTGGATGCCCTCTTTTGCCAGTTGATCAAGGGTTGGGGTTTTGATCTCACCCCCAAAAGAACCAATATCTGAATACCCCATATCATCAGCAACGACGAGAAGTACATTTGGCTGTTTAGTGTAGGCTGTTGTAGAAAATACGATAATAGCAAGGGTTATGACTGTCAATTTGATGGTAGCGTTCTTCATGTGTATATCCTTTGACTTTATCTTTTAATATAAACGTGTGGATCAGCTTGTATGTGATACTGACTTACATAAGTCTTCTACTAATAGTATACTATAAAATCATAGAATTGTATAAAAAAAATGAATGCCTAAAAATCCATTCAAATTATACGATATAGATACTTGTAGTGATTGCTAATAAATTATTGAGACAACCATCTACTGTTTTTAAAAACGAAAGTAAGAGCCAAACATCTTATTTTCCATTAACTCAAAATATATAACATTATAAGGTTTTCATTTTTCAGGGAATAATGAATTATGTAAACTATGAATTCATGTAACGTTTAAAATGAACAATCAAAATCATAATTCCAAATTTTCAGCGAGTCTCCGTATGGTGCGAAGCATGCGTTGTTCCATCAGGAAGTCGATGGGTTCCTCGAGTGCGAGACCTAAGCGTTTTCCCAATGTTGGTACCCGAAGCTCTTCTATACAGCTTCGAAGGATTAGTCGGCATGATTTCTGATTAAGCGGCTCTATATAAATTGACCACGATCTACGAGGGTCGGGAGTGTTGGCTGTTGTGTTTCCTATTTGTCCAAAACAGATATAACGTGCTTCTAACAAAGCTCCTATCGGGATTGCAGGTGCATTAGGGTGCAATTTGATCTCTGTCCCAAGCTCAAGTAACTGGTAGTCAGGAAGTAAAACTACCACATTCTTTACTGGAATGCCAACCATACGTTCAAGAAGCTCATAAGAGTAAAAGCCAGCACGCTCTAACCCCAATTGCACGACCCATGACCAGACAATCTCTGCTGAAGCATCGACATCAATAGCACGTGTGAAGGTTTTTATTACAGATGGTGTGAGAACATCTCCTGGCCATAGTCTTGAGCATTCTAATGTAGTGGCTCCCCAGTTACCGAACCATCGTCTCGACAAAGGCCATGAAAGAAGGATTAACGGTAATAAGATGAGTCCCTCGACCCCTTCCCACACAAAACGGAATCTACTTCGATAAATAATGTCAGTTTTCACTAATTCTCCTTGAGACTCACCAGATTCCTGGAATTAGTCGGTAAATTGTTTGCTTAGCATACTCTGGATAGCCTACCAGTTCTGTGTGTAATGTACGATCTTCAAGGTAAGTTCGAACAATTAACAACACCATCAAAAATAATGAAATGAACAATGAGAACCGAGAACCAAGTGCAACGGGAACAGCGAACAGTAAAATGATTACTACAGTATACATGGGGTGACGAACCAGTGCGTAGGGCCCGGTAGTAATCACCTTATGACCACGCTCTTTATCAATTTTTACTACCTGCGATAGATAAGTGTTCTCGCGCATTATCCAGCCCAGAAGCACAAAGCAAGGTACATGTACAAGCATCGCAGTAACTCTTACCCATACAGGCAAGGGATCACTCCACTCATAACGCATAACATCAAAACCAGGAAGCAGATAAAGACCAATACCTGCAATAAAAAAAAGTAGCATCAAGACCTTATCCCAAACCTTTTGATCCTTGTGTAGTGGCACAAGCTTCAATCGTTCTGCGAGTAGCGCAGGATCATTACGTAATAAATAAATCATCATCACAAGTCCATAAATAGTCCAGAGTCCAATCACTACCCAAGCTTCCCACCACCGCCAGGTACCTGCTGGCCACATTAGTGCAAGGGCAAATAAAGTCATGCGTACAATAAAACTCAACCAGATTATGAAGGGATTTGGCTTATTCATCATTTTTCAAATCGACTGAATCACCCATTTTGAGTATTACACACTCGATACCCATTTTTTCAACTTCCTTTTTAAACATCATATCAGCAGCAGGATTGTATTTTTTAGTAAAAAATGCAGGGCAGTTATAATGACATGGAATGACCAACTTGGGTTTTATGATACTTATCGCCTGCAAAGCCTCTTGCTCATCCATGGTATTATGTATAATTTTTCCTCCGATAGGTATCATCAATACATCAGGTTCATGAATCTTCTGCCACTCTTTTTCATGCAAAAGAGTATCCCCAAGGTTAACAATTTTTTTCCCATTCAGCTCAATTTCAAAACCAATGGCTCCCCAACCGACTCTTTCTTGCGGGCCGGGATGCAGGGTTTTGGAAAAAGGACCGAATTTCAACGTAAGCGAACCATGTGTTGTTTTTATTCCGGTTATAGACACGCCATCAACCTCAATGATTTCATCAACTGCAAGGGTATGAAAATTATGAATTTCTGTTGTAAATGCCAGACCTTTATCACGTGGACCGAGCATCAGGTTTTTTCCATTTATATTTCTCACCATTGTTTTATTACAGATAATAGGTGCATTTGAAACTTCTGCAACTCTATCTACATGCCAATAATGATCAGGATCGCCATGGGTGACAAAAATGTGTGTGATACTTTTCCATTCAGATTTAGGGATTAACGTTGTGAATCTAAAAAAATAAAACATTAACCCTCCTGGGTCGATGGCGATTTTTTTATGACCTGATTCTATTATGAAAGCATTGTAGAGAAAGTGCGTGATTTTCATATTGTCTCCTTAATGAGTATAACTATTTTTAAAGGATCAAAGTGTTCTTCTATTTCTATATTTCACTATTTAGAGTATATCAAAAATGTCTGGTTTTGAATATACAAAGTAATAAACCAATAATATTAATGTCAGATTTCGGTTTTTACCTAATTAATCTTTGACTTTTAAAGAGGGTTTGGCAAATAGATAACCTTGGAACTCATCAACATCCAATTCTTTACAAGTATCAAAAACTTCATTTGAATGTACAAACTCTGCTATAACTTTTATATTCAAATTGTGTGCAAAGTTAACTAATGTTTTTACAATATTATAAGACTTACTATCTGTATCTATATTTTTTATTAATGAGCCATCTATTTTTATGTAGTCAGGCTCTAGCTTAAGTAGATGTGTGAAATTTGAGTATCCTGTACCAAAATCATCAATAGCAATCTTGGCACCCTGTTTTTTGATAAACCCTATAAACTCTTTTATCTCAGGTATATTATGAATATTTTCACTCTCTACTATTTCAAAAACTACCCGCTCTGGGTCTTTGAAACCTTCAAGATGATTTTTAATAAAGTTTTTTGTATCTTCATTTAGGATGTCTTCTGCTTCAATATTGATAGAGAAAGAGATATTTTTATGTTCAAACTCTTTAAAAGTTTGAAATATCATAGTTCTTGTAATGTGTTTATAGTATTTAGTCCTTTTGGCAATATCTAAAAAGGAATAAGGATGTATGAGCTCTTTATTATTTTTCATTCTAACCAAAGCTTCATACTTAATGATATTCCTATCTTTATCTACTATTACTTGGTAGCAAGGCACAAAATCATAATTTTTTATAGCATTCTTTATTTTAATAATCATATTAAGGTTTTCTTCTTGTTTGCTCTCTTCATCTATTTTTTTATTAAATACTACAAGGTCAACATGCTCTTTTTTTGCATTAGTAAGTGCTATATTGGCTTTTTCTAGTGCCTGTGAAGATTCAAAAGATAAACCCGCATGCAGTGATATATTTATCTCTATATCTTCTTCTCTAAAATATAAACTGTCGTGTTCAAGGTTATTAATTAACTGTTTTAGCGTTTCTTTAAACTTATGTTCACTCAGTATGGATAGGTTTAAAATGGCAATTTCATCTGCCCCTAAACGATATATTTTAAGATGAGAATCACTAAGATACATTTTTACTTTTTTACTTACCAATTGTAATACTTTGTTTCCTATTTCTACACCATAAAAGTCATTAATATCTTTAAAGGATGCAATATCTATAATCGCTACATGAAATTCTTTATTCTTTTTAATCTCTTCAAACAGTGCTTGTCTATTTGGCAAACCAGTTAATGCATCACTCAAAAACTGCATTTTAAGTTCTTCCGTTTTATCTTGTATCTGTTCTTCCATTGATGAATGAAGCATATCAAGCTCATTAGTCATTTTATTAAAAGCTGTTGATAAGTTACCTATCTCATCATTAGTACTAATATCTATAGTGTGTGTAAACTCTCCTTTTGAAAAAGCATTTGTAGCATTTGTTAGTTTTGTTATGGGAGTAACTATCTTTCGTATAACTACAAAAACGAAAATAAATGATAATAGTATAGCTAGGATCACACCTATAAAAATATTATTAAGAGCATCATTTTTCAGAAGTTGCATAGATTTTTTCAATATTTCATCCGATTCGTGAAGAGAGACTGCAGCACCAAGTGCAGCTATTGCTTTATTATGTTTATTGGTGATTGGATACGTTATGTCTATCCAATGCTCTCCATCTGAGCCTGTCTCATATAATACAGTTGTTTTATTTTGTAATATTGCATCAATATCTTCAGTATGTGATGGGGTTCCTATAATATCTCTATCTGTACTTACTACATGTGTATATTTTGCTGTTTTAGGATTGACTGTATGAAGCGTGAGTCTTTTTATATGAGGTAATCTATCTATACTAGATTCAAATAGACTTTGAATGAACTCTGTATTTTTTAAATTTTCTTCATCTATAATTATTGCATTTAGTATTTGAACAAAAGAGGTTATCTCTCTTTCTCTGTACACACTTAGATTCGTTGAGCTTTTGTTGACTGTATGCATTAAGATAAAGGTTGAAAAAGTACCTATAATTGAAATGATTAAAAAATATCCAAGAAGTAGTTTGTAAATTAATTTCATTGTGCCTGCCACTCTTTAGTTCTCTTCAGTATAGTAAAAAGATAAATGCATTTAAGATTTTTTTTAGTATTGTACCATTCAAAACAAAAAACTATATTTTTTAACAGTTTTTCTTAAAAAAGTCTTTTGTGCTTGATGTTTTGAAGTTAATAAAACTCCAATTTTTAGAGAAGTTCTTAAAACCTTATAAAGTTATATATTTTATAAGGTTTTGAAAATAAGATATATGGATAAGAAAAGCATCACTTTCGTTAATCTCATTCCATGTTGAAACAGTTGTACTCTCTGCACATAGTGCAAAATATTAAGGAGTATTTAACCGTAAGAGAATTAGAATCTATAATAGAGATACTCACTAGTAAAGAAGAGATCAAAAATTAATAAAAGAGGATTATCATGAACATTTCAAAACTTATTTTATCATTCATTTTAAGCATAACACTGCTTGCTCAGGCTTCATGGGCACAGATGGTTTCCACGGAAGCACTTTTTAAACGGTCGGTAATAATATCTTCAAAAGAGAAAGTCATTCAATTTACTGCTCGTGAAGATGTAGCGAAAATATTGGGACAGATGGATGTTGATCCAAAAATGATTGAAGCGAGAATTGCTTCGATGACGGATGAAGAGGTATCGGAAATTGCTTATCAGATCGAGACATTGCCAGCTGGTGGTAGTGCAGTCGGTTCGGTGGTAGGTGCCGCTGTTTTTGTTTTTATAGTCTTGTTGGTTACTGATATCCTTGGACTTACAAAAGTTTTTGATTTTACCCGCTCTGTCCGGTAACGTGGGAGTAAACTACTACCTCTCTTTACCATTGGCAGTATCTGTTTTGATCATACTGAGCGGTTGTACGCCAAAAGAGCCTTTGCCTTCAGGCAAGTATCATTCTTCATCAAATATCAAAGTCCCTTTTGTGTCTCCACGCTCTGATCTGTGTGGTGCAACATCCATCGAGATGATCTCCTCGTATTGGCAATCAACAACATCCTATGTTCCCCGTTTATCACGGCATGAACTGGATGGACGGACATTGATTCCTGCAAAAGGCGGTACGCTACAGGTAGAACTGGTGGCCACAGCACGGGCTAACGGTCTACTTGTTTACCCTTTGAATCCAACGCTTGATGCGCTTTTCTCCGAACTTAAAAAACAACATCCCGTCATCGTACTGGTCAACCGTGGCTACTCCTGGTATCCGCTCTGGCACTACGCACCTGTGACAGGATATGATAAGGAAAAGCAAACCATTTTGATGCATTTTTCCGATCGAGCGAATGAAGCATTGCCCATCGCAACATTTGCCGCATTGTGGAAACGAAGCGGTAATTGGGGAGTTATACTTCTGCCGCCAGGGCACCTACCGGTATCATCATCATCGAAAATGTTTCTGCGCGCTGCATATGAGCTTGAAAAAATAGGGTTGAGGGATAATGCCATCATCGCTTATCAAAGCGCTCTGCTGCGTTGGCCGGAAGATATTGACATCCTTTTTGCATTAGCTAATGCCTATTATCATTCACATCAGCTAACTGATGCAGAACAGAGCTATCGTAAGCTCTTATCTCTTGAGCCAGGGCATCCCCTAGCACTTAACAATCTAGCTGATCTTCTCTGCCGAACGGGCCGCTCAAATGATGCATTGAGACTACTTGGAGAGGCTGTGACGGATGACATTAAGATGCAATCCATTATAAAAGCTACACGAAAAGAGATCACTAACGGATGTACTCCTCTATCAAAAAGGTAATAGAATCAGTCTAGCTCAATATAATATTTTAGTTCAATTTTAACTAAAAATTTTAATCCTTGTTAGCCAAAAAACAAAAATTAAATTATTGTTAAGCTAGTGATTATTTTATAGGAAAATGATTTTCTATATAAATCTGAAAACCTTATAATCTAACATATTTTATAACGTTTATCGCTACAGCGATGTGTAGAGACCATTAATATGCAACCAAGAATATAAAACCTTATAAAATAGTCTATATAGGAGGTTTTATAATGAAAAGTATTAAAGAAAACATCAATGCCAATGAGTTCGATAAATTGATGATTTACACTAGAGGAAGAGAAGGTCTACGACTCCATGATCATTTGGTCTTTCGTACCGAAACATGTCTCATACATCTCTTTGGTCATATACTGTTTTAAAACCTCTTTAGGAACTACTATAGAAGGCAGACCTGATGAACCTGGTGTAATTTCATATTTACCGTACTGTATGAGCAAACCTTTATCAATGATTGCAAAGTAACCTTCTTTACGAAAATTAAACAACTGAGTACTTGCTTTAAAATAAGTAATAAAATCCTCATCAGCGATCTCTTTTACCACTCGATTCAAAACATACCTGTCAAACGCTTCACTTTTACCAAAGAAATCATTCCAATTTAGTTCCATCCCATATTCTCTATCGTAAATATAGTGAGATATATGCCCATTACCATGTGCAGCACCTGCACCGTATGAATACTGAAATACTTCTATGGTGACAATATCTTCATTGAGATACTCAAGCGTCTCACTATACTTATATTCACTGACATGCATATCTTGAATATTGCATTCAGTAAGATTTGTTTCTACAAGATGATCTGGATCTACACTTGAAATAGAAAGAGCCTCACTTAGAATATCTCCGAACATAAAGTTATTTTGTTTGAGCAGTTTTAGTCTTTGCCCAGGAGAAATATAGCTGTATTCTTCACAGGATTTGCCATACTCCTCTTTTGTATCTATGAAACGTAAAATCTTTTGAATAGGTACGTTAATGACTTTATCTTTTTCTATCATATTATTTGCATAGGTATTTATTCCCAACACAAAGGTATAAGCTACAAAAAGAAAAGAAAGTATTTTTTTTCCCAAAGATAATTCCTTTTTCATTTTATACTGCTGCTAAGTGTTACTATTGCCATTACACAAGACCTTTGAACTTTTTATATCTGGCTATTTCTTCTGTGAGTTGTTTAACAACAAACCCTAGCACAAAAGCATCATCTAGAAATCCTACTCCCAGTATGAAGTCAGGGATGATGTCTATAGGAAAAACCACATAAGCCAAAGCACCGGCGATCATAAGATACGTTTTTTTATCTACAGAATACTCTTTGTCAGTGATCATGTCAAAGAGGAGTTTGAAGTTATGATACCAGGAAGCATTGGTATGTTTTTTAGCAAACTCACCTGTCTCCTTTTCATCAAAATCTGATGAGAGTTTTTCGGAGAGTTTCAGTGCTTTTTCTTTTTGGGTTTCTGTGAACTTCATGTGCTTCCTTCATTTATTATTTAATACACTACAATATTGTAAGTATAGTCTGTGATGCTTTATCTAGTCATCGAGGTTCAACTCAATATCTTCCCCGTATTCCTTCTTGTTTCCTTAAAACCTTATAAAATATATAACTTTATAAGGTTTTCTCTTATAACTATTCTCCTAATATTTTTCAACAATATGATCCATTTGACGGGTTGAATGGGTTTTGAAACTAAGGTAAATTTTTTCAAACTTATTTCAGTATATAAATCGTTTTTGCAATTTTAATTGAGTGTAGATATATAGTGGTTTTTCACTTCAAAAAAATTTAAGCATTATTCAAAAAACTTTGAACTATAGTTTTGCGGAAGCAAACTTTTTTTGAGGCACGAAAATGACCCGAATTTGGCACAATGAACCCCTGAAACTCCCGCGTAAGTGCGGTTCTATAGAACTTTCCTTTCTTTCCAGCACCCTCATAAGCCGGAGGTCGAGGGTTCAAGTCCCTCTCTTACTACCACTTCTAATGATCAACATTCCCTTTATTTATTATCATCCTGATACTTTATTATCCAAATCTAAATTAATACAATTATACACTTTTTTCTATTTGCGTCTTACTGTTTGGCACAGTTTTGTCCCGAATAAATTGTTAGATCTTAATGTCTTTTGAAAAAACTGTAATATCTAAACGAAAAAGATCAGCATTAGAAAGTTTCTCGCAATGCAATTGGTAGCTATTTACAAGCCTAGAATGGACAAATAACGCTATTAAACTTCTAATTTGTATCCTATTCACTGTAATCTAAATTAGAGGGTAAAAATGGCTACTGATAGATTATAAAATTATCTATATGGACTATTTTATACTATAGCGATAACCCTTATAAAACATGTTAGATTATAAGGTTTTAAATCTACTAATCATTTTAGAGAGAAATATTTTTATCTTTTTAGTACCAAAAGTATTTAAATTATAATATTTTATGATTTAATGTGAAAAGGTGTATAGTGTTTTCTGAATAATATTGAATCATACCCAATAGCTATATCTACTATGGATACCTCTACGATCAGGAGACAAATACTTTTTTATTTTTTTGGAAACTTTTTTATTATTTTTTCCAATTCAACAACAGGTGGATTCGGAAGTTGTGGATACATTTTTTTGACAGCATCCGTTACCCATTGAGGATAAATTCTAAAATTTAGTTTTACAACTGCTGTTAGAGGATACTTTAATTTTTCACTCTCTTGTATATTGTAACTCTCTACTCTTCTCTTGCCTGCTGGAATTCTTGTATCACTTAAAAGTTTTTCATACTTCCAAAACAGTAGTCCTACAGGTTTCCCATCTTTATCACCAAACACTTTCATAAAAGGTCTTGCATCTTCACCTAAATTTCCATCATCTTTAAGTTTTCCGCTTTCAAATACAATATTTGAATCTCTGTCTTTTACTGTAATTTCAAGCCATAACTCTCTAAAATCTGCTACACCTGTTGGTAAATGATGTCCAGCTCCTACATTTTTAACTCCGACATGAATTTGAGCATTTTTAATCTCTACATCAAGCTCAGCTGAAGTTCTAAGCAGTTGTAGTATTTGATTTTCATGTTTTTTACTTTTAAGACCAGATAAAAAATGATTTGAGCCTGAAAAATAGTGAACTTTTATATCTTTTTTGATTTTTCCACCATCTGTTGACCTACCTTTGAGTGGAGAAAATTCACCCTCTTTTAAATATGTCATATGACAATCTATACAAGTTTTATGCTCTTTGGGATTGTTTGGATTATTGAATGATGATTTTTCCCATTCTTTAAAAGTTGATACTATCTTTGCTCCTGTTGTAGGGGAAGTTTCATCGTGACAAGAGGCACAGTAGCTACTTTTTTTATAGAGTGGATTTGAATAACTTTTTTTATGGATATTTGGTTTGGAATTGATAAATTTTTCACTTAACCATTGAGTTAAATTTGATTTGCTATCTTCAAAAGCATATTTTTTACGATTTGTTAAATCTAAAGTATACGATCCGTTTCCTTTGCTTTTAGCATCTGTTATTCTATGGCAAGCTATACAGGAGATACCCTCTTCAAGTCTTGAATTACCATAAGTTTTTAACTCATCTACTAGCGTTTTTGCTCCTCTTTCAAAAATCTCGTTAGCTAAAAAATTACCATCCATAGCATGACCTGTCTTTTCAAGCCCTGTTGTAAGTGCACTTGGATTATGACACCCCATACACCATTTCCTAAATTCTTCCCCCTCAACTTCAGCCGCAATGCCTTCCATAACCATATAATAAGGATTTGATGCTACTAAATTTTTATGATTTGAATCTGCCCATTGATCGAAAATATCGCTATGACATGTTTTGCATTTGGCCGAATTTGTCCACTCTTCATTATGATATTTACTTACATTATTTTCAAGTTTCATCAAGGTCAACTTACCAACATCACTATAAGACACAGTAGGGTAAAGAGTACTTAAAATAGACGCAAATATGATCACAGGCATATTGGGGCTTGTATTTTGTTTTTTTACATGATATAGGAAAAAGAATATTAGGAAAAATGAGCCATATAGATGGATATTAAAAGAATAAATCCCTAATGCATCTCCACCTCGATTGCCAACTAAAAATAGATAAAAACCACTAATGGTGCTTAATAAAAGAGTAAACCCCAGCAACCAACCACTTATACTGTTTATTTTTTCAATAACCAAGTATTTATATGTATGTTTATTTACAAACGGAATAATTAAAAAAATAGATACTACAACAGAGCCTATTATATGAATAGCCTGTATAGTTGCAAAATATTCCCATTTTATATCAAATATACTCCATTGCAATAGTCCTGTTGCAAACATTAAAATTATAAATATTTTTATATACATTGTTTTCATAAATACTCCTTTTTAATTCTATTTGTCGGTAGAGTAATCAACAATATCACCCTCAAGTGTTTTTAAAAATGCTACTATCTCATCTATTTGGGTATCTGTAAGATTAAGACCGGCCTGATGTTTGGCCATAATATCTACAGCCTCTCTTATTTTTGCTACAGCACCATTATGAAAGTATGGTGAAGTCTTGGTAACATTTCTTAAAATCGGAACCCTGAAATTTTGAGTATTTTCCTGACCAAAAAATCCACCAATATTTTCAAAGGGAAAGCTTTTGTCAGTTAGTATAAAAGGAAAATTAAGACCTAAATTATCAATACTGATAAAATCTTTTAATGGAAATTTTTTAATAACCTGACCTCCAACACTCATGCCGGTATGACACCCTTTGCATCCAAAATTTATAAAATTTGCCAGACCTCTTTTCGCCTCATCATTAATTGCATCATTGTCTCCCTCTAAAAATCTATCATAACTACCTCTTGTTAGAAGTGTACGGACATAAGTACCGATTGCTTTTTGTGTATTTTTGAAACTAACTGCTTCTTTGCCACTTTCAAGTTCATCTTTAAAGGCATCATTAAATTTTGTTACATAGTTGTGATTCTCTTTTAATCTTTGTTCTACGTCTTTTGGTGTCATATTCATCTCGAAAGAAGCTTGTATTGAAATACCTACTTCTTCTTCTACACTTTTGACCTCTCCGTCCCAAGTTAAGAATTTTGCTAAAGATGAATTTAAAATTGTCGGTGTATTTAGATGAAACGGATTTTCTCTGCCATTATGTCCAACCGCAGTTGAAAGCCTATCTGTGCCACTTTGATCACCTAAGTGACAAGCAACACAATTTGTTCTATCATTATCGGATAAAAGAGTGTCAAGAAGTACATTTTTATCGTTTTTTTTGAACATATGACAGGTTACACAACTGATATCTTTATTTCTTGAAAGAATAGAGTCAAAATAAAGCTCTTTTCCTAATGCAATTTTTTTTACACTCATTGGGTTTTGTGGATTATTTACAACTTTTAAAAGTTCCTCATAAGTTTTAGGAACCGGCAACATTCCTCGCCTTAATGCTACTTCTCTTAACTCCTCATCACTATATATTTTAAACTTTCTATCTTGCAAAAGATATGGCAATGATAAAAGAATAACAACTACAAGAAAAGCTACCACAATTGGTTGATTAAATGTTTTCATCTTTTATCCTTCATATCATTTCAAAATCAATATTAATTAAATTATATAAGGAGTCTGTGGAATATATATGTAGTAAATTTTCTCCAAACTGTTAGATCATAAGATTTCAGGAGTTATATGCAAAATCATTTTTCTATAGAATAATCATTAAGTCTAAATAATTTATCTAAGATATCTAATTACTTTTTTAATTCATTAAATCTTTATTCCACACATAGTGCACATATATCTATTATATTAAGAGCATAATGGATGAGAGATTCATTACCTTATTAAAAGGAGATGTTCATGCATAATTATGATTTACATGGATTTGGAATGGGATTTGGTTTTTGGTTAATTATACTTTTAGTGTTATTTTTTATTTTCTATCAATTAAAAGAAAAAAATAATAAAAAAAGATCTTCTGCCAAAGAAATACTGGATAAGCGTTATGCAAAGGGAGAGCTCGATACTGATGAGTATCATGAACGTTTAAACGAAATTCTATCAACACAAAGGAGTGATGATGATTTATTCTCAAAAGACTAATAGCAGTATTTTAAGCGTAAAAGAGGAAATAACCGCTAAAGCCAAAGAACAAGGATTTGGCATACTTAAAGAGTATAGTTTCAAATCATTGCTTAAAGAAAAAGGCTTTCCTATAGAAAGAGACATTACTGTATATGAACTCTGTGATCCAGCTTCGGCACAAGCTGCACTCAGTATGCATCCAGAATTTTCTGTATATCTTCCATGTCGTCTCTCTTTGTATGAAGATAACGGTAAAACAGTGCTTAGTACGATTGGTATTGAAGACATACTCAGTGCAGTAGAAGCTGATGCCTCTTTTAAAGCATTTATGCATGTGATCTTTGGCAGACTCAAAGCATTGATAAATAATTGGGCATAAAAATCATATAACAGGAGGTTTAAATATTATTACTATGACTAAGAATGTGTTGACAGGTTTAAACCTGCCTAAAAATGATATGAATTTACAAAAAAGGAAAAGATGATGAAATATCTATTAATAATAACAGCAATGGCTGCTTCACTTTGCGCAGAAAGTTTTGAGCATATGAGTATGGAAGATATGATGGGCATGCGTGGAAATGTACCTACTGAACAACGAGCAGACTTTAGAAAAGAAATGCAAAAACGGATGCAATCCATGACGACTAAAGAGCAACAAAAATATTTTAAAAAAACTAATAAGAAAATGAATAATTGCTGTCAATGTGGAAATTATGGCATGATGCATGGTCAAAATATGATGTACAACCTTGGACTGATGCATGGTCAAAATATGATGATGTACAACCTTGGACTGATGCATGGTCAAAACATGATGTACAACCGTGGCATGATGCATGGTCAAGGCATGATGCACAATCGTGGTATGATGGGTGATCAAGGTATGATGAACAACCCTGGAATGATGAGTGATCAAAGCATGGGAAAAGGTATGAATTCTCAAAGAGGTCAAGGTATGGGTAGAAATAAAGGTAAGGGCATACAAAATAGACCTACATTTACCACCTATGATCTTAACAATGATGGTAAAATTACTCAAAAAGAGTTCTATGATGGACAAGCAAAACGCATGACACAAAAAGCCGATGAAGGCAAAATGATGAGAAATGTGGGGAACGCACCAACATTTGAAAGCATAGATACCAACAGCGATGGTGTAGTGACACCGACAGAATTTAATACACACCAAACCAACCGCATGAATAGTAATATGCGTGGCAAAGGACAAGGCAGAGGAGCAAATTAAGTATGTTATGTGGTTTCGTCAGTGTTTAATAATTTTATCGTATCTTAATGTAGAGTGTCTTTTGGCATTCTACTGAAAGAGGTAAAATAACTCATGCTAAAATAGACTTATATATTAATAGTAAGGAGACAAGTTATGAAAAACTTGTTTTTAATGCTATTTTTATCTTTGTACCACTGCACATTATCGGTGTTTTTGTTGCAGAGAATCAGGATGAGAAAGGTATTATCTCAGATATGGTGAATGGTGGATGATTATTTGACGAGCAATAAAAAAAGAATAATTTAGACTTTCAAATTAAACATTAGGTCTAAAAATATTTATCAAAACCTTATAAAATATATAACTTTATAAGGTTTTCACTAACAAATATTTTTTCAATCTTTTCAGTTATATGACCCATTTTTTGACCCAACACATTCCCAAAATAGCACAAAGCCTCTCTCTGTAGGGCTTTGTGATTATCTATCCAACAACTCATATAGCCGGAGGTCTAGGGTTCAAGTCCCTCTCTTACTACCACTTTTAATCTTCAGTAAACTGTACTTCACAGAGATTTATTACTACAAATAACTAATTACTATCTGTATTTTTATATTGTTTCACATTTTCTCATGGTCATATTGATTTGTTTCTGGATAACAAACGATTAGTATGTCAAGAGATAGAAGCCAAAGCTTTTAAAGTTTTGTAGACATCCATCTGGGCGGTTGTAGTAAAAAATGCAAATGAAACCTATTGATCATATAAAGTACAGCCAGTGGAAGCAATAGTCCTGCAAGCATTCCTATTAGTAGGTGTAAGTAAAATTCCTGGATACCAAAAAACTTTTGTAAGACAATCCGTATACCACTAGCAAACAGGATATGCATGATAAAAATTTCCATCGAATAACGTCCAAATACTTTCATACTTCTTTCCAGTAGATTATAGCGGTGCATGGATATTGTTATGATCATTCCAATCCCAGTTAATGCAGCGGCCAGAACAAAAAGCAAAGATGCCTCGGAAAGCGGGATATGTATCCATATGAATTCGCTATAGATCAATGCTACAAAAAAAGTTACAGAGAGTATGACCGTTGTTGTACCTGGTCTGAATGACTTGACAACATACGCCCAGACAATTCCGGTATTGAAATAGATCAGATTCCGGGTGACATTGTCTACGATAGCCATATTGGCAAATAATTGATCCTGAAAGATAAACAGACAAACAGTAACCAATGTAGCTATCCAAACTGCCCACTGCTTAAGAATGGTAAATAGCAGTGCATTGAAAACAAACATCAAAAAGAGTGCATGCAGAAACCAGAACTGAGACTTTGGATAAAGGAACATTGTTAGGAGATGGCTAAAGCTTTCATCATTATTGGTATAGTTTGCCAGGGATGCTTCTATAATGATCTGTATAGCGGACCAGATTACAAATGGATAGATAATGGTCGCTGTTTTGTTACCAATGAGTAACAACGCCCCGCGTTTAGTATAACTGTGTAGAAAAAAGAGCCCGGAAAGGAAAAAGAAGAGTGGCATATGAAAACTATAAATAATATCAAAGATGATCAAGTACATTTTCTTGTCATAAATCAACCCTGCCCCATTCAGTCCAACAAGTACATGCCCCAATACTACCAGTACAATACCAATACCTTTGGCTGTATTAACCCAGGTCAAATGATCTGTCATCTCTACGGCTTTTGTTTTAGTTGTTTTAATATCTTCTCCCATACTTTGTTTTCTCTAATTTATATTATAACAAATAGATGTTTATAACAATAAAATATTGAATTACAAGTAAAATTTTCAGTATGTAATAATCCTAAATATACCTAATAAGTTTATAGTGGCTCTTTGATATGATTCGTTATATAATAATCACTATATGAATAAGATACCGAAGAGTATATTTGAAAATAAATACTTCAGAAAATAACTAATCGCTCAATTAGGTTTAGCTATTTACAATAAATCTACCTAATATTTTTAAATATTTAATCTTAAAAAATATAAAAATATGATATTCTTTGGGTATACGCATTTTAAATGCATATTTTTAAAACAAGGACAAGGAGTTTTATTATGGTAAAAAAAATAGCAACGGGTATCTTAGCAGTAGCCCTGACAGGTTCTCTCTATGCAGAAAATTATTCTGTAGGTCAAACGTTTATTGGAGTTGAATTAGGCAGCACTGAATTAGACAGTAGTGCACGGCTTTATTCTGATGGTTATCCCGCTATTGAGTTTGGGGAGAAAAGTGATTCCAATATAGAATACGGTTTCCGTCTCGGTGCACAAAATGACGAGTGGAGAACGACTGTACTTTATACATACTATAATAATGAAGATTCTGGATATGAGGATACTATGCATAAAGGGTCACTGAATCTTGATTATTTTATCTGGTCTACAGATGCCGGTGGAATGAAGTTAAAGCCCTTCATCGGTGGGCATGTTGGATATATGAGCTATGAATTAAATGCTGATACTCCTGAGAATTTAAGTGTGATACTTTCTGATGAATCTGGTGTCTTTTATGGTGGGCAGGTAGGTGTGGCTCTTGCTGTAGCAGAAATGGTAGAAATTGATCTAGCTTATAGATACTCATTTGCAAACTTGGAAGATATGGTAGCAGAAGGGATTGATTGGCATGCAGAAACCAGTTTGGATAATACGGGCAGTATTGTTTTTGGTCTTAACTACTTTTTCTAATCAAATATTTACTTTTACACTCTTCTGATTAAGAGCTTCTGCTCTTAATCAGATTCTTTTTGAATTTATCCTATAATTCCCTTATAAATTTTACTAAGTTAGGTTAACTCTATGATAGATCTTAAATATCTCCAAAATAATTTCACTGAAGCAAGCATCAAACTACAAAAAAAAGGTGTAGATACTACTACGCTTGAAAATCTCCAAACACTTTTCGCATCTCTAAAAGAAGCCAATGCAACACTGGAAGCTTCAAAAGCAGAACAGAACAGTATGTCTAAACTGTTTGGGCAGTATATGCGTGAGGGTAAAGACACTACTGAGCTGAAAGCAAAAGTGGATGCAAATAAAGAAGCGATGGTTCCTCTTCAGGAAAAAGCCAGAGAGGCTGAAGAGGCACTTTATAATGTGGCACTTGCTATGCCTAACTTTCCGGATGATTCAGTACCCGAAGGTGAAGATGAAGATGATAACGTTGAGCTTCGTAAAGTCTTGGAGCCTAGAAGTTTTGACTTTGAGCCTAAAGAGCATTGGGACTTGGCAGAGAAAAACGGATGGATAGATTTTGAACGTGGTGTAAAACTTGCTAAGAGTCGTTTCTCTGTGCTTCGTGGTGAAGCTGCAAGGCTGGAAAGAGCGCTTATAAACTTCTTCCTTGATACAAATGCTACCAAAGGCTTTGAAGAGCTCTGTGTGCCGTTTATGAATAACTCTGCAATGCTTCAGGGAACAGGACAACTGCCTAAGTTTGAAGATGACCTTTTTAAGATAGACGGAGAAGATCTCTATCTTATCCCTACAGCAGAAGTACCATTAACCAATATGTATAATGATGAAATACTGGCTGAAAAAGAACTTCCTGTACTTATGACAGGCTACACACCATGTTTTAGAAAAGAAGCAGGGAGTGCAGGACGTGACACACGCGGGATGATACGTCAACATCAGTTTGATAAGGTAGAGATGGTTGCTATCGCTCATCCGGATAAAAGTGCTGAAGTATTTGAAATGATGGTACATAATGCATCAGATATACTTACGGCACTTGGGTTACCGCACAGAGTCGTAGAACTTTGTGGAGGTGACTTAGGTTTTTCAGCAGCAAGCACGATAGACTTGGAAGTATGGCTTCCAGGGCAAAATAAATACCGTGAGATCTCTTCTATCTCTAACACTCGAGACTTCCAGGCGAGACGTGCGAAGATCCGTTTTAAAGATGGGAAGAAAAATAGATTTGTTCATACATTAAATGGCTCATCTCTTGCAGTAGGTAGAACTATTGTTGCTATTATGGAAAATTATCAGAATGAAGATGGAACGATAGAGATACCTGAAGTATTGAAGAAGTATATGTAGATTATACTCGTCATTAGAAACTTGTTTTTGTATGTAATTTTATTAAATACTTGTAAATAGGCAGATTGAACTGCCTATTCACTGCCACACTTATTGAACTCTTTGATATCTTCGTTTCCTCTAGTATAAGCCATCAACTTTTTATATTCTTTCTCTGTTATGCTCTTTTTGATTCTCTGTATCTTCATTTTCTCTCCATTTACTATAGTTTCTTCTGATATAGAATATTTTATAGTAACCAATCTGACATACTGATACCAAAGAGGGAGTAAAGTGCGCTATAGCTTCAATGACTAGGTTTTATATGAATTTATAGTAATTGGATTTTAAAAATATGATTAGTTAAATACAATCTAGATATGATATCACTATGAAAATTATATCCCTTACTATCTCTCTATCATTTATTACTATAAACCTATTTGCAGATAAAAATTGCTCTGTACTTAAAAATATGGATAACAAGTGATAATTTTAGACTTTGAAACAAACTCAGCAAATATACATGATGTTATAGAAGTAGCAGCTTTTCGTGTTGAGCAAGTAAATAATGAATATAAAGTTCTAGATACTTTTCATCGTTATTATTTCTCGGAATATGAAGTAAACCCTCATGCTCTAGCAGTACATAAACTATCTCCTGATAGACTTGAGAGATTAAGAAAAAGCGTAACCTATGAAGAGTACTTTGAAGATGATACGGACTTTGTAGAGTTTTGTAAAAATACTAAAACATTAGTAGCTCATAACATATCATTTGAATTAAGACATATTGGAGAGTTGCTCTCATTTGAAAATCATTTCTGTACTATGAAAGAGAATAAAAAAATTGTTAAAGCAATCAATACTAGGGGTAATATAAAAAACCCAAAACTTATTGAGACTTGTAAATATTACAATATAGAATTTGATGATGAACAGTATCATAGTGCTATTTATGATGTTACTAAGACCTTGGAAATTTTAAATAAAATGGAGTGTAAAATTATTTAGCTTAACTGTGTATCCAAAAGTACACTTAGTGAGACCTATTACCTGTTTGTTAAAAAAGGTAGGAAAATGGCTATGGGAGAAAACCTTATAAACTTATATATTCTATAAGGTTTTGAAAATAAGGTGTTTAGTTCTTAATTCGTTTTTAATAATGATAATCTTCACCTTGATTCAGGCTTTAAAATTTCATTACATCCAAATATACTATTTTTTTTATAATATTGCACTGAATCAAATTCCTTGCATAGAGCTTAATTTATGCTTAACATTATTTTAATAAACTATTTACTACAATTTATTAGTTGTATTTTCAAATATGACTTGATAGGAGGAAATAGATGAATGAAGAGATAGTGATGAAGAAAATAATCTCGCTAACACTTGCCTTCTCCTTTTTAGTGATGAGTATCACGGGAATGATGCTTTATATCGTACCCAAAGGGAAAGTTGCGTATTGGGCAAATTGGGAGATGTTTGGACTTACAAAGAGTCAGTACGGCGGTATCCACATCACCTCGATGATCCTTTTCCTGGTGGTGACTATCTGGCATATCTATTACAATTGGAAACCGTTGATGAACTACCTCAAAAACAGCACAAAACAGATTACTCTCTTTAAAAAAGAGCTTTTGATCGCATTGGCACTCAATTTCCTTTTTGTTGGAGGTACACTGATGGGAATACAGCCCTTTCAGAGTGTCCTGGATATCAATGAAGGCATAAAAACATATTGGGAAGAACAGTATGGTTCACCCCCTTATGGTCATGCCGAAGAGTCCTCATTACAATCCTTCTCCCGGCGTATCGGTGCTAATGTTCAAGAAGCAATAGTACTGTTGAAAGCAAAAGGCATTGTAGTAGAAAATAAGAGCCAAACACTGCTGCAGATAGCACAAAAAAATAACATTTCGCCTAAAGTCATCTATGATACTATCAAGCCCAAAAGTGGCAAGCTTGCAGGCGAAACAACGGCTGATGCAAAGGTGAGTTTCCTGGGGCGCAGAACGCTTGAAGAGTTGGCAGGTATGCATAAAATCAACTTGGAAAAATCACTGCTCTTCTTGCAGGAAAAAGGGTTTGATGCAACACCGCAGAGTCAAATGAGAGAAGCCGCAAATGCTCTGGGTATAACACCCTATGAATTGTTTGACAAGCTAAAAACATTACAATAAAATGACAATAAGGAGTCAATTATGAATACACTATTGAAAAAAACTACATTTGCAGCAGTGGTTGCTGCATTGTTTGGAGCTGCACCATTAATGCTTCAGGCTGAGACCATTCCGGATCGTGGACCGGTTCCGTTTTCAACGTATGATCAAAACGGTGATGGCACTATCAGTGAAAAAGAGTTTTATGATATACGTGAGAAGCGTATGAAAGCACGTGCAGAGTCGGGTCGTATGATGCGTAAAGCAGCCGATGCTCCCGAGTTTAGCGAGTTTGACGCCAATAAGGATGGTAAAATAACACCTGAGGAACTGCAAGCCGGTCAAAATGCCAGAATGCAGCAAAGAGGCGGACAAGGGATGGGTAGAGGAGCTAAATAGGTATGTTGGCGTAGTTTTTCTGATACATGCCGTTGGATCAGTGATTAGGGATGCCGTATAGCATCTCTACTTTTTATCTAAAAAATATGGTTAATATAATGATGATAATTTTATAGGAAAATGATTTTACATACAATTCTAAAAACCTTATAAAATAGTCTATATAGAAGGTTTTATAAGGGAAGTAACCTTCTTCTTTGAAGGCATAAAAAGGTTTTTAATACACATCCTTTAACGTATTTACATCATTAAAAAGCCATTCGAATTACTAACTTAACTGCCTATTCAATGCCAAAACCAAAATAATAAAATTTCAAATATAAGTCAAAGCATTGTATACAAACACTTAAAGCAGGTTTATAGAATGTATATCCACTGGCGTGTGGCTTCCAGGACAAAACAAATACCGTGAGATCTCTTCTATCTCTAACACTCGAGACTTCCAGGCGAGACGTGCGAAGATACGTTTTAAAGATGGGAAGAAAAATAGATTTGTGCATACATTAAATGGCTCATCTCTTGCAGTAGGTAGAACTATTGTTGCTATTATGGAAAATTATCAGAATGAAGATGGGAGTATTGAGATTCCTGAAGTTTTGAAGAAGTATATGTAATTTTTTAAATTACCTTTTCTTTGACTTGTGGCGTTGTTTCTCTCTTCATTTTTTTTAGAAAAAAACGAAGCAAAAAAATCGTCTCTACTCTCAAATCGCTTTGCTTTCAAGGCCGTTCGTAGAGACAGGCACGCTTTGCGTGATTTAATAGAGTTGTATTTATACAGTTTTAGAACTATCTGTATGTCTAGCCTTTAACTTCCCTGCCATACTCAAATAACTATTCAAAGCACCGATATAGGCTCTTGCAGAGGCTAACATCGTATCTATATTTAACCCGTGCCCTATGATAGTTGGTTCACCGTTAAATGAAACCTTGACAGTTACATTGGCTAAGGCATCTTTACCCTGGCTTACAGATTTGACTTTGTAGTCCATCAATTGGCCTTCATAGCCTGAAATCCTATCTATTGTTTTAAAGATGGCATCCATAGTACCTTCACCTATGCCCGCATCGATGATCTCATTATCATCTTTTTTAATGCATACAGCGGCAGATGGAACACCATTAGAACAATCCATTAACTGCAAAGAGATCAACTCGAATATTTTAGGTGCTTTGGTCATCTCATTGGTTACCAATGCTCTTAAATCATCATCGTAGATATCTTTCTTTTTATCAGCCAAGATCTTAAAGCGTTCAAATGAAGAATTTAAAGCTTCATCATCCAAAGTAAAGCCCAATTTACTCAACTTGTCTTTAAATGCTGCACGTCCGGAGTGTTTACCCAAGACTAAAGTATCTTCCATATCTAATCCGATATCTTTCGGGCGGATGATCTCATAGGTTTCTTTGTTCTTTAACATACCATCCTGGTGTATACCACTCTCATGAGCAAAAGCATTTTTACCTACGATGGCTTTGTTTGGTTGTGGTTCGATACCTGTGATATTGGCTATCAAACGGCTTGATGGATATATCTCTTTTGTATTGATATTGGTCTCATAGTCAGCAAAAATATCTGAACGTGTTTTTAATGCCATAACAATCTCTTCAAGAGCAGCATTTCCCGCTCTTTCTCCCAAACCGTTAATAGTACACTCTACTTGCCTTGCCCCATTGACAACAGCCTCCAAAGAGTTTGCTACACCCAAGCCCAAGTCGTTATGGTTATGTACTGAGATGATAGCTCTATTACCAACATATTCACTCATTTCTTTCACCATTGCACCGATCTCAAAGGGTAATCTAAAACCAACTGTATCTGGCAAGTTTATTGTACTTGCACCTGCTTCAATGACCGCGTCACTTATTTCTTTCATAAAACCTATGTCAGAGCGTCCTGCATCCTCACATGAGAACTCTACGTCATCCACGAAAGTACGTGCGTATTCAACAGCTCTTACAGCTCGTTTGATAACTTCATCAGGAGTCATCTTAAGTTTATATTCCATGTGGATGCTAGATGTTGCAATGAATGTATGAATACGTTTCATCTTTGCTTTTGCTATGGCTTCTCCAGCTGCTTTTACATCACTATCTATAGCACGTGCTAAAGAACAAATAGTTGATTTTGTTACTCTTTGTGATATTTTATCGATGGCATCAAAGTCTCCTGGGCTTGCTGCTGCAAACCCTGCTTCGATGATGTCTACACCCAAACGCTCTAACTGTGCAGCGATCTGGATCTTCTCTTCAGTGTTCATAGAAGCCCCTGGGCTCTGCTCACCATCTCTTAATGTTGTATCAAATATTTTAATGATTTCTTTACTCATTATGTTTACCTTGTTATGTAAAAAGCACTATATGTGCGGAAAATTGTCTAATTTTACCTAAATAGTGGTTAATTAGAAACTAGAAAGTTGAATTGTATATGGGATAAATTAGAGTGAGAGCAGCAGGAGAGTACTATCTTTTGTGAAAATTGTATGTGTTTTTATGATGTTTTTCATAATGCTCTCCTATTTAATTTTTGTGCATTATACACTAAATTTAAGTTTATTACAAGAGATAAAAATTATCTTTTAATTTTTATCTTTCTAAGATTAATTGTTCGTAACGCACGAAGTGGTCCATAAAGTGTGTAGGCCAATATAACAATAGCAAAACCTTCTGCTGAATAAAGGTAGAGTAAAGAAGCTATTAATACAAACACAATCATCGTTTTAAAGACCATGGGTTTATCGAGTTGAACTTTTTTGAATGATGGATAACGAAAATTACTGACCATAAGTATAGCTACACCTAAGGCTAAAAATAACAAAATGATACTATAGTTTTCCAAGGTATATTTATGGAAAAGGAGTATCCACATAGAAACAAATACAGCCGCTGTAGGAATAGGAAGTCCTATAAATACATTGGGGTCTGTTTTGGCAGTGCTAATGTTAAATCGTGCTAAACGTATGGCACCAAAGATGACATAAAGTGCAGAGACTAAAATACCAAAACGTCCAAATTCATGCCCTATAAAAAAATAAAGTAGCATCGCAGGAGCAATACCAAAAGAGATGATATCAGCAAGAGAGTCAAACTCCACACCAAACTGGCTTGTAGTATTGGTCATACGTGCAACCCTACCATCTAAACCATCAAAGATAAGGGCTAAGAGGATGAGCCAAGAGGCAAGTACAAAGTTTCCTTTACTTGCTTCCACAATACTTATCACACCTACAAAAATGCTACTTGCTGTAAACAGATTTGGCAGGATGTATATAAGGTTAGCTCTTTTCATTAAAAGGACACCTTTTGAGCAAAGCTCAAAAGGTGTCTCAAACTAGAACGTGCATTAAAGCACCTTATAGTTCGAGATTGTTGCCACTGGGACAACTTCAGCAGTTGGCTCATACGACTAGTCGTATTATGCATCTTCTTCTTCCTGATTTTTCAAAGCTTGCTCTTTTGCAAATGCTTCTGCTTTTGCTATTTTATCTCCATGTGCAAGACGACTTTTCATATTATTTTCTTTTTCATATTCATCTATGATCGAACGTACTTTTGTACCTTCAATGACTTCTACATCCAAGAGTACAGCAGTCATGTTTTCTATGGCTTGATGATATTCGTTGAGTGTTTTCTTTACGAAGGCATAACGCTCATTCAGTGTTGCTTTGATGTGATTATCAATATCTTCAGCCATTTGTTCACTATAGTCTGTAGATGCCATACCGCCACCCAAGAAGCTGTTTTCACTTCTTTTAAGTACCATAAGCCCAGCGATATCACTCATACCATAGACAGAGACCATATCTTTCAAAATAGCTGTTGCACGGTCAAGGTCATTACCTGCACCTGTACTTATTTCGCCGATAAACACTTCTTCTGCTGCACGTCCACCAAGGAGTACATCTATCTCAGCCATGAGTTCATGTTTCTGTTTTAAGAATCTGTCTTCATCGTCCGGAAGGTGTAAAGTATAGCCTAAAGCACCAAGCCCTCTAGGGATGATAGATACTTTTGTTACACGTGTTGCACCTTTAGTAAGCTCTGCCATAAGTGCATGACCGCTTTCATGATAGGCTACGATCCTTTTCTCTACCTCAGATATTTTTCTGTTTTTCTTTTCCAGTCCTACAAATGAACGTTCTATTGATTCCAGAAGGTCTGCCTGCTCTATCTCTTTTTTGTTGAATCTACCAGCAAGAAGTGCAGCTTCGTTGATGATGTTAGCCAAGTCTGCACCTGCAAGACCGGCAGTTTGTTTGGCAACAATGGTTAAATCAACTTTTGAGGAGAGTTTTACGCCTTTGGAGTGTACTTTCAAGATGGCCAAACGTCCATCAAAGTCAGGTTTGTCTACAAGTACTTGTCTATCAAAACGTCCAGCTCTAAGAAGTGCGGCATCCAGTATTTCCGGTCTGTTTGTTGCAGCAAGTACGATGACAGGAGTGTCTGTACCAAAACCATCCATTTCAGCTAAAAGTTGATTAAGTGTTTGTTCTCTTTCATCATTTCCACCCATCTGTCCACCAGATGCACGACTTTTACCGATAGCATCGATCTCGTCGATGAAGATGATAGATGGAGCCTCTTTTTTCGCTTGAGCAAAAAGGTCACGTACACGACTCGCTCCTACACCTACAAACATTTCAATGAACCCTGAACCACTCACGGAAAAGAAAGGAACAGAAGCTTCACCTGCTACAGCTTTTGCAAGAAGTGTTTTACCGGTACCTGGAGGTCCCACCAGAAGTAATCCTTTTGGGATCTTTGCTCCAAGTTCCATATAGCGTTCTGGAAATTTAAGAAAATCAACGATCTCTTTGACTTCATCTTTTGCTTCTTCTACACCTTGTACATCAGAAAATTTTGTATCTGGTTTTTCAGAATTGATAAGTTTATCTGCTTTTCCGGCACCAAGGATGCCACCACCCATACCTTTAGACATTTTCTTAGCCAAGAAGATCCAAATACCAAAGAAGATAAGGATAGGAAGCATCATACTAAGAAGTTCAGAGAGGAAACCATTTCCCATTACACCTTCATAGGTAATCTTTTTTTCTTCTAAAAGAGGGATAAGGTCTTTATCGTATGTTGGTACGTTTTGAGCTACATAACGCACTCTACGTCCATCTGCATCAGCTATGGCTTCTACTGTCGAAGGTGTGAGTTTTACACTTTTAATGCTTCCCGATTCTATCTGAGTCTTTATCTCAGAATATTTGACCTGTTTGGTTTGTGCTATATTGTTGCTGTTGAGTACCGTACCTAGACCTTCGCCTTCACCTACAAAAGACTTAAAGATCATAATGATGACGATAGAAAATATCGCAAATGCGAGCAGGGGGTTGTTATTGAAAAAATTATTGTTTTTATTGTCTTGGTTTTTATTGTCTTGATTAGCCATTGACTTCCTTTTTATATACGAGTGTTACCCACTCATCTTTTAATGTTCTTTGCACCAGTGTGAGCTCTTTAAATGACTCTACAACCAGGTCTTCTTTTTTATCTAAAATACCTGAAAGTATCAAGTGTCCATTTTCTTTACATGCAGATTTCAGATCTTTTGCGATGAATCTAAGTACATCGGCGATGATATTTGCGATGACTACATCGTAAGTGCCTTCAGCTTTATCGATGGAGCCTTCCCAAAGTTTGTCATAACTCTCTTCATTGAGTTCAAAGTTCTCTTTACAACTCTCAACTGAAAGTGGGTCTGTATCACAAAGCTCTACAGTTGCACCCAGTTTCTTACATGCAAGACCTAAGATACCAGAACCACAACCTACATCTATGACAGATTTACCGGCATCTACGTAAGTGCTGATAGCTTCCAAACATGCAAAGGTAGTTGCATGGTGTCCCGAACCAAAAGCAAGGGCAGGGTCTATCTTGATATTGATTAAATCTTCTTTTGGTTCATACCAACTAGGGAAGATGTAAAACTTTCCTGCTTCTATAGGTTGGATAGAATCCTGATAGGTTTTTATCCAGTCTACATTCTCTTTCTCTTCAAGGTTGTATTTCATTTCAATAGGATTATCTAAATTACCGGCTAAGGATACAAGAGCATCTTTAACGAAAGTTAAATCAGATTCACTTCTTACAATAATTTGCCCGTCTCCAAGCTCTACACCTTCATCATAAATATTCAAAATGTAATCTGCTATAACTTCTACAAAACTTTCATCAAGTTTTATAGTGAGTTCATAATATTTATCTTGCATTCGCTACCTTAAATGCTTCTTCTAGATCAAGAGTACCTTCGTAGAATGCTTTACCTACGATAGTACCATCAACGCCAGCTTCTATCAAGGCATGAATGTCTGTCATATCCTTTAATCCACCAGAAGCAATAGTTTCAAGACCAGATGCTTTGGCGATCTCAACTGTAAAATCTACGTTTACCCCAGTCATCATTCCATCACGACCTACATCTGTACAGATGATAGCTTCTACACCTGCATCAGCAAACTCTTTTGCAAGGTCAGTGGCTTTCATATCTGAAACTTCTGCCCAACCTTCTACGGCTACCATACCGTCAATGGCATCGATACCTACAACGATAGGATACTTCGCTGCCATATCTTTCACAAACTGAGGATCTTTTACAGCCACAGAACCCAATATGAGTCTATCTACACCTAAGTCAAGATACATCTTGATAGTCTCTTCATCACGGATCCCCCCACCAAGTTCAAGTTTGAGGTTACAGTGTTCACGGATCTGTTTGATCTGCTTTAAGTTCTCAGGTTTACCTGCAAATGCACCGTTAAGGTCAACAAGATGTACCCACTCGCTTCCAAGTTCTTCAAATCTCTTAGCCACCTGCCAAGGTTCATCAGAGTAGATCTTTGCTGATTCCATAAGACCTTTACTGAGTCTTACTGCTTTGCCGTCTTTAAGGTCTATTGCTGGTAGTATTGTCATTTAATCTTCTTTCTGTAGTTTTGCAAAATTTTCGATAATTTTAAGCCCATTATCGTGGCTTTTTTCCGGGTGGGGCTGTATGCCATAAATATTTCCATTTTGTACAGCAGATACAAACTCATAACCGTAGTGTGTTTTTCCTATGGCATATTTGTCTTCACATACTGCGTGATAGGAGTGAACAAAGTAAAGATAAAAATCTTTAGCTAATCCATCAAAAATGGTGGTCTCATTTTGAACAAACAGTTCATTCCAACCCATATGCGGTACTTTAAGTGGATGGTCAAATTTACTCTCATCAAAAGCAACTACTTTTCCGGGGATGAGTCCAAGCCCTTGTGTTGTTCCAAACTCTTCACTGCTATCAAAAAGCAGTTGCATACCAAGACAGATACCCAGCAGGGGTTTTCCGCTTGCTGCAAAGTTCTTTATGGCTTCATCCATGCCATTTTCTTTTAAGTGTTCCATCGCATCACCAAATGCACCTACACCTGGTAAGATGAGTTTGTCATACTGGTTGAGTTTAGCTGGGTTGCTCTCTAATCTGGCATCTACACCTACTTTAGTAAATGCATTGATGACAGAGGCAAGGTTACCCATATTGTAATCGACGATTCCAATCACGTTAATATTCCTTTGGTGATAGAACCCGCTGAATAACTTTAGGTACTCATAACATTACTAGCTTTTGCCTAGACTAGGCACTCTTTTGAAGTCCTAGCCGTAGCTAAGTCGAAAAAGAGTAACGACGTATAGGCAAAAGCTAGTGATGACCGAAGGGTGGGCTTTGCAAACGCAATCTTTCACAAGATATTTCCTTCAACGTAGCTAAGGCTATGTTTTAAAAATCTCTTGCAAAATCTTACATTTGCAAAACCCATTATGAGTACCTAAAGTTATTCAGCGGGTTCTTTGTATAATTAACGTGATTATAGCAAATTAAATTGAAAGCAGATGTTTTAGCCTTCATCCTTTAGGCTATTTGGATAAAATAACGTATTAAAGCAATAGGTTGAGGATGAGAGAAAAAATAGAATATAGCTTAGTAAAACTATTTTTGTGGTTAGCAAAGATAGCACCTAGATCATTTATCTATGCTATGATGAAAGGTCTTACACTTCTTGTCTATCGTTTAGATAAGAAAAGACGTAACCTCACCATACAAAATCTAACTATGGCATTTCCCGAGAAAACTTCAGAAGAAATTTTAGCGCTTTCTAAAGAAGTATATACGCAACTTTCTATCACAATTGCTGAAATCCTGTTGATGTTTACCGGACAATTCAACATTGATAAAGCCATTAAAAATCAAGAAGAAGCCAAAAAGAAATTACAAAATATAGCTCAAAATAGTCCACATGGAGTCATTGTAATGACCGCACATTTCTCTAACTGGGAACTCGCAGCACATTTTTTAGCTAAAAGTGGACTCCCTATGTTGGCCATAGGACGTAAAGGAAATAATAAACTTATAGATACAAATATCACAACACCTTTTCGTGAAAAATATGGTAATGATGCAGTAAGTAAAAAGAAAGCCATGTTAGTGATGATCAAAAGGTTGAAAAATGCTGGGAATGTAGGACTGTTGATCGATCAAAAAGCAGGAAATTTAAACAGTGTTAAGGTAGATTTTTTTGGGCAGCCCGCTGAAACAACGTTGTCTATTGCTTCATTAAAGTTAAAATTTGATTCTTTAGTGGTGCCTATCTTTATTGCCAGACAGAGTGATGGATTGTATGAGATGATCATCAATGAACCTCTTGATTATGTTGCAGATGAGATTGAAGATAAAGAGAAAAAATTAGAAGCTATGACTTTGAAATATAATCAGGCTATTGAAGAGGTAATTAGAAAATACCCTTCCCAATGGTTTTGGATGCATAACAGGTGGCGTATATGAGCCGAATACTTATTCTAAGTGACGGACGTGCAGGACATTTAAATCAATCCATTGCATTGGCAAAATATCTTGAACTGCCGTATGATGTAGTAGAAGTGCTACCTAAATATCGTTGGAGTAAAGCACTCACCTATCTCTTGGATAAATTGGGTATTAGAACAAAGTTTCTATTTGAAGTAGAATTGTATAACAAAGAGTATAGTGTAGTTGTAGGGACAGGTTCATGGACTTATTATATGGTGAAAGTTCTTGGAAAAACATTGAAAGCCAGATCGATCACGATGATGTTACCTCGTGGGTACAAATATGATTTTGATACTATCTTTGCACAAAGCCACGATAACCCACCTAAGCAAAAGAATATCATAGAGATCCCTGCCAACTTCTCTTATGTAGAACCTCAAGGCCTTTATGTAGCCAAAAAGCATGCTATAGGGATCGTAATAGGTGGAGATAACAAGATATTCACCATGTCAAAAGAGAAGCTTCAATCGCAACTTGATTTTATTGTGAAGCATTATCAAGGATATGAGATCGCTATTACAACTTCACCAAGAACCTCTGAAGCGGTAGAGCAATTGATCGAATCGTATCATTTTGAGTATGAAGTTATATTCTCAAAAAATACTATCAATCCTATCCCTGATTTTCTTGAGCTCTGCGAAACAGTGTTTATTACTGGTGATAGCACTTCAATGATCTCCGAGGCTATTGCTTATGGTGTTTCCAATGTCATTGTTTTGCCACTAGAGAGTAAAGAGGATAATAAATTTGAACGCTTTGTAAAGGGTTTGGAAAGAGAAGGATATCTATATATTTTCGATGGTACGATAAAAAATAGAAATAAAAAAATAAATTTTAAAGAATATCTTAGAGGCTTGGATCTATGAGGATCATACAGCTGTTACCGGAACTTAATGAGGGTGGTGTAGAACGTGGTACCATGGAGCTTAGTCGTGAGTTAGTAAAACTAGGGCATGAGAGTATCGTCATAAGTGCAGGAGGTAAGCTGCAAGAGCAGATCGAACAAGAGGGTGGAAAACATATCACATTTGATCTTTGTTCTAAAAACCCTTTTACTGCTCCTTCTCGTATAATAAAACTACGTAAGCTATTGAAAGAATTGCAACCAGATATTTTACATGCACGAAGTCGGGTACCTGCATGGCTTACGTATTTGTCAAATAAAAAGTCAGGTATTCCTTTTGTGACAACAGTACATGGATTTAACAGTGTGAGTCCCTATAGTAAGATCATGAGTATGGGTGATAGTGTGATATGTGTAAGTGGGGCTATCAAGTCTTATATTCAAAAGCATTATCAGACAGAGGAAGAGAAGATCGCTGTAATACCCAGAGGTATTGATCTGGAGAAGTTTAATCCTGAAAACTTAGATAAAGAATTTATTGAAGATTTTAAAAAAGAATATAGTTTAAGTGATAAACAGATCATCACAACCGTAGGACGTATTACGCAGCTCAAAGACCATCAAACTTTTATTCGTGCGATTGCTTCAGTGAAACACAATAACGTCAATGTAGTTGGACTTATAGTGGGAGGGGTACGTGAGGACAAGCAATCATATCTCCATTCATTGGAAGCATTAGTGAAAGAGTTAGGTTTGGAAGATAATATCATCTTTACCGGTTCTCAAAGTAAAGTGGCAGAGATATATGCATTAAGTGATGTAGTTGTCAGCTCTTCGAAAAAACCGGAGAGTTTTGGCAGAAGTGTGGCTGAGGCACTAGCCCTTAATACGCCAGCAGTAGCAACAGATCATGGTGGCGTACTGGATATCATTGTAGAAGGTGAAAATGGTTTCTTTTATCCAGTGGGTGAAAGTGAAATATTGGCTGAGTGTATTCATCAGTGTAATCATTTGGAATTTAATGGATATCGCTATATCGCTGAGAATTTTTCATTGAAAAAAATGGTTCAAAGTACAGTAGCAGTTTATGAGGATCTGGTATGACGGTTTGGTTCATTGTAGTGCTTTTGTTTATATTTATCTATTTCTCCTATCGTTATGCCTGGTGGAAGAGAGCAGTTGATTACCGTTATCCGAGGATACTGATGTACCATATGATCCGTGATTCTATACCGGGTAAAAAGTTTAATTCTCTGCGTGTCTCTCCGGAAGATTTTGAAACACAGATCAAATATTTATATGATAATGGATGGCAGACATATACGATGTCAGAAGTGATGGCACAAAAGGAACATTTAGCAGATAAAAGTATAGTGATCACGTTTGACGATGGATACCAGGATAATTTAACAAATGCTCTTCCAATTTTAAAAAAATATGGTTTTAAAGCAACGATCTATCTGGTTAATGACCGTCATGATCGTGACTGGTCTGGATATAGAAAAGCTAAAAATGAAGGGGCAGGACTTAAAGAAGAACCTAAACTCAGTGATGATGAGGTTAACGAGCTATTAGACAGTGGTCTTATAGAGATCGGGGCACATACTCTGACCCATGCAAATCTGAAAAACCTGGATGAGTCAGAGAGCCAAAAAGAGATCTGTATTTCAAAAGAGCAGATCGAAGCACAATTTCAAACAGTGTGTCATAGTTTTGCCTATCCTTTTGGGCTTTATGGCCCTAAAGATGAAAAGATCGTTGCAGATTGTGGTTATAGCAATGCTGTGACAACAAAAGTAGGTATTGTAGATCTCAATGACTGTGATCCTTTTGATATTCCCCGTGTCACAGTGAGTGGTAAAGATAACTTTTTTGCTTTTTATCTGAAGTTGCGTACAGGGAAACGAGGGGTAAAAAAATGAAGATCTGTCAGATCTTAGCAGGAGATGAAGAAGGTGGGCTCGAAAAGCATTTTGAAGAGCTTTGCAATCGGATCGCAGAGCAGCACGAAGTTCATATCATAGCACATGAGAAATACCGAGAACGATTTGAACCAAGTATAGTTTTTCATGTGCTTGATCTTTCTAAGGGGCGTAGAAATCTCTTTATGCTTTATAAATTACGTCAAATTATCAACCATGTTGATCCAGACATCCTTCATGCTCACGCAAACAAAGCAGTTGCTATGGTGGCAAATATAAAGCGCTTTTTGAACCCTTCCATCAAAATGGTCGCTACCCTACATAGTAAAAAACGTAAGCTTAAAAGTTTTGAAAAGTTTGACCATGTTATCGGGGTTTCGTATGAGGTATTAAAAGAGTTGAAAAATCCTCATCAAAGTGTAGTCTATAATGGTATAGCCTTGACACCTAAAGAGCGAGACCCTCACTATCTTTCTCAGTTTGGCATTCATGATGAGTTTGTCATTTGTTCTGTTGGAAGGTTGGAGAGTGTCAAAAACTTTTCATTGCTGATCCGTGCTGTGAAAGAGTTGGATGTTAAATTTCTTATCATAGGAGAAGGGAGTGAAGAGAAAAAGCTCAAAATACTTGCAAAAGAACTCTTTTTAGAGGATAAAGTAGTGTTTTTGGGGTTTAGAAGAGATGTACAGGAATTCATGATCAACTCTGATCTTTGTGTGATCTCTTCAGATCGAGAAGGTTTTTCGTATGTCATGGCAGAAGCACTGCTTTTAAAGACACCCATTATATCTACAGATGTAGGTGATATGAAGAGGATCTTGCCACTTTCTTTTGTTGTGCCTGTGAATGATGAGAAGAATTTAAGTTTAAAAATACGTTATGCTCAGGAACATTACACGGATGTTTTAGAAGAATATAAACAAAGCTTCCGATATGCAGCTGAACATTTTACACTAGATGCGATGGTTGCCGGTACGTTAGAAGTTTACGATAAGGTTATGCAGCGATGAAAAAAGTATTGATACTCAGTGACAGAAGAGCAGGGCACTTTAACCAAAGTCTTGCAGTAGCGGAAGCTATCAAGAGCTTTGGTCCGGTAGAAGAGGTATATGTTGAAGTAAAAGTCAAGAAACTCGGGAAGTATCTTTTGAGAATTTTATTAAACTCAAGAATGGGACAGAAGCTGTTTAAAAGCCGTCCTTCCTTAAAAATGATACAGATATTTTATGAAGGTTACGAGTGGGATGGGCAACCCGATATTATTATATCAGCGGGGAAAGATACTTCCCTTCTTAATGCCATGCTAGCACTGATGTATGGGAGTACAAACTTTTTTATAGGACACCCGAAAAAACTTGACCATAGCCTTTTTTCTACAGTACTTACCGTATTGGATCTTGGTTTTGATAACCAAATTGTTTTGAATGTGGCACCGACACGATCGTATAATGGTGACTTGAGAGTGTTTGCAACAACATATGATCTTGACCCTCAATATGAATATTATACTTTGCTGATAGGAGGTGATGGTTCCGGATATCGGTTTGAAGAAGAAGATATTGAACAACTCATTACTTTTGTCAATGCTACAGCAGATAAAGTAAAGTGGCTCATAACGACATCACGCCGAACCCCTGAAGCGTATGAAGCAAAAATGGAAAAAGAGATGCAAGCTGAATGTTTTATCGCTTTCAATAAAAATCCGCAAAAAGTCGTTGCAGGCTTTTTGGAACTCAGTACTACAGTGTTTGTTACCGAAGAGAGTGCATCGATGGTTAGTGAAGGAGTGGCTTTTAGAAAGCCTGTAGTTACGTTGTCTCCAGAGCATCATGATGCTGATAAAAACTATCAAAAGATATTGCAAAAATTTTCGACAGAAAAAAGGATACAAAGGGTAGAGATCTCCAAACTGGAAAACTTTAAGACTGACTTGGAAGATTTTAGGCTCTTAGAGCTTGATTCATGCAAGGAAATAGCAAAGAAGTTGAAATATCATCTATTGGAGGAAACATCATGAAAAAGATTGGATTGATCGCAACCAATCTTGCCGGAAGCGGAGCAGAGAAAGTAGTGCTGCATTTGGCTGAGATGTTCGAAAAACAGGGGGATGAAGTATATATTTTTCTTCTGGAAGATGTGATCTCCTATGATGTCAAAGGAGCCAAAATTCATGTACTCTCTAAAGATCGTTCCTTTTTTAAACTCTTCAAAGGCTTGGGAGATGAACTCCTGGCAAGAAAATTAAAAAGTATGATAAACACTATAGAACAGGGGAGTCAAAAGTTTGATCTCTTTCTCTCTAATCTTCCTGCGGCAGACAGGGTCGCTGCAAAGGCAGATCTGCCTCACTGCCGATACCTTATTCATACCTCCTACTCTATGGAGTTGAGTGAATTCAGGCAGAGAGGAAAAATCCGCCGGGCAGTTAAAAAAGAGAAATTGTACCGTTCTCTTTATGAAGGAAAAGATCTGATCGCTGTTTCAGAGGGAATCAAAGAGGATCTGGACAAGATGGGAATAGGGTATCGTACCTGCGAAGTGATCTATAATCCTTTTGATATAGAGGTGATACGTGAGCTGGGAGAAGAAAAAATACTGCATGAGATAGAAGGAGAATATTTACTGAGTGCCTCTGCTTTTAGGCCGGTAAAGCGGCATGATATTTTGTTGGAAGCCTACAGTAAATTGACAGATCCACCACCTTTGAAGCTATTGTGCAATACTGATCCGAAACTTGAAAAGATGATCGATACACTAGGCATCAGAAATAAGGTAGAGATCCTTGGATTTACTAAAAACCCCTATCCTGTCATCAAAAATGCAAAACTGTTGATCCTTTCATCTGAGCGAGAAGGCTTGCCAACGGTTTTAATCGAGTCTTTGATCCTTGGTACACCGATTGTCAGTACAAATTGCCACTCCGGACCATCTGAAATATTGACAGGTAGTTTGAGTATCTATTTGGCAAATGTAAATGACAGTAAAAATTTAAGCAAGAAGATCGCTTTGGCTCTAGAATATTATCCCAAGATCAAAAAATCCCATATAGAAAAATTCAGTATGGATACTATTTATGAGAAATATGATTCTTTCAGATAGAGGTACACTTTATCTCAGATTGTTCATAACGATAGTGTGCAAGTATTAATCCTGCAAAAAGAGCAAAGAGACTGAGTGATCGGTTAAGATGAAACATGGCGTCACTGAGGGATGCGATAGCTATAGTTGATACTAAAATGTATTTAATTGTATTCATTCTTCTATCAGTTATTTTAGTTTTTATGAGTGATATAAAGATGAATATATAAGATAACAATCCAAATATTCCTGCAATGACAGCAAATTCAGCATATTGGTTGTGATAATGAACCAAGCTTTTTACATATTCCCTATCTTGATATTTCTCTTGAATCATTTCATCTTTTTTGCTTAGGTGATCACCTACACCCACACCAATGATCGGGTTTTGTAAAAATATGTCTTTTGCAACGATATTTAGTCCTACTCTTGATCCAATAGGAGTTGAATATGAAAGATTATTTATATTACTGTATGTTTGTGTCATTCTTGTTTTGAAATTTGGACTGAACGTAAATGCCAAGTATGGAACCAGCAGTAGTAAAGAGAAGGTAATAAATAGTGATTTTGCTGTAATTTTGTAGTGTCCGATCAACACAGATACCAATACAAACAAAAATAAAAATTGTCCGGTACGACCTGGATTTATAAATAAATTAGCCGTAATAGTAGTAAAAAATATTCCATAAATAATATTATGTTTTATGGATTGGGATGTTATCATACGGTTTAATAAAATACCAGCAGTAAAGACAAGAAAAACACTATATAGCGTATGGTGCATAAAGGGACTTGGATTTTTACTACTTAGTCCTTCAATATGTATAAATTCAAAAAATATACCATAAGAGACAAGTTCACTGATTAACATCCCTGTAAGAAATGCTGATAGGGCTATGGGTATAAATTTTTTGTCTATGGATGTATATATTACAAACATAGGTAGTATATACCAATATCTCGTGATATATTTAATACCAAATTTAATATTATCAATATCTGTCCAGAGTAGTGAAAGTAAGAGTACAAATAATAAAATTCCAATGGATAGGAAAAATGATTCTTTTTTAATTAAAGCTATCTTTGCTTTCACTTCTCCTTGTACAAACCAAAGGATAATTATTAATGGTGCTAATATTCTGATCAGATCCAATGAAAGAGGTATGAAAAAAGCGTAAAGTACAATAATGTAATTTAATATGTTAGAGTCTTTTATACTTTTAATCATTAACTTTCCCTCCCTTACAATTGTAATAATGTTAGCATATAGCAGTTGTATATCTTCTGTAGAGATGTAATTTTAATACTACGTACCTAATTTATATTTTTTTCTATAATTCCTTGGAAAAGAAAGTGTAAATATTAGATTAAACTATTTGGCTCCATCTTTCAGTAAAACTGTTCTGATCGTCTTAATGAGGATAACGAGATCCATCCAAAGGTTCCAGTTCCTTATGTACCAAATATCAAGTTCAACTCGTGAGAAGAAGTCTACATCGCTTCTACCACTGACTTGCCAGAGTCCAGTGATACCGGGTCTCACTGCAAGTACGCTCTCTAAGTCATTACCAATTTTTTCTTTTTCTTCCAGCATATATGGTCGGGGACCTATAAAACTCATTTCTTGTTTAAAAACATTGAAGATCTGGGGAAGTTCATCCAAAGAGGTACGCCGTAAAAAGTGACCGATCTTAGTGATACGAGGATCATTTTGGTACTTATGGTATATAGCATAGTACTCTTCCTCCTGAGGGTGTGCTTTTATATATTCTTGCAGTATTTCATCTCCATTCTCATACATAGTACGAAATTTATAACATACAAAATTTTTACCTTTTTTACCTAAACGTTCTTGTGTAAAGAAGACAGAACTGTTAGGTTCTGTACTTTTGATCCTGTAAGCAATAAAAAGCATGATAGGTATAAGAAATGGAAAGATAATGAGGGAAAGAAGAAAATCAGAAACCCTTTTTAAAATCAATCGATAACGACTTTTGAGTCTATTTTTAAAAACAATGAGATTGGTACGAGTGTTGGAGAGTTCGTAAATATGCGAATGTGTCAGATCATAATCATCAATAAGTGGAATGAAGATAACTTCATGTTTATTTTTAATTTGTGAAGAGATCACCTTTTTTAGTGTATTTACATTACTGTCTTTTGAATTAATGAATACTGTAGCAGGTTCTTCTCCTGATCTAGGTTTAACATATCCAAGATACGGATTGCCATAAATTTCATCTGTTAAGAAAGGATCTTCACCATAAATCTTTGCTTTCTTTTGCCAAAGCCCAAGTCTATGGAGTATTTTTTTACTAATATTTTTAGAAAGGGGGATAAGTATAGCCATAATTAAAAATGAGAAACCTATTACAAATCTAGAATAGTTTTCAATAGATTTTATCATTGCTAAATAAGCAAAGATCAAAATAGCAGAAAAAATGATCACTTTTAAGATCAACCTGCTTTCATGCCAAAAATCATATCTATAGGTATAAATACCTTCATAGGCAAAGAGTAAAAGAGGAATGATGTAAAGAGGATAAAAGCTAAGGTATTCAGTTAAAGGAATGGTCTGTAGATTTAGATTTTCAAAAGCTGTTCGTAAAGTATATGCAAGATAGATAGAAAGTACAATCATTGCAATATCAAAAAGTATAAAAATAATTTTTGATATAAAATCTTTCATCTATTCCCTTTGCTAGTATAAGGAGCATTTTAGCAAAAAGTTAATAGGTTTTAGTTATAAATGAGAGTAATTCTTCCTCAAAATGTGTATATTTACTTGCTTCATTTCTAATATCAGTATAGTTAAGATCAAGTTTTTCAAACGCGTTAATAGAATCTATGATACTTTGCTGTGTCTGTTCTTTAAAATGTATACCTGTGGTTTTATTGATAACTGTCTCTTTTGTTCCCCCCTCATTTAGGGCGATCACAGGTGTTCCACATGCCATAGCTTCTATAGGTATGATACCAAAATCCTCTATGGCAGCGTAGATAAAACCTTTTGCTTTTTGCATAGTTGATATCAATATTTCATCTGGTTGATATCCTAAAATTTTGATATTGTCTTTGGCTATCTTCTTGATAGCATTATATTCTTCACCACTGCCGATCACGACTAATTTCTTATCAGGCATTTGATTGAAAGCTTCAACAATGAGTTTTGTTTTTTTATACGGAACCAGTCTGGATGCAGTGAGGTAAAAGTCCTCTTTCTTTTCACGGAATGTAAATTTATCTATATTTACAGGAGGGTATATAACTGTCGATTCTCTATTATATATCCTCTTGATACGTTCTTGTACAAACTTGGAATTAGCGATAAAATGATCTACTCGATCTAATGTATCAATATCCCATTTTCTGATGTATTTAAGTATACTCTGAACCAGGATCTTTTTAAGCCAAGGAAGATCTTTCGTGTATTCATCATATAGATCCCATGCATAACGTATAGGAGTATGACAGTAACATACGTGAAGTTGGTTCGGATCTTTCTTGATCCCTTTTGCAACAGCCCATGAACTACTGATGATCAAGTCATAGGTACTTAAGTCAAAACTTTCAATAGCTTTTGGAAAGAGGGGAAGATAGTTGCGAAACTGTTTTTTAGCATAGGGCAGTTTCTGAATAAAAGAAGTATGCACTTTCTTACTATCGATAATAATATTTCTTTCTTCATCACTTAAAAAATCTACCAAAGAAAATATATCTGCATCAGGATAGAGATTTACTATGCTTCTTAAAACTTTTTCAGCACCAGCATTGGTAACCAACCAGTCATGTACGATAGCTACTTTCATATTTCTAACATTTCCTTAAACTTTTTTAGATGTGCTTTAGCCGCATCTTTCCACGTATACGTTTTGACATGGGATAAACCCTTAGCTATATATTTTTTCTGTAGAGATGTATTTGAGAGTAGTAATTGGATTTTCTCTGCAATATCTTCCGTGGAGTAGGGGTCTACATAAAGTGCTGCATCTCCACACACTTCGGGCAATGCTGTAACATTTGAAACTATCACAGGTGTACCACAGGCCATTGCTTCCAATGGAGGGAAACCGAAACTTTCATGAAAAGAGGGGAAGACAAAAAGTCTTGCATTTTGATAATATGTTTTCAGTTCATCTTGATTTACATGATCAATAATGTCTATATTACCTGCTTCTTTAGATCTTCTAATAAGTGTATTGATATGCTCATCATCTGAAAAGGTAGACGCGTTAGGAAGAATCATTTTTAAATCAATATTTTTAAATTCAAGTGTTAGAAATATTTCTAAAAGTACCTGAAAGTTTTTAATTCTATTCATTGTTCCAACGTAGAGTACATAATTTGATTTTGGTTGATCAGATGGTAAAAAATGGGATGAAATGCCGTGATGGATGACGCTGATCCTATTTTTAACCCAGGGGTATTCACGGATAATACGTTTCTTACTAAAATTTGAGATAGTTAATATGTATTGGGCTCTTTGGATGTTTTTAGGAACGAGAAACGCATAATATTTTTGGAAAACAGAGGAGTATTGTTTTGGAAAATCAAGAAATGCAAGGTCATGCAGGGTTATGGCGAGTTTTGTTTTTTTGGGAAGATAAAGAGGTGCAATATTGGATGGGCAATAGAGAATATCATACTTTCTAGCATAGAATGGTAATAGAGTATGCTCCCAAATTTGTTGATAATATCTATTTTTATATTTTGGTATGACGGTTGTGATAGTATTATCTGCTTCATGTAAAGCTCTTGAGATCTCTTGTGCATGTCTTTGTACACCACTTGTATGATCATGTGCCAGTACACGTCCGTCTATTAATATCTTCATTTATCCACAGCCCTATGTAGGATATTCAACACATCATTTAGCCTCTTAACCCAATCTGCACTCTCTGCAAATTCTTTAACTGCAGTTTGATTATTGTCTTTGTCTGCTTCCTTGATTGCATTAATGAACTTTTCAGTGGTATTGCATAAAAATGCAGGGGATTCTAACTCTTCCAACTGATGCCAGTTCATTGAAACGACAGGTAAGCCACAGGCGAAATATTCATAGAGTTTTAAAGGGTTAATGCTTTCAACAAGATCTCTATGATCTACTGTATCAAATGGAATGATCCCAACATCCGCATTAGACAAAAATTGTGCTATTCGTGCATAAGGTTTTTTACCTAGTATAAAGACATTATCCAGTTTCTCAAGTTGGCTAAGATCCCGTTCTACTGGACCGATAATAACAAAACTATACTCCGGCAAACTTATTGCTGATCTATAAACAAGGTCAACATCAAACCATTCATGCAATGCACCGATATATACTGCGATAGGTGAAGAAATATTCTCATATTCTACAGGTAGGCTTTTGTCAGATTCTTGGATAAATGTCAGATCAACACCATTTGAGATGTAATGCATTTTTGATTTATCTTTGATATCCGTGTATTTCTCTTTTAAATTTTTTGCACTATAGAGGACAGTGTCTACTCTATTGGCTATTGCTATTTCTGCATTATATTGATTGTTTGAGACAGAACTAAAACCTTTTGAATAATCAGCGAGTCGTAAGATAGAGTGTTTATACTCTATCTTATTAAGTAAAAAAGTAAACATAGGACTGTCAAACCAGAGTATGTCAACAGATCCAAATCCTTTGTCTTTGATGTATTGCAGTATGTTTGGATAGGAAAAGTTATACCAATGATCCAAAATAAACTTTGAAGACAATAATGGCTTGTTTTGAGGTGTAAAAAGTGTTTTAGGAACATAGTAGGTTATATTCCCAACTCTTTCACCACCAAGATCATGGATTCTTTCGCGTTCTGCTAACTGTTCATTGTTGGCAAATATCTTATGTATAGGTGAGATGGGATTTGATATAAATAAGACTTCATATCCTAATTTTTCAAAAGCTCGAGCATAGTGATGGCTTCCAACCTGAAAGGGTGAAGTATAGTAGTTTGTTACCGCCATCACTATTTTTTTCATATTGCTTTTTAATTACCTTATTGAAAATATTTTTTAAGATTATATCTGATTGCTACTGTTATATTTCTCACGACTAAACCCCTCACCTAACTGTTTTTATATAGTCTTTCGTATGGAAAATAATAAAGTTCTCTCTTTTCTATCTCTTCGACTACTGTTTGATACTCGTTAGGGTATTCTCGAAGATAGGCATTGATAAAATTAATTTGGGAATTAATCAACTGTTTCAAGTAATTTTGAACAGGTGTCTCAGTGGTGTTTTCCATAGAATGTAATACATTGGAAATGACAAGTATTCTGCCAATGACATTGAATTCAAAAGAGAGAGGTTGTCTTGATATGGAGTCTTGCTTCATAAATCTAAAATAAATGGCTTCTTTTGCAATTTTATACTTGAAGGAAAATCTTGAAAATAGTTCACTGAAATAGACAATGTCCTCACCACTTTTGAGTGCGGTATCAAACTTGATTTGTTTCATGTACATTGTTGGTATCAGTTTACAGGCATTGATGGTCAATACTGATGGACAACTATGGAAAGGGTTGTCTATGATTGTGTTTGCTTTTAATATTTGCATATTTATGAGATTAGCAGAATCAATTTGATCTTCATCTATATTGATGATTTGAGCCAATACAATGGTATCTTGTGAAGCAAGATTATACATAGAACTTAGATACGTTGAGGATACTGAATCATCATCATCGATCAATAAGATATATTGATATGTAGATGCATCTATACCTTTGTTCCTGGCAAGTGAGGCTCCACTTTCATCCAGAGTGATGATGCGTATATTAAGGTTCGTGTTTTCTTGGGAAAACGCATTTATAATATTTTTTGTATCATCTTTTTCACCATTAATAATAATTATTATTTCAAATAATTCATTTGGCATATCCTGCTTTGCCAAAGATGATAAAACTCTATATATCGTCTTTTCACCTTTGTAGGTAGGTAAAATAATACTAATACCATTCTTATATTGTTTATCCACTTTAGAAGAAGTTGTGTCCAACGCTTTTTCAGTATTGCTATATGATTTGTCAGGTTTTTTGATAGTTTTGCCTGTAGAGTATTTGGAAGTGCCTCTTATCGCCTTAATTCTGCTAAATAATTTTAATACATCTTTAAAAGATTTTGTCTCATGTATAAGTAAGTGACCCAACTTATAGGATGCCGATGATTGACAGCCTTGAAAAGCAACTTCTGCGGCATTTGCTTTTGCTTTATAAGCATCAATGTGTTTTACAGCTTGATTATATTTTTGCTCTAAACTAGATGGTTGTTCTTCTTGCTCGTTATTATTTTCTCCCATTAATCACTTCTCCTTCTTCAAACTCTAAGGCAGAATCTTTGATCTCTTCTGTATTTTGCAATATGCTATCTATCTCTATTCCTGTATTGATATAATCTAAATCACAAAGTAATTCTATATCACTGTCAGTAAATATATAGTGTTGAGTATTCCTAGCATAGTTAAATTCATCAATAGAGAGTATGTTGTCATTGTTGTAAACATACGATAGAAGTGCTTGTGACCACTCAGAAATATTTTGAGACAGTATATTTTCTTTTTTTATGATACTTGAACGCGCAGATATGGATTTAACTATATGGTATGATGAACCGGCATTTTCAAGGATAAATCCTTTATCAGGAGTTAAATCATAATAAGCTGTTTTACCAATAATAGATACTTCGCTATAGCGTGTGGCCAATGCAAGATCTAAAAGATAGTTCTTACCATAATAATCATTAGGTGCAATACCAGCAATATATTCTGATTGGCTGTCAATCTCTGAAAAATCTTTATTTTCTAGCTCTGAGATGAGCTGGATACCTTCCACTTTTATGCTATTTATATCAATGGTTTTTGGGTACACAACCGTTAGGTGTTTATGGTTATAACTTTGTCTTTTAAATGTTTTGTAAATTTTGTTAAATGCTTCTTCATCTTTAGCATATGATACCAGAGTAATATGAGGCAATGAATCTTCCATATCGTGTTGGTATACTTTGGAAGCTAAAAAAGAGAGTCTGCTTTCTGCTGTATGCTCAATCATTACTTTACGCAGAGCTAATAAGCGGATCTTCTTTTCATAAATAGGGTCTTTTGTAATATCAAGAAATTTTTTTGTCAACTCTTCACCGTTGTCAGTAGCAATAATGAGGTCACCGAATAAATAATGGATACCTTCAGCATAGTTACTTAGAACTAAAGTATTGGATGCCATAAGCTCAAAAACTCTTCGGGAAAACATGGTAGGAGAACTTGTGATTGAATTAAGGTTAATAGCGTATTTATAACCTTTATATGCTTTATCTATCTCATTGTAAGCTAATGTCCCACGAATAAGTGGATGATATTTTTTTGGAAATATATTTGAAGTATTTGTATTCCCGAAATGTCGGTCAAATATGTCAATGTCACCAAGTAATACCAGATGTTCAATAAAATCTTCAAAAACTTTCATTCTTTTAGGGAAATGGGGGTAATATGCTCCGGCAAAAACAAATGCATCTTTACGTTCAAATTTTTCTATGGGGTTATGTAGCTTTGGCTGACAGGCAAAAGGGAGAAGAAAGACATTGTCATGTCCTAAGTGGGATTTATATTCCGGAATACAATCTATATCAGTAGTAAAAACAAAATCAAAATATTGTGCGGTATCAATCAAATCATCGAAATGAAATGGGTCTTCTTTATTCCAGAAAACAGTGGCAACACCCTTTTCACGACAATACACTATAATATCGACAAGTTCCTGGCTAAGTATGTGAATTTTGGATCGCCATAGATCATCTTTGCCCCGCCATGCTGATTCGATCAGTAACATATTTGGCTGAGATGCCTCCATCTCCTCTCTCCATCCTTGTGGTGTAAGTTGAAAAAATTTGGCTTCTGGACCAAAGACATCGAAAGAGAATGTATCCATAATACATGCGATCTTTAATTGTTTAAGATCTTTAATTGATACAGGTTTGGGATTTGAATTTTGTGCATCTAATGAGGTGAGGTCTATGTCGTTTATTAATCCATTTCCATTATCTATACGATGTTTTGAACTACGCCATATGTTTAAAATATTTTTTGGAAGAGTGATCAAAGAACGCAATGATCGAGTATCATGTAATAGCAAATGACCTAACCTATAAGAAGCAGATTGCAGATTTGTATTGTACATCTTATTAAGCGTTTCAATCTTCTGTTCAAGTAGAAGATTTTTTTTGGATATTGCTTCTTTTTCGGCAGTGATTTTGGAAAGTTTCTGTTTGTAATCACTTATTTTATGACTCATCATTTAGCGACTCCCTGCACTGAACTGTTGGTTTTTAAAAATGCTACTATTTTTTGACAAGCATGTCCATCACCATATGGATTACTTGCTTTGCTCATACGCCCATAGGATTCTTTGTTGTCTATAAGCTCTTGTGCCTCTTTGATGATGAGTTCAGTATCTGTTCCAACAAGTTTAACTGTACCTGCATCTAACGCTTCAGGACGTTCTGTCGTATCACGCATAACAAGAACAGGCTTACCAAGAGATGGTGCTTCTTCTTGTACACCACCACTGTCAGTAATGATGAAGAATGACTTGTCCATCATGTAGATGAACTGCTCGTACTGTAGGGGGTCGATTAGATAGATGTTTTCAACATCAGTGAGTAACTCTTTAACCGGTTTTTGAACATTAGGGTTTAAGTGTACTGGGTAGACGATATCGATATCTGGATTACTTAGAGCTATTTCTTTTAACGCACTACAGATATTGATAAAGCCTTGACCATGGTTTTCTCTTCTATGACCTGTTACCAAGATGATCTTTTTATTCTGTTTGAGTTCATAATCAAGCGTTGCTAAGTGATTAATGATATCTCTTTCAAGTTGTTTGTTTGACTTGATCTTCTCTAAAGCTAAAAAGAGTGCATCAATGACTGTGTTTCCTGTAACCTCTATGCTCCGCTCATTCACATTCTCTTTTAAAAGGTTAGACTTACTTGTCTCGGTAGGTGCAAAGTGATAGGTTGTGATCTGAGTAGTCAGTTGACGGTTTGCCTCTTCTGGCCATGGAGAGTATATATCACCTGTACGTAGACCTGCTTCAATGTGTGCAACAGAGATCTGCTGGTAAAATGCAGCCAATGATGCAGCAAAAGTTGTCGAAGTGTCACCATGCACAAAGACAACATCAGGTTTAAAGTCTGTTAAGACAGACTTCATTCCAAGAAGAACGTTAGAAGTGACATCATATAGGTCTTGCCCCGGCTTCATAATATCAAGATCATACTCAGGAGTGATCTCAAAGAGTTCCAGTACCTGGTCAAGCATCTCACGGTGTTGAGCTGTTACACAGACCTTAGTTTCAAAGCTATCGGTATGTTTTTGAAATGCTTTAACAAGTGGTGCCATTTTGATGGCTTCCGGACGAGTTCCAAATACGATGAGAATTTTTTTCAATAGAGTAACCTAATTTTATATATTAACTTAAATTTTACAATAAAGTTGCTTTTGAGGTGATGATGTTTTACTTAGTAAATCTCTCGAATATTTAGTCTATTTGGAAGATGATTTATAAAACAAGTATAGTCTTCTACACGCTTTTAATTTTTCTATAGGGTTTTTATATAGTTTTGTTGAAAAGAAATCTGATATTAAATTATATACATGATCCAGTTTTTTTTGAGCAATTTCAGTATCTATATTATATTTATGTTGGAGGTTTGCATATTTTTTATCGGCATTATTTAAATATTGATACCATGATGTCAGATATATCTCTTCCATATCTACTTTATTTTCCATAAGGACTTTCAATGATTCTATACACATTTTTACGGTATTACTATGAGCAAATCCCCCTTCAGAGAAAACAGCCAACGTTTTATCGAGATAAGAAAAATTCTTCTGTTGCTGATACATTTTAAGAATAAAATTATGGTCAGCAGCTATCTTGAAATTTGTATCAAACGGTTCTGTTTTCATTAGTTCAGTCCTTGTAAACAGTGTCTGGTGGCAAAAAGGCATGGTTTGATACCAATTTGACTTTTCTTGAGCCTTTACAACTATATCAAGATTTTTTTTACGATAGTTTCCATAGATCAGTTCAGTATCATTGTCTTTGTGCTTCATTACATATGTTACAACATCATTATCTGCAAAAGTATCACCAGCATTCATAAAGTTGATCCACTCACCAGTTGCTTTTTCGATCGCCTTGTTCATAGCATAGTAGAGTCCATCATCAGGTTCACTTATCCAATAGCTTATTTGCCTTTCATACTTCTTGATGATCTCTAGTGTATTGTCAGTAGAACCTCCATCAATGATAATGTATTCTATATTTTTATAAGTTTGATTGATCACAGAGAGCAAAGTCTCTTCTAGTAGGTCTTCAGCATTATAAGTTACTGTTACAATGGTCACTAAATTCTTTCTTGTTTGATTATCCTGATACATTAAGATTTAATCCTCTGAAATGGTTTTGTCAGCATATGAGTGAATCGATATATTTTACTAGTCTTTATTTCATTAATACTTTTTATTAAATGCTTGTTTTTTTCTTTTAAGGAGTCTAGTTCGTATTGTACTTGTTTTGAAATTCTTTCTTCTTTTTCTTCTGTTGATTCAAGAAATTGAAATAGGGGTATAGTGTTTTTTTCAAGTTCATCTATGGTAGAGCTCGGTAGTTTTTCCAATAATATTTTGGAAAAGTCATCAAAACTATATCCCAGTATTTCAAATCTATCTTTGCCTATATAATTTAGATAATCGTTAATTAATCGCCAATGCTGCCAATCAGTTAAGCTATTAACCCATTGCAGATCATTTGTTGAATCTATTCCCTTTTTTTTGTACACATTTTCAGGATCACCATATAACCATTTTTCATCGGTATTTCCTGTATGATAATTTATGATATCAGGATCAAATTCTAAGTCTAAATACTTAAAACAGTCCTTTAGACTTTCAGTTGGATCTGAAAGTATTGTTTCATATCTTAAAATGTACAAGCCGTTTTGATTATCTGATATTTGATCCACTATCACATTAAGACCATCAATCAAATCAACTTTTAAATTTGATAGTAATGATAAATTATCTTTCGTCCATGTATTAATGATAGAGCTTAGTACCGCTAAAGGATTTCTAATAAGTAAGATAAACTTTGCATTGGGAAAAACTTCTTTCAGTTCATTAATTATTAAATAGTATCTTGGTGTTTTATCTAAAAAAATATTTTTCTTATTAACCGTTAAGTAATCATGATACATGGAACCATATGCATCACGTAGGTATTTAATGTAGCTTTCTCTTCCACCGGGAAGATTATTGATAAAATCCTGTGTAGCTTTATATTCTTGCTCCTTGCTGTATTCTGCGTTAATCCCCTCTTCTTTTAGAGAATATAAAGGATGTAACATGATCCATGGTTCAGAACGTGTATAAATGTCTTTATGCGATCCTATTATTTTTTGCGTTAATGTTGATCCACTTCTAGGTTGGGATATTAAGAAAATTAAATTTTTATCAGTCATCTATTTTGAGTACCTCATAAGTAAATTTCTCCTTTAAGGAAATTAATCCATTGCAAATTTGTATTTTATTTTGAACTTTAAAGACATAAGCATCAATAATGCGATTTAAAAATTTGAATTCACCATTCTTATGTTGACTTATACCACAGTTTGTATAAAAAATACCACCTTTAAACAGACAATCAAATTCAAATGAAATCCTGTATGTCTCACCTTTGATAACGTCAACGAGCTTATCTTCAAGATAATGACTGCATCCAATAAAAACTTGCCCTTTTTCTGATTTGATCTGCATACCAAAGGATATATTCTTGAAGGACTCTTCAAATTCTACGTCGTAGTTATAAGTATATCTATTATTTTCAATCAACACATTTACTTGATTTTTGTTTTCATCATAAATGGTTATATTACTTATGTTTATTTTATAACTATCATATTTGACTGTACTTTTAGGAATGAAATCAGGGATGAAAAATGCGTTTTCATTTTGTTCTTGTTTTTGATCTTCTCTTGTTGAGATTATTTTTTCTTTCTTTTGTATAGCTTTATGTATCTCAGGTGTACTTTCTCCCTTTTCTATATCAAGACTTCTATTTTTCAGTGATATTTCTCTTTTTACTTTTTCTATGTTTTCATCTTTTGCAAATAAATACTTCTCATAATATGTCGATACTGTTTTAGCATCAGAATCCAGTAATATATTTCCAGCCTCCAAGAAAATAGCTCTTGTGCAAAGCTCTTTGACCGAGTTGGCATCATGAGAAACATAAAGAATCGTTTTCCCACCTTTAAAGAATTCTTCCATCTTGGCATAACATTTTCGTTTGAAAAGTATATCACCTACTGCAAGCACTTCATCGAGGATCAATATTTCTGGATCGATATGTACAGCCACGGCAAAACCAAGTCTGGATTTCATACCACTGGAATAGGTTTTAAGCGGCTGGTCTATGAATTCTCCGATATCTGCAAAGGCAAGAATGTCATCAAGTTTCTCTTCCATCTCTTTTTTACTGAAGCCTAAAATAGTGCCATAAAAGAAGATATTCTGCATCCCGGTAAACTCAGGATTGAAACCAGACCCCAGTTCCAATAGAGCAGAGATCTTTCCATTGACTTGAATAGAACCTTCATTCGGAGTCAGTACACCGGTGATCAGTTTAAGAAGTGTAGATTTACCACTTCCATTTTTCCCTACGATACCAATGATCTCACCTTTTTTTATCTCAAGGTTAAGATTTTTTGTGGCATAAAACTTTTTATGATATTCTTTATCTGAAAAGCTAAGAGATTCTTTTAATCGGTCTTGCGGGGAATTATAAAGTTTATAGTACTTGGAAACATTCTTCAAAGAGATAGCGATATCATTCATTATACAACCTCTGCAAAATGTGGTCTTAGTTTTTTGAAAACGGTAATACCTATCCACAAAGTGATACCGGTGACACTCCAGAAATAGAGTGTTTCATAAGGTTTTTCCCAGAAACCGATATGTGAGATGATCGAGTCTCTGTAGCCTTGTACGATATAGTTGGCAGGATTGAGTTTAATGATCCACTGGTATTGTTCGGGTATTTTAGCAATATCCCAAAAGATAGGTGTCAACCAAAAGCCAAATGTTACGATGACGCCTACTGCTTTTGAAACATCAGGGACAAAAATATTGGTTGAAGAGCTTAGCCAACTAAGACCAAGAAGCAGGGCGACCATGGCTACAAAGTAGTATAGGACTTGAAATGTATACAGTGTAGGATAAAGTCCATTTAATATTGCGACAAGGATAGCGATCATAATAAAAAAGATATGTGGTATAGAAGAGCTTAATAATTTGACGATGGGAAGCATGCTTAATCTGAAATCTACCTTCTTAAGTAAAAATGCGTGTTGGCGAATGATATTTGCACCTGCAGTGAGGTTTCCTGCAATATACAGCCATGGGATCATCCCGGAGATGAGATAGACTGCAAAAGGTACACCATCACTGCTGCTGCCACTTTTAAACCCAAAGGTAAAAACAAGATAGAGTACTGTAATAAAAAGCAATGGTTGGAGATAGACCCAGACAACGCCTAAATAAGACCCCATATACTGTTGTTGAAAGTCTCGTTTGGCCAGTTCATAGAGTATAGAACGTTTGTCATAGATGTCTGTAAAAAAGATTTTGCTTCGGTTTATCATATTGGTATTATAGCTTAACATGTTGAAGGTAATGGGGTTTGGTTATGTTGTGTCAATTGCAGTATATAGTACTAAGATGATATATTCTATATTTTTGTAAGTTTGATTGATTATAGAGAGTAAGGTCTCTTCTAAAAGGTCTTCAGCATTATAAGGTTACTGTTACAATCGTTATTAGATCTTTGTTTTCATTACTGCTTTCCATAGGTTATCTTATGATTTTATTGTAAAATAGTGAAAAGGCTGGAAGCACACCTGTATTTTGCTGAATAGATTTTCATATGCTTCCTACATATAGGTTTTGATTAAATAGAATTAAAATTATCGATATAAAAATCACTTTTATTTTTTAACATTTCATTATTATAGCCATAAAAGAATAATTCATTATTCTTAGCAGCTTCATAATCATTTATAGAGTCACCAATTAAGATAGTTTGTTCTTTTTTATAGCCATAATTAAGAAGTAAATCTTTAACTAAAATATTTTTATGGGTTGGTGAACCATGTATGGATTTAAAATAAAAATCAATATTTAGTTCTTGACATAAATATCGTAACTCATTTTCTTCTGATCCTGAAACAATATGTAAATTGTATTGTTTATAATTTTTTTGAATGTATTCAACAGTTTCATTAATCAAATACTTTTTCTTGATCAGTTCTTTTTTCATAAGAACTGAAAAATTGTTTGCATATAAAGTTATTGCATTATCAGATATAGGTTCATTAAGTAATTTTTCAAAAAAATATTTAATTTTTACAAATCTTGACAATCCACCGTTTATTTCATGGAATTCTATAAGCTTATCAACTAAAGTTGAGTCATAATCTTTGAAAATTTCCCTAAAACCATACTCTCTTACGGGCATAGAATCAATTATGACACCATCAAAATCAAAAAAAATATTTTTAATCATTATTATCCTTTTTATTTAAAAAGTTTTCAACTTTTTTAATATCATTAGGGATATCTACGGCTATAGAATCAACAAATGTTTCTTTCATTTTCACTTTATAACCCATATCCACAAATCTCAATATTTCAATATCTTCATATTGTTCATTCAATGTTTTATTTCGAGTTGTAAATAATTCTAATGCTTTTTTTGTAAAACCATAGACACATACTTGCTTTTTAAATTCTACAGGGTTATTTGACTTGTTAAAAGGAATAGGTAGTCTTGACATATACATTAATTCATCTTTCATATTAACTATAGTCTTAATAATTGTATCTGAGTTAACTTCCTTTAGGTTGTTTTCAATCTTATAAAGATTGTATGCAATATACTCTTCTCCATATTTCTTATATTCTTTAATAATCTCATCTATACTGTCTGGATCAATGACTGGTTCATCACCTTGTATGTTGATATATAAGTCATAATGTTCTTTTTGAGATACTTCAGCTATTCTATCTGTACCTGTTAAACACTTGTCAGAAGTCATGATAACAGGAATATTTTCACTGATGCAATACTCTTCTATCCTTCTGTCCTCAGTAGCAACTACAGTTTTATCCAAAAGTTTAGACTTTCTTGCTTGTTCATAAGTTCTTTTTATCATAGGTATGCCATTGATCATACACAATGGTTTCCCTTCGAATCGACTTGACTTGTATCTAGCTGGAATTACTCCTATCGTTTTTGGTTGTATAGCTGATTGGAAGTTTGAGGGTGTGATAAATTCAAGAGGCAACTTCTGTGCATAAAATCTGATTGTTTGGTTCAGAGAATTATTCTCTAATTGCATATATTCTTTATCAGTAAGTACAATATCTTCTGAACTGTAATTTTCATTTGATTCCTTGTATCCGTCAATACCAGCTAAATACACCTTTTTTACTTTGATTTTTGTTAAATAGGCTAAAAATAGTGTAAGGGCATTATCATAATTGTTTAACTTTTCTTCCAGAACGTCATTATAATCAATTAGAAAGTGTCCATTCTTGTTAGTGGTTATATTAGATGTTATTATGACCTTATTGGCCTTGGTCTGTTTACTATATTCAGAGTATCTTTTTTGATTTGCAAAAAATACAAAATCATAAGAGAATAAATCATCTATGTGGTTAATAAAAATAGATACAGTATCCTCTTCTTCCTGAATTGCTTTTATTGAGTCTTGATAAGTTTGAACTGATTTTCCTGACCCTATCATTATAATTGACTTATCCTCTAAAAAACTTGTGTCAAACTTTTTGGACAATGAAGTTTTTTGTTTATTGTAGTCTAGATATTTCTCATTGATGTGTTCGGGTAAATAATCTTTTCTATTATCATTATTTATACTGGATAAAATTTCATTAATACCTGATATTGAAAGTTTCTTTTTTGCTGTTAAAAAACTGGCATAATTTGGATGGCATTCATGTTTGGCAGACAAAAACTGAGCAGAAGAGAATCCCCAGGGGTTTTTTCTATAGATTGATTCAACATAGTTATCCATTACTTCCAGTAATGGTTCTATTGTGTAGTTTTTTGCGTAATATTTGTTCAAATAGTTAGTAATAACTTCAGTATTTAGATTTCCAGCACCTCTACCCATACCAGAGATACTTGAATCAATAATAATATTTCTATTTAGCGTATTCTCTATGAAATTTACAGCATTTGCATAAACATATTGCATATTATTATGCCCATGAAATCCAATTGTGATGTCATCATCTAATATATGTTCTGATATATAAAGATATCGTAAAAAATCATGCTTATCTAAAGACCCAAAGCTATCTACAATGTAAAAAGCATATGGAGACAAAGTGTTTGTATTTTTGAGTAGATTTATAAATTCTTCTTCAGTATATGATTTAACAACCATTGGCTGGAAATATAGTTTATATCCTTTTTCTTGGATTATTCTTGCTTCATTAAGGGCAATAGATAAATTCTTCTTATGAAATGCAAGCCTAATACCTGATAATTGATTGGTATTAGCATCCGGTAAGTCATTAACATTGTAATCACCTTGATTAATCATCAATACATATTCATGTTTGTCCTTTTCCAAATTGAAATAGTTTTGGAACTCTTCAATACTTTTAAATAATGTAGAGTTCTGTTTATGTTTCTTTTGGGTTAAATAACCGCATTCTATGATTTCGATATCAGCTGTGCTTAATGATGACATTATCTCATTGGCAATTTTTTTTGAAAACTCCCAGTCATTAATATATCCTCCGTCTCTTAAAGTACAATCTAATATATTATATTTTTCCATTTTTTAACCTTTCAAAAAAATTACGACATTGTTGCAATGAATCTTCACCAATAAAACTTATAAACTCTTGCCCATCTTCTACAAAGTTATGTTTTTGTAAGTCATAATGTTTCAATATTGCTTCTACATCATTAGCATTAGAAAAAGTTAAAGCTTTTGGTATATCTAAAGCTGGTACATCAGAGTTAAATTTAAATACGGGTATCCCCATTCTTAACAGTTCATGTATAAGTGATGTTGTATGCCCTAATATAAATACTGAAGACTCAAGTTCTTTATCGATATAAACAATATCTTTTTTAATTTTATATGCCGATTTTCTATTATGCGGATGGAATCGTATATTAATTCTTAATTGAGTTTTTTCATGAAGATCATAAGCAATTTTAAGTAGATCATGATTATATTGTTTTAATAAGTTTTGATCAAAAAGTATTGTAAAATAGTTTGATTTTTGTGGTGGTATATCTTGTGCTTCGAGGGGCTTCCCGCAAATTACTACTCTTGCATTAGGGTTAAACCTTTCTATCAGCTCTTTTGTTGAGTTCCCCCATGCTAAAAAGAAGTCAGCTACATGATTTTTATAATTAACACTATTGATATTTTCCATTTTAGTATAGTCAATATAGAGTCCATGCTGTAAAGTTACTGTTGTTATACCTTTAAGTTTTGCCATCTGTATAAGAAGATTTTCAATAGCTTGCATATCTGCAAAAACGACTAAATATTTGTAGCTTATCCTGTTATTTAATTTTTCATATACCTCAAGGTATTGAATCATTTTATAGGTGATATATAATGATTTTATAGGATTTAATTTGAGCTTAGAGATGAGAAGAGGGAAATACTTTATAAATATATATAAAGGATAAAGTCGAATATGTTGAGAGTGAGTATAGGTAATATTAAGTGAATATTTTTTTTCACTACAAGTTGAACAAATTTGATCAAAAAGTTTATTATAATCAGCTCTTTGCATTACTTTAACAAATAAGAAGTCTGTGATTACATGTTTATCAGGGATGGAAGGACGACGAAAAAAAAGAAGCATAAAAGAGTCATATAAAGCTTTTTTTCTCTCTTCCCATGTCATTTGACTATAGATATATTCTTCGATATCCAATACTTTTTTCCATTTGACTTTAAATAAAGATAGATAACTCATAGGCTTACTTTTTAATGCTTTTATTGATTATGTTCTCACAATTATTACGGAATGCATCAAAATAAATATTGTTTTCTATAATTTTGTAATTTTTGCAGTTATCAAATAATATTTTTAATACTTCAAGATATGGACGTAAGCCTGACTCACTGTGTCCACCACTCATAAAATTACATATTGGTATTTCAATATATTGAAAATTATACTTTTCAAGGTATAACTGCATGAGCAGATTATAGTCAGCTGCAAATTTATAAGTATCATTAAAATTGAATTTTTTGAGTACTTCATTTTTTATGAAAACAGACTGGTGTCCAAATGGCATTTTCTCAAAAATAGTATCTATATGCTTAGCTTTTTGTAGTGTTTTTTTATTATTTTTAAGATAATAACGATCACCATAAATAATATCACTATTTTCTTCGATATTTTTTACTATCTTAGATAAAGTATCATTATCAGCAAAAGTATCTCCGGCATTCATAAAGTTGACCCATTTGCCATTTGCTAAGTCTATACCTTTATTCATAGCATCATAGATGCCACTATCTTTTTCACTATTCCAGTAAGTAATATTGTCTTCATATGTTTTTACAATTTTTATAGTATTATCAGTAGAAGCACCATCAACTATAATGTATTCAATATCTTTATATGTTTGTTCTATAATACTTTTTATAGTTTCTTCTATCTCATCTTCACCATTATATACTACAGTTACTATAGTAAAAGTCGGTTGATTGGTGTTTACTGTTTTTGATTCACTTTTTATAGTATTATATACATTTATCATCTCTTTATATGCTTTGATTTTTTTTAAAGGATGAACTTTTACTGAGATACTAGATATTGATTCTATAGAGTTTTTTAATATATTAAAATTATTATTTGTGATGCGTAGACCTATATTTTCTTGTTCTATTTTGAGTAATTTTGCTAGTTCTAACCTTTGACTTTCTAGTTTTACGTCTTTATCTTTTAATCTATTTTTTAAACGGAATAATTCTATATTATTATCTTTTAATTTATTTTTTAAACGGAATAATTCTATATTATTATCTTTTAATCTATTTTTTAAACGGAATAATTCTATATTATTATCTTTTAATCTATTTTTTAAACGGAATAATTCTGTCTCTGTATCTTTTTTTGTATTATTTATATTTTGAGTATTATATTTATTTTCTAATGAAAGTAGCTCTAAAATTTCACTGTTAAATTGTTCAGGTATATCATTATTATATCCATATTCTTTCATTTGAATTGCATTTTTAAGCCAAAAAAGTTTATGTTCTTCATCTGTATAAGTCTCTTTCCATGAAGATTTTTTACCACTTCTAAAAAACATTGGATTGATTTTTTGTAGTTCTTCAAATGTAGGTATAGTTCCACCTATTGGTTTAATGTTAAGAAAATCAGAGATACTTTTAATATATTCCAAAGGTGCATCTATGAGCTCTTCAAATCTTATTAATAGTGTATTTTCTCTATTTTTAGGATCCCATTCACTGATATACTCTCCCCATGAACCCATATCAATATTACCAAAAATGGCGTCCCGTAGAGTATAGTTTTTTTTATAAAATGAGTTTTGATGTATCATATTTGAGAGTGTGCTTTCTCTTCCATCACGGATTAAATAAATTACTTTATCTGTATCATTCAATGGCTTTCCATGAGTTTTTATATAATAAGTTTTTTTTTCTTCTCTTGCTTTTTCTAGATCAAAGTCTTCCGGTAGGAATTCGTGTCCAACTATTTCAGATGTTTTTTCATCAGCACCGATATCACCTCTATCATCATAGATAGAGTATGTTTTTATGTCAAAGACACTATTGAGTATTACTCTAAAAAAAGTATTTCCGCTACGAGGATATGATGCTAACCAGACGATCATCTAAGAGTGCCTTTAAGTTGATTTATTAGAATGATATTTTAGCATAAAATAGGTTTGACCAGGGTTAGTATCAGAATGGTATTTTAAATAAATTTGCATCCATTTTTAGCCAATATGTCCATAATGTCATCACTGTTTTTTTCAGATATCAGATGCTTTACATAGACATCATCCGAAGATTCTGTAATACGTTGAAATTTTGCATGAGGAAGCAGTGCGGCTGATAATGTATCTGTTTTCCCAAAGATACATTTAGTTGAACAGATAAAATCGTGATCTCGAAAAGTTAGCTTATATGTATCCTCAGGTATGTCCCAACTTAATCCCTCTTCCATTAGAAGTCGATTACAGCTTACTTGGTCATCTTTATCAATCCGAACACGTTCTGCTAATTTGTTCATAAAATCTAGAGTTTTTTTATTGGATTTCATATAGAAAAAACCACAACATAAGACAAACCCCCACTTTTTATGTACATCTAAAGGCCAATAAGTCCCTTGAGAGAAAATCATATCTTGATCTAGTTTATTTAGATAAGGTTGAGGGTCTTTAATCCATACTGCATCTGCATCGGAGTGTATGATATCATATCCTTCTTCCAATAGTTCCAAAATGACATCGACCCTATGAATCCAGAGTTTTCCAAGATCAAGTTCACAAGGTCGGAATAGAGATGAAATCTTTTTGTCTTGCAGGTAATGATGTAACTCTTCATCAAGAGAAATTATTATAAAGTTATCTACATTAATTCTTTTAACAGCTTCAATCCAATTCTCAAGAACAGGAAGATAGTTATAATTTGCAAAAACTAAAATATATTTTTTATCGTTTTTTTTCTTTTTAAACTTAGAACTTATATACTTTATCATGAAAAAAGTTTTGTAATAATTTTTTTTATTAGTGATACTTTAGGCTTTTTAAAGATCATTAAGTTTTGACGATGATTAATATTTTTTTTATCACAGGCAGCACGAATATCTTCTGTCAATTGCGCTTGATAGACCATCCCCCGCATAACAAACTCTTCTTTCCACTCTTCTTGTGGTCGTTCGGCAATATGCCCATGACCTCCCTGTCCAACTCTGGCACCGGAAAAAACAATCCAATTGTTAGCATGTCCTACTAAAAAATCAAATAATGTATCATGTTTTTCCCTTTCAATATGTTCTGCAACTTCAATAGAAAAAACCAAATCAAAGGTTCTATCGAGGCATGAAGGCAGTGTATTATCGAAGATATTAACAGATAGAAGTTTTGGAAAACCCTCCTGACTATAGAGACCTTTGATCTCATTTGGTTCTATGCAGTAGGCTTCTTTGATAGGACTGTTGTCAACAATATGCCTAGAGAGAAACCCAAGCCCTGACCCAAACTCCAGTGAATTTTTTGGTTGGATTTTTTCTATAATAAATTTAGCTAATCCTGCATTGAAATTATTTGCATGGAGCTCCATGTGTGTCTCCTCGCTCCATGCACCGCCTTTTTCGCCTATAAGTTCTCTTTTTTGATCCATTGATAGATACCTTTTAAATGGGGTTGTTTGCAGTAATGCCTTGACTTCATCGTAATTTGTGATGCTTGAGGCTAGGTCATCACTATTTGTTTTTTGGAGTGTTGTATTGAGGTGGGTTACTATGGGGAGTGATAAGAATCTTTGCACCGATTCAAGTGTTTTGTTTTGTTCTAGTTGTAAAGATTCATAAGTGATAGTAAGTGTAGAAAGGTCTTCTGTAATGGTTCCTAGTTGGAGGATAGTTTCATCGAGGATTTTAAGCTCTTTAAGGAGTAGTTCGGTATCGATGCTGCTTGATTGGTCAGCTTCTACTGTATCGGTAGTATGGTAGATGCCTGTTTCGCGTGCTTTGAGTCTAGATATAACAGTTTTGAGTTGATTTCTTCTCTCTAGGTAGATACAGGGGATATTATTCTCTTTGATATAGGTCAGAATGTCTGGGTTTTGCTGAAGTTGGAGATACATCACAGTAAACCCAACGGCTTGATATGTTTGGCCATATTTAGCATAATAGCTATCTAAATGCTTTTTGACACTAGTTCCTTTGTCACTGTAGCGATAGTTATCATTATCTACATTGAGTAGGTTCTTATCTGTCTTGAAAAGTTCTTTGCCCATATGGATATTGGGATGCGAATTAAGTAGTTGGGCTAAAAATGTTGTGCCGCTTCGTTGCGTGCTAATAACAACAAATGCTTGATTATGATTTTTATTTTGAAAAGTTTTTTTGAAGTAGTTAATTGATTTTTTCATAGTGTAGCTCCTGATCTAATTTTACTGTTCCTTGATAGAGTAGGTCACTTTGTCCTAAGACCTTAAACATAAGATGGTCAAAAACTCTGCAGAGAACCTCTCTTTCGTAGTAAACTATGCCCGTGCTTGAAGTATCTATCAAATAGGTGCCGGGCAGTAATTTGCAGACAAAAGACCAAGTAATTTTATACTCCCCTTTACTCATTTCATCGATAAGCAGGTTTGCATTTTTGAGTGAAGCATTAGCGATAATATCACCTTTTAGTCCCTTTATCTGGGCACCATAAGAAACTTGCTTAATCAGTATAGGTGTTTTAATGATGAATGTAAGATAATATGTTTTATCAATGATAAGCATATTGACCTGTTCCCCATCACTGTTTAATATTTTAGGATCGAATATATCTACTTGATGATTTTGTACTTTTTGTAAGCTCTCGCTCTGTAAACCTTCTGCAAAGTATATATTATTTTCACTATGAGTTTTTTTTCTTTTTGTAGCCGTTTTGAGTTCTGTTTTTGCAATATTTTTTTGAGGTTCTTTGGTGTTTTTTTGGGTAGACTGCTGCCTTAAATCATCAATAATTTGTTTTTTTGTTTCTTTATTGGAGAATAGATACTTTTGATAAAATGCTGTGACAGTTTTTGCATCATCATCAAGTAAAATATTACTATCATTGAGAAAGATGGCACGTGTACAGAGTTCATTAACAGAGTTTGCATCATGAGAAACATAAAGAATGGTCTTTCCACCCTTAAAGAATTCTTCCATTTTTGCATAACACTTGCGTTTGAAAAGAATGTCACCAACGGCAAGCACTTCATCGAGGATCAATATTTCTGGATCGATATGTACAGCCACGGCAAAACCAAGTCTGGATTTCATACCACTGGAATAGGTTTTAAGCGGCTGGTCTATGAATTCTCCGATATCTGCAAAGGCAAGAATGTCATCAAGTTTCTCTTCCATCTCTTTTTTACTGAAGCCTAAAATAGTGCCATAAAAGAAGATATTCTGCATCCCGGTAAACTCAGGATTGAAACCAGACCCCAGTTCCAATAGAGCAGAGATCTTTCCATTGACTTGAATAGAACCTTCATTCGGAGTCAGTACACCGGTGATCAGTTTAAGAAGTGTAGATTTACCACTTCCATTTTTCCCTACGATACCAATGATCTCACCTTTTTTTATCTCAAGGTTAAGATTTTTTGTGGCATAAAACTTTTTATGATATTCTTTATCTGAAAAGCTAAGAGATTCTTTTAATCGGTCTTGCGGGGAATTATAAAGTTTATAGTACTTGGAAACATTCTTCAAAGAGATAGCGATATCATTCATTATACAACCTCTGCAAAATGTGGTCTTAGTTTTTTGAAAACGGTAATACCTATCCACAAAGTGATACCGGTGACACTCCAGAAATAGAGTGTTTCATAAGGTTTTTCCCAGAAACCGATATGTGAGATGATCGAGTCTCTGTAGCCTTGTACGATATAGTTGGCAGGATTGAGTTTAATGATCCACTGGTATTGTTCGGGTATTTTAGCAATATCCCAAAAGATAGGTGTCAACCAAAAGCCAAATGTTACGATGACGCCTACTGCTTTTGAAACATCAGGGACAAAAATATTGGTTGAAGAGCTTAGCCAACTAAGACCAAGAAGCAGGGCGACCATGGCTACAAAGTAGTATAGGACTTGAAATGTATACAGTGTAGGATAAAGTCCATTTAATATTGCGACAAGGATAGCGATCATAATAAAAAAGATATGTGGTATAGAAGAGCTTAATAATTTGACGATGGGAAGCATGCTTAATCTGAAATCTACCTTCTTAAGTAAAAATGCGTGTTGGCGAATGATATTTGCACCTGCAGTGAGGTTTCCTGCAATATACAGCCATGGGATCATCCCGGAGATGAGATAGACTGCAAAAGGTACACCATCACTGCTGCTGCCACTTTTAAACCCAAAGGTAAAAACAAGATAGAGTACTGTAATAAAAAGCAATGGTTGGAGATAGACCCAGACAACGCCCAAATAAGACCCCATATACTGTTGTTGAAAGTCACGTTTGGCCAGTTCATAGAGTATAGAACGTTTGTCATAGATGTCTGTAAAAAAGATTTTGCTTCGGTTTATCATATTGGTATTATAGCTTAACATGTTGAAGGTAATGGGGTTTTAGGGTTCCCGCGGGGCGGGAAAATTCTACTTGAGAGAGATTTTCTCTTTTGTAGTCTTTGAAGTATCTAATGCAAGATTTGTCAAAAGTGATTCTACTTTTGCCAAACGTTTTTGCATGGTTTCGAGTTTGGCAATTTTCTCTGCTTGTACTTGAAGCATTTTATCCTGTTCCTGTACCACCTTGGTAAGCACAGCAACCATATCCATAGAACTCAAACCGTCACGGCTTTGAATTGCTACGAGTTCAGGGACATCTTCTGCGATGAATCCAACAACCTGTTCTTTCTTATCAGATTTATAGTTGTAAGTCACAGGCTGTAGCTTATGAAAGGCTGCTAAAGCATCCTGAGTATTGAGTTCTTTAATGTTCTCTTTTAGTGCACGACTAGAAGCATTGATCCATACTCCGCCTACATTTTTAGCTCCATTTCCTAAGTAGAGTTCTGTTCCTGAGATATTCGCAGTTGCATTCGAAATGGTGAACTCTGATCCTCCGGTCCCCTGCAATGTTGCCTGGAATGCATCACCACCACTGTTGGTTCTAAAGTTCCAGCCTTTTGACGTACTTCCGTTTACCAGTCGAAAACCAGCATCAGATGAGATTGAGCCACCTACATCACTATTGGTTGCAGATAAAGTAATCAGATTTTTTAAACCATCTCCTACTGTGTTTGACCCACTCCATGTGGCTAACATATCCCCAAAAACAATCAAATTTGCCTGACCGATCAAGGCAAGTTTCGATGGATCATTTCCCGGATTGACAGCTACAGTTGGGCCCATCAATCCGAGCAGCACATCTGTCGCGGAATTGTCAATAAAGAATGGACCTATATCGTCTTGATTGGTAATACTAAATCCTTTTATCCCATATGTTGAATTATTGTACACGCCAAGGCTCCATTGTAACGTTGCAGCAGATATATCATCCGCTTTTAATAATATTGACTCATATTCATCTGTTCCTATTGGATCAGTAGACGCCTTTGGAGTATTTACTGTCAATACTCCATCTATTATTTGGTCTGCTGCACCTACCTGTGAAACAATTGCCAACGACACTGCTGCTGCCGCAATCACACTTTTAGTAATCCTTTTCATTTTAGATCCTTTCTTTTTAATGCTCTAGAATCCATTCATCTGAATTCTATCCCTCATATAAAATCGTATATACAATCCATTGTATATACTAAGTATATAATTTGATGTCTTAATATATTATAAAATAACGAACCAATGAATTTATAAGTTTATAGTGAGAGGTTAGGTATTAGGAGAACTATGGGGCCTGAGAATTCAGGCTCCATAGTGTAGATATTATTTGAGTTTAAGAGAAACTTTCTCTTTTTTGATATTGGAAGTATCCAATGCAAGGTTTGTCAAAATAGATTCCAACTGTGCTACTCGCTTTTGCATTGTTTCGAGTTTAGCAATTTTTTCATTTTGTGTTTTTTGTATTTCTTCCATTGCAGCTATTCTCTCATCTTTGGCTTTTAACTCAGCTCTGGTCTCAGCTACTACCTTAGTCAACACAGCAACCATATCCATAGAACTTAAACCATCACGACTGTTTATGGAAACTAATTCTGGGACATCTTCAGCGATGAACCCTACAACTTTTTCAGACTTGTCTGTTTTATAGTTATAGGTAACAGGTTGAAGTTTACTGAAAGCTGTTAGGGCTTCTTTTGTACTAAGAGGTTTGATGTTTTCTTTTAGTGCACGGCTTGATGCATTGATCCACACACCACCTATATTTTTTGCTCCATTCCCCAAATAAAGTTCTGTTCCTGAGACATTTGTAGTCGCATTCGTAATGGTGAACTCCGATCCTCCGGTTCCCTGACGTGTAGCATTAAATGAGTTCCCCTCATCGTTAGTTCTAAAATTCCACTGTTTAGAGGTCCTTTCATTGACCAGGGCAAATCCGGCATCTGATCCAACACCCGTTGCTACATTTCTTACATGTAGGGTCAGTAAGCTTGTTAGACCATCTCCAGCTGGGGTATTGTATGTCCCTCCGGCCGCAATATCACCATATACATCAAAATATGCTAACTGGGGGAATTTTGCGATCCCCACACTCTGTGTAGACTTATCGATAATGATGGTACTGTCAACTAAGCCCATATCTCCGTTAGATGCAACTTGGATTGAATTTTCAGTATTTGATGATAAATTCATGGATATCATCCATTTTTGGTAACCATTAGCCCAAAAACCCAAGAAATCATAATCTACAGTCGTATCATCCATACGAAGTAAACCTAATACGCGGTTTGTGTCTGTATCTGTAAATTGCACACTTGGTGCTGCACTTGAAGCAAATAGATCAACTGCAGAAACATGGGAAGTGGACATCAACAATCCTACCGCTACTGCTGCTATTTTTACTTTTTTCATTGTTTCCCTCCTGCTTTTCTTGTAACTATTTGACCACCGACGACTTCAATCATGCCGCCGGCATAGTCACCTCTTCCGGAACGCTTGTCACCACTTGAGACAATTTGTGTCGGTATCACTCTTACATCATAAAAATAGACTCCATCCGGACCGGATAGTGTCCAACTAAATGATGATCCATTGAATTGTTTATGCACAATTACCTCATCATTAGGATTGATAATTTTGGCGATCACTATGCCATTGATATCCGAACTAACCTTCAGGACACCATTTGATTTATCTACCGTCATCATTGCAAAGGCACTTACACTGCTCACTGCTCCTGCGAGTAGTAGTTTTGCCAAGATATTAGTTTGCTTCATATAAATCTCCTTTTTTAATATCTAGAATCTATCTAGAATCTATAAAACTGAATTCAACTTAATGAAAAAATATAAATACAATACTTTGTATTTCTTAAGTATAAAACTTTTACACTAACAATAAGATGAAAGTAAAAGAATATATGTGAGTAAGAGGGGTGAATATTGGATTGTTTACATACCCCGCTGCCTGCAACGGGGGTATTGATTTTTTAATACTTTACAGTATTGTTACTTTTTTAAATTGAGAGAGATTTTCTCTTTCTTGGTATTGGAAGTATCCAAGGCAAGGTTTGTCAAAAGTGACTCTACTTTTGCCAGTCTCTTCTGCATTGCTTCTAGTTTGGCAATTTTAGCTTCCATTTCAGCCATTTTTTTGTCTTTCACTTTGAGTTCAGCTTTTGTTTCAGCCAGAGTTTTATCCTGCTCCTGCACCACCTTGGTAAGCACGGCAACCATATCCATTGAACTCAAACCGTCACGGCTTTGAATTGCTACGAGTTCAGGCACATCCTCTGCGATGAATCCGACGACTTGTTCTTTTTTATCAGACTTGTAGTTATATGTGACAGGCTGAAGTTTATTGAAAGCTGTTAGGGCTTCTTTTGTACTAAGAGGTTTAATATTTTCTTTCAATGCACGGCTTGATGCATTGATCCATACACCACCTACATTCTTTGCCCCATTACCCAGATATAGCTCTGTTCCACTGACATTGGCAGTAGCATTTTTGACTGTAAATTCTGACCCTCCTGTCCCTTGTAGTGTTGCCTGAAACGCATCACCACCACTATTGGTTCTAAAATTCCAACCTTTTGAAGTGTTACCATTGACCAATCTAAATCCAGCATCTGATGATTTATCTACTGCACTGTTGGTTGCTGATAAAACAAGCAGATTTGTTAAACCGTCACCTGCAGTGTTGGAGCCGCTCCATTGCACATCCAGCTTTGCAGAAGGAGCATCTGTACCAATTCCTACATAACCTTCAGTTCCCTCAGCATTACCCCCAATGACAAGTACATTATCAGCAGCTGCATTACGCAGTTTAAATGGAGCACTGTATGTACCGCCTACTGGTACTTTAGGGACAAGCCATAAGCCATCAGAACCTACATCAAATCCCCATTGTGCACCAAAACCATCATATTGATAGAGACGTTCTTCAAGAGTCAGGTTTTTAAAAGTCTCATCAGTCCCAGATGCGGCCATAGCTACCCCGCTAGATAAGATCATGGATAAAATTACACCTTTGGTGACAAGTTTGCTTATGTTTTTCATTTGTTTTCCTTTTTTGTTTTAAATAAAATTTTATTGACTTATAATTAACGTGGTATAACTTCACATTGGTCTGTTCCCTGCACCGCTCGTTCTCTTTCAGGACAACTTGGGCTTGGAAGATAAGTCCCAGGAGGATCTACTTCCTCAGCCGATACACACTCTTCTGTTCCCTGTATTAGCCGTTCCCCATTGCCACAAGAGGGTAGGTAGTTACCTGGATCATCTGTGGGAGTATCTAAGATACAAATTGTTGACCCCTGCTTATGATGATAACCTTCCTGACATAACCCACCTATACCAATAGCACTTTTGAGGTTCATTCTGCCCTCTGTGAGAAGCCTGCCGGAAAGGCTATCTAGCATGTCAACATTATCAAGAATACGTGCTTTCATATTTGCTACTGTATCACCTGTGTAAGATGCAGATAGAAGTGCCACAGCTCCAGTAACATGAGGTGTTGCCATAGAAGTTCCGCTCCATGTCGCATAGCGGTCACTTGTACGTGTACCGACACTAATTCCGATGTCATCTATATAGACACCATCAAAATTACCACAGCAATCACTTTGTACTGCAAATAAATATAAAAAATCATTTGTTTGAAATGAATCAGGAATTTCTACGGAATAAGCCTGCATAGGCTGACTTTCTCCTGTAAATGACTCCATCACGGTCCAGTTTGTTCCGCCATCAGCCGAGAAATAGATATGTAAATAATCCCAATTTTCCTCTAGGTCAAGTACTGCCCAGAAACCAAGAGCAAGATTTTCATCAGTCATACTGGTTAGATCAATAGACTCTGCAGGTAATATATAGGTAAAACTGTCATCCAGATAATTTCCATCTGTAGAGTCTGTCAAGGCATGGGATACACTATGTACATTTGTCGTTGAAAAGGCCCATGCAGCACTGTCTCCACCTTGCACCCAATCTGCACTATTATCTACAGCGTTGAAATAAGGATCTCCCGCCTGTGGCGTATAATCCACTTGATATGTCATGGTACTCAAAATACTACTTCCAGGAGCAGCAAGATCCACACTCGTTACACCATAATTTGAGAACCAGGAAAGCTCATCATTGTGGTCTGTAGAAGCTACTGAAATGATATTGTCAGCATCATAAGATGAAGGAAAGTGTGGTGTAGTGTCATTATTAACTCCATCATTCCCCGCTGCTGCACAGAAAATGATACCTGCATCGCCTAGTCCTTTGATCGCTTCATTCATAGTATCAGCCTGATCACCGCCGTCACCACCATAGGAGGCATTGATAGCAACTATGTTCACTCCACGCTCTTTCATAGTCTGGACATATTCGATAGCTTCAAAAATATCACTATCACTTGCGCCAGTACTAGGTGGAAAAATCTTTAAGGTCATGATATTTACATTCCAGTTGACCCCGGAGATACCAAAGCCATCATTTCCGGAAGCTCCGATAGTCCCTGATACATGGGTACCATGACCATGGACATCCAGCGGGTCACCATCATTATTACCATTGACATCGGCGGCAACATCATATCCATAGATATCATCGATATAGCCATTGCCATCATTGTCTTTGCCATCATCCGGGGTTTCCCCTTGGTTTACCCATAAATTAGTTTTGAGATCAGTGTGTGTATAGTCGACACCTGTATCGAAAACAGCAACTACGACATCAGAAGAACCAGTTGTTACATCCCATGCCTCTACAGCATCGATATCTGCATCATTGCTTCCTCCCGTTTGCCCTGTATTGTGCATACCCCACAGTTGATTAAAATCCGGATCATTTGGAGCAGCATTAAGCTGTCGGATGTAGTTTGGTGAGACAGATTCTACGTTTGGATCAGCTTTTAGTATCTTGATCATCTCTTGGGTTGTTTTATTTGACTTAAGCACTGTTATCAGATTCTTTTTTGTCAACTTTGAGTATGTCTTTACAACTTCAAAACCTTGTGTAGAAGATAAACTGTTGATAGTTGCTTGCTTGATACCGGACTTATACTTGACGATCACTTCGCCTTCTCTATATTTTGGAGAGACTGCTTGTGTTGCTTTGTCTGGTTTTGCCTGTTTCACAGGTGCTAACTTTTGTGGGACTGATGGAGGCGGAACTGAAAGCTGCTCAGTAGTACCTATCTGCGAAGCTGCTGCCCATACGGTTCCGTAAAGTAGACTTGCAACTATGATGCTTCGTGTTACATTGGTTCTTATCATTATAATTTTCTCCTTTATTGATGATTAATAAATATTATAATACTTAGGTACTTAAGCCAACACATCTACTTAGAAAGAAATTTAAAAATGGGAAAAATGTTTTGTAGCTACAAAGCCTGATTTTTCAGACTTTGTAGTGTTGACGATGTTACTTTGTATTGAAAGCAACTTCCTCTGTTTTACTGTTAGAGGTGTCTAATGCAAGGTTTGTTAAAAGTGATTCTACTTTTGCTAAACGTTTTTGCATGGTTTCTAGTTTGGCAATTTTTTCCTGTGCTTTTTTTAGTTCAGATTTTGTTTCAGCCAAAGATTTATCCTGATCCTGCACTACTTTCGTTAATACAGCGACCATGTCCATAGAACTTAAACCGTCACGACTGTTTATAGAAACTAATTCAGGGACATCCTCTGCGATGAATCCGACGACTTGTTCTTTCTTATCAGATTTATAGTTGTAAGTCACAGGCTGTAGCTTATGAAAGGCTGCCAAAGCATCCTGAGCACTGAGTTCTTTGATGTTCTCTTTTAGTGCACGACTAGAAGCATTGATCCATACACCACCTACATTTTTAGCCCCATTACCCAGATAGAGCTCTGTTCCACTGATATCAGATGTAGCATTTGTTACTGTAAATTCTGCCCCTCCTGTCCCTTGTAGTGTTGCCTGGAACGAATCACCACCACTGTTGGTTCTAAAATTCCAACCTTTTGATGTGCTACCATTGACCAATCTAAATCCAACATCTGATGATTTATCTACTTCACTGTTGCTTGCTGATAAAACAAGCAGATTTGTTAAACCGTCACCTACGGTATTGGAACCTGCCCATGTGGAGGCGATATCACCACGAACATCGAGTTTGGTACTTGGAGTACTTGTTCCCAACCCTATATTACCATTATCTGCGATATTCAATGAATCAGTTGGGGCATTTGCATCGATGGAAAATGGATCATTGCCGCTTAACATGTCTCGCAATAAAACACCTCCATCTGCCCTTGTACCTATTTTCCACTTGGAAGCGACACCTTCTTTTTCTAATATGAGATTCCCAGTACCTCCTATGTGTAATGCATCTTCTGGAGTAGCAATTCCAATTCCCATTTGTTGGCCTCTATTGATAAATACACTATTTGCCAATCTTACATTTCCGCTTGATGATACAAGAAAAGAAACTTGCTGATTGTCGTTGTTCATTATAAGAAATTCGTTTAGGGTACTGCTACCTGCAGTCAACCAGGTGTCATCATAGAAAATACCAGCATGAGAACTACCTGTTTGAGGAACTATATTTACAGGAGATTCAAAAGTCTCCTCCGCATTCACTTGTGACACCATAGCTGCTGAAGCCAATATAATCGACGTAAGAGCTGAGACATGTATTCTATTCATTTATTCTACCTTTCTTTCTTTTCATGTATTGCTTTCAGCATAATGCTAAAGCCTTTTTCTACTTACTGAAATTCAATAACTCTAAATTTCACCTTAGTTTAAAATACCATATTTATTATAGAATAATTATAATCTTACTATTCTTAAAAAAATAAAATAATTGGAGTGAACCAATTATTAAAATATTTTTCTCATTCTGGAAATGGGACTAATTTTTGAGACAGGTTTTGACTAGGGGGCTATGATTGCCTTTTTGTATATTAAACTTCTTTGCAGTTCCACTCAGGAAAATGTTTTCTAACATAAGTGTTAAGTGCTTTTTCTGCATCGGTATAGTTTTTACTGGCGATCTTTTTAGCATCCTCATCACGACGACTTACTCCGACGATCATACCGGCACCAACTGTGTTGTTCGTAATACGATCTACAACGATAAAACTACCTGTTAATTTGTTATCTTTATAAGCATCTGCTGCAATAGGACGGGTAAGTAACATTTTACATGAAGCAATGTCATTGAGTTCAAGTGTATCTACTTGTGTTCTTTCATAAGTGTTTACATCAATTTTATAGTTAATATGTTCAAAGCTTCCAGATACTACAGAAGTCGCACGTTTTATATCATAGCTACGACCTATTTCCATCGGTTTTTCATCCATCCAGACTAGCATCGTCTTAAGGCTGTTTGAGACTCTTGGCAGACTCTTGGTATGGACGATCATGTCACCACGGCTGATATCGACTTCATCTTCTGTAGTGATAGTAATAGCCATTGGAGCATATGCTTCAGTCGTTGTAGTATTTCTATCTGCTTCAGTGATATCTCCAGCATTTATGATACTTTTAACCTTAGTGCTTTTACCTGAGGGTAAAACGGTAATTTCATCACCCACTTTTACTGACCCTGCTGCTATAGTCCCGCAGAACCCTCTAAAGTTAAGGTTTGGACGGTTTACGTACTGTACTGGGAATCTAAAGTCTTCTGCTTTTGCTTCTTTAGTAACATCCATACTGTCAAGCAAACCAAGCATTGGCTTACCATTGAACCATGGTGTATGTTTACTTTTATCAACAACGTTATCGCCATTAAGTGCAGATACAGGGATGTAATAAGTATTTTTGATACCTAGTTCATTTGCAAGTTCACCATAGGCTTGAGAAATCTCATTGAAAACATCTTCACTAAAATCTACTAAATCCATCTTGTTAATGGCCACAATGACATGTTCTATGCCAAGGAGGCTAACAATGAAACTGTGACGACGTGTTTGTGTCAAGATACCTTTACGAGCATCGATAAGAATGATCGCTACATCTGCAGTTGAAGCTCCTGTCACCATATTACGTGTGTACTGTTCATGACCTGGAGTATCAGCAATGATGAACTTACGGTTTTCTGTTGCGAAGAAGCGGTAGGCAACATCAATTGTAATACCTTGTTCACGTTCACTTTGAAGCCCATCTACAAGCAGTGCCATATCGATCTTCTCACCTGTGGTACCGTATTTCTTACTTTCACTCTCTGCTGCGGCAAGCTGATCATCAAAGATCATTTTTGAATCATAGAGCATACGACCGATAAGGGTACTTTTACCATCATCTACAGATCCGCACGTTAAGAAGCGGAGCATATCTTTATTCTCATGCTCTTTCAAATAAGCTTCAATATCTAAAGATATTTTATTATTTTCTACTGACATTCTTTCCCTTTTTCATTCAACATTTTAAAAATATCCCTCTATTTTCTTGAGTTCCATTGCACCTTCTTGATCTTTATCTATGAGGCGACCTTCACGTTCACTACTTGTAGAAAGTAACATCTCTTTGATGATCTCTGGTAGTGTAGTTGCTGTGGAGTTAATAGCACCTGTCAGAGGGTAACATCCTAAAGTTCTAAAACGCACCATCTCTTTTTTTGCTGTTTTACGAAGCTCTTCAGGCATACGCTCATCATCTACCATGATCTTTGTACCTTCATACTCAACAACATCCTGTTCTTTTGCAAAGTAGAGTGAAGGGATAGGAATACCTTCTAGGTAGATATACTGCCAAATGTCAAGCTCTGTCCAGTTGCTTATTGGAAAGACACGAACACTTTCGCCTTTTTGGATAGCTGTATTGTAGACATTCCAAAGTTCAGGACGCTGGCTTTTAGGATCCCAACGGTGGTGTTTATCACGAAAGGAGAAGATACGCTCTTTCGCACGAGACTTCTCTTCGTCACGACGTGCACCACCGATGATAGCATCGTAGCCGCCAGCATTAAGTGCTTGTTTAAGACCTTCTGTCTTCATGACATCGGTGTGGACTTTACTACCGTGTTCGAATGGAGAGATATCCATTTTAACACCTTCCGGGTTAGAGTGGACAATAAGGTCAAAACCTAAGTCTTTCACACGTTGGTCACGGAACTCGATCATCTCTTTGAATTTCCAAAGTGTGTCAACATGCAAAAGTGGGAAAGGGAGTTTACTTGGAGCGAATGCTTTCATTGCTAAATGCAACATAACTGAACTATCTTTACCTACTGAGTACATCATTACTGGGTTAGTGAATTCTGCAGCAACTTCACGTAGTATGTGGATAGACTCAGCTTCAAGCTGTTTCAAGTGCGTTAAACGTTCTTTTGTAATCATTTTATTTCCTTATACCAGTTATACATTTTTTCTATCCCGTCTTTTAATTCTATTTTATGCTTCCATCCAAGCCTATGAAGCTTAGAGACATTAGTCAGCTTCTTCATTGTGCCATCTGGTTTATTTGCATTGAAGCAGAGTTCACCTTTAAAACCAATGGTCTCTTTGATAGTTTCTGCCAACTCTCTAATAGAGATGTCAATACCTGTTCCGATGTTAATGTGTGTGTTACGAATCTCTTGATTTTTGACTTCATTTGGTGTACACGTCATGTTTGAGCTATCTGTTATTGAATAGGTATCTTTAAAGTCTCTGTTTTCCATGATGAAGACACAGGCGTCTGCCATGTCTTCTGACCAAAGAAATTCTCGCATTGGTTTACCCGAACCCCATATCTCTACTTTATTCTCATCAACACCAAAGTTAGCTAGATATTCTTTTGCTTCGTCAATGTTCTTTACCCCAAGATCTTTAATGACTTCATTGTGTTTACCTTCATTTAGAAGTTTTGCACAGTGGATCTTTCTGATAAGTGCTGGGAGTACATGTGACTTTTCTAGATCGAAATTATCATTGGGACCATAGAGGTTTGTCGGCATGACCGAGATGTAGTTGGTACCGTACTGTAGATTGTAGCTTTCACACATTTTGATGCCTGCTATCTTTGCTATGGCATAGGGTTCATTAGTGTATTCAAGCGTATCCGTCAATAGGCAATCTTCCAGCATCGGTTGTGGTGCATTTTTTGGGTAGATACAGGTAGAACCTAAAAACATCAGTTTTTTGACGCCGTTTTTGTAGCTTTGGTGAATGATGTTATTTTGTATCTGTAGATTTTCATAGATAAAGTCGGCACGGTAGGTATTGTTAGCCACAATACCACCTACTTTTGCAGCCGCTAAGAAAACATACTCAGGTTTTTCCGTGTGGAAGAAGTCTGCTACTGCTTGTTGATCTAAAAGATCAAGCTCACTATGCGTCTTGCCTATGACGTTAGTATAGCCTTTAGCTTTAAGGTTATTGACAATAGCAGAACCAACTAAGCCTCTGTGTCCAGCTATATAGATTTTAGAATCTAAGTTCATGATTTTTATCCTATTCGTAATAACTCATGGTTTTATATCCACCATCTTGAAGATAAACATCTTTAGTCATGAGTTTGAGGTCTGACTCCATCATATCATTGACAAGCTCTTCCAACTTATATTCTCTCTTCCATCCCAGTTTTTTCTCTGCTTTGCTTGGATCACCTAAAAGCAGGTCAACCTCTGTTGGTCTAAAGTATCTTGGATCTACGGCTACTACTTCTGTTCCAACTTCTATTTGGTATTCAGGATTTGAGCAAGAGACTACATATGCTTTTTCATCTATGCCTTCACCTTTAAACTCTAGTGCAATACCGGCATATGCAAATGCCATACGTACAAATTCTCTTACTGTTGTAGTTATACCTGTTGCAATAACCCAGTCTTCTGGTTCATCTGCTTGTAAGATCATCCACATCATACGTACATAATCTTTTGCATGACCCCAGTCACGTTTTGCATCAAGGTTACCCAGATAGAGCTTGTCTTGTAAGCCTAATGCGATCTTGGAAGCTGCTCTGGTGATCTTACGTGTAACAAACGTTTCACCACGTACGGGTGATTCGTGGTTGAAAAGGATACCGTTACAAGCAAACATACTATATGCTTCTCTGTAGTTTACAGTGATCCAGTAGGCATACATTTTTGCCACAGCGTAAGGACTTCTAGGATAAAACGGTGTTGTTTCACTTTGCGGAGTCTCTTGTACTTTTCCATAGAGTTCAGAAGTAGAAGCCTGATAGATCTTTGTTTTTTTTGTAAGCCCTAAAAGTTTTACGGCTTCTAAGATACGAAGCGTTCCCGCACCGTCAGCATTGGCAACATACTCTGGAGTTTCAAATGAAACAGCAACATGACTCATGGCAGCAAGATTATAGATCTCATCTGGTTGTACTTCCTGGATAATACGTGTGAGGTTCATGGAGTCGGTCATATCACCAAAGTGAAGTGTTAGATCTAACCCTTCGATATGTGGATCATGATAAAGATGATCAATACGATCAGTGTTGAACAGTGAGGTTCTTCTCTTGATACCGTGAACTTCATAGCCTTTTTTGAGTAAGAACTCTGCAAGATAGGAACCATCTTGACCTGTGATACCTGTAATTAAAGCAACTTTTTTTTCTGACATTTTAACTCCTATTTGGTATGTGGAACTGTTCCTTTTCCTATGGAAAAATAATCTTTTACATAATCATGCACATATTGATCTTGCATTAAATCTTCTAAATTAAACCATTGATATGCATCATGTTGTTTTTTAGGAAGATTGTCAAAATTTAATATGTTTATTTCATATGCTATATTAACATAATGAGTAGATATATCCTCAAATATACTATCATCATACATATGCTCATATATACCAATGAATTTAGGTATAGTATCTGAAATTGTACCTAACTCTTCCTTGGTAATCCGTTTGATAGCATCTTGTATTTTTTCGTTTTTTAATACTCTTCCTCCCAGAGTAAACCAATAACTACGAGCAGGTTTATTTACTCTCTTTCCTAGTAAGATCTTATTATTATGTTTAACGATTAGGTCAACTGAAACCAGTGGTGTATTTTGAATAATAGTTTTAAAATCTTCATTTTTAATAAATGCTGGATTAGTTTCGTGCAAAATCATCCTCTATTCGAACGATATCATCTTCGCCAAGATAAGAACCTACTTGTGCTTCGATCAAAACAACATCAACTTTACCAGGGTTTTTTAAACGATGTATCTCACCCATAGGAATATAAGTGGATTCATTAGGCCGTACTAAAACTTCTTTATCTCCTATTGTCACAAGGGCTGTCCCAGATACAACGATCCAATGTTCACTTCTGTGAAAATGTTTTTGAAGGCTTAAGCGTTTTCCCGGCTTAACTACTATTCGTTTTATCTTGTAGTTAGGGTTTTCTTCTAGAACTGTATATGTTCCCCAAGGACGGTGAGCAGTCCGGTGAATATGATGGAGTTCTGATTCAGCAGTTGTCAGTTGTTTCACAATCTCTTTTACTTTTTGAGAAGTACCTTTTTTAGAGATAAGCAATGCATCCGCTGTATCTACCACTATAAGGTCTTCAATACCTACTAATGCTATGGCTCTCTCTTTTGAGTACACAAAGTTGTTTTTTGAATCAACAGTGTAAAAATGTTCGCATTTTGTGTTACCATTTTCATCTTTTGGCATTTCTTCATCTAAGGCATCAAAACTTCCAAGGTCCGACCAGTCGATGTTAGAAGCCAGCACTTTTACTTTTGAACTTTTCTCCATAACTGCGTAGTCAATGCTGTCTTCTGGTATAGCTTGCATATCTTCGTGAGATACACGGATAACTTCGCTAGATCTTGCATTTTCAAAAGCTACTTTTGATGCTTCATAGATCTCGGGAGAATATTTTTTCAACTCCTCTAAAAACACACCCGCTTTAAAACAGAATATCCCAGAGTTCCAGTAAAAATTTCCTGCATCTATATACTTCTGAGCAGTAGTAGCATCTGGTTTTTCATGAAAGGCTTTTACATCTTGTCCATTTGACTCTATATATCCATAGCCTGTTTCAGCGTACTCCGGAGTAATACCAAAGGTAACAAGGCTATCTGTTTCTGCCAGTTTTTTTGCCTCTTCCAATACTTTTACATAAGCCGCTTCATTTTTGATGAGATGATCTGAAGGAGAGACTAGAACAATTTCATCTTTGTCCAATGCTAAACATGCAAGAGCGATAGCTGGTGCTGTATTACGACCTATAGGTTCCAATAAAAACTTATTTTGGGTAGATGCAAGTTCTTCAAGTTGATCTACTGCTAAAAAGTACTGTTCAGCATTTGAAACGATGAATTGTTGATCACATATAGCCTTATTACGTTTAACAGTAAGTTGAAAAAGGGATGCATCATTAAACAATTTAACAAACTGCTTAGGCATAAGTGCTCGGCTTATGGGCCAAAGACGTGTACCTGATCCTCCACATAAAATCATATTAGTCATTAATTTTCTCTTTTTGATTTTTCATAAAAATAATTAGTAGCCTCAACAAAACCGTCCACAGATCCACAGTCAAAACGTTTGCCTTTAAATTTATAAGCGATAACTTTTCCTTGTTTAGCCTGATCAAGTAAGGCATCGGTGATCTGTATTTCTCCACCTTTTCCTGGTTTTGTTTCTCTAAGAATATCAAAGATATCTGGAGTCAAGATGTACCGACCGATGATAGCCATATTGGTTGGTGCATCTTTAGGGGCTGGTTTTTCTACCATATCAGTTACTCTATATGTATCGTCAGTACCATCTATTAAATTTCCGGCTATGACACCGTATTTATCAGTTTGATCCATAGATACTTCTTCTATAGCTACCACTGAGCATTGGTACTTTTCATACACTTCTATCATCTGTTTGAGTACACTGTCAGCACCATTGGTACAAAGGTCATCTGCCAGAAGTACAGCAAAAGGTTCGCTACCTATGAGTGTTTCCCCTGTAAGAATAGCGTGTCCTAAACCTTTCATCTCTACTTGTCTGGTATATGAAAATGTACATTGTGTAATAAGTGAACGAACCTCATTCATCAACGGTTCCTTACTTGTTCCTTTGATCTGATGTTCTAGCTCATAAGATCTGTCAAAATGGTCTTCGATGGCACGCTTACCTCTACCGGTAACGATTGCCATAGTATGGATACCTGCTTCAACAGCCTCTTCTACACCATATTGAATGAGTGGTTTTGTGAGGATAGGAAGCATCTCTTTTGGTGTTGCTTTGGTTGCAGGAAGGAAACGTGTTCCATATCCGGCAGCAGGAAAAAGGCATTTGGTGATAGTTCGGTCTTCTTTACGTCTTCTTTTCTTAGGCATTTGAATATCCCTCTCCCTAGTTATTGTAAAGAATATTATAGCAGAATAGAGTTAAGAATCGTGTATTAAGCACTATGTACTAATCTCTTTGCCTCAGCAATAAGATCATTGACTTTGATCTCATACTCTTTTGCAAGATCTTCATCTGTTGACTCAAAACGTGTGACAAGTATAGGAGTTGTGTTACTTGCTCTCACGAGTCCCCATCCTTTTTCAAAGTTGATGCGTACACCGTCTACATCTATAATATTAAGAATTTTAGGGAAATCACTTGAAGGATTTTTTAGTAATTCTTTTACTTTATCGATGATGAGGAACTTCTCTTCTTCAGTTGTTTCTACTTTTAGTTCTTCTGTAGAGAAAACTTGAGGAAGGGCATCAAGCTCTGCATCAAGGTCTATGCCGTCTTGAACAAGCTCTAACATTCTGAGTGTCGCATAGATGGCATCATCGTATCCAAAGTAACGGTGTTTGAAAAAGATATGGCCACTTACTTCACAGGCAAGGTCTGCATTGGTCTCTTTCATCTTTACTTTGAGGTTGGAGTGGCCCGTTTTATACATGATGGCTTTTGCACCACGACGTTCTAGTTCATCATACATGACCTGTGAGCATTTGACTTCTCCGATGACGGTAGGCTTTTCCATTTTCATAGTATAAAGGAGTGCCATCTGGTCACCTTTGATGTTATATTTATGGGTAAGTACAGCAATACGATCAGCATCTCCATCATAGGCAAATGCGATGTCTCCATTAGCTTCTAATGCTTGTTTTATATCCACAAGGTTTTCTTCTACAGAAGGGTCAGGGTGGTGGTTGGGGAAAGTACCATCCGGTTCGAGATATAGACCTTCATAATCAAATGCTAAAGCATCAAAAATATCTGTGATAACAGTATCGGCAACACCATTTCCTCCATCTATAATAATTTTTTGAGGGAAGTTTTTGAGATGCTCAAACTGTTTTACCATAAAATTAACATAAGGTGTTTTTACGTCTATATCCGTTTTTGTGATATTGTTCTCGATGACGAGATCCTGATTTGCTATGATCTCATCACCTAAAGCATAGATATCAGCACTAAAGAATGGACTTTTATTTACAGTGATCTTAAATCCATTGTATTCACTTGGATTATGAGAACCTGTGATCATAATGGAAGCATCGGTAGTGATGCCATCAAAGTCAATATAGTTACTATAATAGTTTACAGGTGTTGCTACCATGCCCATATCTAACACTTTACATCCTGCTGCATTTAGACCAGAGGTAAGATAATCTCTTAAGATAGGAGAGTGTGAGCGTGCATCATACCCGATAGAGACAACTTTATCTCCTTTAATTTTCTGACCTAGATAATAACCGATGAGTTTTACAGATATTTCATTAAGTTCTTTTTCAAAGATCCCACGAATGTCGTATTCTCTAAAAATTGATTTGCTGATCATATATTCCCTTTGTATTAATGATTTTGATTTTATGTTATATTTTTACATATTTGATATTGTATAGATATTAGAAACTAAGTTTCATCCCAGCATAAAAGCTATCATTAAAGTTATAATCTCCGGCTTCATAGTCTGTGTCAATATTTCGATATCCTGTAAAGATATGTATATTTGAGATGACTTCCATATCGACTTCCAATCTTAACTCTGAGTATGTCTCTCCATCCAGAAAAGTAAGTACAGAAGGTGCATAGGCAAAACTTGCTATAAGTGATGTCGTAGGTATACTGTCAGTAAATGGGAGGGAATAATTTGCTTTTGCCATCAAGGGAAGAGCCATAAAATCTTCTGAAAAAGTAAGTTTAGCACCAAATGCCAGTGTAAGACCTTCTACACCCTGTAGTGTATTTTGTCCACTGAATCCTATAGCAGCCAAGTTGTCTCCATCTGTATAGAGATAGCTGACATCTAAAATATAAGTTGTTCCACTGGAGTAATCTGCAAGTGAATTAAAGTTAAGCTCTCCAAGGATCTCTACATCCTCATTATTGATGTCGATACCTATACTTGTTTCTGCAGTGATGGTACTTGTAAGTAAAAGTGTTGCTAATAATAGTTTTTTAACAGCCATAAAATGCCTTTTGATATTTATTCATATAATGATAACATAATATAGTTTAATCTGCAGGCATATAGTTTTTCTTTTTTTCTTTTTCCTCTTCTCTTTTTTTGAGTCTGGCTTTTCTTTTCTCTTCCATCATGACAGCATCTCGCAGATCTTCTTCATTGTCAAAATGTGTGGCATCTATAAACTTTGACTGGTCATCGAACTGTCCTGTTTTGACACCCCAAAGCAGGGCGATGAGACCCAGTGCTCCTAAAAAGGTGGAGACACCTATCATTAACATAACAACACTTTCACTCATGATTTATCCTTAAATTTCAATGTTTTAATCCGCATAGAGTTCCCTACCACGATCAGTGAGCTTAAGCTCATAGAGAGAGCAGCCACGAGTGGATTGACAAATCCCATAACTGCAAGTGGTACAGCGATGACATTATACAGTAATGAGAAACCTAAGTTTTCTTTCACTGCTCTAAAGGTTCGTTTAGAGAGTCTATAAGCTTCATAGATACTCTCCGGTTTCTCATCCATCAGTACAACATCACTGACAGAAATAGCCACATCCGCACCATTACCCATAGCTATGGCAATGTCTGATTTAGCTAAGGCTATGGTGTCGTTGATACCATCTCCTGCCATTACAGCAATATGTCCCTCTTCATGAAACTTGTCTATCATCTCAGCTTTCTCTTGAGGGAGAAGTTTGGTATGTATTTCAGTGATACCTACCTCTTGGGCTACTTTTTGTGCACTTTGTTCATGATCTCCTGTAAGCATCACTACCCGAACCCCCATAGCTTGTATCTCTTTAATGGCTTCTTTGGTACCCTCTCTTACGGTATCACTCAGTTCAAATCTGGCAACAAGCTGATCTTCTATGGCAAAGTAAAAGAGGGTGTTTTCTGTCTGTTCATCAACAGATAGTCCAGTTGATTGCATATAAGAAGCATTTCCCCCTATGAGCTTTTTCCCTTGATATGAGGCTTGGATACCCTTTGCCTGGATCGTTTTGATATCTACTAATGGAAGTTCCTGTAGGAGTTCATTGTTTTGTTTTAAATATGTAGCAATTCCTTTGGAGATAGGGTGATTGGAAGTCGAAACGAGAGAATAAAGCAAGTTGTGATCATATTTTTGCAGTGTTTGTGTGTGAACCACAGAAGGTTTCCCCTCTGTAATGGTACCTGTTTTATCGAGTGCAAGGAGATCACTTTTTGCCATCGTCTCCAAAAAAGTTGCTTCTTTAAAAAGTACCCCTCGTTTGGCTGCGATACTGATACCTACAAGTGTAGCCATAGGCGTAGCCAGACCTAAAGCACAAGGACAGGCGATGACGATCACAGAAATGCCGATAATAAGAGCATGTTCAAAATCATCATCTATGAACCACCAGCCTGCAAAGGCAATCAGAGCTATGGCTAGAATGATACTGGAGAAATAACCGGAAACTGCATCGGCCAGCTGCTCAATACGAGGTTTTTTGGTGATAGATTCCTCTAAAAGACTCACAATAGAATGAAGTAAAGACGAAGAAGCATCTTTAGTTGCCTCATAGCGCAGCACAGAATCTAAACAGAGTGACCCACTTAAGATGCTGTCTCCCTCTTGTTTATAAACAGGTTCGCTTTCTCCTGTTAATGAACTTTCATCAAAGGAAGCTTGTCCATAAGTGACAATTCCATCAATGACTACTTTCTCGCCCGGTTTGAGTTCTATGGTATCACCAAGTACGATGTTTTCAATGCTGATAAGTGATTTCTCTTTATCGGTGATCACTGTTACCTCTGTAGGAGTACTCCCCATAATACTGTCCAGTGTATCAACTGCATGTTTCTTACTCAATACTTCAAGATATTTTCCTACCAGTACAAAGGTGATGATCATGGCAACAGAATCAAAGTAGACTTCACCCCGCTGAGTGACCATGGCATAAATAGAATAGATATAAGCTGAAACGGCTCCTGAAGCAACAAGTGTATCCATATTGACTATGTTGTTTTTATAGCCATAATAGGCACCACGGAAGAAGATCCAGCCACTATAGAAGAGTACCGGTGTGGCAAGGATGAATTCTGCTACATTGAGAATATCTTTAAATTCTTGTTTCATCCCACTGAAGTATCCGGCACAATGTGCAATGGCTATCCACATGATATTCATACTTCCAAAAACAGCCACAAGGATGCGGGAGTAGTAATCTTTACGTGTTTTAACTGCTCGTTCCTCTTGAAGTTTAGGATCATAAGGGTAGGCATTGTAGCCTATGGAACGAATGGTTTCTATGATCTTTGAGAGTTTGATCTCGTCTGGATCCCATACGATTTTGGCTTTGTTGTTGGTATAGTTGATAGTCGCTTCCATCACCCCTTCTGTTTTATGCAGCACTTTTTCGTTGAGCCAGACGCAAGCAGAACAGTGGATACCTTCTATGATGAGATTGATCTCATAGAGTCCATCTTCATGGGAAGTGATGTATTTGTTCTTAAAACCTTCCAGATCAAACTTCTCTAAATCATCACTCTTTTGGGAAGCAGGTTGAAGTTTGGTATCGCCTAATTTATCATAAAAAGTATCGAGACCTTCACTTGAAAGCAGATGATAAACCCCTTGGCAGCCTTTGCAACAAAAAAAGAGTTTTTTTTCACCTTCTTGTTCAATGATCATTACTGATTCATCAAACTCGAGCTTACAGTGTGTGCATGCGATGTTTGCCAAACAGGGTTCCTTGTGAAAATTTATTGAGCGACTAGTCGCGTGAGCATTCTGCTGAAGAAAACTCAGTGTTAACAATCTTTTGAAAAGAAAGTTGCCTTGATGGCAAGTTACTTTCAAAAGACAAGAATGGGCTTTGCTCCATCCACGTTAAATTAATGATAGATTTTATCCAAATATGGGTAAAATCTCGCATGGAAAATGTACTTTTACTCACATCTATTCTGATCATATTAGAACTTTTTGAAGCAACTATGCAACGTGCAAGTACACTGTATGGGGTGATGGAAAAGCTTTATGGATGGTATTCTAAAAGTATTTTTTTCTTTTTTTTGATGCACCCAGCTTTTTATTTCACCCTTTTTGTGGTGATCGCAACAGATCGTTTAAATATCTATATGATCCTTCTTTTAGCCTTTAAAGTATTTGATCTTTTCTATAAATTAGAACTGATTAAAAAGATATTTATCCAACAAAAAGTACCAGGGGATCTGGCAGACATGTTAGAATGGAAAATACCATCATGGTTTTTTCTTATGGGAGTTGTACTCTATCCGCCTTTGTTGTTTTATGCGTTGATTTAGTTTAAACAGACCCTTGGTCTATCATCGAATCAGCTACTTTTCTAAAGCCGGCGATATTTGCACCCGCTATCAAATCACCTTCACATCCAAACTCTTTTGAGGTTTCATAGGCAGTGTTAAAAATGTTACGCATGATTTGACGTAGTTTATCATCAACCTCTTCAAAAGTCCATTTTGCCATGCTTGCATTTTGGCTCATCTCAAGCTGAGAAGTGGTGACCCCTCCTGCATTGGCAGCTTTACCCGGACCAAAAAATACATTATTTTCTTTCAGATAAGCCATTGCCTCAGGAGTGGTCGGCATATTGGCTCCTTCGTTGACCAGCATACAGCCATTGGCAACCAATCTTTTGGCATCTTCAAGATTGAGTTCATTTTCAGTAGCAGAGGGGAATGCGATATCACAGGGGATGTCCCATGCCATATGGCGGCCTTCCGGGTAATGGCTTAGTGGTGTATAAATACAGTCAGGGTTTACTTGAGCATAAACCTCAAGAGATTGGTGGTTTATCTCTTTAATGGCTTTGAGTGAATTAAGGTCAATACCTTTTTCATGGTAAATCGTTCCTTTACTGTCGCTGCATGTTACAGGGAGTGCTCCCATATCGTAAAGTTTTTCTATAGTGTAAATGGCAACATTCCCGGAACCAGATACAGTGCATATCTTACCTTCCAGACTTTTGTCATATTTATTTAAGATGTTATCTGCAAAATAGACGGAACCATACCCTGTGGCTTCTTTTCTTGCGTGGGAACCACCCCAATTGATAGCTTTTCCTGTGAGTACTCCTTCAAATTCACCTGTGAGTTTTTTATACTGCCCAAAAAGATAGCCGATCTCTCTTGCACCTACACCAATATCACCGGCAGGTACATCATTTCTCTCACCGATGTGTTTATAGAGTTCAGACATAAGTGCCTGACAAAAACGCATGATCTCATTGTCACTTTTACCTTTAGGATCAAAATTACTCCCTCCCTTTGCACCGCCTATTTGCAGTCCTGTGAGTGCATTTTTAAAGATCTGTTCAAATCCTAAAAATTTAATGATCCCTAAATTGACAGAGGGGTGAAATCGCAGACCGCCTTTATATGGACCTATCGCAGAGTTGAACTGTACTCGGTACCCTAGATTTGTTTGTATTTTTCCATTATCATCTATCCAGTTGACACGAAAAATAATGGTACGTTCAGGTACTGTGATCCGTTCTAAAATATTATGGATATCATATTTTTCATCTTCTTCCAATAAAGGAACTAAAGAATAGAGTACTTCATGTACTGCTTGATAAAATTCCTCTTGACCAGGGCTGCACTCCTCGATATTGTTTAAAACTTTCTTTATATGTGTTTCAATTGACACTGCCAATTCCTTCAGTTATTGTTTTCTTTTGTTAAATTATATTCTTTATTGGGTTAAATTTGACATTTCAGCCAAAAAGGATTATAATATCACCACTACATAGCAGTGCACTAACTATGATACTGTTATTATCTCCATTCTATATTCATATTCAAAAACAAGAGGAATCATGAGCGACACTAAAAAAGCTAACGCTAACAGAAAAAACAGAACACATGTACCAGTAGATGGCTACAAAATTGAAAATCTCCAAAAACTTCCACTTACAGAACTAGTAACTATTGCTAAAGAAGTAAAAGTTGAGAATCCAAATGAGTTCCAGCGTAAAGACCTCATTTTTGAGATTTTGAAATCACAAGTAAGTCAGGGTGGATTCATCCTCTATACAGGTATCCTTGAAGTAATGAATGACGGGTATGGTTTCTTACGTTCTATAGATGGAAACTTTGCGAACTCCAGCAACGACACGTATGTAAGTGGTACACAAGTCAAGCGATTTGCACTGAGAAACGGTGATATCGTGACAGGACAAGTACGACCTCCTAAAGACCAAGAGAAGTATTATGCACTCCTCAAGATAGAAGCGATCAATTATGTAGCGCCTGATAAGTCTAAACAGAGACCTCTTTTTGATAACCTTACACCACTTTATGCATCTGAGCAACTCAAAATGGAGTACAACCCTATGAAAATGACAGGGCGTGTACTTGACCTGTTTGTACCTATTGGTAAAGGGCAGAGAGCACTTATAGTAGCACCTCCAAGAACGGGTAAAACAGAGCTTCTTAAAGAACTTGCTCATGGTGTTACACACAACAATCCTGATGCATCTCTTATGGTACTGCTTGTTGATGAGAGACCAGAAGAGGTTACAGATATGCAACGCTCGGTCAAAGGTGAAGTCTATGCTTCTACGTTTGACCTTCCTGCACAGAACCATGTAAGAACTGCTGAGATGGTGATAGAAAAAGCCAAAAGACGTGTAGAGATGGGTAAAGATGTTATTATCTTGCTTGACTCCATCACAAGACTTGCACGTGCCTATAACACCGTAACCCCAAGTTCAGGGAAAGTGCTTTCCGGTGGTGTAGATGCCAATGCACTGCATAAGCCAAAAAGATTCTTTGGTGCAGCAAGAAACATAGAAGAGGGTGGTTCTTTGACCATCATCGCAACAGCACTTATAGAGACTGGAAGCCGTATGGATGAGGTGATCTTTGAAGAGTTTAAAGGTACAGGTAACTCGGAAGTCATCCTTAGCCGTCATGTCTCTGAAAGACGTATTTACCCTGCGATAGACGTAACAAAGTCCGGTACAAGAAAGGAAGAACTCATGGTAAATCCTGAGACACTTCAGAAAGTATGGGCATTGAGAAATGCAATGCAAAATATGGAAGAGGTAGAAGGCCTTAAATTCCTTTTCTCTAAAATGATGAAAACAAAAACCAATGAAGAGTTCCTCAATATGATGAACGAGTAGGTTCTCTATGAAGATAGGTGTCTTTGATTCTGGCTTGGGTGGTTTGACAGTTGTTCAAGCTATGACTCAAGTCATTAAAGGTGCAGAACTTTTTTATATTGCCGATACCAAAAATGCACCTTACGGTGAAAAAACCCATGAACAGATCTTACAATACTCCCTTGAAATCACTCAATATTTTATAGATACACATCAAATAGATGCACTCATCGTTGCATGCAATACAGCAACTTCAGCAGCGATACAACATCTTAGAAAGCATTATCCTTCACTTATTATTATTGGTACAGAACCAGGCATTAAGCCTGCGATTGAATTGACTAATACAGGGAAGGTAGGTGTACTTGCTACCCCTGCAACACTGAAAGGTGATAAGTATCAACAGCTGGTAAATGATTTGGCTCTTGAAAAAGATGTTGTACTTTTTGAACAGGCATGTCCTGGTTTGGTCGAGCAGATCGAAAAAGGTGAAATGCATGGTAGTATTACCAAAACGATGTTAGAAGTATGGTTGACCCCTATGCGGGAAAATAGTGTAGATACTATTGTTTTGGGTTGTACGCATTACCCTTTGGTAGGTGAAGTGATCAAAAGGGTGATGCAAAGAGATCTTAATCTCATTCACACTGGAGATGCCATAGCAAAACGTTTGCTTTCCTTAGGTCAGGAAAAAGGGCATAAGAATGATGGTAAACTAAAGATAACTCTTTATAGTACAGATAATATTGATAAACAGATCATCAGTCATATTCTTGAAGGTCATACAGAAGTAAAACAGATAGATATTCAGATTTAATTTATTACACTTCCTTTACTACTTCCTAATATATTTCACTTAAATTCATACTATAGTTACTAAATCATATATTATATTCAACTAATTTTATTAATTAAGTAAATATAATATATGATTATTAAGTGAAAAATGATAGAATACTGATATGCGGTTATACTGTATTGAAAAAAGCCTAACTTGTTGTGAAACAAGGTCGGAAAGTTTTGAATCTTTTATGCAAAAGATAGCAGAGAGATCGTCAAGCTGCCAATAGATGTATAAGTGTTTATTTGTATAAATAAAACTCTTAGAATCTACATAAAGTAAATAAAGGAGTTTTAATGAGATTTATATATATGGTCTCTTTAGTTGTTAGTACGCTTATAGTAAATGCTAATGAAGTTGAGATAGTTGAAGGGGTGCCTTATGTTGAAGTTGAGGCCAATGGAAAAACATATAAAATTGAGCGTACCCAAAAAGCAGACAGTTATTTGACAAATACTTTTGCATTGACCTCACGTCCCTCTCCACCGTTTTTTATAGAACCATTTTCTGTAAGTAAAGGTGTTGAAACGTATGGTGAATTGGAAGTATTGGATTTTATCTCCAAGAAAAAAGGTCTTTTTATTGATGCAAGACTTGCCAACTGGTACGAAAGATCTGCTATTCCGGGTGCTGTAAATATTCCATTTAAATATTTCTTATCTGATGCTGATGAACAGGAACAGGTCTTAAAAGATCTAGGTGGAGCGTATGATAAGAGTGGTGAGTGGGATTTTTCTAAGGCTAAAACCATACTTTTGTATTGTAATGGTGCATGGTGTGGACAGTCACCTACTGCGATCAACGCACTTATAGAAGTAGGATATCCAGAGAGTAAAATGAAATATTATAGAGGTGGTATGCAAGCGTGGCAACTGCTGGGATTAACTACGATCGTACCTAAGGAGACAAAATGAGAGTTATAGCATTATTATTGGTATATGTGGCAAGTATCTATGCCGGCCAGTTCGATAAAGTAAAGATCACTCCAGAGATGTCCTATATTTATGTGTATCATAAGGGCAAGGCGGTCAAGGTACATAGAATACAAGATACAAAAAATAAACTTACCGGAGAATATGCAAGCACATATAGACCAAATCAGGATATACAGCCTATTAAGATGCATAAAGATATTCAAACCATAGGTGAAGTGGAACTACTTTATTTTATGAAAAATAAAGTAAATAAAAAGAAAGGTCTCTTGGTGGATCTTAGACCTAAAAGAGCATATAAGAAAGAATCTATTCCTTCAGCTGTGAATATACCTTCAAAAACAAAGAATAATAAAGCTAAAGTAGAAAAGATCCTTAAGGTACTTGGAGCAAAAAGATTGGAAGATGGTTCACTGGATACCAAGAGAGTAATGGATGTTGCATTTTACTGTAATGGACTGTGGTGTAATAAATCATCAGAATTTATAAAAACATTTTTAGAACTTGGATATCCGGCAGATAAAATGCTTTATTATCGCGGCGGTTTTCAAATGTGGAAAATTTTGGGCTTTACAACAGTCACAAATCAATAAAGGGAATTTAGAATGAAAAATATGTTAGAAAATGTAGCAGTAACCGCAGTTGTGATTTTATTTTTATTTATTATTGCTTTGATCGTGCGATATAACATGATTGCTGATGGAAGTGTGGTAGAGGATATTACACAAGAACTTCCTGTAGTAAAAGTAGAGTCTAAAAAAGCTAAAACAACCAATTATCTTCAAAACTTAGAATCATATACTGATGTAGATGTAAAGGTGGATCCGACAAAAGTCAATACTGCCAATACGGTACAAGTTACATCTGAATTGGCAAAAGATGATATAGGATCAGCAGTTGAAGGTACAGATAAATCCAGTTATGTAGATAGTCTGGAAAGTTATGCAGATAAAGAAGACGAAGAAAAAGAAGAAGAAAAAACTGAAGATGATAAAGTCAAGCTTGATCAGGAAGAGATAGTGGATGAGATAGGTATGGCAATAGGTGATGCATTGGCAGATTGACCCGATGGTGCGATAGAGATCTACAGTCCTATCGCTTCTTTTACTTTTTCCATCTTGGTATTGGCTATATTTCTGGCTTTTTTGGCACCCTGTGCCAAGATATCATTTACTTCATCCATATGGTTGAGGTAATACGCTCTCTTTTCTCTAGCTTCACCCAATTCTTCCCAAATAAGCTCTTTAAGATACTTTTTAAAATGACCATAACCCTCTTTCCCACTTTTGTAACGTGCTTGAAGGTCAAGCTTTTGTTCTTCATCTAAAAAGAGAGATGCAAGTGCATAGATATTATCTCCCTCATATTCAAGTGGTTCACCTAGAGGTGTAGAAGAGGAGATGATCTTGTTACATCTTTTTTGTAGAGGTTTCTCATCCATAAAAAGGTCAATGGCATTGTTATAACTCTTACTCATCTTCTGACCATCTATACCGGGGATAGTTGCTACATTTTCTTCTACAACATGTTCAGGAAGTGTAAAAATTTCACCATACTCATTGTTGAATTTTATAGCGATATCTCTTGTCATTTCAACATGTTGGATCTGGTCTTTCCCAACAGGAACTTTTTCGGTATCAAGTATAAGGATATCTGCAGCCATAAGTACTGGATAACTAAAGAGTGCATGGTTTGCTGCGATACCTTTAGCTACTTTGTCTTTATAGCTGTGTGCTCTTTCAAGTAGTCCCATAGGTGTAAATTTAGAGAGTATCCAGTAGAGCTCAAGTACTTCGGGCATATCACTTTGTACCCAAAATGTTGTTTTCCCCGGATCAAGTCCAAGTGACAAGTAATCTACGGCAGCATCTGTGGTGTACTGTTTTAGTGTAGCTGCATCTTTAGAAGTGGTAAGTGAATGATAGTTAGCGATAAACGTAAAAAGCTCATGCTCTTCTTGAAGCTCTATCATTGGTTTCATCGCCCCAAAATAGTTTCCTATATGAAGTTTTCCTGAAGCCTGGATTCCTGTAAGTACGCGCATTGTTATATCCTGAAATGATTTTTGTGATTATAGCAAAGTGTTAGTAAAGTATTGTAGTCGTAGGCTATGCAATGCTGAGCTTTTGCATAAACGCCTCGCCGTGCGTAGCTATAAACGTAAAACTTTTCACGTTTACTTAATGCTACTCATCCTCATCATCTACTCTTTGTCCACGTTTCCTGGCGACGATATCCAGTGGTACACCTTCAAAGTCAAACTTGGATCTGAAGAAGTTTGCCAAGTAACGTATATAGGAGAAGTGTAGAAACTCCGGTCTGTTAGTAATGAGGGCTATTTTAGGTGGTTTGGTCTCGTACTGTGTGGCAAATTTGATGTTGACAACAGCACCATTATGTGCCGGTACATGGTGTCTTCTAATGGCTTGACGTAGAGTATCGTTAAGTTCAGAAGTAGGGATACGTTGTTTATAGCGTCCGTAGATAGCGGTAATTTCATCAAGTATTTTGTGTACACGCAAGCCTGTTTTTGCAGAGATAGTGATAAATGGTGCATAGTGTAAGAACTTTAATTCATCACGAATATCATCAACTACTTCTTCATACGTTCTGTCTTCCTTGATATCCCATTTGTTAAGTACGATGAGGCATGCGAGTTTATGCTCTTCAATGAGTCCAGCTACTCTCTCATCCAATTCTGAGATTTGTGTGGTTGAATCTAGCATAAGTAAAACAAGATTTGCTTTTTTTAGCATTTCAGTAGTGCGTGTTAGTGCGTATTTTTCTATACCAACTATCTTAGATCTTTTACGTATTCCCGCTGTGTCAATGAAGGTGATCTCATGGTCATCATGTTCTATCATTTCATCGATAGGGTCTATAGTTGTACCTGCAACATCACTTACAACAGAACGTTCTTCACCTAAAAGTGCATTAAGCAGTGAACTTTTTCCAGTATTGACACGCCCGATGATAGCAACGCGTATTTTGTTATCTACCTCTTCTTCATGTACGGTGTTTATGTCACGAACTATTTCATCAAATGGATCGATCTCTGCATCTTCTGTGAGTTCAAGTCCTTCTTCCTCTTCTATCGCAGGAATAAGCTCTTCCAGCCATGCATAGAAGTCATTAAAATATCTGTTGTGACTCACTGACATAGGAAAAGTTGCATCTGCACCAAATTCCAAAAACTCCCAGTAACGCTCTTCTTCTTTGTCATTGTCTATTTTATTCACGATGAGCGCAAGAGGTTTGCCTTGTTCTTGAAGTTTGTAGAAAAGTTCTCTGTCTTCTTCAGATGGCAATGTTTTACCATCGACCATATATAAAATAATATCAGCTTCATCTGCTGCTCTGAGTGAAAATTCTGCTACCTTGGAGAAGAGTTCAGAACTGTAGTCTATCCCCCCTGTATCAAGTATTTCAAATTCACGGTCACCAGAGATAGTTACGATGCGTTTCTTCACATCTCTGGTAGTTCCTGACATATCTGAAGTGATGGCATCTCTCTGTCTTGCCAAACGGTTAAAGAGCGAACTCTTCCCTACGTTTGGTCGTCCTAATATGGCTACTTTTTTAAGTTCTTGCATTAATATATTCTTTCTTAATAATTAGCGGAATTATAGCATAGAACCCTCTGAATAACCTAGGCACTCATAACATCTCTAGCTTTTGTCTAGGCTAGGCACTCTTTTGAAGTCCTAGCCCTAGCTAAGTCGAAAAAGAGAAACGACGCATAGGCGAAAGCTAGTGATGCCCGTAGGGTGGAATTTGCAAACGCAACCTTTCCCAAGATACTTTCTTCAACATAGCTATAGCTATGTTTTGAAAGTCTATTGCAAAATCTTACATTTGCAAACCCCATTATGAGTGTCTAGGTTATTCAGAGGGTTCTATATTTTAACTAGGCATCTGCTCAACATAAATAGACTGTGAAGGAAAGGCGAAACTTGAGTCATTTTCTTCAACGATATGCATAATCTTTAGATGAACATCTTCACGTATATCTAAGTACTTTTCCCAGTTTGATGTAGCAGTAAAAGTATAGATAAATATATTGAGTGCTGAGTCTCCAAATGATTCAAAATTAACCAAAAGTGTGTCATTATGTGAGATGCCTTCATGGTTGTGTAACATATATTTGATCTCTTCAACAATCTTACTCACCTGTTCCCCACTGGTACTATATGTTAAGCCTATACGCATTTTGATACGTCTAATACCTCTTCGTGAAAAGTTTTCTATAGGATTATTTGCGACGATATGATTAGGGACTGTGATAAGTGATTTTTGAAAAGAGCGGATTTTTGTGGTTCTCATACCGATGGCTTCTACTGTACCTTCTACACCATTGACTTTGATCCACTCTCCGATACGGATGGATTTGTCTGCAAGCAGTGAAAAAGACCCGAAGAGATTTGCTGCTGTATCCTTGGCAGCCAGGGCAAAAGCAAGGCCACCAATACCCAGTGAAGCAACGAGTGCAGTGACATTAATACCCCAAACCTGAAGCATAGCACCCAGACCTACTCCCGATATAAGTATTTTCAAGATAGCAATGATAAAGTTTCCTATCTCTTTAGAAAGGTCTGCATTAAATTTCCCTGTTGCACTATAGATGAGTCCACGTAGAGCTTCAGTAATAGCAAGAATAGCCCAAAAAACAGTATAGATCACAAGTGTATTGAGGATGTGTTTAACGGTGTCTGTCTCTTTGAAAATAAGCAGGAAAAAGAAATGAAGCCCTATGATAATAAAAGCAAATCGTATAGGTGCTTTGAGTGCTGAAATGATTTTGTCATCATAGTAAGTAGTGCTAAATTTAGCCAGTTTTTGTAAAACCACCATGACTAAAAGTGTAAAAATTTTTCGTAAAAATAAAATAAATAAAAAAACTAAAACAGCTAAAATAAAATTGGCAAGTGGAATATCAAATAAGGTTTGTTGAAAAAAAGAGCCATATTTTGATGTATAGAGAGGTGTAAGCCAGTTTTGTACTACGGGAGCCAGTCCCATATCTAAATCTTCTATGACATTCAAAGCTTGTGTTGCATTTTCTTCAAGTGATTGGTTTGTTGACATATTTTTATGATCCTTCACGTTTTATCCACGTAATTATAGTAAAATTTGGTTCAATAGGAGTACTAGTTATGAAAAAGAGTCTGTTTATTTTAGGTTTAGTTTTAGTATTTATGTCACAGATACAAGCAAAAGTACTCGATGTTTCATATAAAGTGAGTTTTGGAATGTTTGGTGAAATGGGTATTTCTGATGCACATTTGGAAATAAAAGGAGATACATACACCATTGAAATAAAGATGAAAGCGACAGGTATGGCTAAGGCACTCAGCAAAAATCGAAAAGAGAGACATATCAGTAAAGGACATATAGTCAATGGTATGTTTGTCACAGATACCTACAAAGTAATTAAACGATATGGAAAAAAATATATTGAGAAGATCTATTGTATCGATCATAAAAAAAAGAGAGTAACAAAAGATAATACAAAAAAGAATCAAGACAAAGTTACAGAAAAAAAGCATACTGTATTGGATTTTTATAGTGAAAATGACTTATTAACCCTCTATTTCAATCTTCCAAAAATGATCACTGACAGATCAAAAGCAACTACCTATGAATTTTCTGCTGTTGGTGCAGAACGTCAAGGGGGTAAAGTTAAAGTACGCATACCAAAAGAGTCAGAACTTAAAGAGTATAAAAAAACATTAGGTGAGGGTGACTACTGGTATATGACCGCTATTATTTATCAGAAAATATTTGCAAGCAATAAAGGTGAGTTAATGTTGGCTGTGGGTAAAGACGGTATCACTCAAAAAGCTGTACTCAAAGACCTAATGATGTTTGGTGATCTAGTTGCAGAACGTATCAAATAGGTTTTGCATTTAACACAAAATCTATCACTTTTTTATCTGACATTTCACAAGGTTTAAGCATCCCGTTTTTCATAGTGGGGTAATAATTCCCGCTGACTATATCATTAGCTCCTAACTCTTGGGCATAGAACTTAAGGAGTTTGCCTTCCAGTAAAGTCTCTTTTCTTAGCAGGTATCGTTTGCCAAGATAGTAAACATCATTTGCACCATCGGGTAAGGCTAAAAGCTTCTTGTAAAATTCTGTCTCATTCATAGGCCGTATTTTACCCAAATATGCTACACTTCCAGAAAAAATCAGGATAATTATTTGAGACAAATGATTAAGAATATGGATAGAGGTATCCTTTTTATGCTACTTGCATCATTGAGTTTCGCTGCTATGGGTGGTTTTGCCAAAGTGGTCAGTCAGGTATTGCCTCCCGTAGAAGTCACTTTCTTTAGAAATATCTTTGGGGTCATCCTTGTAGGTCTTGCCATCTATAAAGTACCGTTGAAACAGACAGGAGGAAAACCTTTATTACTTCTTTTCCGTGGTTCCATGGGCTTTGCTGCACTTTTGGCATACTTTTACATTATGGCACATATCCCTCTGGGTGAAGCGGTTACTTACAATAAGACATCACCGATATTTGTAGCTATTTTTGCATATCTTTTTCTAAATGAAAAATTACATAAAAGTGCACTTTTTGCCATTATCATAGGATTTGTAGGTATCGTTTTAGTGGCACAACCTCAGGGTGGAAGTTTTGACAAGTATGATATCTTGGGTATCTTTTCAGGGATCGGTGCAGCATTGGCTTATACTTCCATCCGTGAACTTAGAAAATATTACGATACGCGTGCCATTGTGATGTCCTTTATGGGTGTAGGTACGATCGCACCGCTCTTTTTAATGCTTATTACACCTTACGTGACTGTTTCAGAGGATTTTGACTGGATGTTTGCTGAGTTTGTGATGCCTGTAGGGGTAGAGTGGGGCTATGTCACTGCGGTAGGTGTCTTTGCTACGATCTCACAGCTCTTGATGACCAAAGCCTATGAACTTACCAAAGCAGGAATAGTTGGTACGATTAGTTACAGTAATATTGTCTTCGCAGTAGTGATAGGGGTAATGTTGGGAGACCCTATACCTGATATTTGGACAGTTTTGGGTATAATCTTGGTAATTATGTCAGGACTACTTGTAGCCTTTTCAAAAAAGAATTAATATCCCACCTTATATAGAAGGAATTAGATGATACTTATAGCAGGACCTTGTGTTTTAGAAAGTAGAGACAACGTGATGAGGATCGCAGAGTCACTAAACAAATATCATGAAGATTGCACGAAAGATTTTTATTTCAAAGCGAGTTTTGATAAAGCCAATCGTACAAGCCTGGACAGCTTTAGAGGACCAGGTTTGGAAGAAGGCCTGAAGATGCTTCAAGAAGTAAAAGAACAGTTTGGTTATAAGATCCTAACGGATGTGCATGACTATACCCAACCGGCAGCTGCAGCTGAAGTGGCAGATGTACTTCAAATTCCTGCATTTTTATGTCGTCAGACGGACCTGCTTGTCGCAGCAGCAAAAACACCTGCAGTAGTGAACATCAAAAAAGGGCAGTTCTTAGCACCTGCTGCGATGGAACACTCTGTAGCAAAAGTACTTAAAACCAGAGGTTTTGATGGTGAAGTAAATTATGAAAATGCGAAAAAGTACAATGTGTGGCTTACAGAACGGGGATCAACTTTTGGTTATGGTAATCTTATTGTAGATATGAGAGGACTTAGAACCATGCGTGAGTTTGCACCTGTGGTTTTTGATGCAACACACTCTGTTCAGATGCCGGCATCTGGTGGAGCAAGCTCAGGTGGAGACTCTTCGTTTGTACCCTACCTTTCACGTGCAGCCGCAGCAGTAGGTGTAGATGGATTCTTTTTTGAGACACACTTTGACCCAAGTATCGCTTTGAGTGATGGACCAAATATGATAGAGTTGACAAAGCTAGATGCATTGATCAAGCAGATAGATGCGATAAGATTGATAGTAGAATAGTGTTGATCTCATTGAACTGTTTTTTGATAAATACAAACGGAAGCGTCCTCTTCAAGGATACAATAGTATTTATCAAAAAACACTCCAATGAGATTTTAAATAATAAAAAGTAAGAAGGAAATAAATGAAAATAGTAGAAGGTAATTTATCAGTAGATAAGAGTAAAAAAGTAGCGATCATCAATGCAAGATTTAACCATTTCATTACAGACAGACTTGTAGAAGGTGCACAAGATGCCTATGCAAGACATGGTGGAAATGCAGATGATCTTGATCTTATCTTGGTACCAGGTGCATTTGAGATCCCCTTTGCATTGGATAAAGTACTTGCTTCGGGTAAATATGATGCAGTATGTTGTTTAGGTGCAGTGATCAGAGGTGCAACACCACACTTTGACTATGTCTCAGCAGAAGCAACCAAAGGTGTGGCATCTGTAACACTTAAACATGGTAAACCGGCAACATTTGGCGTACTGACTGTAGACAGCATAGAACAAGCTATTGAGAGAGCAGGAACAAAAGCAGGGAATAAGGGTGCTGAAGCAATGGTAGGACTTATTGAGCTTATCAACCTTTATAGTGAGCTTGATTAATTATGGCAACTAGACACCAATCACGTACAGCAGTTGTAGGATTGCTTTATGCTTATGACTTAGGTAATGAGAATATTTCAAGCTTCACAGATGATATCTTAGAAGAGGGTAAGATCCGAAATAAACAAAGAGAGTTTTCCCATGGACTATTTAATGGTACTATAGAAAATTTAGAGATGTTGGATAAAGAGATTCAAGACCATCTTAAAGATTGGGATTATGATGCTATCGGAAAAGTAGAAAAAGCAATCATGAGACTGGGTGCTTACGAGATACTTATAGCTAAAACAGATAGAGCTATTATTATTAATGAAGCAGTAGAACTTGCCAAAGAGCTTGCCGATGAGAAGTCACCACAGTTCATTAATGGTGTGCTTGATGCGATTGGGAAAGAAGAGGCATAACTTGACAACAACCATGCAGAAACGTATGACTATTGATGAAGCTGTAGAACTTATAGAAAATGCTGATCTTAAAACCTTGGGACAGATGGCACTTGCACGTAAAAAAGAGATGCATCCTAAAGGTGTTACAACTTTTGTAGTAGACAGAAACATCAACTATACCAATATCTGCTGGGTAGACTGTAAGTTTTGTGCATTTTATACGCATGAGAAAAAAGAAGATGCTTATATCTTGAGTTTTGAAGAGATAGACCAGAAAATAGATGAACTATTAGCTATCGGTGGAACGCAGATACTTTTTCAAGGCGGGGTACATCCTAAACTTGAGATAGAGTGGTATGAAGATCTCGTAGAACATATCCATAATAAATACCCACAAGTAACGATACATGGATTTTCTGCCATAGAGATAGACTATATTGCACAGCGTTCTAAGCTTAGTATCAAAGAGGTTTTAGCTCGACTTAAAGCTAAAGGGCTTAGTTCTATTCCGGGTGCAGGTGCAGAGATACTTTCTGATAGAGTAAGAGATATTATCGCCCCTAAGAAGCTAGATAAAGATACTTGGCTAGAGGTACATAGAGAAGCACACAAATTAGGTATTAAATCTACAGCTACGATGATGTATGGAACAGTCGAGACGACACGTGAGATAGTAGAACACTTTGATCTGGTACGTCAGTTGCAAGAAGAGACAGGTGGATTTAGAGCATTTATTATGTGGTCATACCAGAGTGATAATACAGAACTTAAACGTGAACTACCGACGATTACAAAAACTACGCCAAATCAGTATTTGAGATACTTGGCAGTAGCAAGACTCTTTTTGGATAATGTACCTAATATCCAGAGTTCATGGGTAACTCAAGGATCTTATATTGGTCAAATGGCATTGCTTTTTGGAGCTAATGACTTGGGTTCAACGATGATGGAAGAGAATGTTGTTTCTGCTGCCGGAGCTAAAAATGAGATGAATCAAGATGAGATGATAAGACTCATTAAAGATATTGGTGAAAATCCGGCGAAGCGTAATACGGCTTATGAAATATTGGAACGATATTAATTTCGTTTTATTGGATTGCCTCTTATTTGGCTTGTGGTGTTGTTTCTCTCTTCATTTTTTTAGAAAAAACGAAACAAAAAATCGTCGTGACTCTCGAATCGCGTTGCTTACAAGGGCGTTCGCCACGACAAAGCACACTATCGTGTGATTAATTAGGAAGAGTAAATGAAAAAGATAATAATAATTTTAGTGCTACTACAAGGAGTATTGATGGCTGAAATGGTCAAAGAGATCAAGGTAAAGGATGCTTTAGTTCCTGTTGTATTTGAAGAGGGAAAGTATATTCCCATTGTTTCTATTCAGCTGGTATTTAAAGAGAGTGGGCACTTGAGTAATACCAAAGATGGTTTAGCTGATCTTTCTGCAAAACTGCTCAACGAAGGTACTGCAAAAGAGGGAAGTGTAGGGTTTGCTACGAAGCTTGATGCTCATGCAGTGGATATAGGTGCTCATGTAGGACGTGAAAGTTTTATCTTGGAAGTCTCAGCACTCAAAAGTGAATTTCCTTATGCCGTAGAACGTCTCAAAGAGTTACTTAAAGATCCTAACTACACGAAAGAAGCGGTAGATCAGGTGAAACGTCAAAAGATAGGTTGGCTCACTCAAAAAAAAGGTGATTTTGATTATATAGCAGCAACGAAACTAAGAGAAGTGCTTTTCAAAGGTTCTGCGTTGGCAAGACCTTACAATGGAACACTTGAAAGTGTAGAGAGCATCTCTCTTGAAGACATGAAAAGTTTTATCACTTCACACTTAGGCTATAACAATGTCATAGGTGTGGTAGGGGGAGATATCTCTTTTGACGAAGCACAAAACTATATGACTGGGATACTTGAACTTCTTCCTAAAGTAGAGGTAAAAGAGATCGAAGCAGTAAAAGCTTCAGACAAAAAAGAGTTGGTCATTACAGATGAAGATACACAACAAGCGTACATCTATTTTGCTGCACCATTTGACTACTCTTATAAAGAAAAAGACCAGTATAAAGCCAAGATAGCAGAGTATTTACTCGGTGGTGCTGGATTTGGTAGCCGCTTGATGGAAGAGATCCGTGTAAAACGTGGACTCACTTATGGAGCGTATGCCCATTTGGTACGTTCAAGAACGGTTTCTTATTTGAGTGGTTACTTGCAAACTAAACTCACTACACAGGATGAAGCTAAAAAACTGGTACAAGAAGTAGTAGATACATTTGTAGAAAAAGGAATTACACAAAAAGAGCTTGAGGATACAAAGAAATTTTTACTGGGGTCTGAACCACTTCGTACAGAAACACTTTCTCAAAGACTGCACCGTGCATATAACGAATATTATTATGGAAGACCACTTGGTTTTTCAAAAGAACAGTTAAAGAAGATAGAAACAGTGACACTTGATGAGATGAATACATTCATTAAAGCACATAAAGAGTTATCAGATCTTTCATTTAGTATCGTGACAAAAAAGAAATAATATTACAATTTTGCAAGTGTGGATATTGCATATTTCTTAGCTGTGAGCTAAAAAATATGACAATATGACATTTTTTTTCTTCTCTTTTTAAAACTTTTGTATAATATTTAAAACAAAAGGAGTAGGAGATGGAAGAAGCCAAACAACTGTTTAAAAAACTCAAGATCCACTCACTGCTTGACCTTACACTTATTATTCCTGTATCTTACAATGACACGACACTCTCAACTTCACTGGAGTTAGGTAAAGTCCATACACTTGAAGCAAAAGTAACAGATAGTAGTATTTATTCTGGTAAGCTCCGTGTGACTTTTAACCTTACTCAGTCTGGAAGACGACTTTCTTCTACTTTTTTTCGTGTGACTCCCTACCATCATAAGCTTTTTGAGGTGGGTTCAAGTCATGTGATACAAGGGAAACTTGAAGAGTACAAAGGCTATTTGCAAATGTCGCAGCCAAAGTCTATTAAGCAAATAGGCATGATAACCCCTAAGTATAAAACTGTACTCAAAGAGAGTGAGATCGCTTCTCTTATAGAGTGTTACGTAACAGAGAAGAATCTTTATAATGAGGGATTAGACTCTAAAGAAGTAGCAACGCTCATGCGAGTACACTTTCTGAAGAGTATGGAAGATGTCTATGAAAATGGTGGATTTAAAAGTGAGATCATTGAAGTATTTAAGTTTATAGAAGCTTTTAATCATCTTAAAAAACTTCGTGGAAAGAGAGCAGACTTTCCTGCACTTAGAGCATTTACCGGAGAGATCCAACCTTTTATAAAAAGCTTACCTTTTACTTTGACGCCTGAACAGACAGCTGTTATCGCTCAGATACAAGAAGATGTTGCAAGAGAAGATAAAGCAGCTAAACGTATGGTAGTGGGAGATGTGGGTTCTGGTAAAACAATGGTCATACTTGCTTCCGTGATGATGGCGTTACCCCATAAAAGTATCTTGATGGCACCTACTTCACTACTCGCTTTGCAACTCTATGAAGAGGCATGTAAACATTTACCTAAAGAGGTGAAAGTAGCGTTGGTGATGCAGGGTAAAGATGAAGGGGACTACACAGATGCTGATTTTATCATAGGGACGCATGCACTACTCTATAAAGAAAATTTGCCACAAGCTTCACTTGTGATGGTAGATGAACAACATCGTTTTGGCACCAAACAGCGACAGAGTCTGGAAGCATTAGTCAGTGAGGATGAAAAAAAACCTCATTTTATACAGTTCTCAGCCACACCTATACCAAGAACGCAGGCGATGATGGAGTCTGAATTGCTTGATGTAAGTCTCATCACCACTACGCCTTTTGAGCGAGAGGTGTTGACCCAAACCATAGGTAAACAAGATTTTCCCAACCTGTTAACACATATCAAAGATGAGATAGCACAGGAGCATCAAGTACTAATCATCTACCCTTTGGTAGAAGAGAGTACAGAAGTACCTTATCAGTCTTTGGAAGAGAGTCGAGGCTTTTGGGAAAACAAATTTGATAATGTCTATGTCACACATGGTAAAGATAAACAAAAAGAAGAAGTCTTACTTGAGTTTAGAGAAAAGGGAAATATACTTTTGGCTACCACGGTTGTTGAAGTAGGTATCTCTCTGCCTAGACTAACGCTTATAGTCATTGTAGGGGCAGAAAGACTGGGACTTGCAACCCTGCATCAACTTAGAGGAAGAGTAGGGCGTAATGGATTAAAGAGCTGGTGTTATCTTTATAGTAACAGCCATGAAAACTTTAGACTAGAACAGTTTACTCAAACAACCAATGGTTTTGACATTGCAAAACTTGACTTGAAATTTCGTGACAGTGGTGATATCTTGGACGGTACCATTCAAAGTGGTCAAAAGTTTAAGTGGTTAGATATGGGAGAAGATGAAGAGGTGGTTGCTAGGGCTAAAAATAGATTGGGGAGTGTAGCGGGGTGATTCGGAGTGTTAGAAATTTCGTGTCAGTCTGATAAAATACTATCAAGGACTGACAATGAAAGAAGAATACGAATTTGATTTCGATGAAATACTCGATGAATTTAGAAGTGGTAAAAGACTCACCGGTAAAGGAGGTCTCTTAGCTCCACTGATCAAACAACTCACAGAAGCTGCACTTGAAGCAGAAATAGAATCTCATATTGCAGATGATGTTCTCTCGGGACGAAAGAACAGACGTAACGGTTCTAATAGAAAAACCATTAAGGGTACCAGTGATGGTACTTTTGAACTTGAAACTCCAAGAGATCGTAGCGGTACCTTTGAACCCCAGATCGTTAAAAAACACCAAACTACTATATCTGATGAGATAGAAGAGAAGATCCTTTCCATGTACGGCTTAGGAATGAGTTACAGAGATATCTCTTCACATATTGAAGAGATATACCAGGTATCTATCTCAACTGCTACAATCAGCCTTATTACGGATAAGATCATCTCCAAAGTCAAAGAGTGGCAGGCAAGACCATTAGAGGCAATGTATCCCTTTGTATGGCTTGATGCTATACATTATAAAATAAAGGAAGATGGAAGATATGTATCTAAAGCTGTCTATACAATACTGGGTGTAAATCTGGAAGGAAGAAAAGAGGTACTGGGACTTTATATCTCTGAGAATGAAGGAGCCAACTTCTGGCTACAGGTACTTACCGATCTACATAACAGAGGTATTGAAGATATTCTTATTGCCAGTGTAGATGGTCTTAATGGTTTTCCTGAAGCAATAAAGACTATCTTTCCCGATACAGAAGTTCAACTCTGTATCGTTCATCAGATAAGAAACTCACTCAAATATGTGGCTTCAAAGAATCAAAAAGAGTTTATGAAGGATCTGAAACTGGTCTACAAAGCCGTCTCCAAAGAATCAGCTGAACTTGAACTTGACAGACTGGAAGAAAAATGGGGCAGTATGTATCCTATCGTCATCCAGTCCTGGAGAAATAAGTGGGAGAACCTCTCTTATTATTTCAAGTATCCAGCAGAGATCAGAAAGATCATCTATACGACAAATATTATTGAATCGGTACATCGCCAGTTCAGAAAACTGACCAAAACCAAAGGGGCTTTCCCTAATGAAAACAGCCTTATGAAATTACTTTATATGGGTATTCAGAATGCATCCAAAAAATGGACTATGCCAGTTTGGAATTGGTCTTTGACTATTTCTCAACTGGCTATCTTCTTTGAAGGGAGATTAGATAAATATCTAGAGGTGTAACTTATGTTACTAATTGTGGCTGACACGGAATTTTAAACGCTCTCGGTGATTCTCGGGACAAGCCCGAGAATGAGAGAGGAAATTTTAATATAGTCCAAATTTCCCATCAGCTCTTTTGTACATGACTCTCATCAAGCCTTCTTCGTCATTAAATACGATGAATTGTCTTTTCTTTTCTGCTTTGAGTGCTTCTATAGCTTCATCAAAATAAAGTGGCTTATGAAGTTCCAGTTCCATTGGTACGATTTCTATCTCTTCGGTGTCTAACTCAGCTACCGCTTCTGCCTCTACCCCCAAGTCTTTGAAACTCATGATTTTATGACCTTTGATCTTGTCAGCGTGTCTTCTAAGTGATTTTTTAACTCTCTCTATAGCTATATCAATGGCACCATACACATCTTTATCTACTTGAGTGATAACGATGGTGTTTTTATCTTTAAGATTAACAATGAATTCTACAGTAAATCCCTTTTTTCCTTGCTTTTCATTTGCTGCGATGATAGTACTTGCTGAGATAATATCTAAATGATATTTGTTCAGTCCCTCAACTGCTGCATCTGCATAACTCTTAATCGTCTCAGTAAGTTCAAAATGTCTTCCTGTAATACTTTTATTCATGATAAATCCTTTAGTTATAAGATACGGATATCGTGATATCCATACTTAATTGTAACTTAAGAAGCTTAATGAAGGGTAAATGGGGAAGGATTTTAAAGAGGCACAAGTGCCGAGAGCTCACTGCTGAAGTGTGCCTAGTGCAAAGGGTAGGAAAGATGTGCTTTGCTCATTTTCCGTTCTATAATGATAGGCTTAATGAAGGGTAAATGACTGATAGATCAAAGTTTTTGAAGCGTTCTTCTGTGATAGGTTATCTGATGTACTGCAGTAGGCTGATCGGGATCTTGATATCTTACATAAACATCAATGATCATATTGGGACCTTGAAGTGAAGTGAGGTCTTGGGCATTTAAGATAGTGCAAGTACCCGATGCAGGAAAACCATTTGCTATATATTGTATATCAGTTGTGACTGTGTACCCACCATTGTCCACATTTCCACCTGCCGGATTTGCTTGACCTATCTGAAGTGTGTTTATAGTTCCTTGAACCCTGGTGACACAGTTTCCAAGAGTAGCTCTATCATGCCCCATTACTGATAGTAGTGCAAGTTCAGTGTAACTTTTAGCCAAAAGTCTTGCTTGTTCATTACGATACTGCATGGTTGTCTCTTTAATGACTTTACCTGTGGTATTTAATATAAGAGAGGTTACTGTTGCCATTAAGACGATGACGAATATAGCAGTGATGAGAGAAAAACCCTCCCTGTGAGTACGCATTTTATGTTGAAGATTGTGTAGTATAGTGCTGTAAATCATCTTATAATAGCCTTCTCTTTACATATGGTTACATTTTTAGTTCCCGCAATGTTTTGTTGTGCACATAGTTTAAGTCTCACTGTTCCACCGCTCTCACTAAATTTAAATACACTGACATTGCGTAACAGAGTAGCATATGGTGCCCCTGTATACTCTTCCCCCTGCCAAGGTTGATAGTTATAATAAAGCCTTAATTCATAAAGAGTGGTGTTTGGTATCAATACAGGAACAACAGCATAAGCACTCCAGGCAAGTTTGTAGTGTTCATAAATGGTTTTTGTTCTACCTGTATGTGCAGCATCAGTAAAATTAAGTATATCCGCTGCCCCGGCATTGACTGTTCCGCTTACGGCCAAGATACACGAAGTATCGTTTGTAGCATAGTCAAGTCCCATACAACCTGCTCCATAAGAGCTGGTAGTATTGCCGTCACGGTATTCGTCAGCATTAAAAAAGATGGCAGGACGGTCACCACCACCTCCTGTAAGGGAGACTGTAGCATCAGACAAGTTCCCTATGATGGTAGAGGCACTTCCCAAGTTCGAACCAGGTGTGGCAAATGCTGCTCTACTGTTACCTGGGTCTATCACATCTGCATATCCACTCCATCCTGGTGTTAATGTGGCAGAAAAACTGTCATCATCATAGCTTATCCACTCTAGTGCAGTGTGTATATCATCACCATTAGAAGAGATACTGCTCACTGTGATGAAGTCGTATGGAGCAGCTGGCCTTCTTGCTACGGTTGTTTTGTCTATACGGAATGTGAGCCTGTTGACAAGTTGCATGGCTGCCAATTCTGTGGAAAGAGAAACACGATGCAGGGCTCGCTGTAAAATGTAACTCTCATAGGTTTTTACGATGAGAGAAGAACCTATAGATGCGACGATACCTAAAATGACAATGACGAATACAACTTCGATCATAGTAAAAGCGGGTTTTTTATGCTTATGCATATGCATGATCCTATTCATAGTTTAATAATCTTGTTGGGTAGGTATGTAAGTACCCAAGTTACAAGAGAATGCTGAAAGAGTAATAGATTTATTGAGATCTGATACAGTTGATGCGGTAGTGAGATTTACAGTGATAAGTTTTATATTACTGCTTTGTCCTCCACCCACTGTTACATTGTAAAAAGGGTTACTGAATGTGACAGTTGTTGCACTGTAATCATTGGCAGATGCACTGCCGTCTACGCTGCGTGGTACATCATCGCCATAGGCAACAGTGGTACGTATGGATATTTGTCTGTCTATGTAGTCCCCGTCTGCTGTCTCTATGTCTTCAGCATTTGCTGTACCTTCCAAATAGACAGAAAGGTTATAGTCATTACCATTAAAATCATCTATATCATCAAGGTCTCCACCATCAGCTTGCAAGGCAGTTGAAGCCGGTATGGTAACTGATGGATCAGCAAAATAGTATGTGATTCTCGAGGCATTACCATCCATACCTACCCTCTTTGTGCCCGCAGTGAAGTTTCTTAACACACTATTTCCTGCAGCAGCATAAGTGGTTGTGAGTATGGCACCTTGACTCTGGTTTGCATCAACTTCATCCCATGTACGTGTGAGGATGAGCCCCATTTGTGAAGCAGCTGCAGAGATAGACTCTTGTTGAAGTGCAACGTAACCACTTTTGGTAGCTTGACTCATTAGCAGTGGTGCCGAGAGTAGGGTGATGCCTATGATGACAATTGCAAAAATAAGCTCTATCATCGCTATAGCATCTCTCATAGGTACAGTAGTTGATTTTCTATACATTACCACGATATCCTTTTGTTGGCTTTATCTTTAGGAAGTGTATTAAGTACATTTCCTGTTTTCCCAACACCTGCCCAGTTTCCATCGCTTGTAAATATCACATTATATATGATGGTGTTTCCATTATATCTAAGCCATGTATCCACTGTTGCTTCTACTACATCTGTTTCAGGTCTGTTAATTCCTGAATAATTTACTTTCAGATCCGCACGACGTCCGCTGTTGAACTGATATGGTCCTCCACTTGGTGCGATATTACCTGCTCCGGTTTTAATCCCGATAGTAGTAATCTGTCCATCTCCCGGATCATGGGCATTTGCACTATACCAGGCAACCTCATTCGCAACAGAAGGATAAGCAACAGTATCTAAACCCATAGTTGCACAAAATGCAGGGTTTATAGCATCAAAACAATATATTTGTATAAGAAGGGAAGTAAGTACAAAGTCTTCTTTAATATCGTCATATGTATTCTGACCCGGTACAGTTCTGGCATAGTAAAATCTTCTCATCTCCCCGCTAATGTTACCGTCTGGTACAAAGTTTGTACTCATATTTGCATTTGAAGAAGCATTAGGTGAGATTGCTGTAAGTTGAGTGATATTCACCTCTACAGGGTTCATTGGTACATTTTGTGGTTTGGCAAAGTTGTAGTAAAGGTCTATATTTGCACTGCCGTTGAGATCATCAGTAAAGTTAAGAGCATCATAGGTAAGATTTACATCATCTAAGGCAGCTGGGTTTGTTGTTCCAGTAATATCATTCAATACTTGTTGAAAACTTATATTTATATCGTTTATATCGTTCACTGCAGCTGGTAACGTTGTTTTATTCACATCCAGTATAATATCCTGAGCAGCACAACCTGTAACAAAGTTATTCAATGGTGTTCCATTAAATCCTTGTGCGGTTATTTTTCCTGTAAAACCTATGGACATAGCTAGGTCATCATTGAGATCACTGAAATAAACAATACCATCAGTACTGCTGCCTGCAGGTCTACGTATGAACTGTAGATCCAGATCAAATTGATAAGGATTGAACGTCAAGTCAATATCCTGATAATCATTGTTGGCTATGAGGCTGGAGTCGATCGTACAGCCTAGTTTGGTATCTGCTCCTCCTGAAGCATTGTTACCCAGTATACAGTCATTACAGTAAGCAGGAGCAGCGGTAGCTGCATCTACCCGACAATTGTTGTCAAATATTGTTTTATATGGGTTTTGGCTAGCCTGGTCAACCTTGGTCCAACTGTTATCTTCTATCCATAAAGCATAGTTTCCTACATTGTTATGAGAGAGTGTGTAGGTATCAAGAATACCATTGGTAAATTTAACATTCAGGGTACTGTGATTTTGGTCTTGACATGTTGAAGACCCGGTAAATTGTAATACTGCGATATCTTCATATTCATTGGGTGAAGGGAGAGTGCTCAGTGTGGCAGTGGAAAAGTTTTCACCATAATAACCATTAGAGGTACTCCCATTAGACTTAGTACATTGCCCTGTGAGATTATAGTCATATTCAGCGGCTAATGATTGGGTAGTCATACTGCTATTATTTTGAGTAACCTCTAAAGGTGAAGCGGCCTCTCCGTCTGCACCGATGTCACTAAGTGAGATCCTGTAACTTTCAGGCCTGATGGCAAAGTTGTCTCTTGAGCATATAGGTTTGGCAAAATTATTTCTAAGACAATTATAGCAGGCGGAACTACCTGCTACACCATAGACACCACAGTCGTCAGCACATATCATTGCTGTATCAAGTGCTGCATAGTTGTCGTCATAGATTATTTTAAATTTATCTCCCTCAGTTCTATTGTTCATGTGAGGTATGATGGTGTTGTTCGCATCTGTAAGTATCCACATTCTAAATACAGTATTTTTAACTGCACGGGTATTAGAGAAATCATTTATTCTGACATATTCTCTACTTTCATTGTTGAAGTGCACAAATGTACTGTTTCCAAATCCACCAAGTATGATGCTTGGTTCCGGGTTTGAACATTTTAAGAATGAAGTATTGTCATCAAAGGCTTCTGCATCTATGAGCTCCACATCTACAGTCATGTCATTAACAATAGATTCAACAGTAAACCGGTTGTTCGCATCCCTCGTATAAGCAGCCACAGAGTAGTCAAAGTCTTGTCCTGCTATCTGTGTATAGAGTGAATATTGTTCTGTATCATTAGATGGTGCAGTAGAAAAGTCTCGCTCTACATTAAACTCCAGCCAGTCTGGATTGTAGACAGCTGACTGTTCACATTGTTGTAGTGGCAAGATCTGGGTTATGGGACCAGAGCCATAGTCTATGGTCGTATTTAACTCTATAGTAAAATCAGCTGCAAATTTAGACCCGTTCACATCTATTACATCATAGTTGAACTTGGCATAGTATCTCTCATATGGCCCTATTGTACCACCTATAAGGGCATTTCTATCTTTACCAATGGCTATCTCTGGTCTTGCCTGTGAAGAGTTATTTGTTACCACAGTCGGCAGTAGTGTATTGGCATTACTTAGAGAATAGTATGCGTCAGTTGGGTCAAATGAGACTAGTCCCTCTCGTTGTCTCATATCTATACCTACAGCTGAAAGTTCCAGATCGACATCACTCTCTAGACTTTTGATAGCTGCAGTGATACTAAGTCTTTCACCCTTTTTAAAAGTGGCATTTATATCCAACCCTTGGGAAGGGATAGTGTATTCATCTCTTTTAATAACATAGTCATAACATACATTTGGTTTGTATAGTTCTGCAGAGAATGCAAGCATACTAGGGGTGATATAGTCATTATCTGAATAGAGCTTGATAAAGACATTACTCATATCAGGATTAGCATTTCTGTACGGTGTCATAATAGATGTTACATCAAAGTTATCAATGTCAACACCATCATTATTAACCTGCAGATTGTTGCTGTGCCCAGCTATATTATCACGCTTTACACCATCTAGGATAGCATCAAAGATATTGTTTGGATTGGTGGCACCCGGCATATCCAGCCATCCACTATCACTCAAATTACTGATCTTCATGTAGTCTGAAGCTGTGTTGGAAGGTGTTCTACCATAACGATACTCTCCCTCTCCGGAAAATACTGCCATTTGTGCATTAACATCCTCATCCACATCTGTAGGCAGTTTAAATCCACTTATCTCTATAGGATCATTGCTTTCATCTATAGATACAAAACCGTTATAGATAGAGATGTTTCTTAGCTTTCCATCTGCATTCTCATTGTATATTACTACAAGTGACCATCCGCCAAAGACTCCCGGAGAAGCTTCCCTACCTTCTCCCGTGGTTAGGTTGGCTACCGTAAAGGTGTGTTTGCCATGACTGAGATTTCCTGCTTGCAGCACAGATGTTACATCTGCAAATGCAGCATATGTGGTACCCTCGCTACTATCATATGTAAATACATTTGATGCCTGGATATCATTGTAGTTAGATGTATCGATTTTAAGTTTTATCCTGTTGGCATCTGTATTTTCGAGATCTGGATCGTAGCTAGAATCTTTACCGATCTCAGAAAAATTATAAGCGTTGCCATCTACTACACCAAAGTGTATAGGATAGTCATTATCTGTACTGATACGGCCTTGCCAGAAGAGACCAGCCCATTTTACTCTCTGTCCTCTATCTCTATCGAAAGTATCCGGAAAGTCGATATAAGAAGAGGTGGAGTTCCAAGTGCTTGAATCCCCGTCGATATCTATATATTTACTGATCCTTCTGTTGCTTGTTTCATATTCCATTCCTGCATCTTGGCATGTACCGCCATACGTACTATAATGGTCCGTCAGACACATTACTGTGTTACCAGCGATATTATAGTTACCTACCAGGTTTCTGGTAAAAGGTGGGTTTATGAGTTCAAAAGCATGTTCGCTGCTCTCAGTATAGTTTGTATCATTTGAGACAGTGATGGTTACTGTGGCAGTATCACTATCAGCTATTATATCTGTAGCAGTGTATGTAAATGTATCTGTACCTGTAAATCCAGCATCAGATCTATATTCAAAATCACCAAACCTTGTAATGGTAAGTGTACCATTCGTAGGGTTTGTATTGCTGGTCACAGAGAGAGCTACACCAGTATCATTGGTCAGCACATTGCCACTTAACGCTGTATCTGTAAAAACACTATAGCTATCATTGACAGCATTGACTGCATCTGGATTGATAATATCTATAGTAACCGTAGCTGTATCAGTGTGACCATTCGTATCTGTTATGGTGTATGTAAAAGTGTCATTCCCACTATATCCAGAGTTTGGAGTATAGATAAAGTTGCCATTGGTTTGAAAAGTTACTGCACCATGGGAAGGGTTTGTATTGCTTGTCACAGAGAGACCTGCACCGCTATCGTTGGTCAGTACATTTTCACTTATGGCATTATTTATCAGTGTAGTATAGATATCATCGGTAGCATCGGCTACTAAAGGAGGAGAGAAGTTTACATCAAGCTTGTATTCAATGTTAGTGTGTGTACCACTCACATAATAGACATAGACATAGAACTCTCCGGGACCATTAAACGTTAATTGTGATGAACTTAAGCCATCCAGTGTTAGTGGACATCCGTTTTGACTGACACTGAATTTAGCCTGATTTTGATCGACATCATACAAAAGAATATCAACTATTCCGGCTCTATCGACGGTAAATTTATAGGCACGACTCATGGCAGTAGCATCTGGACCAACATTCCAGTCAGAATTATTATAGTTTGAGCTGTTGGTGTATGAAGTGTGGGTTGCGGTTAGGTCATCTGAGTCTCTGAGTGTAGCACAAGATGGAGGTACAGTATATTCAACTTGTAGTAGTGCTGCATCACTTACACTTTCATTGATTGAATCTGCCCTGCGCCTACAGCTACTATCTGTACATCCAGCTCCAGGTTCTATGAAGATAACAAGGTCATCTCCCGCATAACCAGGACGATCGACGATCTCTTGAACAATAGAACTGATCTCACTGGTATTGTGATAGCTGCCGTCTGTCCAAGCTGCGGGATTCCAGTTTACTTTTGCAGTTGTAGCTCTTGCATTGATACGTGACGAAAGTTCGTAGTTGTCTCCTCCAAATGCACTGGCATCATCAGATAGTTCACCGGAAATAACAAGAGAGGCAGCTCCACTGTCATCTGCATCTGCACGAAAACGAATTTTTGCACTGGTGATGATCGCTCCTTGCGGAATATCAACATTATTAAATCTTAGACCAATAATCTGCAAATTTCTACCATCATAAGTGTCATAAGCCATTTCAAGATCAGAACTACTACGAGACATACTTCCATCTGAAATACTCTCCTCGGCATCATTATCTCCATAATCTAGAGTATAATTAACGGCATTGACTACAGAAGAACTTGCCACGAGCATGACAAGCATAGAAAAGATAATGCGTCTCCAATGTCTTTGTTGTGAATGTTTATTTAAATTTTGAAATGCAGAAGTTTTTTTACTAAAAGAAACGGAAATAACAATAAATTAAAAACAGTAGTCAAATTCTTCATGATAATACCTTTTAATTACTCAAAAAAATAGAACTGAGTGAAATTTGTATCTACATTTGAAAATGATAGCATAAGCTTACGGCTTACGATTTGGTAGCTCGGCTATCTACTGGAGACCCGTGGCTTTCCGTCCTTACTTCGCAGTAAGTTTGGCTTTTCATTATGTAATACTTAACTTAAGAATACCATACCTAAGATAAAATAGATATAAAATTACAATTATTTATGATACAATTTAGAAAAATTCATTAAGGTGTGATAAATGACAAATCTTAAAAAACCTGCATTTACTATGATAGAATTGGTAATGGTGATCGTAGTGCTTGGGATTTTAGCTGTATTGGCAATGCCCAGACTTGACAGAGATTTACGTCAAGAGGCAGGAGACAACATACTTTCAGCCATACGATATACACAACATATGGCACTAATGGATGATGTAACCAATCCCAACGACAACGAATGGCAAAAAGCATTTTGGCGTTTTGGTTTTGAAGGATGTAGTGATAATGGGATCTTTTATTATATCGGTTCAGATAAAGATACACAAGGAAGTATAGATGCTGGTGAAGAGGCTATAGATCCATCAAACGGACTCTCTGTGATGGGGTTAAATAACCAACCTTGCGAAACTGATATCTCTGGTCATCCAAATGTATCACCCAATATTTTCATTACCAAAAAACATAGTATTTCTGATGGAAATGTTGCATGGAGTGGAGGTTGTACGGGTGCATCTGATTATATAGGTTTTGATCATTTAGGTAGGCCTCACAGAGGCTATACCGGATCAACAGCACCAGATTATTCTTCCATAATAACAAGTGATTGTAACCTTACACTGACTTTTGATGCTTCAGATATTAGCCCATTGATCATTACCATTGAAAAGCAAACAGGACATGCATTTATAGTTGGACAGCCCGACTCATAAGTGCGTTTCACGAACAGGATGTAAGATTTTCATTGAATCTGCTCAAACCTAATACGCTTTTTACATACTTTGAGCTATTATATTAGTTATTACATTTATGATGAGGTAAGATATGAATTTGAAGAAGAGTATTTTAGCAGGAATGGCTTTGGTGTTTTTGCTTGCAGGCTGTATGAATAAAGATGACGTAACAGAGTTCAACAAGCCGGCACTTTACTGGTATAAGCAGATAGGAAGCAGTATCAGCAGTGGGAACATGGATAAGGCTGATGAGTATTACATCTCTTTGAAAAGTGAACATATGCGTTCGCCACTTATGCCAACAGCCATCATGATGCTTGCACATGCACATATGAATGATGAAAAGTACCTTTTGGCAAATTATTATCTTGATGAATATAATAAACGTTATGGAGAATATGGGAGTCGTGAATATACAGACTTTATGAAACTCAAAGCATCATTTCTTGGGGTAAAAGATGTGTATAAAGACCAAAAGCTTATCATGGACAGTATAAGCAATGCAAACAAATACCTCTTGCGATACCCAGGTTCATCCTATGCACCGCTTGTGAACACTATACTCATAAGACTGCATATGAGCCAGTATTTGCTCAATGAAAATATAGCTGCACTTTACGAACGTACAGGCAAGCCTGAAGGTGCAAAGATATATAGAGAAAAAAATAGTGGTTCTGTTGTTGGAATGACTGATATTACACCACCTGAACAAGGGGTTATCGGTATGGTCTTTGACTAGAAAATTAACAGTTAACAAGTAAAAACCAGGTAACTTTATATGTCATCCTCGTGCTTGCACCCCAAGGGTATTTCCGATGGGCACATGGGGATCTAGAATTTAAACAGAAGAGAAGACCAAAGTGATATTACATATTAAGTTTCAGATCTCCGTGTCAAACACGAAGATAAGAACACAATTAATCAAACAAAAAATAAATATATTTTAGGAGACACCATGCAACTCAGTGATTATGATGCATTTCCCAACACCTTGCCTATCGTAGTAGAAGATGAACTTTTTCTCTATCCTTTTATGATAAGCCCTATTTTTTTAACCAATCAAAAAGATATAGATGCCGCGACAGATGCAATGGAAAACAACTCTTTACTTTTTGTAACCGCTTCTATGGCAGGTAAAGAAGGAAGTCGCGATTTTGATGCCATGTATAAAGTAGGGGTTGTAGGTTCCATCATGCGAAAAGTGCACATCCCTGATGGTAGAGTAAAGATACTGTTTCAGGGACTTGCACGTGGAAAAATCTTAGTCCCTCAAGAGGGTGATTTTAACCGCGCCACCATAGATATAGTTAAACTCGATAGTTTTAATCAGCTAAAAGTAGATGCTTTGATGGGCATTTTGCGAGACAAGATAAAAACACTCTCCACTTTAAGCAGTCATTTCCCTGCAGACCTTGTACGTACCATAGAAGAAAATGATGAGCCACATCGTATAGCTGACCTTGTTTCCTCGATGTTGAAACTGGATAAAGAAGTAGCCTATGCCCTTTATATAGAACCAAATATAGAAAAAAGATTGCTTGGGCTTGTGGATGTCGTTACTTCTGAGATTGAGTCAGCCAAAGTACAAAGAGAGATACGTACAAAAGTACATACCAAAATAGAACAGACCAACAAAGAGTATTTTTTAAAAGAACAGCTCAAAGAGATACAGCAAGAGTTGGGTATGGATACGCAACGTGAAGAGGAGATCGCTACTTTCAGAGAAAAGGTAGAAGCACTTAAGCCGCATATGCAGGAAGATGCATTTAAAGAGATAAGCAAACAGTTAGACCGTTTTGCACGTATGCATCCGGAGAGTGGCGAAGCGCATGTTGTGCAAAGTTATTTGGAGTGGGTACTTGAACTTCCTTTTGGAAAGTTAAGTAAAAAAAGTTTATCTGTACATGATGTCTCCAGTGAACTTGACAAAGACCACTACTCTTTAGAGAAACCCAAAGAACGTATAGTAGAGTTTTTCTCAGTAAGAGAACTTGCAATGCTTAGAGGAATTAAGCAAAAAGAGACAGGAGGGGTCATCTTATGTTTTGCTGGACCTCCCGGTGTTGGTAAAACCTCTCTTGCAAACTCCATCGCTACTGCACTTGGACGACCTCTTGTACGGATGGCACTGGGTGGTCTTGAAGATGTGAATGAACTTAGAGGACATAGAAGAACCTATGTTGGCGCTATGCCGGGAAGAGTGGTTCAGGGGCTTATAGAAGCTAAAAGTATGGACCCTGTCATTGTACTCGATGAGATAGACAAAGTGGGGCGCAGCATGAGAGGCGACCCGACTGCCGCATTGCTGGAGATACTTGACCCTGAACAAAACAGTAAATATCGTGATTATTATCTGAATTTCAATATTGATCTCAGTAAAGCGATCTTCATTGCTACAGCAAATGACGTGGGACGCATACCGGCACCATTGCGTGACAGGATGGAGTTTATAGGATTGAATTCCTATACCCCTAAAGAGAAGTTTGAAATAGCCAAACGTTATCTTATTCCTCAAGAGCTTAAAAAACATGCTTTGAAACGTAGAGAGTTTTCTATTAGTGATAAAGCGTTAAAAATATTGATAGATGAATACACCAGAGAAGCAGGTGTGAGAAATCTACGTCGTAGAATTGCTTCGCTAATGAGAAAAGGTGCTAGAAAACTTTTAGAAAACAGGACAAAAGATAAAGTAAGTATTACTAAAGATAATTTAGAAAAATTTACGGATAAAAAAGTATTTGAAATTTCTTTAGTTGATACTAAACCGCAAGTAGGGGTTGTCTCTGGGCTTGCATGGACCGCGGTAGGTGGAGATGTACTCACGATAGAGGCCATTAAAATTAAAGGTAAAGGTGCATTACAACTGACGGGAAGCCTTGGTGATGTTATGAAAGAGTCTGTGCGAATCGCACACTCTGTAGTAAAGATACTGATAGATGAAAAAAAGTTAGCTATCTCTCCTTTGACCATACCACATACTTTAAAAGAGAGAGAAGATCATATAACAATAGACCCAAGTGAGGTCTATAAGCGTTATGATCTCCATATTCATGTTCCTGAGGGTGCAACACCTAAAGATGGGCCAAGTGCAGGGATTGCCATGGTAAGTGCTATAGCGTCTATTTTGAGTGCTAAAAAAATAGACAATAGAGTAGCTATGACAGGTGAAGTAACGTTGACAGGGAAAGTGCTTCCTATTGGTGGATTGAAAGAGAAACTCATTGCTGCCTATAAAGCAGGTGTATCTAAAGCGCTCATTCCTATGAAAAATTATGAGCGGGACTTAGATGATATACCAAATGAAGTAAAAAATAATATTAGAATAATCGGAGTTTCAACTATCGATGAAGTTTTAAAAGAGGTGTTTGTAAAATAAATAAGAAGAATTTCTGGTTCCCAACCTATGTTTGAGAACTAGAAATTTTAGCATTATGATCTATGCTTGAGACCATTGTGCAATTTTAGCAAAGAGTATCTCTTCTTTGACGGGCTTTCTCAAAAAGTCATTTGCGCCGTTATCAAATACTTCAGTTTTTCTTGTGTCATCTGTTGAGAGTACAATCACAGGAATATGACCGTTTGCCATATCTGATCTAAAGATCTTTAAAAATTCTATCCCATCAACGATCGGCATCATAATGTCTAATAAAATAAGATTAATATCAGGATCTTTTTTCATTTTATCCAGAGCATCTGAACCATTTTCTGCTTCTATCATATCTGTTACATCGGGATTCTTTTTTAAAAGAGTGTGTAATAACTTTCTGTTGATGAAATCATCATCAACGATCAATACTTTTAATGCCATTTATTTTATCCTCTGTACTTTTTAATAAGATCTTCAATCTCTTCTTTGGAACTTCCCGAAGTGATTATAGCTAGATTGTTATTGGACTGACTGATATCTTCTGTAATGAGGTCTGCATCACTGAAGAGTATATCATACCCACCTGATGAGAGTTCACTTTCAAGTAAATCTACATTATCTAATGTTTTATGGTCGTACCCTAGGTTCTTAATTACTTTGGTTAAGACTCTGCCCTCTAAAAGAAACTTTTTAGCGATCAATATCTTTTTCTCTGTAGATGTATCCATAGTAAGTTCATCTAAAAGGATTGGTTCATCTTTCACTGTATTAACTTTAGATATAGACTCTTCCTGAATATCTTTGGAGACTTGATCTTTTACTTTTACGGATACCATCTTTGCTTTGGCTGATAAGAACTTATTCAAGATATAAAGCAATTCACTTGTTTCAATCGGTTTGGTAATATACTCATCCATACCCTCTCCAAGGAATCTTTCCCTGTCTCCTTTAAGTGCATTTGCTGTCAAGGCAACGATAGGAATATGTGGTACTTCTTCGTCTTCTTCATAGTCAAGTATTTCATGTGTAGCTTCTATACCATCCATTACCGGCATTTGAATATCCATAAAAAGAAGATCATACTCTTTATTTCTGCGTTTTTCAAAACATTCAAGGCCATTATTCGCCAGATCAACCGTAATACCATGTTCTTCTAAAATACGTTTGATAAGTTTTTGGTTAATGATATTGTCTTCAGTGACCAGGACTTTCGCATCAAATTTTGTTGCTTGTGACGGTAGAGCTTCATCTAGAAGCTGAGGTACCGTACTTGCACTTTTGCTTAGTATGTTTTTAAGTTTGGTAAGGGTAACAGGTTTGAAAATTACATTATCCTGATCAATACCCATCTCTTCGATCTTATTCCGACTGGTTACATTTGCTAAAACGATAAGTTTTGATCTGTCAATATTGGCAACAGCAGATAAGATGTTTTGTTTTGCTTTATCTATATCGATCCAATAACTCTTACATACATCATTGTCATTTAAGTCTTTGAGCTCACCTACAGATTCAAAATGTTTTACTGTAGTACCAAAATACTCAAAGTATGTTTCTAAGTAGTTATCCAGTTTTGTTGGGATCTCTTGTTCATATTTACCGATAGTCATATCAGTGAATGCCTGTGTATAGTTCGTTTCAGCTGATGTTACTTCTTCAAGTGGTATGTCGAAATAGAATGTTGTACCATGATCTTTTGCACTTTCAAGTTCAAGATGACCACCCATAAGCTCAACAAATTGACTGGAAATAGTCAGTCCAAGACCTGTACCACCGTATTTTCTGGTAACAGAAACATCTGCTTGAGAAAATGCATCAAAGATACGTGATTGTTGGTCTTTTGTCATACCTATACCGTTATCCTGAACAGAAAACTTGATACTAGGATGTGGGCTATCTACATTTTGTATCTTTTGGATATCAAGATTAATGGTTCCGCCATAACTTGTGAACTTAATAGCATTACTAAGAAGATTAATGATGATCTCTTTTATCTTGGTTGGATCACCTTTGAGTTTGTTACTGATCGTTGGATCCATATAAAAGTTAAGATCAATATTTTTCTCAGCTGCACTAACTGCATACGTTTCAACAGCACTTTCAAACTCTTCAGCTGCATCAAATACGATATTTTCAATCTCAATTTTGTTACTCTCGATCTTTGAAAGGTCAAGAATGTTGTTGATAATACTTAGAAGATTTTCTGAACTTTTATCAATAATGGAAAGAAACTCTTTTTGTTCTGAATCAAGATCAGTACTTCTTAGTATCTCTGTAAATCCAACAATACCATTGAGTGGAGTACGAATTTCATGTGACATATTTGCCAAGAAGAGTGATTTTGCTTCATTGGCTTGAAGTGCTGTTAATTTATCTTCTTTTGCTGTATCTACCAGTGTTTCTAGGAATCTATAGGCTTCTTTTGTTCCTTCATGTGTGTCCAGTTCAATGTTTTCAATATGTGCAGTATCTGAACTAAGATATTGATCACTGCTTTTCATGTCATCCACGGCTTTGTTCAGAACATCTTCAAGTTCTTTAATATTTCGTGTAATATCTCGTGTAGTTGTGTATCCCAGATATGCCAAGATAAAACTCAACAACCAGATAGCTGTAGCTATCGCAAGAAGGAAAAGTTGTTTTTGGAGGTAAATATCACTTTTTTTCCATAAAGCATTTGAAACAACCAGTTCTGCTTTAGCGAAGAGTGATATTTTTTGTGTTTGAAGTGCAAACCAGTCCATAGCTTCTTCTGCGTAGTCACCATTATCAACATCTGTTTGAATAGCAGATGAAGTCTCTGCGAGTTCAGTCAGCATTTCTTGCGCTTTAGGGTTAGTAAGAATTTGTTCTAATTGTTGACGTAGTTGTATATTTGTAACCTGTTTGATATCAAAAACATTTGCTTTTGTCTTAAACTCATCCCAAAGTGCGATCTCATCAAATGACATAGAGGCTTTTTTTGTCATATAGTATGAGATAAACCCTCTTTCCAAACCAGCATTCTCTTTTACAGTATAGAGTTGAGAGAGTGTTGATACAAGTGAAGATATCTCTGTATCAAGTGCGAAGTTGTTAACTTGTAAAAGGTTATCAAGAATTGGGGTAGATATCTTTTTTGTATATCCGTCAAAAAATATCTTTTTGAAATCTTCATCAAGTGTATCTGCCCCTTTTCTAATACTTGGAAGTGTTCCAATATTTGTTAAGAGTGTTTGATATTTACTTTTATCCAGATACGTACTCTCACCCAGTATTTGAAGAAGAAGAGGGATATAACTTGTATCTTTGGTCACCAAACTTGTTTTCAGTGTCTGTAGGGCTTTATCTGTATTTTTTCGCTGTTTGGCCAGTGAGCCTGAAAACTCTTTGAGATCACTGCCCATGTAAAGAGCAGATAAACCACGCTCTTTACCAATTTGAGTCAGAGAATTACTAAGGTTGGCATTGTTACTTAGTGAAGTTTTTAATGCATTTGCTTTTTCAAAGTTTAAATATGAAGTTATAAAGAAATAACTTGATAATAATACAAGAAGTAAAATTGGTACCAGCCCAATCAGTTTAAGTCTATTACGGATAGTCATCGTTTATTTCCTTTTATTTTGATGTAATATTAATTTGAGTTTCCAAAGACAAAAAATGTCCCCAGTAGTGCTTTATCAACTCTTTCAGCTTACTGCTGTCTTCACAAAACTGTATCTCATAAAGCGTATCAGAAAGTGGATTGATGCGAAGATTACTTGATGTCCCTTTGAGTAAGTGACCAATTTTTTGGATAGTATCGAGATCACCCTTTTCATAGGCTTCTAACATTTTTTTGGTCTCAGTATGTGCCTGATCTATAAAGTCATGAACAAACTCTTCAATAAGTTCCGCAGGTAGGCTTAACTCATTGGCAGCTTGTTCCAGTTGGAAATCAAAGTGTATAGGTTTAACATCATCAAGATCGATAGTACCAAAGCTTCCACTTGTTGGTGTAACAGGTTTCTCTTCCGGTACAGATAGAGGTTCTTCTTCAAAAAGATCTATACTCTCGATATCTACAGAATCAATTGCTTCAACTTTTATATCAGAGTCTATTTCCAATATAGATGCAGTCTCTTCTTTGAGTGTTTCTAACTGGGAAGTTGTTAGTCTGCCAAGCGTAGTATAAAAAGATTCTATATGCGTATTTTGACTCTCTGCGGTAGCATTTTCAATTTGTGTTACAATTTCGCTGACAACAGGAAGATGTAACACATTTGAAAGATGAGAGAGTATGCTAATGGCATTAGAGTGCTTCTCTTCTTGGGTACTCCGAAGATCTTCTTCTAAAGAGAGTGCGGTATCAATATATTCATTTAAGAAAGTATTGTAATCTTCCGTTGAAATACCTATGCTTTGACTAATGTTTTTTACATCAATAATAATAGGAGCCTGGATGTCAGCAGCTGTTTCTACTTGTTCATCTTCTGTTATCGTTATTCTATCTATGCCTTCTTCAGGTGTTGTAGGCAGGATGAGGTCAAAAAGTGCATCATCATCTTCTTCTGTAGCACTGCTTTCTTTAGCTTTTTCTTCAAAATCATCTGAAACAGATATCTCATCTTCTAATAAGTCATCAGTGTCTTTGATAGAGATCAGATCATCATCAGGAAGTAATAGTTCTTCCTCTTCAGTTACATCCAAGCCCAAAATCTTCTCAACTAACTCATCTTCTGTGATAGATGATTCTTCATCTTTTTCTGCCAATGCAAATGTTGAACTGCCATCATCTATAGGCATTGATTTTTCAGGAGGTGTCTGAATTTGAACTAAAGTAATGTTTCCTAATATGCCTGAGAGATCAGTGTTCTCTACATCATATGTTTCTTCATTTTGGGCTTTTGTAATAGTGATATTACTCTCTTCTTTTGATGAAGAGAATTTAATGTCTCCCAATGCAATGTCTCTATAAAGATCATCTATATTTTCTACTTCAAGTAAGGCTAACAGGTTAGGGTCAATAGCAATAATTTGATTGTTTTGATTGGTGATATAATACATGATGTGAACAACTCCTTTTTAATTATTTTCTTTCTCTAGTAAATCTTTATAGACAGGTATACTCTCTTCTATTTCAGTCTCTGAAGCAGGTCTTCTTGCTGCTGTGTATCCGGTGATCTCTCCATCAGTCTCAATAGGAGTGATATGTGAATAAACCCAGTAATATCTCCCGTCTTTTCGAAGATTCTTAACAATCCCTGTCCACTCTTTTCCTGCCTGTATGGTGTCCCATACCTCTTGGAAGGCTGCTTTTGGCATATCAGGATGTCTGACAATATTGTGATTTTTTCCTGTAAGTTCACTTTTTGTATAGCCTGCAATTTCACAGAATTTTCTATTGGCATATGTAATGATGCCTTTTAAATCTGTAGAACTTACGATCAAGCCATTTTTAAATTTATGTTCTTCGTCGATTGGATCAGGTCTATTCATAGTATTGTCTTGCCCTTTTGTTTTTTGTATCAAGAAGAAATGTCAGTACGTAGTAAACTGAAAGTAATAAAGTTTACTATGGTAACCTGGCAATCTGCATGAGACCCATGGTTTTCTGTCCTCACTTCACAATGAGTTTAGCCTTTTAAGTGTAAATATTTTAGTTGTCTTATATTCACTATTATGTTAAATAAATTAAGTAAAAGCAAATTTAGATAAAAACCCCACTTCTAAAACTTTAGTACAATTAAACTAAAAATAGAATGAATTAAGAGGTTTTTTAGTAAAAAATATCAAATAAGGTACGATTATGGATTATTATCTTTAATAATATTTGAAATTTTCTTATTTGTAACTCTCTCAATATCTTCTCTGGAAGCACTTTCAATAGCTTCAAATGTTCCAAAGTAATCGATCAGTTTTTTTACAGTAGCTTTACCTATACCCTTTTTATTGAGAAGAGAAACCTGAGTATCTTCTTTACGTTTTTTGTTTTGATGGTAAGTGATAGCATAACGATGTGCTTCATCCCTTTGACGTTGTATCCAGTGTAAACGTTTGTCATTTGGCTTAAGTTCTATGCGTCCATTGACAGTGTAAATGAGATCTTTCGCAGCACCTTTGGCACGATGGGCTTTGGCATCAAGTTTCTCTTTGGCTATGGCGATGACATCAAGGTTTACATTTTCCTCTTTGAGAAGTTGGAGTGCGAGGTTTAGGTTTGCCTGACCTCCATCGAGTATCCAGAGGTCTGGTGCAGGATGTTCTTTAAAGTCTGCTATACGGCGAGAGAGCATCTCTTTCATTTGCCCATACTCATCTCGCTCGTGCAGCGTATAGCGTCTATAGGTGCTTTTATCCCACTTGGCTTCATCCCAAACGACCATACCTCCTACTGTGGCAACACCCATAAGGTGTGAATTGTCAAAAGTCTCAATGCGATAAGGAATGACTGTGAGATCAAAGAGGTCTGCTATCTTTTGCTCCATCACTGTATCACTTTGTTTTGTACGTAACAATTCCTTACAGTTTTGTATTGCCAGAGCGATGAGTTTAGCTTTAGAGCCACGCTGTGGAGTGAGGATTTCTATTTTTTTATCAAAACGTGTGCTGAGTGTTTGGGCTACTTGTTGGCTGTCTTCAAAGGGTTGGGCAGTAAGGATCTGTTTACTCACATTGGGTGTGTCAATGGTATAAAATTCTAACAAAGCTTGTTTATAGGCTTCATTTTCATCAAAGATATGGGTGTGTCTGAAGTAAGAGTAGGCAGAAGAGATGATCTTTCCGTCACGCATAAAAAGTTTGACGATGACTCCTCTTTCGTCTCCATTTTGTATGGCAAAGATATCGAGGTTCATTTGGTTTGCCAGATCAATATTGGAGCTGATCGTGAGTGAAGAGATGGCTTGAATGGTATCTCTCATGCTGCCCGCTTCCTCATAACGTTCCTGCATCGCAAGTGATGTCATCTTCTCTTCCAAAGTGTTGATAAGCTTTTTACGTTTTACTATGGAAGTTTTTGCTTGAGTGACTATTTCTCCATACTCTTCAGGTGTGACTTTCCCTTCACAGGGTGCTAAACATTTTTTGATCTGGTAAAAGAGACAGGCTTTTCCCTCTCTGAGACAAGACTTTTTTTGAACCAGTGGATAGACTTCATAGAGTGCATCAAGCAGAGCCTTCCCTCCTGTAGGAAAAGGACCATAGTATGTGATATCTTTCCCTTTGATCACTTTACGTGTAATCTCAAAACGAGGATATTCCTGTGACTCATCTATATAAATATACGGATAGGTTTTGTCATCACGCAGTAAAATATTATATTTGGGCTTGAGTTGTTTGATGAGAGAGTTTTCGAGTATAAGTGCATCTTCCTCAGTTTCTACGACGATATATTCTAATTTATCTGCTTCAAGAAGCATCTTGATAATACGTGGACTCTGTGTAGGGTTAGGTGTGAATTCCGGTGTAGAACGCCAATAGCTTTTGACACGATTTTTAAGGTTTTTTGCTTTTCCTACATAAAGTAACTTTCCTGTAATATCAAAATACTGGTATACTCCCGCAGAGGAGGGAAGGTTTTGAACTACTGATTGCATTTAATAACTTTTTGTATATCTTCGAATTTTTCTTTGAGCGCTTCATCTTCAGTTTCTATTTTAAAGTCACTATGTGCTCGTTCATGGTAGTAGGGAACGGTTGTAATATCATCTACCACTTTTGCTACAGGATGATACTTGCTGTGAAAGACAACTACCTTGTCAGCTTTCATCATCTCACATTCATTATCCAGGGAACTGAGCTGTGTTAATACACTTTTTAATAAATCTCTATTATAATTAAGTTCCATTTTAAAGCCAGGGTGTGTAACTGCAACAAAAAGGGTTTCGTTTTTGATATAAACAAAAGCGATAGCCTTTTGGTATTTTCCTCCCAGAAGTTTGATATACTTTTGGTAGCATGTCTGCTGCTTTAGAAATCTAAATTGAGGTTGATTGATAAGATGAGACAAAATAGTATGCGCTTTTTTCATGTTTTTATTATAACATCTGTTTGCTGTATCGTTATGAGTGGCTGTGGACATAAAACAAATCCTGTTTATATAGCAGATAATGTTGATAAAAACAGTACTGTGACCAAGTAAGGATAATAAGTGAAAAAATATGACGTTTTAATTATTGGTGCTGGTATTGCCGGGCTCTATGCCGCAATGCAACTCCCCAAAAGTAAAAAAGTTTTAGTAGTCTGTAAAGATATCCCTTGGGAGTGTAACACTTTTTATGCCCAAGGGGGTATGTCCACTGCCTTGAATGAAGCAGATATTTCTGTTCATGTTGAAGATACAATGGCAGCAGGTGCGTATCATAACGATAAAGAAGCGGTAGAGATACTCTCCCGTACTTCACTTGTAACTACGCCTGACATTATAAGTCAAGGTATGGAGTTTGATACGGATGAAGAGGGGAACATCCTCTATACGAAAGAGGCAGCACACTCCACAGAGCGTATCGTGCATGCTGGTGGAGATGCGACGGGCCGTTATATGCACTACTTTATGATGGTACAAAACAAACATCAACTTCAGAAAAATACATTGGTATATGACCTGCTTATAGAAGATGGTCGATGTTATGGTGTGAAAGCCTCTGTGAATTATCGACCAACGACGATCTATGCGGATGATGTGATCATCGCATCCGGTGGGATCGGTTCTCTTTATGCGTACAATACAAACTCAAGAACGATCAGTGCAGATATTCATGGTATTTGTGTTGAAAAAGGTATAGAACTTTCCGATATGGAGTTCATGCAGTTTCACCCAACGGTTTTTGTCGATACCCCTTATGCCAGAAAGTTATTGCTTACTGAAGCACTGAGAGGTGAGGGTGCACATGTAGTGGACGATGATGGAAATCGTTTCTTGTTTGAGTATGACAACAGGGGGGAACTTGCAAGTCGTGACATCGTAGCACGTGGCATCTTTGACTATAAGCGTAAAACAGGTAAAAATGCCTATTTGGACTTTTCTATGTTTGAGGAAAAATGGTTTGAACATCGTTTTCCGAATATTACACGTACGTTTGGTGCTTTGGGTTATTATTTTCCTAAAGACAAAGTTTCTATCTCCCCAGCATTTCATTATGCCAATGGAGGTATAAAATGTGATACCTATGGTTGTATAGAAGGGATGGAAGGTCTTTATGTTATTGGTGAAGCTGCCAGAACAGGTGTACATGGAGCAAACCGTTTGGCATCCAACTCTCTGCTTGAAGGAATGGTCTTTGCCAAACGGGCAGTGGATCATCTTTTGGGTAAAGAACAAATAGTGCTTAAAACACCTGAATTTGAGAAAGATTACGCTAATATTCTGCATAAAGATAATGACAAAACCTATAAACATAAACTGCGTCAAGTGATGTGGGATGATATAGGTATTATCCGTACGACCCAAGGGTTGCATGAAGCAAAGAATCTGATTTATGATATGAAAAACAGAGAGATAGGCAGACTGCTGGAGTTAAGACTTAACACAGCATCCGCCATCGTTGATGCAGCACTTGCAAGAAAAGAGTCTTTAGGCTCACACTATATGGAAAGTTAAAATAGATAAAAAAGACTTTCAATGTTATAGAAGTTATAGAAACATATTACATACACACTAGGAGAATAGATGACAACAGATGTAGTACAACATTTAGATTTAACAACAACATGGGTAGGGATCCTCTCCTTTGCAATATTTGTAGTAGGATACTACTTCATTGCAACGGAAGACAAATACCATATAAACAAAGCTAAGCCGGCACTCTTTGCAGGAACACTTATTTTTATGCTTATTGGTGTGTATTATGTTATGAATGGTTTGGATGTCAAACATCTGCACCACGAAGTAGAGATACTTATCATTGAAATTGCAGGAATCTTCTTTTTCCTTTTTGTTGCAATGACCTATATCGAAGCGATGATTGACAGAAATATTTTCTCTGCTTTACGTTATAAACTTGTCTCAAAAGGATATGACTATAAAAAACTCTTTTGGATCACCGGATTCTTAGCATTCTTTATCTCACCTATTGCAGATAACTTAACAACTGCGCTTATCCTTTCAACAGTATTGATTACTATTGATAAAGAGAACAAAGCATTTATTGTTCCTTCAGCAGTAAACATTGTTGTTTCTGCCAATGCCGGTGGTGCATGGAGCCCATTTGGAGATATTACAACCCTCATGGTATGGGTTGACGGTAAAGGGACCTTTGTTGATTTCCTTTACCTTTTCCCTGCTTCTATATTGGGGTGGCTTATTACTGCATTCCTTTTGAGTCGTTTTATACCAAGTGGTAATCCTCCGTTTGCTGAAGATGAAAAAGAAGTACATATTGCCCCTGGTGGTAAGATCATCATGGGACTTTTTGCCTTAACGATCGCATCAGCTGTTACTTCACACCAGGTACTTCACTTACCGGCAATGTGGGGAATGATGTTTGGTTTGGCTATTTTAAAACTTTATGTGTACAAGATGAGTAAAGAAGTAAGATATGACAGTGAGGGTGTTTTGTGTCCTACAGTAAATGTTTTCTCATTCATCGCTAAAATCGAAAACGATACACTCCTTTTCTTCTTTGGTATTTTGGCTGCGGTTGGTGGACTTCATTTCTTAGGTTTCCTGGAGTACTTTACTGCACTCTATACACAGTTTGGTGCAACCACAGTGAATATCGGTGTAGGGTTCCTTTCTGCTATTGTAGATAACGTGCCGGTTATGTCTGCAGTACTTAAATCAAGTCCAGATATGGGTGTAGATGCGCATGCACAATGGATGCTTGTAACACTTACAGCAGGTGTTGGTGGTTCACTGATCTCATTTGGTTCTGCTGCAGGTGTTGGAGTTATGGGTAAACTGCATGGTATTTACACATTTGCATCACATATGAAATTGGCATGGACTGTGCTTGTAGGGTATGTTGTCTCTGTGGCTGTTTGGTATTTACAGTTTCAAGTTTTAGGGATTATGTAATAATAGATATCTCTCGTTCCTAAGCTCCCGCTTGGGAATGTGTACATCAATACTATTTGCATAGTTAAGTTTTTTCAATTTGTTTATTCGTTCCCAAGCGGGAGCTTGGGAACAAGGTGCGTGGCAAAATTTAACCATATAAATATAAGGAAATATCATGAAACAAGTACCTATACTCGTACTGGATTTTGGTTCACAATACACACAACTCATCGCTAGAAAACTCAGAGAGAGCGGCGTTTATACAGAAGTGGTACCATATCGTGAAAGTCTTGAAGATATCAAAGCACGTAAGCCACAAGGGATCATCCTTTCTGGTGGACCGGCTTCTGTATATGCTGAAGATGCGTATAAGCCGGATGAAGGTGTTTGGGATCTAGGTTTACCGATACTGGGTATCTGTTATGGGATGCAGCTCATCACTCAACATTTTGGTGGAGAAGTAGTAGCAGCGGACCACCATGAATATGGAAAAGCGAAACTCAAGATAGAGAATGATTCTACTATCTTTAAAGGTATTGCAGATGATTCTATCGTATGGATGAGTCATGGTGATAAAGCAGAAAGACTCCCTGAAGGCTTTGATATCATCGGGACAAGTGAAAACTCACCTTATGCTGCGATAGCAGACGATAATCGAAAAGTATATGCATTCCAATTTCACCCGGAAGTACACCACTCAGTAGAGGGTACAGCGATGCTTAAAAACTTTGCTAAACATATTTGTGGTTGTGACAGCACTTGGAATATGGGAAGCTTTGCCAAAGAGAAGATAACCGGGATCAGAGCACAGGTAGGAGATAAAAAAGTCCTTTGTGGTGTATCTGGCGGAGTTGACTCATCTGTGGTAGCGGCTATGCTTAATGAAGCCCTGCCTAAAGAGCAACTTATTTGTGTATTTGTAGACCAAGGTTTACTTAGAAAAGATGAAGCAACACAAGTACAGGCAATGTTTAAAATGCTTGACATTCCACTTATTACTGTTGATGCGAAAAAAGAGTTTATGGAAGCACTGGAAGGTGTGTCTGATCCAGAGACTAAAAGAAAAGCCATCGGTGAAAAATTCATCGAAATTTTTGATAAGGAAGCAAAGAAATATACTGATGTTGCATTTTTAGCGCAAGGGACACTGTACACAGATGTGATAGAATCCGTTTCAGTAAAAGGTCCTTCTAAAACCATCAAGTCTCATCATAACGTAGGTGGTCTTCCGGACTGGATGACTTTTGAATTGGTTGAACCTCTAAGAGAGATCTTCAAAGATGAGGTAAGAAAATTAGGACTAGAGCTTGGACTCCCTAAAGATATGATAGGGAGACATCCTTTCCCTGGACCAGGTCTTGCCATAAGAACCATGGGCGCAGTCACAGAAGAAGGGTTACATCTCATAAGAGAGTCAGATGCTATTATGCAGGAAGAACTCAAAGCTACAGGCTACTACGATAAAGTATGGCAAGCATTTACAGTACTTCTCAACGTGCAGTCTGTTGGTGTTATGGGTGATAACCGTACGTATGATAACACTGTATGTATCCGTATGGTAGAATCTGTAGATGGTATGACAGCTACTTTTGCTCATATACCACATGATGTTCTTGAAGGTATGAGCCGTAGGATCATTAATGAGATCGATGGAATAAACCGTGTTGTATACGACATAAGTTCTAAGCCTCCAGCAACAATCGAGTGGGAGTAATTTTTTTCTATTTGCTGTCATCTTTGAGGGAGCTGTTCAGTCACTTCTGGCACTAAATGCCGATACCCCTGTCGCTAAAGCGTAAGTGGGGTGTACTGACGTAAGCTCCTTCTCAACAACCCTCAAATCTAACAACAACTAGAAAAAAATAGTTTTTTCATCTTCTCTTTTTCATCTAGTCTAAATCTAACCTAAATTAACAGCAATATAAGATATAATTTTTTTAATCTGAAATATCCATCTTTTTATAAAAGGATCTTAATGTACTTAAATCTAATCAAATATTTCTCTTTTCTCATTTTCCTAACACTCTTCTCTTATGCTGGAGGAAATATAGAAAAACCATCTGACAAAGAAGAGATCAAAGATACGATTGTAGTGCACGGGATGGTTTTGCATGGAAAAGTAATGAATCTTGGTCCTAAGAAACTTTCATTTAGACTGCTGTACAGTGATGGTATGAGCCATTTTGCCTATAAAGATATTGAATCAATTCATACTAAATATAATTACCACATATCATTTAAACGTATGGATATTGAAGGCCGTGTTGTCGGTATAGAAGATAATAAGTATCTTAAGATCATGGAAGATGGCAAAGAGAGGACTGTTAAGATAGCTGATATAGACAATTTTGTTATGGCTGTGAGTGATGATGACTCTTTTGAAAATAAAGTACGAAATATATTTCCTTATACAAAAGGGAATATTAATATGGGTTTTGAGATCGAGAGTGGTACCACACAAAAGAATGAAATAGATGTGCTGTTAAATTTACGATATAAACAAGCAGAACATGAAATCAAGCTTTATGTAGATTATGAATATGATACAAGGAAAACAGAAGATACACCTGACACAGTAAATAAAGACGAACTTGTAGGTATTTTAAGTTATAAAAATCATTTTAAAAATAATCAATTTTATTTCACTACAATAGCAGCCGATTATGATCGTCCACGACATATCTTAAATCGCTTTATTCCTTCAGCAGGGTATGGTTATAGATTTAAGGTTGATGACTCTAAATGGTTGGAACCTTCTATTGGTTTAGGATATGCTTCAACCAGTTATACTGATGATATTTATGCAGATAAAAACTTTGCTGTAGCGGCGCTTGGCTTGTCAGGGAAATATCAGTTTAATGATGTTGCATACATCAAAAGGTTTATCATTGATGGATTTATACTGTATTATCCAAGTCTCACAGATATGGATGAAGATTGGATACTTAGATCAAATTTAACTTTTACAGTACCACTCTTTGATTTTTTATCTGTTAAATTGGCATATAACTTGATAAATGACAGTAACCCTGACCCTTCAGTTGGTAATAATAAAACCACAACGAAATTGTTATTTGGGTTTGATTTCTAAGATATAAAGTTTATTTGGGATGGTTCTGCTATAATATTTCTAAAAAGGTTTAACTAATGAAACAAACACTACTGCTTACTTTATCTTCTCTCTCTATGGCTGTGTTTATGACTGCATGTACCAATCAAATGGCTTCCGTAGGACTAAGTCCTGCTGATAAGGCGGAAGAGTGTATGATCATTGATAAAAAAATGATAAAAATCGATAATTTTATCACTGTTGTGAATGATACCAGTGCTTTCCATTTGGAAGAAGCGGCTAGAGCAATAGAAGCACCGGGAATTACAGTGAGTACCAACAAAAAGCAAATGCTCAGAGATGCAAACAAAAAGAAAACAGAACTTGAGTCAGAGCATCAAAAACTGGGATGTGAGACTTCGAAAAAATAAGTTTATTTAAACATTTTTGGATAGATGAAAAATTGCATTTTCCCTTTCCCGATCTTAAATGCTTTCCAATCATTTATAGGCAGCTTTAGAGCTACTATACCCAAGGTTGGAACGTTGTCAATATAGTCATCGATCAGCATATTGCTAAGTTCTGTTGTTTCCGGATTGTGTCCTACTACGAAAAGTGTATCATATTTGTCATTGACATCTTTGATGAGTTCCTGTATCGTTTCTGGTTCTGCCATATAGAGTGCGTCTATGTATTTTATTTTTCCACTGTATTTTATTTCTTTGGCTAAACCTTTGGCTGTGAGTTTAGCTCTTTTTGCAGAACTGGAGAGTATGAGATCTGGTATTACCTTTTTTTCTTTGAGTGCCTTTGCCATGGTTAAGATGGCCTTTTCTCCTCTTTTGTTAAGACCTCTGTCAAAGTCACTTTTGTTTTCATCGCTCCAGTCTGATTTGGCATGTCTGATAAGATATAAATTTTTCATAGGTAAATTATAGCAATAATGATAGAGTTAGTAAAGATTTATATACTTTAGTCACTATCACTAAACAAACTTAAAATAATTCTTGCAAAAAAACTTGAAATATTTACCAAAATAGACTATAATCCCACAAAATTATAGATATAAAGGAAATTATAGATGGCAAAACATCAGTTTCAAACAGAAATTGGGCAACTTTTAAAGCTCATGACACACTCACTCTACTCAAATAAAGAGATATTTATCAGAGAACTTGTATCAAACTCCAGTGATGCACTCGATAAATTCAACTACCTTTCACTTACAGACGAAAAGTTTAAAAATGACAACTGGTCAGGCAAGATCTTTATCAAGTTAGATGAAGCAGATGGGACTCTTACTATCGGTGATAACGGTGTAGGAATGAATGAGGCAGATCTGATGGATCACCTTGGAACTATTGCAAAGTCCGGTACAAAAGCATTTATGGAAAATCTTACAGGAGATGCAAAAAAAGACTCTAATCTTATCGGTCAGTTTGGGGTAGGGTTCTACTCTGTATTTATGGTAGCAGAGCAAGTGGATGTTATCTCTAAAAAGGCAGGTGAAGAGCAAGCCTATATGTTCAGTACGGATGGTTCAGGTGAGTATGAAGTAAAACCTGTGACCAAAGAAGAACATGGGACTATCGTCTACATTAAACTCAAAGATGAAGAGAAAGAATTTTTAAGCAAGTGGAAAACACAAGAGGTAGTGAAGAAGTATTCTAACCACATCGCATACCCTATTATGCTTAACTACTCTGAAGATGAAACAACAGGTGAGGGTGATGACGCAGTCACAAAATCTGTGAACAAATCAGAACAGATCAATGCAGCTACAGCACTATGGACATTGTCGAAGTCTGAACTTAAAGCAGAGGACTACAATGAGTTTTATAAAACTATCTCACATGGTGATGCTGAACCACTTACTTACTTGCACAACAAAGTAGAAGGTTCACAAGAGTTTACAACACTCTTTTACATCCCTAAAACTGCACCTATGGATATGTACAGAGCAGACTACACGCCAGGGGTAAAATTGTATGTAAAGCGTGTGTTTATCACAGATGATGACAAAGAGTTATTGCCTCCGTATTTGCGTTTTATAAAGGGTGTCATAGACTCGGAAGATCTGCCACTCAACGTTTCTCGTGAGTTGCTTCAAGAAAATAGAATTTTGGCAAATATCAAGCAAAACTCAGTCAAGAAAATATTAGGGGCAATTAAAAAACTCGAAGGTGAAGATGCAGAAACTTTTACTGCCCAGTATAACAAGGTTATCAAAGAAGGTATCTACACAGATCAAATGAACAAAGAGATATTGCTTGACATTGTAAAGTATAAGAGTTCAATAGAAGAGGGACTTGTATCCTTTGAAGACTATATATCTCGTGGAGACAGTGAAAAGAAAGAGATCTATTACATCACAGGTGAAGATGAAAATGTACTGAGAAACTCTCCACTCCTCGAAGCATATAAAAAAGCAAATATCGAAGTGCTTATCATGGATGATAAAGAGGTTGACAGTATCGTTTCTCCTATGATAGGCATCTATAAAGAGTGGAGCCTTAAGGATATTACGACTGTTGATGCGCCAGACAGTAAAACAGAAGAAGAGAAAGAAGAGATAAGTAAAGAGTTCAAATCTCTTACAGATAAGATCAAAGAAGTTTTAGGTGAAGAGGTAAAAGAGGTAAAAACTTCTACAAGACTGACTTCAAGTCCATCATGTGTACTTAAAGACAGTTCCGATCCTATGGCCGGTATGGCAGAAATGTTCGCTCAAATGGGACAAGAGATGCCAGAGATACCACTCATTTTGGAGATAAATCCTGAGCATGAAATGATCAAAAAGCTTGATGGTTTAAGTGATGAGAGTTTGTTTGCTGATATTTCTTGGATACTTTTGGATTCAGCAAAACTTTCTGAAGGACTAGAGCCTAAAGATAAAGGTGCATTTGCACAGAGAGTAGCAAGCTTAGCTACAAAAGCGATATAATCCCTCTACTTCTTGTTCCACCTCTCCCGAGGTGGAATATATACATAATCTTTAACGTATAAAAAGATATAATTAGTGTAGTGAATATCTCTATGCATTCCACCTCGGGAGAGGTGGAACGAGATTAGCAATATTAAACTCACAGGATTTTTCTTGAATACACACATGTCACCACAAAAAAAAGCAACTATCGTTTCAAGTTCTGTAGCTACAGTACTTGTATTGGTTAAACTGATCATCGGTATAGCCAGCGGTTCAGTAGCTGTACTCGCTTCTGCCATAGACTCACTGCTCGATATGGCTGTCTCTATCTTTAACTTTTTTGCTATTAAAAAATCAGAAGAAGATCCGGATTCCGAGTATCAGTACGGTAAAGGAAAAATACAAGCTATTGCTGCGGTCATAGAAGGTACAGTAATTACTATTTCCGGAATTTATATCATCTATGTGGCACTTAAAAAACTGGATGAAGGTACTGTAACTACGCTGCTTACACCATCTATCTTTGCGATGGTGTTTTCCATTATCATCACTTATTTTTTAGTACAGTATCTACTCAAAGTAGCAGAAAAAACAGATAACCTTGTCATTAAAGCAGATGCCTTGCATTATAAAACAGACCTTTGGAGTAATGCAGCTGTTCTTGTAGCTTTGGGACTTGTCTCTTTTACAGGACTTGACAGTATAGATGCGATCTTTGGTTTGGGTATCGGAGTCTATATTATTTACTCTGCCTATGAGATCATTGTGGAGGGTATAGAGATCCTTCTGGATAAATCCTTGGATGGGGATATTGTTGCAAAAATTGGAGAGATCATCTCTAATCATCCTGAGATCACGAGTTATCATTGGCTTAAAACACGTTCAGACGGTACGACAAATTTTGTTGAGTTTCATATGGTATTGCGTCCCAATATGCTTTTGCTGGAAGCACACCGTATAGCAGATGAAGTAGAAGATCAAATGATGGCATTAGAGAAAAGAAAACGTTGGATCATTACCCCGCATTTCGATCCTTATGATGATGAAGATGTTAATGTAGCGATGTTGAATGGGAAGTCTTTATCAGAAGTGAACAAAGCAAACTAATGTCACGAGCTATCTATCTTTTATCTCCTACACCTAAAGAGGGAACGATAGCGCTACCTATGATTGACTTTACTGTTACTGCTAAATCTATAGATTTTTCTCATAGTAACACTTTGATGTTTACTTCTAAACAAGCTGTAGTAACTGCTGATACGATAGACCTCTCTTGGAAAAATTATCCATGTATAGCGATAGGGGCTGCAACTAAAAAACAGATAGAGGATTTAGGGGGTAAGGTTATTTACCATCCAAAATCTTTTTATGGTGAATCGTTAAGCCATGATATAGCACAGTTTTTTAGAGATAAAAAACTACTTTATCTCCGTCCAAAAGAAGTCTCCTTTGACTCTAAAGACTTTTTGGATAAAGAGGGGATAACACTTCAAGAGCAAATTATTTATGAAACGTCTTGTATCCAATACCTCCCTAAAGAAAAGCCTTTAAAAAATGCTATTATCATCTTTACTTCTCCCTCAACCATCCATTGCTTTTTAAAGAATTTTAACTGGGATGAGAGCTATACTGCTGTGGTGATAGGTAAAGCTACAAAGGTACATTTACCTGTAGATGCAGAGTATGTAGTGGCAGGTGAACCACTAATAAATGCATGTATCGTAAAAGCAAAAGAGATAGCAAATTCTTCATTTTAGAGAGTACCTTATTCACTTCTAATTCCAAATAGGTTATAATGTATATAACCTAAGTGGTTCGATTACTGTATATGGGGTTCAACATTAATTTTAGTGGGACATGTAGTCTCTTGGTGTGTGGACATTTTCGTTTGAGTGTGGTTAGCCATACGAGAAATTGCCCCCTAAAGAGAGACTCTCTCCTGCATTGTTAGCTTTTTAGAGCCGACTTTTAAACAGAACGGCCACTCGGGGGAATTAGGTGCCATCATTGCACGCAAGGGCTTCCCTAAAAATTACGACGAACCATCAGTTCGCCCTGAATTTTTAAGAAACCCCTTACGCACAAGCATAACACCTACTTCATTTTGGGATTTCCCCCCTTAATTATTAACTTATTCCGGAGAACATAATGAACGTATTGATGATAGGTGCGGGTGGTAGAGAATACTCTATTGGTTTGGCACTCAAAAAAGATGAGAATGTTGAGAAGATCTATTTTGCACCGGGTAATGGGGCTACAGATGAGTTGGGTGAGAATTTAAGTATTAGTGATTTTAACGAATTGGCTGATTTTGTAGAAGCTAACAATGTTGAACTTACTATAGTTGGACCTGAAGCACCGCTGGTTGATGGTATCGTTGATGTTTTTGAAAAAAGAGGATTGGCTATCTTTGGCCCTACGGCAAAGGCCGCACAGTTGGAAGGTTCTAAGATCTTTATGAAGAACTTCCTTGCACGTCACAATGTTCCTACGGCTAAATATATCGAAACAGATTCTTTGGAAGATGCCTATAAATTTATCAACACTCTTGAAGTGCCTATTGTCGTCAAAGCAGACGGACTTTGTGGCGGTAAGGGCGTCATTATAGCTCAGAGTCATGATGAAGCCAAAAAAGCTGCAGGAGAGATGCTTTCGGGTAACTCATTTGGTGATGCAGGAACAAGCATAGTTGTTGAAGAGTTTTTAGATGGTTATGAGCTTTCAGTCTTTGCTATCTGTGATGGTAACGACTATGTGGTTTTACCTGCGGCACAGGATCATAAAAGACTATTAAACAATGATGAGGGTCCAAATACAGGTGGTATGGGAGCTTATGCCCCAACACCACTTGTCAATGATGAAATTTATCGTAAGTTAGATGAACGAGTGATAGAGCCAACCCTTAAAGGGATGAAAGAAGAGGGTATGCCGTTTACAGGAGTGCTTTTTATCGGTGTTATGGTCGTTAAAGGTGAGCCTATCATCCTTGAGTATAATGTACGTTTTGGTGACCCTGAATGCGAAGAGTTAATGCCTTTACTGAAATCACCAGCAAGTGAGTTATTCTATAAAGCAGCAACTGGTGACTTGAAAAATGCCAAGATAGAGTTTCATGACAAGTATGCAGTAGGTGTGGTGATGGCAAGCAAGGATTATCCTTATAAAAGCACAGCTCCTGCTGAGATCATTGTAGATGATATTTACCATGAAGAGCTCAATGAAAATGCACATATCTCTTATGCAGGGGTAAGTCGTGGTGATGATGGTAAACTTTACGCAACAGGTGGTCGAGTACTTGTCTGTGTAGGTGTGGGTGACAGTATTAAAGAGGCACAGGCACGTGCGTATATGCTAGTAGGTCAAGTGCACTTTGCAGGAAAGCAGTGTCGTACCGACATCGCTTATCAGGCACTTTAGGAGAGCTAATGGCTGAGTCGACTTCTCTGCCTATAGCAAGTGTACAAAAGAGAATCAGTGCATTTGTTATAGATGATATCACGGTAGCTCTTTTTTTCCTGATCATCTTTTATGATCAACTGCTTGTTATTGCTTCACACACGTCTGGTATGATGTCCGCTGAAGAGATCACACTTATTCAAGACCAATTAAGACAATTCAGTGTTGACAACCTTCTTGTTATGCTTTCAATAAAAATCCTCTATCATACGGTACCCGTCTGGCAAAACGGGATGACTTTAGGAAAATATATCATGAAGATAAGAGTGATCGATCTTAAGATGGGAGCTAGACCATCGCTAATTCAAGCATTTTTACGTGCGTTATTGAGAATTGGGAGTGAGATCTTTTTCTACTTAGGTTTCATTATGGCATTGATGATGCCTCTCAAACAAACCTTTCACGATAAACTTTCAAATTGTGTAGTTGCTGATGCATAAAATCTTACTTCTCCTCTCTTTTCTATTGAGTATACAAATACTGCATGCCGTAGAAGAAAAGAATAAAATAGAAGTAACTGCAAAACATTTAGAAACAACCGAGACAACTGTTAAAGCTACAGATGGAGTTGTAGTCTATTATCAAGATTCTATGATCAAAGCTTCTTCAGCTTTTTATGATAAAAAAACCAAATTACTTATCTTGGACGGTAATGTTGAAATGATTGGGTACCAAGGTACCAAAGAACATATTAAACATTTAGAGATACAGACAGAGAGTAAAGAGGTTACTTTTGAAGAACTTTTCTTTGTAAGTGAAAATGATGTTTGGCTTTTCACAGACAAAGCACATCGCAGTGATGGTAACTATACTTTTGGAATGAGTATGCTTTCGAGTTGTGATGTGAATGATCCTATATGGAAAATGGTTTTTTCTCATTCTCTGTATGACAGTGAAGAAAAGTACATGAAAGTGTATGATGCAAAGGTTTATTTTTGGGATATACCTATGTTTTATACGCCTTATTTGGCTTTTTCAACACATAAAGAGAGGAGTTCTGGACTGCTATTTCCTCTTTTGGGTTATTCTGCTGATGAAGGGTTTATCTATGAGCAACCTATTTTTTGGGCAATCTCACCAAGTATGGATATTGAATTCAACCCACAGGTTCGTACAAACCGCAGTATAGGACTTTACGCAACTTTACGTTTTGCCGACAGTGACCACTCTTCCGGAAAGTTAAGAGTAGGGTATTTTAAAGATAAGGAAAGTTATGTTGAAGAAAACAACCTTCCCAATAGCAGTCACTATGGGCTGGAATTCAACTATGAATCTTCTAAAATATTTTCTGACAAGTTACCTCAGGGGTTTACGGATGGTTTATATATTAATACAACATTTTTAAATGATATTGATTACCTTAACCTGCAAAAAACACGCCTTGAACATTTTGGACTAGTGCCGCTGCAAGAATCACGATTAAATTATTTTTTATACAATAATGATTATTATGCAGGAGTTAATGCAAAATATTTTATAGATACGAGAAAAGTGGATAACGATGACACTCTACAGATACTTCCTTCTGTACAATTACATAAATACATAGATCATTTTTTATGGAATAATCTTACTTACAATGTTGATTTTCAAGTTAAAAACTTTGATAGGAAGGAAGGTACTACACTTAAGCAGGCAGAGATGAAAATACCCTTAGAATTCACTACCTCCTTTTTTGATGATTTCTTAAATCTTTCACTTGCTGAAGATCTTTATTATAGTAAGTTCTTTTTTGGTAATGAAAGTTATATTTATGATGAGTTTGAGTATTACAGTAGTATTCATAAAGTAAAATTCTTTACGGATCTGACAAAAAACTATGATAATTTTATACATGTATTACAGCCTTCATTGGGATATATAAAGCCTGGTAATGAAAGTGAAAGTCCAGTTGAATTTGATAACCTTACAGAAGATCAGAAAGAGCTTTTTTCAGTAGGGTTGCCTGAAGAACATTATGTTTTTTCTTTAAGTCACTATTTTTATGATAAAAATATGAAGTTGAAATTTTATCAACGACTTTCGCAAAGATATTATGTAGACAGAGCGTATAAGTTTGCAGATATAAATAATGAAATGCAGTACAATTTTAAAAAATGGCAATTTTATAATGATGTGGTCTATGCTCCGGAGTTTAATAAAATTCGTGCATCGTCAAGTCGTATTTCATTGCGTGAAAAAGAGTATTATGTTACTTTAGGGCACACCTATAAGCAGGTATTAGTAGATCAACCTAATATACTTCCGGCAAATGATGTGAGTTTTAATTTTGGTTATACCTACAATGAGAGGATCAATATTAATGGTGGATTGACTTATAATATAGATGAGTCTTCAAGTAAACAGTGGAGATTTGGAGGAAGTTACAAGCAGGACTGTTGGAGTATGGCTGCTTCTGTAAGACAAGATATTACACCAAGACCTACAGGCTATACAACAGATAATACTTTTTATGTCCAATTTAACTTTATCCCTTTTGGTGGGATAGGAACAGAAAGTATGAAGTAATGCATAGCCCTATAGAAGAGATCGATAAAGCTTTAGATATTTTAGGTTTGCCTAAATTGGTCACTAAAGCAGATATTAAAAAACAGTATCATTTTTTTGCAAAAAAGTACCATCCTGACTTAGGAGGGGATGTGGTAAAAATGGAACAAATCAACTATGCATACAAACTCTTGATGAAGTATATAGAAGAGTTTCGTTATACTTTTGATGAAAATGAAGTAAATAAACAATTTCCAGGAGCGGATTATGCCCAACGATTCAAACCTTAATGCTTATTTTGAAAACAAAGAGGACGCAGCTGCTAAACTTATAGAAACGCTGCCTCTTAAGTTGTTACGAGATAATGAAACAGTTGTGATAGGTGTGAGTGAAGAAGGTGTCTATTTTGCAGATAAGATCGCTAAAGCAACAGAATCACAAATGGATATCCTTCTTACGGAGCCTATTTTAGCACCAAATAATCCTGAATTGGCAATTGCAATGGTTTCTGAGACAGAAGAGGTTGTCATGCATAAGGCGTTGATAGACTCTTTTGATATTAGTGAAGACTATATTTATAGTGAAGCACACCGTAAGTATGAAGAGGAAGTACTTGCTTATGTTTATAAGTATCGCAAAGGCAAAGAACTGGTTTCACTCAAAGGGAAGTATGTTGTACTTGCAGATGAGTGTATAGAAACAGGACTTACTATGATGGTAGCACTGAAATCGGTGATCGCTAGAGAAGCTAAAAATATTTATATTGCAACACCTATTTTAGATAAAACAGTGTATGAAAATCTGCTCTCTGTCTGTGATGGTGTATTTTGTCCTCATAAGGTACAAGACTATATTTCGATAGAATACTATTATGAAGATTTTGAGACATCGGACTTTGAAGAGATATCGGAGATAGTGAAGCAGCAAGAAATGAAAAATAAAGAAAAACAGATACATAAAGAACAAGAAATTAAAACTGAAACCCAAAAAGGATAAAAGAACGTATGAAAGAACAAATAATAGAGATAAATGTAAATAGTCTTGAAGAAAAATATGAATTTAACAAAGTAGCCAAACAAGCTAGTGGTGCAGTGATGTACAGACAAGGCAAAGCAGTGCTGATAGCAGCAGTTGCGATAGATGAAAAAGCAGTAGATGAAGATTTTCTTCCTTTAACTGTGCAGTATATGGAAAAGTCGTATGCCGCTGCTAAGATCCCTGGTGGGTTCATTAAAAGAGAGACAAAACCAGGTGATTTTGAGACTTTGACCTCTCGTATTGTTGATCGTTCATTGAGACCTCTGTTCCCCAAAGGCTTTTATTTTCCTGTAACGATCAGTATTATGGTCGTAAGTTCAGATGAAGAGGTAGATATGCAAGTCGCTGCGCTTCATGCAGCCAATGCAGCATTGTTCATCTCAGATATTCCTTTTGCAACAAGTATTGCAGCAGTAAGAATAGGAACGGTTGATGATGATATTGTTATCAACCCAACACTCTCTCAGCAAGGCAACAGTGAACTTGACCTTCTTGTTGTGGGTTCAGGAAAAGATGTAGTGATGATAGAGATGCGTACACTTGCATCTGAAAATGAATCTGTACAGAATGCCAATGAGTTTCATGAAGCAGCACTTGTAGATGTTATCGCAACTGCAGGTGAAGCTATAGAGAAAGCAACATCAGCGTATGAGGAAGCATTTGCACCTCTAGTAAGAGAACCTCTTGAGCTTACTTTGGCTGAAGATAAAGTAGATGAGTCACTTTATGCTTACATTGAAAATAACTATGCAAGTGATGTAGAAAAAGCTATCTCTCACATGGCAAAAAGTGAGCGTTCTACTGAGCTTAAAAAAGTACGTACTAAAATCATGGAGACTTTAGAGTCTGCAGGTAAAGAAGCAGATAAAGAGTTGGTTTCCAAAGTACTTGAACGTTATAAGAAAACAGTTGTAAGAGCAATGATACTAGATAAAAATATCAGGGCAGATGGTAGAGCACTGGATGAGGTAAGACCTATTAGTATTGAGACCAACCTTTTGCCTTCTGTACATGGTTCATGTCTCTTTACCCGTGGACAGACACAAGCACTGGTAACCGTGACACTTGGTGACAAAAAAGATGCACAAATGTATGAGCTTATCACTGAGAAGAATTCTCAGTCAGAGAAATTCATGGTACATTATAATTTCCCGGGGTACTCTGTTGGTGAAGCCAAATATATAGGTGCACCGGGGAGAAGAGAATTAGGACATGGTAATCTTGGAAAAAGAGCTTTGGAGCCGGTTATTGATCTTAATTATGATGGAAGTATCCGTTTGGTTTCTGAGATCTTAGAGAGTAATGGTTCTTCTTCTATGGCAACTATCTGTGGAGGTGCTTTGGCATTACGTGGGGCAGAAGTTGAGATGGTTGATCTTGTAGCGGGTATCGCTATGGGGCTTGTTACAGATGGTGATAAGTATGCAGTCCTGACAGATATCATGGGACTTGAAGATCATGATGGTGATATGGATTTTAAAGTGGCAGGAACTGTACATGGTATCACTGCACTTCAAATGGATATTAAATTAGGGGGGATAGACCTTAATGTGTTAAGAGATGCACTTGAAAAAGCAAGTAAAGGTAAAAATCATATACTTAAACTGATGGAAGATGCTGAACAAAATATTGTTACAAGTGAGGCACTGCCAAGTACTGAACATTTTACAGTACATCCTTCCAAGATAGGTGAAATCATCGGTAAAGCGGGTGCAACGATCCGTGAAATTATCGAAAGATTTGAAGTGAGCATAGACCTTGACCGTGATGTCGGGGGTGTTAAAGTAGCTGGTGGTGATAAAGCAAAAGTAGAAGCAGCCAAAGCACACATTGAAAATATTGCCTCTGCCCCTGTGAAGAAACAAATGGAATATAAAGTAGGTGAAAGCTACCAAGGTAAAGTCAAGAAGATAGTAGACTTTGGACTCTTTGTTGAAATGCCAGACGGATTTGATGCATTGCTGCACATTTCTAAAGTGGCTAAGGAAAGAGTAAATGACCTTCCCCAGAGATATAGTGAAGGTGATGAGATCACAGTCGTGGTAATGGAACAAAAAGGTAAAAAAGTAGAGTTGGCAACACCAGAATATTTGGCATAAATCATCATAGGAGAGGCTAGGATGTATAGAGTGGTAAAATTTTTAATTACAATATTTATGTTAGCGTTTTTAACAGGCTGTAGTACTACAGATCTGTCTTATAAAAATAATAAACTTGTACTACAGGTTAATGATAAGTATCTTCAGGTAGATAGTAGATATATAAATAATCGTATGAATAATTTTGGTACACTCTTTATTGATCAGAAGCTTCTGCAACTTAGTGAGGGTAACATGGTTGTGTATGAAAAAGCTAGAACCGATGATATGAACGAGTTCTATTACCCGACTATAGATACAATTAAAATTGTATTTGATGCCAGATATGTCAGAGTCGTCTACTTTAGCAGCTCTTTTTACATAACGCAAGTGATTTTAGCAGATGGCAGACCACTTAATGTCATTGTCGAACAGTTAGAAGATCAGAGTCTGAACATGGTTTATGGAATGACAAATAAGCAGATCAATAATTTGTTAAATCAGCTTGATTCTCAGGAAAGAATACCAGTGGAGCAACAGGTAATTACCTTAGACCGTCAGCAAGGTGCTATTTTAAGCAGATGGACAACCTATAAAGTAAATATTATGCAACTGGTTGGTCCCAAAAGAGATCTTATGGGTTTGTAATGGAAACAGAGGTTTTAATAGATATGGTAAGATAATTTTTTAGCATAAATTAAATCATCTTCAGTTATAATTACAGCGTTTATAAAAAGTGATCAGTAGGGAAATGTAAGCATTTATGTTTATGTTGGCGATAATTCATTATCGTTTACGCTATCCGAACAGACTTTTGAAGGCAGTCAACGGGGACTTAAAACCCATAAATTTAAAGGATATAAAATGAAAAAGTTTTTCTTACTTTTCTTAGCACTTAGTGCTGTTGCATTTGCTGGTGAAGCAGATGGTGAATCTATGATTAAAGCATACTCAGTAGTTGCTGCTGGTGTTGGTCTTGGTATTGCTGCAATGGGTGGTGCAATTGGTATGGGTCATACTGCTGCTGCTACTATCGCTGGTACTGCTAGAAACCCAGGTCTTGGTGGTAAACTAATGACTACAATGTTTATTGCTCTTGCAATGATCGAAGCACAAGTTATCTATACATTGGTAATTGCGCTTATCGCTCTTTACGCTAACCCATTCATCGGTTAATCTTAAAGACATTAAAAGGTTGTGATGGATATAATCCCGTCACAACTTTTTGTTACCCTCATTTTATTTAAGTTTGATAGTACTTTTAAACTATCCAGTCTATATTGTGCGTCAGTGGTGGAACGGTAGACACGCTACCTTGAGGGGGTAGTGCCCTAGTGGTGTGGAGGTTCAAATCCTCTCTGACGCACCATCCTCTTACTCAAATATCAAATAATCAATACATTAACAACATAATTACTTATTAAGTAGATAAATAATTTTTATTGAATTTCCAGTTAAATCTCTATAAAAGTAGCGTTAGATGACGCTTTTTAGGGCTTTTTAGGGCTTTTTATGTTTTTTTAAGATTAAGTTGTGCTATAATGTTTGCATCTTAAAAAAAGGAAGAAGAATGACAAAAGCAGATTTTGTAGAATTAGTACAGAAAAACGGTGAGTTTGAAAGTAAAGCAGCAGCAGAGAGAGCGGTAAAAGCGTTTATCTCATCAGTAACAGAGGCACTTGTTAAAAAAGAATCAGTATCTCTAGTAGGTTTTGGAACATTCTCTACAGTAGAAGTAGCAGAGAAAAGTGGTAAAGTTCCAGGAACTGACAAAACATATACAAAAGCAGCACATACTGCTCCTAAATTTAAAATGGGTAAAACACTTAAAGACGCAGTAGCAGGTAACTAAGTTTAACCTTTCTATCTACTATCTTCGGATAGTAGATAATTTACATATTCTCTCCATTTCAAACTTTTCAAAAACACAATATAATCATCACTAAGATATACTACGTTTAATATTATTCTCATAAGGAACTTTATGGAACTTAAAAATGTTATCGGACTGGGTGTTGCAGGAAACTTTGCTCATCATTTGGAACAAGCTGGTGAACTTAAAGATTTTGAAAATGTTGTTACTGCTGAACCGGATGCTCCTAAAGGAATATTTCCTTTTTATTTACCGGGATCTGACTCTTTTTTAGGGCTTTACTCTATAGGTGCAGATAAACTTAACCTTCCAGAGTATGAAGCTAATGCACAAGTTGAACCGGAGATAGCTGTGCTTTTTGATCTCATCTATAATGATGATAATCAAGTAACTGATCTTGTGGCACAAAAGTTTACAACATTCAATGACTGTACCATTCGTAAAGAGGGTGCTAAAAAGATCTCAGAGAAAAAGTCTTGGGGGATCAACTCTAAAGGTATTGGTGATAAATGGATAATTATAGACAAGTTTGAAGAGGGTGGAGTAATGGATCATTATCATCTTTGCTCTTTTGTCGAACGTGAAGGTATATTGCATCCTTATGGTGTTGATGCACCGCTCCTTGGCTACAGTTACTTCTATACAAAGCTAAAAATGTGGCTTATAGATAAAATGAATACCCAAGAAGACTTTGGACCTTTAGAAGATATAGCTGCACATCTTAAAGCATGTAATTACCCAGCACAGGCACTTATCTCCATAGGAGCTACAGCCTATGCAGAGTTTGGTGAAAAGAACTATCTGCAAAGTGCTGATGACGTGTATGTTGTTGCTTATGATGCACGTACGGATAGCACTGATTTTGAAACTTCTGAATCTAAAATCATACTACACCAAAAGGTGCAGTAGTAAATTGAAATCTTTGAATATCTAGGGTTATTCAGAACATTTTTTGATATCAGCGATAAAGTCAGTAATATCATCATGTAAAGATTGCAAGTCTTCTTCGTGTTCTACTTCATCTGCAAGTATTTCAGAGACGATGTCATAGGTAACAATGTCTTTTTCTCGTGTCATATCTACTAATTTGGAATAGATGGAAATAGCACACTGCTCACCCTTGATAGAGTCCTCTAATATACTTACAACATCAAAATCTTTTGGTTCTTTATATCCACAGTTTGTATGTGTAAACCACTCTTCTGGATGGAGTAAAGGTGTTCCACCTAATTGGAGGATCCTATCTGCTACCATATTGGCATGCCGGAGTTCATCTGCTGCATGTTGAGTGAGTTCTGCTATAGCGGCATCTTTCATAATACCTTTAATGACTTTTGCTTCGATAAAGTATTGGTAGTAAGCTAACCACTCATCTGCATATGCTTTATTTAGAACAGTAATGATTTCATTTATTTCAATTCCTTTAATGATCGAATTTCCTCTTCGTGCCATGATATATCCTTTTAATAGAGTTAAGGAAAAATATTCTCCTTTATAAATTATAACCTTTCTGAACTTAAAGAAAATAATTATCCTTTATGAAGAGTATGAAAACATTTTGTATGTGATATTAAAAGTGTAAAATATGTAAATAAGGATGTGGTATGGACAGAGTGCCCATACTGAAAGATAGTTTAGTTTTTAAACCAACCTTTTACTCTGCTAAATGCAGAATCAAATGTACTTTTATGAGGACGACTTTCTACGCCGTAACTCTCTTGGAGTTTTTCGAGGAGTTCTTTCTGCTCATCATTGATCTTCTTAGGTAAGATCATACGGATCTGTGCAACCAATCGGCCTTTTCTGCCACCATGTACATCTGCTACACCTTCTCCTTCAAAGACAAACTGCTCTTTATCTTTAGTACTTTGCTTGAGCTCTAAATCCAGTTCACCTTCAAGTGCAGGGATAGTGATAGTTTCTCCCAGGATGGCTTGTGTAAAGAATACAGGTACTTCTACATAAATGTCTTTTCCATTACGTATGAAGTTCTCATCTTCTTCTACATAGAATGTCAGGTAGAGATCACCACGGCTTCCATTTTTTGCTTCATTCCCATATCCCTGTGCACGCAAACGGTTTCCACTGTCTACCCCGGCAGGGATCTTAATGGTAACAGTGTCATCTTCTTCATGATATCCTTTACCACTACAGCTTTCACACTTTTCAGCAATACTTCGTCCTTCACCATGACATTTAGGACAGGTTTGTGCAAACTGCATAGGTCCTTGTCTCATCAGTACTTGACCTTGACCTTTACAGTAGTCACACGTCTCTAACTTGGCATCTTTCGCACCTGTACCTTTACAGTCACCACAAGGTGTTTTATAAGTGATATCAATCTTCTTTTCACAGCCAAAGACTGCTTCATGAAATGCCAATGGAAGTTCTATTTCAAAGTCCAGGGCATATTTTTGGCTAGGGTCTCTGCGTGTATGTCCAAAACCACCGCCAAAACCGCCGCCTGAGCCACCGAACATAGAGTTAAAGATATCCATGATATCATCCATATTCCCTCCGCCAAAGCCGCCGCCCATACCACCTTGTCCTTCTAGCCCAGCCTTCCCATAACGGTCATAGATACTTCTTTTTTCGTCATCACTTAAGACTTGATACGCTTCATTGACTATTTTGAAAGTCTCTTCTGCTTCTTTGTCATCAGGATTTCTGTCTGGATGGTATTTCATCGCAAGTTTTCTATATGATTTCTTCAGTTCTGCACCTGAACAGTCTTTACTTACTTCAAGTACTTCATAATAACACATATCTGTCATTGTTCTCTCCAATAATTTGAGGGATAATTTTGGCGAATTCTACCATAATTTAGCTATAATCACGAAAAGTATATTTAGGGGTTATTTATGGTAGTACATATTGTATCATTTCAGTTTAAAGAAGAGAACAAAAAAGCCAATATCATTCAGGCAAAACAGATGTTGGAAAACCTGATGGGAGCCGTCCCTACACTTAGAAGTATGGATGTAGGATTGAACTTCTCAACAGAGGAGAGAGCAATGGATCTGAGTATCATCACTGTGTTTGAAAGCAAAGAGGGGTTGGATGCTTATGCTGTACATCCTGAACACCTTAAAGTGGTTGATTTTATCAAGACTGTGGTAGAGTATTCAAAAGTAGTGGATTACGAACGAGCATAATGAAAAATTACAAGATAGAAGCTTTTGAAAATTTGGTATCTGCCTTTGGTTCTTTGCCTTCCATAGGTAAAAAAACTGCCATACGTTTAGCCTATCATGCAGTGATGGAAGATGGTTTTGCCGCGATGAAGCTTGCACATGCTTTGGAGACAGGAGTAAATGCTATTCAGAAGTGTACCAAATGTCATAATATGAGTGAAGACGAACTCTGTAGTATCTGCTCAGACCCTTATCGTGACTCTTCGAAACTCTGCATCGTGCAAAGTGCAAAAGATATCTTGACCATAGAAGAGAGTAGACAATTTGATGGAGTTTATTATGTAGTCTCAGAAGTACGAGACCTTGATGAAGCACACCTTTTTTATGCCGTAGGTGGTGTAGATGAGATCATCTTTGCATTTCCTCCAAGCATTGCTACAGATACGATGATACTTTATATAGAAGATAAACTCACTGGATTAGATATTAAATTTACGAAGATCGCGCAGGGTGTTCCTTCAGGAGTAGAGTTGGATAATATAGATGTAATGTCACTCTCGCGTGCTTTAGAAGCGAGAGTGAAGATATAGTTAAGTAGTTTGACTATGTAAAGAGCTGTTCAACGGCTCCATTGTTATTGGTTAAGATCTCAGGATTTTCAATACCATAGATTTTATAGAGTGTTGCTGCGATACTAAGTGGTTCAAATTGATAAGTTCCGCTCTTAGGTTTCAGGTACAGTCTATTGATACTGCCGGTATCTTCAACTATCGTTTCTCCTACAACACCTTTATGATTAAAATAGCCTTTCCCACCTAAAACATAGAAGTTCTGTAGGTTACCATGGTCCCAACCATTTGCAGAGTTTAAGTTGACATTTCTACCGAATTCTCCAAAGACCATAATGTTGACATTTTGCTCTTTCCCCTCTGCTTTCAAGTGTGCCATTGCTGATTTCAATGCTCCAAAAAGTCTCTCTGTTCTGGTCACATAGTCTCTGGCTTCATTATGGTCATCCCAACCACCCAGACCACCAGTACCAATGGTAACTACTTTAGTATCAGGATTCCTGACAAGTAGTTTTACTGCGGCTTCTATTTTATCAGAAAAAGAGTTGTCCGGATAAGCATCATCACCTAGATCCGGTGTTACTGAGTCTGCAATAGAGTCATAGAAAGTAAGACCTTTATAGCTAATATCATATTTAGGATCAGTAGTAGCTTCTTCTCCCCCCTCCAGTGGTAGTTGTTCCGGCTGTAGTAGTTCCTCCGTCTGAGCTGCCACCACCACAGTTTGTTAAAAGCAATGAAATAAAGAGAACCGAGATCCATGTGAATTTTAAATGGATTCTGTAGCATGCATAAGCGCTTAAAGAGAAAAATCTAACTATAATTTATAAAAAGACCAAAATTACGGGGGAGAGGGAATATGTCACTGAAAATAGGAATTCCTAAAGAGATACATTCTGGAGAGAAACGTGTAGCAGCAACTCCTGAGACGATCAAATGGCTTCAAAAACTGGGTTTTGATATTATGATCGAAGCAGGAGCAGGAAAGAATGCCTATTTTTCTGATGATCTCTATCGTGAAGGAGGGGTTGAGATCATCGATGATACTAAAGTATTGTGGGCAGGATCAGATATCATACTGAAAGTGCGTGCTCCTGAAGTACATCCGTCCCTTGGGATACACGAAGCCCAACTGCTGAAAGAAGGCGGATGTCTGATCAGTTTTATTTGGCCTGCACAGAATCCTAAACTGATGAAAATGCTTATGGCACGAAAAGCCACTGTGATTGCTATGGACAGTGTGCCGAGGATATCCAGAGCACAAAAGCTTGATGTCCTGAGCTCTATGGCCAATATTGCCGGATATCGGGCAGTGGTAGAAGCTGCAAATCATTTTGGACGGCTTTTTACCGGTCAGATCACGGCTGCAGGTAAAGTACCTCCGGCAAAAGTGATGGTGATCGGTGCAGGTGTTGCAGGTTTGGCTGCCTTGGGTACAGCAAGCGGGCTGGGCGCTATTGTGCGTGCTTTTGATACCCGTCCAGAGGTGAAAGAACAGGTTGAAAGTATGGGGGCAGAATTTCTGGAACTCGAGTTTGAAGAGGAAAGCAGTGGAGTGGGTGGTTATGCCAAGGAGATGAGCTCGGAGTTCATCAAGGCAGAGATGGATCTTTTTTCACGCCAGGCGATGGAAGTGGATATCATTATTACCACTGCTTTGATCCCTGGTAAAAGGGCTCCTGAACTGATCACTGAGAGTATGGTAAGATCAATGCGTGACGGTAGTGTGATCGTAGATCTGGCTGCAGAGCAGGGAGGTAACTGTACATTGACAGAAGCGGGAAAAGTAATTGTAAAGCATGGGGTGACATTGATCGGATACATGGATCTGCCAAGCCGTTTGCCTACGCAATCCAGCCAGCTCTATGGTACGAACCTACGTCATCTTCTCAGTGACCTGTGTAAGGAGAAAGATGGACAGATAAATGTCGATATGGAAGATGATGTTATCCGGGGAGCAACTGTCATTAAAGAGGGAGAGAGCACTTGGCCTCCACCGGTACTAAAAGTTCAGGCTATTGCCAAGTCTCCTCAACCAGCAGTTAAGGCTCCACCGGTGACTGAAGAGAAAATGAAGAGATCCGGGAACTGGGGAGGCGTGCTGCTCATGCTCATAGGGGCTGTTTTACTTGCGGGGCTTGGCAGGATAGCACCACCTGATTTTATGGCTCATTTTACTGTCTTTGTATTGGCCTGTTTTGTAGGATATCATGTAGTTTGGAATGTTGCACCAGCACTGCATACCCCACTTATGAGTGTGACCAATGCCATTAGTGGGATCATTGTTCTGGGTGCCTTGATGCAAGTATCAGGTGAGTTGTCGAGTGCTGTCACTATTTTGGCTACAGTGGCAATATTGGTGGCTACCATTAACATAACAGGTGGTTTTCTTGTTACCCATCGTATGCTGAAAATGTTTCAAAAATGAATGGGAAGGTTGAATGATGACTGAAGGTTTACTCACTGCTGCATATATTATGGCTAGTATTTTGTTCATTTTAAGTTTAGGCGGACTGAGTAATCAAGAGAGTGCACGTCGTGGTAATATCTACGGCATGATAGGTATGCTGATCGCTATTGTGGCTACGGTTCTTAGTACTCAGGTGAGCAGTTACGGGGTACTCTTTGTTACTATTGTTATAGGAGCGATCATCGGTAGTGTTGTAGCGATGAGAGTTGAGATGACAGGAATGCCTCAACTGGTTGCAATGCTGCACAGCTTTGTGGGTTTAGCAGCAATGCTGATTGGCTTTGCCAGTTATCTCGACCCTGCCTCTCACTTGGAAGGTGTTGAAAAAACGATTCATGAAGTGGAGATCTATCTGGGTATTTTGATAGGTGCAGTGACATTTACCGGTTCTGTGATCGCTTTTGGTAAATTGCAGGGAATCATTGGCAGTAAACCTCTGCTTCTCCCTGCTCGTCACTTGCTGAATCTTGGTCTTGGTCTAGCCTCTATCTGGCTGGGTGTTGAATTTATCAATGCAGAGAGTATTGCATCGGGTATGATCCCGTTGGTTATAATGATGATCATTGCCTTGGTCTTTGGTGTACATATGGTGATGTCGATCGGTGGTGCGGATATGCCGGTCGTGGTCTCCATGCTTAACAGTTACTCAGGTTGGGCTGCAGCAGCAACTGGTTTTATGCTTTCAAATGACCTGCTCATTATCACCGGTGCACTGGTGGGAAGCAGCGGTGCCATCCTCTCTTACATTATGTGCCGAGCAATGAATCGAAGTTTTATCAGCGTGATCGCCGGGGGATTTGGAACAACAGCTGTGAGTGTAGCTGGTGGGAATGAAGCAATACAAGGAGAAGTCCTAAGCACTACAGCAGAAGAAGCAGCTCAAGAGTTGAAAAGTGCCAAGAGTGTGATCATTGTTCCAGGGTACGGTATGGCAGTAGCTCAGGCGCAGCATCTTATTTCAGATATTAGCAAAAAACTCGGTGACAAAGGGATAAAGATACACTTTGGTATCCATCCTGTAGCCGGACGTCTTCCGGGGCATATGAATGTACTGTTAGCTGAAGCTAAAGTGCCTTATGACATTGTATTTGAAATGGATGAGATCAATGATGATTTTTCTCAAACGGATGTGGTATTGGTGATCGGTGCAAATGATATTGTCAACCCTGGTGCACAGGATGACCCTAACAGTCCTATTGCCGGTATGCCGGTTTTAGAGGTCTGGAAGGCAAAAAAAGTAATCGTGATGAAACGCTCCATGGCAGCAGGATATGCCGGAGTAGATAATCCGCTTTTTTATAAAGAGAATACACGTATGTTATTTGGAGATGCAAAGGATAGTGTCGATACTATCCTTTCAGCTCTTTGAGCAGGGTTATATTAATATTGGAATTAAGAGAGTTTCTTATCGATATAGTCTTGTACGAACTTACGTACATTGGCATAGACAAAAGAGTCTTTGTACCCTTCTAGCTTACCACCACTTGCATTGGGGTGTCCACCACCGTTTCCGATGTGTGCTGCCATTTGTGAAACATCCAGCTTGTTGTTGCTTCTAAGTGAGAAGTTTCCTCTGAAGTTTACATCCATGTAGAAATCATAGTCTGGATTGTTCAGCATACAGGTGTTCCCGATGATAGAGGTATTTCCTACATTATATCCGAGGATACCTTTGTATCCTTTATAGGTGATAGTAAGACGTTGTCTGTCTTTCGTAAGAAGGTCTGTCACATAGAAAGCTACAAGATTGTCTTTTGTATTGTTCTCTTCTTGTTTGAAAAAACTTTTTTTGATCTGGTGAAGGGCATCATCCAGTTGTATGGGTGCATTTTCACTCTCTACTCTCTCTTTTGCTGCTTCTATGAGTGAAAGCTTAAAGGCTCTGTCTTGTGCTGGGAATAAGATACGATTTACTTCTCTCGCACCTGAGATCATCCCAAGCATTACTTTCCCGTATTCGAACAGTGCATCATCACTGACCCAGATATCGATGGCATTGATAGCTTTAACGATAGTTGCCAAGTCATTTGTTTTATCAAAAGCATAATGTTCCTGCAACCAATCATAAGTAATAAGTGTAGCACAACGTGAAGTGTCGAGTTTGTACCAGGCAAAACGTTCAGCTGCAGAGCTCCCTGTAGCATGGTGGTCAAGAAGTTGAAGCTTTGCACCTATACGTACAACCTCTTTTTCTATCCAGTTTCCCTCTTTACTTGTGAGGTTAAGGTCTGTGATAAGTATGAGTGCTTCTACATCATCTCCATATAAGAACTTATCTTGTTCAATTTTCTTGACCATCTCTTCCAGACGAGCAGTCACTTCAGGACCATAGTTAGCATTGTAGCACTCTATTGTATTGAAACATTGTTGTGAAAGATATTGACATCCATAGCCATCAAGGTCTATGTGAGAGAGGTGGTAAACGTGTTGTTGCATAAAAAGAGCCTTGTTAATTTATAATGATCTAAAATGTGATTAGTCGCATGTGCCAACTGCTGAAGTGCCCTTGGGGTATGTCATAGCGACAGCATAGTATTTTGGGCTTTGCCCAAAATGCGTCCTATTTATAGTATGTCTCCCAATGTAAGACCATCTAAGAAATCATCTATCTTAGTTTGGAAGTTTGCTAAAAATGGTGAGATAGCACAGGTTCCAATAGCACCACTGGGACAGGTATGACTATAGCTGGTACAGTCAAATACAGCAGGTGCTTTACCTTCTGCCGCAAGTATAATACTGTTGATAGTGATTTCATCTACTTTTTGTGCAAGTACAAAACCGCCATGAGCACCTTTACGTGATTCTAAAATACCATGTTTCGCAAGACTTTGTAAGATCTTAGCCAGAAAGCTTTTAGGGATGCTAAGTTCATTAGCCAATTGTTCTGCACCGATAGGTTTATCTGATTTTCGTATACTGTCTAAAGAGAGTAGAGCATATTCACTTGCACGTGTCAATAACATAGTTAAGCCTTTAACCCTATACTATAATAATATAGTTCGGTTTTGTTAATTAGGAGTATTTTACTCTAATTTAGATTAGATGCAGATTTGCCCATATCCATAAGTCTTAGGTAAGTTTAATATGATATTATTGCGTTCCCAAATTGAGTTTTGGAAATTAAATTACCAATCAGGAGGTCATCATGGCTTTAGATCAGGCGAAAAAGCAAGAAATCATTGCTAAATATGCTAGAGGCGAAAACGATACAGGTTCAACAGAAGTACAAGTAGCACTTATCACAGAGAGAATTACTTACTTAACTGAGCACCTTAAAACAAATAAAAAAGATCACTCTTCAAGACTTGGACTACTTAAACTAGTAGGTCAGAGAAGAAGACTTATGAGATATCTTAAAAATACAGATCTTGCTAGATGGAACACTATCAAAGCAGACTTAGGTATTAGAAACTAATACTATATGACTGCCTTTGGGCAGTTATACTTCATCATTTTATACATAATAAATCCCCCTTTAACTTTTTTAAATCTTTAATTGTACTGCCTAGAATTCTTTTTAATTTTATAGTTTAGTCATGTACACTAAACTTAGTTTATTGAAAATATTAAGGTAGTACTTGACAAAGACTCACTCAATGTTGTATAATACTCTTAAGCATTAGAGATAAATGCATGTATTTATATTAAAAAGGAGATCTGTTTATGAGTCAAGAGAATGAAAATCTTGAAGCCGATCAGGCTGAAGAAGTTGTAGAACCTCAAGAGAATGAAGCAGAAGAGACTGTAGAAGTCGATCCTCTTGAAGCAGCACAAGTTGAAGCGGCAGATTGGAAAGATAAGTTTCTTAGAGCACATGCTGACTTTGAAAATAGTAAAAGACGTTTAGAGAAAGATAAAATGAATGCTGTAGCATATGCAAACGAAAGTTTTGCAAAAGATATTTTAGCAGTGATCGACTCTTTTGAAAATGCTTTAGCATCTATGCAAGGCAGTGAAGAGAGCTCTGAAGTTTTAGAGAAAATGCAAGAGGGTGTAAACCTTACCTATGAACAACTCAAAAAGATATTGGAGAAAAATAGTATCAAAGAGATAAATTGTGAAGGTGAGTTTGATCCGGAAGTACATCAAGCTATTATGCAAGTTGAGAGTGACGCGCATGAAGAGGGTGATGTGGTTCAAGTGATGCAAAAGGGTTACACAATAAAAGAAAGAGTATTGAGACCAGCAATGGTCAGTACTTGTAAATAATTTAGAAAACAAAGGATATATAATATGGGAAAAGTATTAGGAATAGATTTAGGAACAACAAACTCTGCGATGGCAGTGTTTACAAATGGTGAATCAGCGATCATTGCGAACAAAGAGGGAAAGAACACTACTCCTTCTATTGTAGCATTTACAGACAAAGGTGAAGTACTGGTAGGTGAGTCTGCAAAAAGACAAGCAGTAACAAACCCTGAGAAGACGATCTACTCTATTAAGAGAATTATGGGTCTTATGTGTGATGAGCCAAAAGCGGCTGAAGCAAAAGAGAGACTTCCATACCATGTGATCGATAGAAACGGTGCATGTGCTATAGAAGTAGCTGAAAAAACATATACACCTCAAGAGATCTCTGCAAAAGTACTTATAAAGATGAAAGAGGATGCAGAAGCATACCTTGGTGAGACAGTAACTGATGCAGTTATTACAGTTCCTGCATACTTTAATGATGCACAAAGAAAAGCAACAAAAGAGGCAGGAACAATTGCAGGTCTTAATGTACTTAGAATTATCAATGAGCCAACATCAGCAGCACTTGCGTATGGTCTTGATAAAAAAGAAGCAGAGCAGATCGTAGTCTATGACCTTGGTGGTGGTACATTTGATGTTACGGCACTTGAAACTGGTGATGGTGTTGTAGAAGTACTTGCTACAGGTGGAGATGCATTCCTTGGTGGAGATGATTTTGATAACCGTGTGATCGATTTTGTAGCGGATGAGTTTAAATCTGAAACAGGTATAGATGTTAAAGCAGATGTTATGGCACTTCAGAGAGTTAAAGATGCAGCAGAATCAGCAAAAAAAGAGCTTTCATCTGCAACAGAAACTGAGATAAACCTTCCGTTTATTACAGCAGATGCTTCTGGACCAAAACACTTGGTAACTAAAATTACAAGAGCAAAATTTGAGTCACTTGTTACAGATCTTGTTGAAAGTACGATCAAGACAATTGAGGGTGTACTTAAAGATGCAGGTCTCAGTAAAAATGAAGTAAAAGAAGTTGTAATGGTCGGTGGTTCAACAAGAGTTCCGTTGGTACAAGAAAAAGTACAGGCATTTTTTGGAAAAGAGCTTAACAAATCTGTAAACCCGGATGAAGTAGTTGCACTTGGTGCTGCTATCCAGGGTGGTGTACTTGCAGGTGATGTAAAAGATGTTCTTCTTCTTGATGTAACACCATTGAGTCTTGGTATCGAGACATTGGGTGGAGTAACGACTAAGGTCATCGAAAAAGGAACAACGATCCCTGCGAAGAAGTCACAAGTATTCTCTACAGCGGAAGATAACCAGCCAGCTGTTAGTATTCATGTACTTCAAGGTGAAAGAGAGTTCTCTAAAGACAACAAATCACTAGGTATGTTCGAGCTTAGAGATATCCCGGCAGCACCAAGAGGTGTACCACAGATCGAAGTAACATTTGATATTGATGCCAATGGTATCTTGACAGTTTCTGCAAGTGATAAGGGTACAGGTAAATCTCAGGAGATCAAGATCACTGGTTCGTCAGGACTTTCTGATGAAGAGATCGAAAAAATGGTACAAGATGCTGAAGCACATAAAGCTGAAGATGAAAAAAGAAAAGAAGTAGTTGAAACCAGAAACCAGGCAGATGCACTTGTACACCAAACTAAAAAGTCATTAACCGATCTAGGTGAAAACTTCGATGCTACAGAAAAAGCAAGTATTGAAAGTGCTATCGAAGAGCTTGAAACTGTACTTAAAGATGACTCTGCAACAAAAGAGCAGATAGAAGAGAAAGTAAAAGCATTGACTGAAAAAAGTCACAAACTTGCAGAAGCAATGTATGCTAAAGAGCAAGGCGGAGCAGATACAGCACAAGGTGCTAAAAAAGCAGACGATGACGATGTTATCGATGCTGAAGTAGAGTAAGACTCTGTTTCAAAACTAATTTCTTCTTGTTCCCATGCTTTGCGTGGGAACACATACGTCAATATAGCAAATCTATAAGATTTTTTATTTAATAGCCCTTTTATCTAAACTGTGGTCATGTTTCTCTCTTCATTTTTTTAGAAAAAACGAAGCAAAAAATCGTCTCTGTTCTCGAATCGCTTCGCTTACAAGGTCGTTCACAGAGACATAGCATACTTTGTGTGATTAAAATAGTGAAGTTTAAAAATCAAACGGTTGCTGTATCATTACCCACATATTTGTACCTTCATCACTATAAGCAATATCTAAACGTACTGGTAACTGTGCTGCCATTGCACGCAAACTGATACCTACATCATATTTCATGTCACTTAAAAGATCAAAATTGTATTGGTCATGCACTCTTCCCACTTCTACAAATCCAACAACCTGAAACCAATCTACAGCAACTGGAATATAATCATTCTTTTTTAATGGATTCCAGTCTAAAACAGCTCTGTATTCTGCAGTAGCATAAAATACTGCTTTATCTGAGAAGCGGTTGTTATCATAACCTCTCATACGATTAAATCCACCTAATCTGGGACCTTCCCATAGCGGAGGACGATGCGCATCAAAACCAGGAGCGATTTCGCTATCATTGTCCCAAGAGTAAGAGTATCCTGTCCAAACACTTAGTGCAAGCACATTTTGTTTGGTAAAAGAGAAAGTATCAAGATCAAAGTATTGGTTGTATTTAAACTCCAGGAAGTCCCAGCTTTGCAGTGAATCGCCTTTTCCAAAATCTTTTGAGTATTGGACTTGGAAGTGGTATCCTCTAGATGGGTTAAGATCAAAATCTGTATTATCATGTGTAAGGAAAAATCTTAGGCCATTGGAACCCCATGTTGGTACATCTGTATCATGTTCCCACCAATCGGAATCTTCCCACCTTTCTGTCTCATCGGAAGTATTGGATTGGAAAAATGTTTTTAACCCTATAGATGTTCTCCCTGTCACAAAAGGAGTACCGCCACCATAACCTTCTCTGCCCATAGTAAATCCATCTTGAAGTCTGTATAGCCCTTCAGGATTGTCCAATCCTTCTCCTATGGGCAGGACATATCGGAAGGTTGTATAGAAAAAGTTTGAATCTCCTGAAGTGGTGAAGACATCATCTTTATAGGAATCATTTGAACCATCAATATAGTAATTTGCTCTTGGAAAATAACTTTTCAGACCCATAAGAGAAAAGAAAAGCCTGTTTGTATAGGGAAGTTTAAAGTCTGAAAAGGCGATGAATCCTCCAGAAAAGTTTGCTTCTTCGGGTTGTCCATTTATAATGATGTCTTGCGTTACTCCAGCAAATACAGAGGCAACCAATGTTGTTTGAGGTTGAAATAATCCTTGTTTGATAACGCCTATCCCAGCAGAAAAACCAGTGGAATCAGTAGTGAATGCATAGGGTAAAATAATCAAGTCTTTACTTTTTGTCAGATTAAAATCTTCCGAAGCATTTAAGAGATTTCCTAAAAAAATAGTGGCTGTCAATAAAGGTATAAATAAGTATTTTTTATGTTGCATATGATAATTATATCGAAAGATTATAAAGTATATTGTTTCAGATGTTTTTAGGCTATAATACAGTTATTATAGAGATATTAGCTAAGGATAGAAGATGGAAACAACAAAATGTACTACATTAAATGAAGCTAGAGAAAAGATAGATACAGTGGATGAACAGATCGTAGCACTTATCGCAGAACGTAATAATTATATTAAACAGATAGCACATTTTAAAACAAGTATAGAGGAAGTAAAAGCAGAAGAGAGAATAGATGCTGTCATCTCTAGAGTAAGAGAACAGGCGATCTCTTTAGACCTCTCTCCAAATCTTATCAATGATCTTTATGTAAGAATGATAGATGCGATGGTAGAGAGTGAGATCGCTGAGTTTAATAACGCTAAATCACATTAATAGGACGTAATCTGAACAAAGTCCAGATTACTACTTTAACACTTGGTCCTACAACTCAGCATTTAGTGCTTCGTTTGCACTGCATTTTAGATACTTGTCTTCAGCAGAGGGCTCACGTGACTAGTCACTCTTTTAATCTTCTTCATCCTCATCGTCTGAACCGACAACTGCACCTACGGCAGAACCTGTAATATCTATGGTTGCACTAACAGCAGAACCTGCTATGGAGATAGGGGCTGTTACTACTTGAGTACATCCCGACAATAAGACTAAGATCATAATTGAATATAGTGTTGATTTTTTAAGACTCGGCATTTAGTGCCTCCCTGTACTGAATTGTTGATTCTTGCCATAGGCGGATTATATCACAAAAATACTCATGTGTACTCTACTACACAAAGTGTATGTTACAATATAACCATAAAAACTTTCAAAGGCTGTCAATGAAAATATTATTGCTTGAAGATGATGTGATCCTTCAAGAGATCATCGAAGAGTTCCTTCTGGAAAGTGGGTATGAAGTAGAGAGTTATTTTGATGGTGAAAAAGCTTTAGATGCCATAGGGGCTAATCGCTATGATATGTTGTTGCTGGATGTTAATGTACCCAGTATAGATGGTTTTGAAATACTCTCTTATCTTCGTGAGATAGGTAACACTACTCCAGCTATCTACATCACCTCACTCGCAGGCATAGAGGATCTCAAAAAAGGATTCGACCTTGGGGCAGATGATTACTTGAAAAAACCTTTTGAACTTGAAGAACTTCATGCCCGTATTGAACATATTGTCAGACTTTATCGTTTACAAGAAGAGATAGAGTTTGATGGTATGAAGTTCATCCCTAAAGCACATCAGATTTTTGTGGGGGATAAAGTTATAGAGATGAGACAGAAAGAAGCACAGGTTTTGGAGTATTTTATCCGTAATACGGGTAAGATCATCTCTTGTGATGAGATCATAGAGAATGTTTGGGATGATGAGCATATGCCTGCCCATGCAACGATACGTACCTATATTAAAAACCTGAGAAAAATGTTTGAAAAAGAGTATTTTGACAACATAAAAGGAGAGGGTTATCGTTTTAACATCGTATGAGCGAACATCCCTTTTTCGCTTTTTAACACTATATCTTTCATCGGTATTTGTTTTACTGGCCATCATAGGTTACCTTTTCTTTGAAAACAACCGTACTGCTATGAAAAGTGCTATGAAGTTTGAGATGATGTATCAGTCACGCATGCTTTCATCAGAGATCATTATGGCTGCAATGAAGAGTGATAGTGTAATTTTAGATAAAAAAACTTTTTTACAAAATCTAAAACATTGTCGTTTTGAAGTAGGATATTATGATCAAAATGAAAAGCCCATCTATACAGATATAGAGAATTTTGATACTTTTGATGAAGGTTTTTCAATAAAAAATGGATCTTATTATACGGTTATAGAAGATAGTAGTGATCACCTGGGTGTGCATTACATTGTGCTTAAAGAGAATGAACTTTTAGAAACACTACAACAACTACGTATTAAGATCATAGAGTATTTAGTATTTTCATTTCTTTTAATGGGCATAGTAGGATACTTTTTAGGCAGATTATTTTTGAAACCGGTAAGAGAACAGATAGAGTCTTTAGATCAATTTATCTCAGATACTACGCATGAACTTAACACGCCTATCTCTGCAATATTGATGACCATCCAAAGTCTTAAAGGTGTAGATGAAAAAAAGATGAAACGACTTGAAACAAGTGCAAAGAGACTGAATGTGATGTATAGCTCTTTGACCTATAGACTTGAAGGGAAAGTACAACCCAAAGAAATGTTGGATCTTAAAAAGATCATTAATGAACGTGTAGAGTATGTTAAAGAACTTATAGACTCTAAACGACTTAACATTAAACTTGAACTTGATCCAACTAAAGTACTTATGAATGAACGTAGTGCCTACAGGCTGATCGATAATCTTTTATCAAATGCAATTAAATATTCTGATGTGGGAGATAGTATTTCAATCACCCTCAAAGAGTATGTTTTAAAAGTCAAAGATACAGGTATTGGTATAGATAAAGAGATGCAAGAAGATATTTTTAAACGTTATCATCGTGCAAATGAAGAGAGAGGTGGCTTTGGCATAGGGCTGAATATTGTACTTTCTATTTGTAAAGAATACAAGATAAAACTAGACTTGGATTCCCAAAAAGGGAAAGGAAGTACCTTTATTCTTACTTTTCCTAAAGTGAAAAATAAGTGATAGTGTTACTCCACAGTCTCCATAAGTATACCGATGATATCTGTCATGGTCAAGATGCCATGCAGTTCATTATTGTCAAGCACTAAGAGACGTTTAATACTGCTTTGAACCATCATCCTTGCAGCGTATTTGACATTGAGTTTAGAAGAGACAGAAATGGTTGGAGTTGCAGCGATATCATAGACATTTAAAAGGTCGATATCTCCATCTTCCGCGACAATGCTTTGTAAAATATTTTTAAAAGTGAGCAACCCATAAGCACTATCAGGCTTTGTTTTGTCTACGATGACAGAACGGACTTTATGCGTTTTCATCAAGTTTAAAGCCTCTCTTACTGTCGCCATAGGCGAGATCATAATCAATTTCTCTTTGGCCGTCATTACATTTTCTACTAACATACTAAATCTCCTATAGTGTAATTTTGATATCGTCTTCAAATTTATGAAGCTCTTGTGTGTCCAGACCGGCTACATGACTCAGAGGTATGGTAAATGCAAGTCCAGAGTTTTCATGATTGTCAAGATCAAATGTCTCTCGCAGGGTTTTCATGACTTTCATAGAGAGTCTTCTTGGTAAAACAAAAAGCAGCACAGATACATTCTCTTCAAGTGTCAATCCAAAAAAGACTTTTTTCTCTTCAAGACCGATATTCCTCCCATGCAAGATAGTCACAGAACCTGCACCAGCCTCTTTTGCTACCTTAATAGCTTCTTCTTCATCTTTATCTTGAATTATGGCTATTAGTGCTATAAATTTCATGTTTTCTCCCTCTCTTATTTAAAGTTCTACTTTTACTTCAGTAGATTTTTTCTTATAATATTCTGCATGTATGCCGTATCCCATAACTGTAAGCATAGGGAACAGCGAGGCAAAAGCAATAAGTCCAAATCCATCAATAAGTGGATTTCGTCCTTCTATATTTTCTGCCAATCCCAGTCCCAATGCAGCTACAAGAGGTACGGTAACTGTGGAAGTAGTTACCCCACCACTGTCATAGGCAATAGGTACGATGTATTTAGGTGCAAAGTATGTAAATATGATGACCAGTATATACCCAGCAACGATATAATAATGTATAGGATCACCAGCCACAATACGATAAGAACCCAATCCTATACCAATAGCTACACCTAATGCTACTACAATTCTAAGTACATTTTGTTTAATGTTTCCTTCACTGATCTCTTCTGCTTTTATAGCAATAGCTAGAAGTGCCGGTTCTGCCATAGTTGTAGAGAAACCTATAAGGAAGGCAAAAAGATAGATAAGTAGATTGTTTCCCATATCTGTAAGCTGGAAGGCTATCGTTTCTCCGATAGGGAAAAGCCCCATTTCCAGTCCTACGATAAAGGCATAAAGCCCTAAGATAACCATGATGATACCTGTGACGATCTTATGCAGATGTGCTACGGACTTCTTAATGATGATATACTGAAAAAAGAAGATCGCTATGAGGATAGGGGCTACGTCTTTGACAACTCCTATGAGTTCCATAAAGGTATCGTAAGCTGAAAAAGTATAGGTACTTGCTACAGTTTTTGCCCCTTCTACTATTTCTGAAACAACAGGAGCTACAGCAGCTGTATCTGCTAAATTGTAAACGATGATACCATAGATCTGTACAAATATCATAGGAGTAAGTGAAGCAAAAGCGATGAGTCCAAACCCATCAATGGCAGGATTACGTCCTTTGATACTTGAAGCAAGACCAATACCAAGTGCTGCTACAAGTGGTACAGTTACGGTAGAGGTTGTTACTCCACCACTGTCATATGCCAACCCAATGATCTCAGGAGGTGCGAAAAAAGTAATGATCACCACTAAAATGTAACCACTTATGATGTAGTAAGCGATCGGATGTCCAAGCAAGATACGAAGTGTCCCTAATGCAATGGCTAGTCCTACAGAGAGAGCTACTGTCATACGCAGCCAAAAAGCATCGACAAGACCATTGGAGATAAGTGCAGCTTTATCGGCTATGGCGATGAGCGCTGGTTCTGCCACTGTTGTAGAGAAACCTATAGTAAAGGCAAAGAGAAGGAGCCAAAAAACAGAACCTTTTTTTGCAAAGTCTACAGCAAGACCTTCCCCTATGGGAAAGATACCCAGTTCAAGTCCTCTAATAAAAAGTGCCAAACCAACAGCTACGATGGTCAGACCTATAACTATAGAGGTCAAGTTTGCAGGCACAGCTTGGATGATGAGTCCTTGGAACAGTGCTACAACAATGATAATGGGAAGCAGGTCTTTAAAAGAGTTTTTTAAATCCCCTGCAAATATCTTTAAGCTTTCTTTCATGGGTGGAATTATAGCTTTTGTAGCTTCAAAAGAGACATTTTTTGTCTTTATTAAATACCTGAAAAAGATAAGGCGACTGAAGAAACTCCAAGCCCAGCAAATGCAAAGATTAAGATTAGTTCGATTGGAAGATTTTTGAGATCATCTTTTTCTAGAAAAATCAATAAAAGTATAGATAATCCAATACTGCCAATATGTATACCTATTGTCATGTTATAATACTTTTATTTTTACAATTGTATAGAAATTATTTATATTATGATAAGAGTTCATTTCTTGCCTTTATCTTCTTGTTGTAGTATTTTGATAGCTAGATATGCACTCTTATTCAATTTTCCATCTAATGCCATTTTGTCAATAATATTTTGATGATAAAGAATGTTTGAGCCTATTGTATCAAATGGAATTTTCTTTTCTTTTCTCCATCGATACTGAGTAGATAGTGATATTCCGTACCTTACTTCAAATTGTGTTGGTGTGATTTGTAACATTATCAATCCCCTTTCATACATTATCGGCTATAATGACCGATGATGACCGACTAGACATCTAGACATATTGTAAGATATTTTCTTATAAAAGTCAAGTTTAATAAGAAAAAAACTTATTTTAAAGAAGAGGAGAGCTTATGTCGTATGGTGAAAGACTAAAAAAGGTAAGAAAAAAGCTTAGATTAACACAAAATGAACTTGCCAAATCAATAGGCTTAAAGAATAAACAAACGATTAGTGATATAGAGAATGGGAAGCAGCAAAGGTTATCTGTTAAAAATGAGCTAAATTTCTGTGAGAAATATAATATAGATATTTTTTGGCTTCAAATGGGCAAATTTAATATGTCTACAAGCAATACAAATGATAGTGATAGAGTGAAGGAACCTTATCTAGATTATGCTGATAGTATTACGCTTGCATATTATCCGGAAGTATATACGAAAATGAATAGAGGATCTTATCTATCTCTTCAAAATGCTAAACCTATATCTTTCAGTAAGAAGTTTATTGAATTACACTTAGGACTTGCTAAGTATAAAGATATATTTATCATAGATAGCGTAGGGGAGAGTATGGAACCAACACTTAAAAATGGAGCACTTTTATTTGTTAATCCTATAAAGAATGAAGAAGGAGTAAGAGATGGTAGTATCTATATGATCATATGTGATAATTCCATGTTAGTAAAGCGTGTTTTGCATAACCCGATAGATAAAACCCATACCCTTATCTCAGATAATCCAACTCATGATGATATCACACTAGCAACTTTTGAAGAGAGTGGGTGTGACTTTATAGGTCGTGTGGTTGGTAGTTTTAATAAAATATAGCAGTGTATTATAAAAGTTCGATTCGTCCTCTATGAAGCATAAGTTTCTCTTTTTGTTCAAGTTCTTTAAGTAAGCGACTTATAACCACCCGAGAACTTCCTAGTTCAGTGGCAATATGTTCATGAGTCGTTTCTATTATGTTACTGTTTTGTTTTTGTAACCATTCTAAAATACGCTCATCCAAACGTTTGAATTTGATGTCATTTATGAGGTTTGTCAGGGTTGAAAATCGGAGTTGATAGAGGGAAAAAAGATAACTTTGATAGACATCACTTAACTTTGCCAGTGTTTTAACACTTTCAACATCTATAAGGTAGCCTTCTATGTCCGTTATCGTTTCTGCTGAGGCGATAGCTTCGGTTTGTGAGAGTAGAGAAGCGGTGTTCACGATGCATTGTTCTCCTGCTTGCAGTGTGTAGAGTGTGATCTCTCCTATCTCATCAGATTGTGTATAGAGACGTACTTCACCTTTGGTAAGCCATAAGATATTGTTACAAACATCACCTTGATAGAAGAGCAGATTGTTTTTAGGGATCTTAATGGGTTTAAGATGGGCCTGTAGAAAATCAAGTGCTTCTGGTTCAAGTTTTTCGATGAAAGGGTAAGAAGTTAATGTCATAGGTACTCCATGCTACAAATAAGTCATATAGTGTAGCATGAAAAAACTTTTTTAATCGTTGTTAACTTTACAGCCGGTGTTAATACCAAATAGTGCGTAAGGAGGGCACCAACCGATAGCTGCCGTACCTAAAAGTACAAGACCAATGGCACCAAGCCAATTTTGATCCATAACGCCCCAGGCAATTACTGCTGCTCCTGCAACACCTCTAATGATTCTTTCGATTTTTCCTATATTGCATGTCATAGTAGATCCTTTATTTTTAGATGTACCATTATGACAAGATAAACAGAGTCTGTCTGTAACGTATGTTACACAACTATCTTTTTTCTAAAACTTTTAAAATTTCCTTAAAATCTTTCTCATGTCCAAAACAGCTATTTGAATTACAAAGCATAAATCCGTCATTTGTATCATTTTTGATAAGTGTAAATGGATAAGTGATAGCATCAAGTTCTGTAATGTGCAGTGCAAGTTTCTCTTCTGTAGCTTTAATGATGATGTCATCTTTGAGATAGCGTATGATCATACGACTCATCTTAGGGGTGGAGATAGGTTGACGCATGACATCATAAGAGTAGATCTCTAATGTTTTAAAGACGAACTTTTTATAAACAATATCAACTAAAGAAGAGAGGCTGTAAAGCAGTGAGATCATGGTTGAAACAGAAGAGGGGTAGGAACTGTCATGGATATCTGCATCCGTTTCAAACTCTCCTCTTGAAAACTTCCATTTACCGTTAACATAATATTTTTCTATGGCAGAGTTCGCCAGCTTGGTAGCAGTGATGAGGTATTTTTCATCGAGTGTACTTTCATATGCTTCTATGAGGGTTTCTCCTAAAAATGCATAATCTTCTAAAAATGCCTGTATCTTAGGCTCTTTCCCTATAAGTGTAGAATGGAAGAGTTGAGAGTTGATGTACATCGTCTCCAGAAGCTTGTCTAAAGATTTTATGGCAGGCTTGAGATACTTACTATCTGTTCTTGCAGCTTTAAAGAGAGATTTTATCATCATCGCATTCCAGCTTACGAGTACTTTGGTATCTATGAACGGATAAACACGTTTCTCTCTGCGTTTTTTGAGTGCTTCAACGGCTTCTTTGTAGTATGGTATATCTAAGGAACTGGGGTCATCTACACGGATGATGTTCTTGCCCTCAAAGTTTCCCTCTTTTGTAATGTGTAAGGCTTCTGCTAACTTTTCATGCTCTTTACTGGGGATACCGGCTTTTTCAAATGACTTGAGAGCTTTGTCATAAGAGTAGACAAAGTATTTACCCTCTTCACCTTCCGTATCTGCGTCAGAGGCAGAGTAGAAAAGTCTGTCTTGACTCATTTTTTCTAACATGAAGTCGATGGTTTCAAAAGCAATATCTTTATAAAAATTATTATTCGTCACATGATATGCTTTGAGATAGACCTCAGAGAGCAGGGCATTGTCATAGGTCATCTTTTCAAAGTGGGGTACCAGCCATTCGTTGTCTGTACTGTAACGACAAAAACCACCTTCTATACGGTCATATAGACCGCCTCTTGCCATAGAAGAGAGTGAGAGTATACTCATGTTGAGTGCCTCTTTTTCTCCTGTGAGACGGTAGAGATCCAGAAGTAGGTCAAGGGTAGAAGCTTGTGGAAACTTTGGTGCTTTGTTAAACCCTCCCTCTTTGCTGTCAAAGAGTTGGTTAGCTTGGTCTAAGACTCTGGCTATGATACTCTCATCCAGTTTGGTAGCTTGTATCTTGTCTTCTTTTGGGTTGAGGTGACGTAGTATCTTGTCGGCTTCGTCTACAAGTGTCTCTTTTTCATTCTTATATTTATCGGTGATGACATCAAGGAGTGCTTTAAAACTCATCATTCCATACTTAGGTTCATCAGGGATGTAGGTCGCAGAGTAAAAGGGTTTAAGATCTTCAGTGAGGAAGATAGAGGTAGGCCAACCTCCGGGACGACCATTCATCAACCTATACACATCTTGAAAATGTTTGTCGATGTCAGGCCGTTCTTCACGGTCTACTTTGATGGAGATAAACTTTTCATTTAAGATCTTTGCTGTCTTTTCATCTTCAAAAGATTCATGTTCCATGACATGACACCAGTGACAAGAACTGTAACCAATGGAAAGAAAGATAGGTTTATTCTCTTTCTGGGCTTTTTTAAATGCTTTTTCACCCCAAGGGTACCAGTCTACAGGATTGTCTGCGTGTTGCTGCAGGTAAGGGGAGTGTTCGTTTTTAAGATGATTTGCCATTTTTGTACCTTTTGCACATTTGAGGTTAATATTTGGTTGACTATAATGCGTTAGTATTACACGGACTATACACACATATCATAATACAATTGTATAAAATTTCAATAGAGAGAAGAGGAAAAATGAGGAATATTTTTAAAATGTTACTTTTAGCAAGTGTGCTTTTAAGTACATTTGTATTTGCAGATTTTGGAAGTGCCTTGAAAAAACAGACCTTCTTAAAGCCTGAAGAAGCATTTAAAGTTTCAGCTGTCAAGAAAGATTCTATGATCGAAGCAACGATCACCTTGGGTAAAGAGATTTATATTTATGATGATTCACTTCACATTAAAGTGACCAAACCTCAAAGCTTTGAGGTCAAAGAGATTCAAAAACCTGAACCTCATGACCTGCATGGTGACCTGGTTCATGAAGGTGTAGTATTGGTAAAAATACCGACCGATGTCATAGAATCCAAAGTATCAGGATCTTATACGATCAGCGTTGAGTTTGAGGGTTGTAATGCACGTGGTATCTGTTATCTACCTGAGAAAAAAACTTTTGAGTTTAAGAGCAGTGGTACTGCTGCATCTCCAACTGTTGAAACTCAGGAAAAAAGTCAACCCTCTGTTTCCAAAGTAGAAGAAGAGGGAGTTTTTGATAAGATCTCTTCTCTGACAAAAGAGGGTAACACAGCTAAAATAGCTGATGTATTGGGAAGTGAAAGCTCATTCTTCATTATCATGCTTTTCTTTGTCTTTGGTTTGTTATTGGCACTTACTCCCTGTGTCTTTCCTATGATTCCTATACTCTCTTCTATCATTGTTTCACAGTCAGGTGATGAGAAACCAAGTGTAGCAAAAGCCTTTTTTACCTCTTTAGTTTATGTGGTTTCTATGGCGTTAACCTACACGGTTGTGGGTGTTGTGGCAGGACTTCTCGGTGCAGATATACAAGCAGCGATGCAAAACCCTTGGGTACTTACCGTCTTCGCTGCGATGTTCGTAGCCCTTGCATTTTCACTCTTTGGCTACTACGAGATCGGACTTCCAGCTTCATGGCAGTCCAAGATATCTAAAGCCAGTGATGATGCACAAAGCAAAGGTATACTTGGAACTGCCATCATGGGACTGCTCTCAGCATTGATCGTAGGACCTTGTGTCGCACCGCCATTGGGTGGAGCAGTACTGTTCATCTCCCATACCGGAGATGCTTTGCTTGGAGGAGTAGCACTTTTTGTGATGAGCATGGGAATGGGTGTACCGTTACTGCTTGTAGGTATAGGGGCAGGTAAGTTCATGCCTAGACCTGGCGGTTGGATGACACGTGTTTCACAAGTATTTGGTGTGATGATGCTTGGACTTGCAGTCTTTATGCTTGCACGTATCTTACCAGATAGTTTGACACTGATCTTATGGTCACTGCTCTTTATGGGTTCTGCACTCTATATGGGTGTATTTGACAATAGTTCTGAGAGTAAAGGGATGATGAAACTGGCACAACTGCTGGCTATGGTCTTTATGCTCTTTGGCGCATCCCTCTTTGTAGGTGCACTCAGCGGAGCTACTTCTATGCTGCATCCATTTGCAAAGTTTACTTCCGGAGGTAAAGGTGTTGCCGCAGTAGAAGTAGATAAGAGTAAACACTTGGGCTACTCTGTGGAACGCCTAATGAAAGAGGTAAGAGCATCAGATAAACCTGTAGTCGTAGACTTTGGTAAAGACTCATGTACTGCTTGTACAGAACTTGAAGTGATCACTTTTCCAGACCCTAGAGTACAAGAACAATTAAAACATTTTACTTTCATCAAGATAGACCTAACAGCCAACAGTGATGAAGACAAAGCACTACTCAAAAAGTACGAACTCTTCGGTACGCCAAACATCATCTTTTTTGGTAAAGATAATAAATATATACAAGAAAAAGGCTTGACAGGGTTTATCCCCCCTGAAGATTTTGCGAAGCATTTGGAGAGTATAGTTAAATAATAACTTTTACTCTTCTTCCGTCATATCTGTAGTATAAACACCGGTAAGTTTTTTCCAGATGATAGAGGCGTTAAGCCCAAACCAGATAAGAAGTCCTACACCGATAGTGGCTGCCCAGCCTGCATGTTCAAATTGACTTATATCGATGATTTGATACTCTTGAAGTCCCCAGATAAAAGCAGCAATGATAACTACAGTGAGTATAGCACCATACAGTTTAAGACTCTGGAAAATGGACTTGATCGCAAGTAACCAAAGTGCAAGCATGATAAGGATCCCAAAGGGTGTAAATCCGGAAAGAAGGTTGTCAGAACTACTGATGTAGTGGATAAAATGATGTCCCATAGGATTCCATGTGCCTATAGCCAGTGCCAATGACATGATAAGGGTCACCCACCACTGTAAATGGCTCTCTTTTTTACCTGATTTAGTGGTTGATGTTTTGGTTAGAAATCCTGGAAGCATATATAATCCTCTTATTTTTTATAAAGAATTATATCAAAAATTATTTAGCTATAATGTCAGTATAAAATTGTGAGCAGATCACAAAACACTTAATGAAACGGAATAACACATGTCAGAAAAAATCCAAAACAAAAAAATCAATATCGGTGAAGTCAATACCCTTAAGATAGAGCGTGATACAGACTTTGGTTACTATCTCATAGCAGAAGATTATAATGAAGTGCTTCTGCCTAATGTGTATATCATGGAAGATGAAATGCCTATGGGGTCACTGTTGGATGTGTTTATCTATACAGATTCAGAAGACCGTCCTGTGGCTACGACTAAAATGCCTTATGCAAAGTTGGGAGAGTATGGGTACTTTACAGTTGTGGATTACAAATCATATGGGGCATTTGTAAACTGGGGACTGCCTAAAGACCTTTTTGTACCTCTTTCTCAGCAAAAAGAGCATTTTACCATCGGTAAGAAGTATCTTTTACGTGTTTGTTTAGATGATCAGACAGGACGTTTGTTCGCCACACAGAAGATAGGAAAGTATTTTAACCGTGATATGAAAGGGTTGCACCAAAACAAAGAGTTGGATGTGATTGTTTTGGCGAAAACACCACTTGGCTATAAAGTAGTGGCAGATAACCAGTACGAAGGTATGCTTTTTAACAATGAGATCTTTGAAAACATCAAAATAGGTGACCGTAAAAAAACCTATATTAAAACAGTAAGAAAAGACTTTAAACTAGACCTCTCTTTACAACCCATAGGACTTAAAGCGAAGATAGGTGAAGCTGAAGGCACCATCATACAACTACTAAAAGAGGCTGATGGAGAGTTACCTTTCACCTATAAAAGTGATGCTGATGAGATAAAAAAAGTCTTTGGTATGAGTAAGAAAAACTTTAAGCGCACATTGACAGAGCTTATAGAAACAAAGAAGATAGAACTTTTAGAGAGTTCTATTAAACTTGTATAAATCTTTTTAGTTATACTTGTCGTAATTGTAAAAAATATTTAAAGGAAATAAAATGAATTTAATGGATCTTTTAAAAGTGGGTGGTGCACTCATTCAGGGTAACAGTGATGATGCTACAACAGGACTTGATGTAGATGATATCGCTAATGCACTAAATGGATTGATCGGAAACGGTGAAGGTGGACTTAATCTTGGTGCACTTGTTGGTGGATTATCTCAAAATGGTTTAGGTGAGATCGTAGGTTCATGGTTGGGAAATGGAGAAAATAAATCTATCTCTATGGATCAAGTTACTGATCTTTTAGGTTCAGATAAGATCTCTGCATTTGCTTCACAGCTTGGATTGAGTGAAGAGAGTGCAAAAGGTGCTTTAGTTGATGCACTTCCACAAGTAGTAGATCAGGCAACATCAGGAGAAGGTACTATTATGGATGAAATGCTTGCACAGGTAGGCGGTCCTCAAGGTGCTATGGATATGTTAAGTAAGATGTTTAGATAGTAGTTTTGTAGGGTAGGCAGTACCTAAAGGCATACACTTTGATAAGTGTCCACCCTACATCATAAAATATTACAATTTGACAGTTTTTTACCTTCCTCTCTTTTAGTTGGCTACAATACCTTTAAAAATTTAGGACTGCTTGTGCGATATCTTTTTCTCTTTTTACTTCCATTATTACTTTTTTCAAAACCATTCAAAGTAGCCACGTATAATGTAGAAAACCTTTTTGATGCTCATTTTCAAGGTACAGAATACAAAGAGTATATCCCGGGTAAACATAACTGGAATCAAAGAATGGTGGATATAAAGCTCAATCATACAGCTGAAGTGATCTGTGATCTGGATGCAGATATCCTTGGACTTCAAGAGATAGAAAACAGTATCATATTCGAAGCACTGCTTAAACGTTTGAACCGGGTAGGGTGTGAGTATCGTTATGGTGCTATTACGCATAAAAAGGGTGCGCCTATTCAAGTTGCACTTCTTTCAAGATATCTTATTACCCATCAAAAAGAGTTGCAGGTGAGCTATTCAGCTTTTGTACGTAATATTTTAGAAGTTGAGGTGGAGGTAGAGGGAAATCCTCTGACACTTTTTGTGAACCATTGGAAGTCAAAAAGCAGGAAAGGAGTAGAGAGTAAACGTATTAAATATGCAAAGACCCTGCAAAAGAGAATACTTTCTTTACCTGCGAAGAGAGAATATATCATCCTGGGTGACCTGAACAGCAATTACAATGCACATTTAACACTGGATAAAAGGCTTGATGATACCAATGGTGCGACTGGCATAGGTGATGTGTTACAAACAACCATAAATAAAAAGCTTGCACGAAAGCATCAGATCTTAAAAGCTGAAAAAGGTACCCATTACAATACATGGCAGGAAGTGCCTTTCAAATATCGTTGGAGTCATAAGTTTTATGGAAATAGAAGTACACTAGACCATATCTTACTTTCCTCAAGTATGTTTGACCATAAAGGCATAGATTATGTCAATAACTCTTTTAAGGTTTTTAAAGCCTCTTATCTTTTTACCAAAAAAGGGTATATCAATGGTTGGAGATATAAAAATGGTAAACATATGGCAAAGGGGTACTCTGATCATCTCCCCATTTATGCACTTTTTGATATGAAGCCGTATATAGATGAAAAACCAACGAGAAGAGTTACAAAAACTGTCAGTCAAAATATTGAATATCTTTACAGTATAGAAGCGTTGAATAATGAGATAGGATTGAAAGATGCTGTTGTTGTGTTAAAGCGTAGAAATCATGCCATTATTAAACAGACTCCTCATGGTAGAGGTATCTACCTGTATGGTTGTGCGAAAGGTTTAAAAGAGGGCTATAGTTATGATCTTTTAGTGCAAAATATCACAAGTTATAATGGACTCAAAGAGGTGACAGATGTTATCACACTTAAAGAGAAAGAGAAAGGGAAGGTGGATCTGGATTCTTACTATCATTCAAGCAAAGAGCTATATCCGGGTACGTTGAAGCAAAATGAAGTGATACGTGATTTGACAGGGGTTTATCGAAATAAAAAATTCACTATAGAGGGGAAGGAATTTCCCATCTACTTTAAAAAGAAGAAAGATACACCACCCAATGGGTCTAAGCTAAAGATAGACTATGCCCATCTTGGATATTATAAGAAATTACAGTTAGTGGTTTATAGCACTAAAGATTTTACTGTTTTGGAGTAATAATGGCGTATTATAGTTGGATATTGGCATTTCATGTGATGAGTTTTACCTCTTGGATGGCAATGTTGTTTTATTTGCCGAGACTTTTTATCTACCATAGAGAACATGCAGATAATGAAGCATTTGGAGAAGTGGTAAAGATACAGGAGTATAAACTCTATGCATATATAGGTGTACCTGCAATGTGGGCGACTATCATCTCCGGTGCTGTTATGCTTTATCTCAACCCCGGTATTTTTCAAAGTGGCGGATGGATGCATGCAAAGTTATTCTTTTTGGCATTTCTGATCGCATATAGTTTTTCACTTAATATGATCCGCAAAAAACTCATCATAGACCCGTATTATAAAAGTGGTAAATACTTCAGATTTTACAATGAAGTGCCAACACTTTTGATGATATTTATCGTGATTATGGTTATTGTCAAACCATTTTAAACAAAACACATGAAACTAAATAATTTTGTGTTATACTTTTCTAAATTTTAAATTAAAGGATTGAAGTATGGAATTACCTGCTATCAAATTACCACAGATCGAACTCCCGTTTGATATCCCACTATTAATGCACCCGCCAGTGGATCATTTTATCATTGCATTGCCAATTATTATTCTCTTGTTGGAGTTTATTAACCTTTTTGCAAAGAAGAAAGCTATAGGCGTTGTATCTTTCTTTTTACTTATTTTAACTGTAGTAGCAGCAGTAGCTGCATATCTCACAGGAAGTGTAGATGGTAAAGAAGCATTCCCTTTACTTAGTGAAGCAGCACAGACAGAGGTAAAAGAACATAAGCTTTTTGGAACATACCTTATGTTAGCTTCTGCAATAGTGTTGGTATTTAAATTACTCTCTGCGATGATCAGCAGAGGACTTATGAAGGCACTTTATCTGTTGGTTCTTATCTTGTTTGTGGCAGGTATATTGAAACAAGGTAAAGAGGGTGGAGAACTTGTTTACAAATATGGTGTAAATGTTGAAAAGGTACAAGAGCTTGATAGCGAGCTTTTTGATGTTAAAGAAGAACTTGAAGAGTTGCAAGAAGAAAATAAACCTGCGGAAGCTGAAGAGAAAGAAGCTGCAGAAGCAACCGAAACTAAAGAGACTCCGGCAGAAGCTGCACCGGCAACAACTGAAGTTAAAGAAGCTCCAGCAGAAGCTGCACCTGAAAGTGTAAAAACAGAAGTAAAAGAGAGTGCTGAAGCCGTAGCAGAGAAAGTTGAAGAAGTAAAAGTAGAAGTAATACCTCAAGAGGTAGAAAAGCCACAGATCGCTACACACTAAGCATTTGATTTTTAGTATGACTCCACTATATTGTGGAGTCACATATTATCTCAAATAACCCTTTATGATCCGCCATCTCCGGCGGAGTCATATTCTATCTCATAACGATCTTCATTGACATTTGTTTTAAGAGTGGAGAGATACTTTGCCATCTCTATGGTTTGGTCCTCATCCAATGATTTAGCAAAAGATATCATTACTGAACCAAATGCCGTACGTGTTTTACCTTGTTGCAGATCTTTCAATCTTCGTAACAATACATCTTCTCTTAAGCCTTGCAGCCTAGGTGAAGCTCCCATCCCCTCTGCATACATACCATGACAAGAGTTACAGGCATTTTTAAGGTAGAGGGTTTCAGCATCATTAGAAGCTAAAAGTATGAGTGGGAATGAGAATATGAGTACAAATTGTTTCATGGTTTATTGTGATACTCCATTTTTTAGATATTTTAGCAGAAATATGTCATTTTTTTTGACATTTTTTTGACAATTTTAGTTTATACTGTTAAAAGTAGTTAGTTTTATATATTATAAGTTTAGAAAATAATTTTATTAATTTATAGATTAACTAGATTTTAGAAATACTGTTTTATAAGACTTAACAAAGTTGTCAAGCAGTATAATAAAACAGAATAAGTAATATATGCTATGTTTATTTGAAAAAGCCAAACTTGTTGTGAAGCAGGGACGGAAAGTTATGGGTCTCTTGTATAGAGATCGCCAAACTGCCAGTAGAGTTTATGTGCTCCTGCTTCTATATGTTTTTGACTTTTTTATGGATTTTAGTGTGGTTACTATCCACTAAGTATAAAGGAGTTTATAGTGTCTCATTTTATGAAAAAAGCAATAAAAATTGTACTTCTTCCCTCTCTTATTTCCAGTTTTGCGTTTGCAATTGAAATAAAAAATCTCTCAGTAGCAGTAGATGTGGCGGGGAAACAAAGAATGTTTACACAACGTATGTTAAAAGATTATGCGATGGTAGGACTAGAAAATAATTTTGGAAATCCAGGAGAAGACCTTAAGAAAATAATGGGATCATTCGATAACCATTTGGCATCACTTAGAAAGTTCAATACTGACCCTGCAACTGAAGAGAGTTTGGCAAAAGTCAGAGTACTTTGGGATCCTATCCAGTTGGCATTAAATGAACCGCCAAGCAAAGATAAAGCAGGGAAAATGCAAGAAGATCTGGAGGCACTGCTTAAGCAGTCCAATGAAGCAGTTGGTCTCTTCGCCAAACAGACAGGAAAGGCTTCCGGGGAAATTATTAATATATCCGGAAGACAGAGAATGCTCTCTCAAAGAATGGCTAGTCTCTATATGTTAAAAGTTTGGGGGATAGATGATCCTCAATTTAAAACAAAGATGACTAAGGCAATGGACTTATATAGAACATCTCTTGAAAAGCTCAAAAAGTCAGAAATGAGTACACCTGAAATTACAATACTCTTAAACAAATCAGGAAAAGCATTCAGATTCTTTGAAGTCATGAATAAGTCAAGCAGTAAGTTTATCCCAACACTTATTTATAAGAAGTCAAATGAAATGTTAAAAGATATGAACACGGCAACAGGACTCTATGCCGCACAAGAAAAGTAGGAAGATAGATTGATAGTAAAAAAAATAAAAATGAGCCTGACAACAGTTTCAATACTTGCCACTTCAGCCTCAGCAATAGAAATAACCAGCCCTACACACGCAGTTGACATAGCAGGTAAGCAAAGAATGTTTACGCAGCGTATGTTAAAAGATTATGCAATGGTAGGTATGGGAAATACTTTTGGTAAGCCGGGAGAGGATCTTAAAAAAATATCTGGTGACTTCCAGGACCATATGGAATCTCTTGCAGCTTATACTAAGAGTGATGAAGTCAAAAAGAGTATAGAAAAAGTTGAAGCACTTTGGACGCCACTCAAGCAAACACTCTCGGAAGCACCAAGCAAAGAGAAGGTAGAAAAACTTCAAGTAGATCTAGATGCGCTTCTTAAAGCAGCAGATGACACTACAAAACTTTTTGCAAAAGAGTCAGGAAAGGCATCAGGAGAAACTGTGAATAAAGCAGGACGACAGAGAATGCTTTCGCAAAGAATGGCAAGCTTGTATATGTTGAAAGTTTGGGAAGTGGAAGATCCTCAGTTTAAAACTAAGTTAGATGATGCAATGAAGCTATTTAAAACTTCATTGGCTGAACTGGAGAAGTCAAGTCTGAATACCGATGAAATCAAAACACTTTTAGCAAAAGTCAAGAGGTCGTTTATGTTTTTTGAAATGATGAGCAAATCCAAATCAAAATTTGTTCCAACACTGATATATAAGAAATCAAATGATATTCTTGTGAATATGAATAGTGCAACACAAAAATATGTTGCTTTAGAAACTAAATAAAAGGAAGACAGGATGAGAAATAAAATGATTAAGAACATAAGTGTGGCGGTAGTGGCAATATTTGTATTGTCAGAGGTTTCTATAGCAGAAGAAGTAAATACAGCACCTTCAGCTTCATCTGATCCGGTAGTTATATCAGATACAGTAAAGTTGATAGATATGGCAGGTAAACAAAGAATGCTTTCTCAACGTATTGCTAAAGATTATCTTTATGCCGGTAAAAAGATCGCACCTGCCAAGGCGAATAAGCAGCTTAAAAGTTCTCTTGCTGAGCTTATCGAGTCTCATAAAGTACTTGTTAAGTCTATTAATGATCCTGATATTAAAAATCTTCTTGCTTTTGTTGAGATGAGTACGGAAGACTTTGAATCAACAGCAAATGAAGAGTTTACACTTGACAATGCTCAATTGGTTATAGATTTAAGTGAGTCTATGCTGGAAGGTAGTCAATATGTAGTTGATTCATTAAAAGAGACGGTTAAGATACAAGAGTCTAAAATCGTAGGACAAGCTGGTAAGCAGCGTATGCTTGCACAACGTATTGCCAAATATTATATTGCATACCAAGCTGGGATTAAAGATAAGAATACAATTGACCAGATGAAAGCAGCAGTAGCAACGTTTAGTGAATCTCATGCAGTACTTATGGTGAACGCAGCAAATACACCGGAGATCAACAGAAAACTCAATGAAATAGACAGACTTTGGAAAATCGTATACAAATTCTATCTTAATATTGAAAAGGGTGGATTACCATTAATTGTTTTCAATACTACGGACAATATTACTAAAAAGATGAATCAGATCACAGGGCTTTATGTGGAGCTATATAAATAAGGGGAAATGATGAAGAAGATATTTTATGTATTTTTTCTTGTAGTGGGAGTAGGACTCTTTGCTGAAGCTAAGGTTGATAAGAAAGAAGTGAATACAACATTGCTTACAGCAGAGAAAATTGAGTTTGCAATGTCTAAAGAAGAAGTAAAAAAGGTCATTGCTGCAACCAGAGGGGATATTAAGGTTATAGAGGCTTCTGAGAATATTAGATACCTTAGTCAAAAGATGGTTAAAGATTATCTTTTCTTCTACAAGAATCAAAATAAAGTGGAAGTAAAGCGGGGTCTAGAGAGAGCACTAGATAAGTTAAATGACAATTTTAGGATTATCGCAACGACGACAAAAGATACTGATACAAAAGATATCCTTGAATTTCTTGCGTACAGTAAAGACCAGATAGAGCAGATATTCAATGAAAAAGCGGATAAAGAAAGAGCAGCACTGATGCTTGATTACAGTGAAACGCTTCTTGAAGGAGCTGACTCTATAGCGAATGCACACAAGTATGATTTTTCTGATGAAGAAAAAATGCTGATGGTGACAAAAGAGATGGAATATCTTCTGGAAAGAGTTACCAAGTACTATATGGCTCTTCATGTAGGATTTAGCAATCCTACAAATAAAGAGCAGATGCAGGAGTCAATAACTAAATTAGAAGAAAACATCGCGCAGATAAATAATTACACATATCCTGCTGAATTCCAGAAGGCACAGGTAAAAATGAATGAGTCATGGAAGGCAAACAAGAGCTTTTTTGATCAGTCAGAAACTCTGTTTATCCCTAAACTTATGTTTACTTCAGTTGACTATATGGAAGATGTTGTTGTCCAGATAGCACTTCATCACAGTAAAAACCAATAAGAAGGATTGAAAATGAAAATTATAAATAATAAAAATATCTTTAACCTTCTTATCGTTGTGGTTATGGCTGTATTGGCATTCTTCTCCTATTATACTTATACATCTTATACTGAGTATGAATCTACACGAAACAGTACACAAAGTACATATTTTATTGAAGAGATGGATAATGTTCTTGATACGATAGCACAAGAGAGACTTTACAGTGCTATCTATATGGGAACAGAAGGCAAGATAGGATTTGATAAAGTAAAAGAAGCAAGAGTTGCTGTTGATAGTGCTATTATTGAATTAAATACTTATATGAATGCTAATAAAAAATTTAAAACATACAGTAAAAGGCTAAATGCTGTTTCGGAGAATTTAAAGCATGCAAGAACAAAAGTAGATACTTTGAGTTCAGACTATAAGAATGTTTTCTTTGAAGTTTATCACGATAAAATTTTCAAATCGCTTGTGGGGGCTATGAAAATAGTATCAGCACAAGATGCATCTATGGATATGAAAAGTTATTTGTCAACGTATACAAGTTTTACGGAACTTAAAGAGAATATTGAGTTGGAAAATACGGGGATATTCTTTGTCCTAAGCGGTTCAAGGAAAATGACTAATGAAGACCTGGTATTCTGGGATGCTCTTTTAGTGAATGATACACTTCCGGAGTTTAATGCCTTACAAAATAGAGCTATTGTTTCAAAACTCAATGCATTGCTTACCCCAGAAGAGTTTAGTAAGATCGGTTCTAATGAGCGTGTACAAATTCTTTATGGGGCACAGACAGGAGAATACTCTGTTGCAACCAATGAATGGTTTACTCAGGTTGAAAAAAAGATGAACTATATTGCCTTGGCACAGAGTGTACTTAAATCAACTATGAATAAACATACAGAAGATAAAGTTTCCCAAAGTAAAGAGATCATGACAGAATATGGAATGGGTGTTCTCTTTACTTTACTCCTTCTTCTTGTTTTGTTTGTGATCTATTCCAATATTAACAAAGATAAACAACTGTTTGAAGATACGTTAAAAGATATTGAGGCAGTACTTAACTTGGAACAGCAAAAAGAGTTGAAGATCTTGATTGACAATAGAGAAATAAATCAGATATATAAATTCCTGACTGAAACCATTAAAGAAGCAAATCAAGCAAAAGATCTTTTTCTTGCAAATATGTCTCATGAAATTCGAACACCTCTAAATGGTATCGTCGGTTTTACACAATTGCTTAAATCGACAGATGTTACTGCAGAACAAGAAGAGTTTATTACGGTGATTGAACATAGCTCTGATAACCTGTTGACCATTGTAAATGATATACTTGATCTTTCTAAAATAAAAGCAGATAAGATCGAATTGGAAAGTATTCCATTTGATCCTGTTGAGAAGTTTGAGTCAGCTATTGAGACTTATGCTGCAAGAGCAGCTGAAAAAGATATTGAGCTTGGTGTGTATATTGAGCCGGATCTCCCTTCTACACTTATGGGTGATCCTACTAAAATATCTCAAATCCTTGTGAACCTTATCAGTAATGCTATTAAATTTACGAGTATAACAGGTAATGTAGATGTTTCTATAGAAAAGCTTGCCGAAACAGATCAAGATATTACGCTTAAATTTGCTGTTAAAGATAGTGGTATTGGTATTTCAGAGGAGCAAAAAGCTACAATATTTGATGCATTTTCTCAGGCTGATGTCAGTACAAGTAGAAAGTTTGGAGGAACAGGATTAGGATTGGCTATTTCTGAAAAACTCGTCTCATTTATGGGTGGTAAACTGGATATAGAGAGTGAAGAGGATAAAGGCTCAACTTTCTTCTTTACATTAAACCTGAATAAAGCAGAACAGAGTTTGGCAAGAGAGAAAGCAAATATGAGCGGCATTCATGTGGGCTATATGGTTCCAGATAAGAGTATTGAGCGAGCGATGAATGAAAACCTTAAGGTGTATGTTGAATATACTGGTGCAGAGTTTACTGTTTATACAGGAAATGAATTACTCAGTTTGAGAAAATCTTCTTTACCAGATATTTTATTTATCAATCATAGATATTGCAAAAGAGCAAATGAACTTGAAGAATATCTGAATCTTGATACAAAAATTGTAGTTGTAACAACAGGTGACCTAAAAGAAAATATAGAAGGGCTGGAAGATAAAATTGATAGAGTTTTTTATAAGCCTATCAACCTTACTAAAGCACTAAAATCTCTTGAGATTGTAAATGAAGATACAGATAAAAGTAAAACTCCTCAAGTTGAATTGAATAAAAGTAATGAGAGATTTGAAAATATACATGCTTTGGTAGCAGAAGATAATGCTATCAATCAAAAATTAATTCAAAATGTATTAAATGGGCTTGGATTGGATGTTACACTTGCTAATAATGGAGAAGAAGCTTTAGAACTTCGTCAAGGAAATGAGTATGATATTATATTTATGGATATTCAAATGCCTGTGATGGGTGGTATTGCAGCAACCAAGAAGATTTTGGAATTTGAAGAAAAACATCGTAAACATCATGTCCCTATTGTTGCTGTAACAGCAAATGCCTTAGAAGGTGACAGAGAAAAATACATAAATGAAGGTATGGATAATTATATTTCTAAACCTATTGAATTAGAGCAATTAAGATTTTTAATCCATGAGTATTTTCCTCATAAGATTGTTGGAAATAAAGAAGAACCTATAGAAAATGTTATAGAGAAAACAGAGATAGAAGAGAAGAAAGACAATGTTACTAAGAGTGAAGCAAGTATTGATGAAGAGGCTTATGATGACACTTTAGATACATGGGAGAGCATACAACAAATAGATGAAAACATACAAAATGAAAATGTAGATCTGCAGAGTAGTGATAATGTTGCCGAAATTTCAGAGAGTGAAGAAGAGGTAATAGCAGCAGTAGAAGTTGAAAAAGTTGTTAAGCCAAAAAGGAAATCTGATGTTTTAGTCTATCACTCCATGTCATTAATTGCAAATCTCTATGGAAGCATATTGAAAAACCTAGAATATAATATGGATATTGTTACTGATGATCATGAGTTTTTAGATAGACTTGACGATACAGAGTATACATTTGTTATCTATGAGGCGGAACCGTTTGTAAACATGAAATGTATGATCGTTGATCTTATTGAAGATAATGGAGCTAAACCTTTTGCATTAATACATAGCTTATCAGAGCAAGATGATTTTTGTTGTGATACTTTAGAAGAAAAAGCGAATATTGAGGATATTAGAATGAGGTTGAAAAACGATTAATAGTTGATCTTAGCCAGATAAAGTCCCTCAGGAGGAGCAAGCCTTGTAGTATGCTTTTCTTGACACTCTATTTGCTCTTTGAGTTGTTTTACGGTCATATCGCCTCTAGCGCACTGCATTGCAGCTTCTACCATCATCCTTACCTGTGACCGTAAAAAACCATTGGCCTGAAAATAGATATAATGATAGTTGTTTCGTTGTATGTAGTTAGTTTTATAGATTTCTCTTACGGTCGTATGGGTAACAGTACCTGTTTTATGAAAATGATCAAAGTCATGTTCTCCTACAAAGAGTTCCAAAGCCTGTGTAAGTAGAGTTGCATCAAACTCTGGATAGTATGAGATGTACTTCTGTTCAAATACGGAAGGGTTTTGTATTTTGAATACATAGCGATAAAGTCTTTTTTTCGCGGAGAAACGTGCATGAAAATCATTAGAAACACTAGAGATATGTTTGAATTGTATCTGGGTTAGTTTTCTATTGAGATTCAGTTTTAGTTTGTCAAGGTCAGACCAAAATTCCGGTAGATCAAAATGTATCACTTGTCCAGTTGCATGTACACCGGCATCTGTACGTCCACTTCCTATAATAGATGAGTCTATCTGCAAAGAGCGTAAAGCTTTCTCTATATCATTTGTGACTGTTGTATCTGTAGTGGTTTGTTTTTGAAAACCTTGATATACACTTCCATCATAGGCAATGACTGCTTTTACACGCATAGATAAATATCCATTAAAAATTTTCCATTAGAAGTATCTTGCTACTCGTTTTGCAAAGAGCCATTTACCTAAGAGAAAAACTGCGAGTATGAAAAAAAGCAAGATCGCATAATTTCCCCACTTTTGTAAAGTGGATGCCAGCATATAGAATAGTAATGTTGTAGCAAAGATCACAATAAATGAACGGTTTGTTTGATATCGGGGATTGATCATGGTAAAAGATGCCACAAGATAGACTGAAAGCAAAGGTATGAGACTCAGGAAAATAAAGAAGAGAATTCTACGCATCCTTTTTGGATCGTCTTTTGCTTTACTCCAGTATGTGACAATAGTTTCAAAATGGAAATTTTGCTTCCTGCTGGTATCATAGACTTCAAGGGTTTTGTATTTGGCTTGTTGGAGCTTGATCTCTGAGTAGGTATAACCGTAACCATCATTGAGTAAAAGAGAGGTGCTGCCATTTTTCTTATTGAGTTTTCCTTTTTGTGATGAGAAAAACTGCTCTTCATTTTTGTTGGTACGATTGTAGATAACAATATCATGAAAAATATCATTCTCTTTCTCTTTTACATAGATATAATAGTTCCCAAACTTTTGACCTAGTTTTCCGGCTACAATATTGAGTTTGGCTTCTGATCTTTTAGATGCTTTAAATGATTTATAAAACTGTTTGCTGAGTGGCATAGCTAAAAAAGAGATAGATGTCAGCAGTAGGGAAAAGAGTAGACCAAGCAAGAGTAGGCTTCTAAGTACTTTGTTCGCTTTAAGTCCTAATGCATAGAGTGCAATAAGCTCATTGTCCTGTGAAAGTTTCATAAGAACGTTGGCCAAAGCTGCAACAAATGAGAGCGGTAAGGTATAAAACATAATATCTGGTACAGAGTAAGAATAAAGTGTGAGCAGTTCAGCAAATGTTATTTGTATCTGTGCCGTAAGTGAAGCTATCTTAACAAGATATACAAGTGAAATGATAAGAAAAAAGGGTAGAAATATAGTCAAAAATGCTTTGGTGAAATTTGACGAAATGTACCCTTTTACGTTAACCATAGATAATAAACTCCAATAGTTGTGCAGCCTCTGCATTATAAAGATAAACTATAAATGTGGCTAAGGCCAAAAAAGGTACAAAGGGTACACCTTTATCTCTCCAGATGAGTGCAGGAATCATAGCTAAGATAGCAGAGAGAAAAATTGCTACAAAAAAGTTAGGAAAACCCAGTAGAGCACCCATTGTTCCTGCAACAATAACATCTGCTCCACCCATAGCCTGTTTTCTGGCAAGAAAAGAAGAGAGTAAACCTATAAGGTAAAGCCCCCCTGCTGCGATAGCTGCATATATCAGTCCGTTTAAAAACTCTGGCTGGACCAGAGCAAAAATGAGTGCAGCAAAGTTTACATTGTCTGGTACCGCCATATATTTGAAATCTATCATGATCAAGGCAAGTAATGCAGCAAAAGAAGCTGCGACAAAAGGAAGATACCAGACTAGATCTAACTTAAAGTAGAGGGATACAAAGATAACACCTGTAAGAAATTCAACGATAGGATATTGCGCCGATATTTTCTCTTTACAAAAAGCACATTTACCACCTAGGAAAACCCAGGAAAAGATAGGAATGTTATGGTACCACTTAAGACTGGTTTGACAGCTTTGACACTTTGATGCAGGGAAGACAATGCTTTCATCTTTCGGTATGCGGTAGATCACCACATTTAAAAAAGAGCCTATCATTGTCCCAAAGATAAATATTATGAGAGCTATTTCTATTAAGATGGTTTCTGGCATTATGCACCTCCAAAGCGTCTGCTACGTTGTTTAAAGTCTTTTATGATGTCATCTAACTCACTGGCTGTAAAGTCAGGCCAAAGTGTAGGAGTGAAGTGGAATTCAGAGTAACTCAGTTGCCATAGAAGAAAGTTGGAAAGACGCTCTTCTCCACTGGTACGTATGAGTAGATCTATATCAGCATAAGGTGTTTGAAGTGCTGAAGAGATATCTTCTTCTGCAACACTTTTTTTACCCTCTGCTATAAGTTGGTTCACCGCAGTTGTGATCTCTGCGCGAGCACCATAATTCAGGGCAAGCACCTGTATGAGTTTAGTGTTTGTTTTCGTGAGTTCTTCTGTCTGAGCAATACGTTTTTGCAAAGGTTTGGACAATGCACCTATATTGCCAATGGCTTTAAATCGAACTTTCTGTTCTTGGTAGGTAGAAAGTTCATTTTTAAGATATCTGTCAAGTAATTTCATCAGAAATTCTACTTCCAGCTTAGGACGTTTCCAATTTTCTGTACTGAAAGCGTAAAAAGTCACCGTCTCTATGGTAGGGTGATTGGCACAATAAGTTGTAATGTCACGTATTGTCTCAGCACCTTTTTCATGACCTTTGGTACGTTTTAATCCACGTTCTTTTGCCCATCTGCCATTGCCGTCCATTATAATGGCAAGATGTTTAAGAGAGGTATCACTCATGAAGAAGTGCCTTTGCTTCAGTAAGTATTTTGTCAGAGAGAGTCAGTTTATCTGCTCTGCCCAGTGGTGTTTGCTTCCCTTTGGTGATAAAAGTGATCTCATTATCAGAAGTGCCGAAACTTTCACTGTTGTTCAATAGGTTGTAACAGACTGCATCTACATGTTTTTCTTCAAGAAGTGCTTGAGCATGTTCTAAACCCTGCTCACCATCCATCTCAGCTTTAAATGCAACGGTTTTGATATCCATTTTATCCAGAGAAGCAAGTATGTCTTCGGTCTGTTTTAACTCGAGGTTCCATGCTTCACCCAGCATACTTTTTTTGAGTTTACCCTCTTGTGGAAACTTAGGCGTAAAGTCAGATACAGCTGCTACCATAAAGAGATAAGGCTCTTTTTGTATGAGATGTCTGTCAGTGCTGTTCATAGAAGGTTTACTCATCTTCCCCTTTTTAGCTACGCGGATAGCATCCTGTGTATACTCTAAAAGTTCTTGTGTATCTTCAATGTCGATGGTATAAATGCTTTGTGGTAACCCTTCATTCCCCATAGTAGTAATATAACAGACATCAGCACCTTTGAGGTAAAGAGAGAGACAAAGAGATTTTGCCATTTTTCCTGAAGAGAAGTTAGAGAGGTAACGTACTTCATCTATCTTTTCTCTTGTGCCGCCCCCTGTAACAACGATACGTCTATCTTCCCAAAAGTCTTCTTTTAAAAGAGTTTTGGCTGTTTCAAAAAAGATCTCTGAAGGCTCAGCTAACGCGCCAGACCCTACATCACCGCAAGCAAGTACTTTCTCTTGCGGTTCTATGATCGTATAGTCGTTTACCCCAAGCATTTTAAGACTGCCTACTGTATAGTGATTTTTAAGCATTTGCGTATTTGCTGCGGGAGCCACAAGCATAGGCCCTGCATAAGCAAGGGCAGTTTGCGTTAAGATATTGTCTGCTAATCCTTTACTCAGTTTGTTGAGTGTGTTTGCAGTAGCAGGAGCAACGATAAATACATCACATTTTTTTCCTACCTCAATGTGGTTGAGTTCAGAACTCCAACTCTCAGAGCTTTCTGTCAGCACAGGGTTTCTTGTCAGCGCTTCAAAGGTCAGTGCGGAGACAAAACGTTCTGCACTGGGTGTCATGACTACATGTACTTGGGCACCTGCTTTTACAAAAAGTCTGGCAAGGTCACATGCTTTGTATGCAGAGATACTGCCTGTAACGCCAAGTAAAACAGATTTTCCACTTAAATTGACCTGCATATTATTTCTCTCCGAAAAATTTATAAAAGAAGTTTTTCACGGTCTTCATCTGTGTTCTGGAGATAACCAGATTACCTTTTTCTACATCTTTATTGACCGTTGTACCCGCGGCGATGAGGACATCGTCTGCTATTGTCACAGGAGCAACAATTTGAGTATCAGACCCGACAAAGACATTTTTACCGATAACAGTTTTGTATTTATTTTTCCCATCATAGTTACACGTGATCACACCTGCACCAAGATTTGTCCCTTCATCTATACTTGCATCACCAATGTATGCTAAGTGACCGGCCTTAACACCTATGAGTGTAGATTTTTTCACTTCTACAAAATTGCCGACGTGTGAATCTATAAGTCTACTTTGTGGTCTTATGCGCCCTATCGGTCCTACATCAGAATTTTCTATGTGTGAATCTTCTATGATGGTGTGTGTTTTGATGTGTGAAGAAATGATGTGACAGCTTCCTTGAATACTTACACCATTTTCCAGTATACATTCGCCTTCAAAAGTAGCTCTGGAGTCAATGTAGATGGTCTCAGGCAAACGCATACTGACACCTGCTTTCATCCACTCAGTTTTGATACGTCTCTGCATGATCTCTTCAGCATGTGCAAGGTCAAGTTTGGAGTTCACCCCTTTAAACTCTTCTTCCTGTACAATGACAGGATGTACAGTTTTACCTTCATCTACAGCCATCTTCACAATGTCAGTCAGGTAGTACTCCTCTTGGGCATTATTATTATTGAGCGCAGGAATATAACTATCGAGTGACTCTTTTTTAACACAATAGACACCTGCATTGACTGTTTTTATCTCTTTTTGTGCAGGGATGCAGTCTTTCTCTTCCACTATTTCATGTACTTTACCTTCGGTGATTACTACACGTCCATAACCGCTTGGATTGTCTAGTTTGATGACTGACATATTGATGTCTGCATCACCATCCATAAGAGCAAGTAAAGAGTCCGTAGTTACAAGAGGCATATCACCATTGAGTATAAGTGCCTTAGTGTGTTTCACCTCGACACCTTTCATAGCGCCACCAGTACCTGGGAATTGCAGGGCATCTTGCATATGAAAACGGATACCTTCATACGCTTCTGTTATCTCTTTTTGAATACGTTCAGCCTGATGATATAGTACTACTGTAATATCATCAGAGACATTTTTAGCTGCATCAATGGCATGAAACAACATAGACTTCCCAGAGATTTCATGAAGTACCTTAGGGGTGGTTGACTTCATTCTTGTACCTTGACCTGCTGCAAGTATCACGACACTTATAGACATTTTTTAAACCTTTTAGATAAAATACGAAATATTATAGTATTGCGATTATACCTAATTGTAATTAAAGGCATAGATTTGACATGTAAACATTTTGGAAGTTGTGGTTCTTGTGGGCTTTATAAGATAAGTTATGCAGAACAGTTAAAGCGTAAAGAAGAGAGAGTAAGTGGGCTTTTGTTTCCTTTTTATAGTGACAAATTAGAAGTGTTTGATTCTCCTTCAGACCATTACCGCGCAAGATCAGAGTTTCGTATCTGGCATGAGGGTGACAGGTGTGATTATGCTATGGGAAATATAGAAAAGAATGGTGCCATTAATATAGAGGAGTGCCCCAAAGTCATAGAACCTATAGAAAAACGTATGTGGAAGTTATTGGAAAAAATCAATGCTTCAACAGAAGTACTAAAACGGTGTCTTTTTGCAGTGGAGTTTTTAGCGACTACAACAGATGAATGTCTTATCACGATGCTGTATCATAGAAAACTAGATGATGTTTGGTCTGCTGAGGCAAAGGTGCTTGAAGATGAATTGAACTGCAAGATAATGGGACGAAGTCGTAAACAAAAGGTCATTCTCTCAGATGAATTTGTGACTGAAAAGCTTAATATTGATGGTAAAACTTTTACCTATGTACAGTATGAGAGTAGCTTTACACAGCCTAATCCTGCAGTGAATGTAAAGATGATAGAGTGGGCGATCAAACAGGCCAAAAAAGTAGGATATGGAGATTTCTTAGAGAGTTACTGTGGATTGGGAAATTTCACCTTACCACTTTCTCACTATTTCGATAAAGTCTTAGCTACGGAGATAAGCAAGCGTTCTATCCATGCTGCACTTGAAAACTGTAAACTCAATGGTGTAGAGAACATCACTTTTGCGAGATTGGCATCTGAAGAGATGACTGAAGCACTAAACGAAAAGAGAGTTTTTAACAGACTCAAAGAGATAGACTTAAAATCTTATAATTTTTCTACAGTATTGGTCGATCCTCCGCGTGCAGGACTGGATGTTGGAACCATAGAACTCATCTCAAACATAGAAAACATCATCTACATCTCCTGTAACCCGGAAACACTGGCACGGGACTTAGAAACACTGATAAATACCCATGATGTAGTGGAAGCTGCGATGTATGACCAGTTTCCACATACTGAGCATGTGGAGAGTGGAGTCTTTTTGAAAAGAAAGTAGTATTTAGTACGCGTGCTAATAGAGACTTAGTTTATTAGTGCTTTATGTTCAAGCTTAGTACAGTAATTCTGTACAACTTTCATACCTGCATCTTTGGCTTTTTGTGCTGCAGCATTGTTTACCAGGCCCAATTGTCCCCAAAAGACTTTGACATCTCCTCTTGCTATACATGCATCTGCTACAGCATCAAATGCATTTGGTTTTCTAAAGATATCAACCATATCGATCTCAAATGGGATCTCTGCGAGTGAACGATACACTTTTTCACCTAGTATCTCATCTTCTTTAGGATAGACAGGCACGATCTTGTAGCCGGCATTTTGAAGATATTTTGCAACCATGTTGCTTGCTTTACTCTCATTAGGAGAGAGACCGAGTATCGCGATAGTCTTCACGCTCTCAAAAATTTCTTTCATCTCTGCAGGGTTACTATTCACTAATGGCATTTCACATTCCATGCTTTATCCTTAATTTTGATATACTTTCGCTCAGAACCCTCTGAATAACCTTAGGCATTCATAATGAGCTTTGCAAAAGATTGCGTTTGCAAAGCACACCCTGTGGGCATCTCTAGCTTTCCCTTATGCGTTGTTTCTAACTCTTGAATTAGCTACGGCTAGTTCTGTGAGTGAGTGCCTAGCCTAAGAAAAAGCTAAAAATGTTATGAATGCCTAAGGTTATTCAGAGGGTTCTATTATTACCTAGGAAAGATAATGTTAGACTTAAACAGTATAAAAAAAGCTTATGAAAGAGTATCGGGTGTAGTGCATCGTACACCATTTTCTTATGCACCGATTTTGAGCCAGATGAGTGGCTATGAAGTCTATCTTAAAAAAGAGAATCTTCAGCGTACAGGGGCGTTTAAACTCAGAGGTGCTTTTAATAAAATAGCCTCTTTGGTTGAGAGTGGAAACAAGGGTGGTGTGGTTGCTGCCTCTGCCGGGAATCATGCACAAGGGGTGGCTTTTTCAGCAAAATATTTTGGTTTGGAAGCAACTATTGTGATGCCGGAGTCTACACCTTTGACCAAAGTGCTTGGCGTAAAAGAGTTTGGTGCAACAGTCATACTTCATGGTGGAAATTATGATGAAGCCTATGCATATGCTGTAACATTTGCAAAAGAAAATAACTATAACTTTGTACACCCTTTTACAGATGAAGAGGTTATGTCCGGACAAGGTACAGTGGCCATTGAAATGTTTGAAGAAGTAGAGGATCTTGATGCAATAGTGGTTCCGGTTGGTGGAGGTGGACTTATATCCGGTATATCAGTGGCCAGCAAAGCAACACATCCTCAAACAAAGATCATAGCTGTCTCAGCCCAGGGCGCTCCGGCGATGAAAAACTCTTTTGAGGCGAAGAGGGCACTTGATACTTTGAGTGTAAGAACCATAGCAGATGGTATTGCCGTGCGTGATACATCATCTATTACTTTGGAGTATATTTTAAAAAATGTAGATGTCTTTGAAAGTGTGTGTGAAGATGAAATAGCTTCTGCGATACTTTTCTTGTTGGAAAGACAAAAAGTTTTAGTTGAAGGTGCTGGTGCTGTAGGTGTAGCTGCTCTTATACATGGGAAAATAGATCTGCCTAAAGGTTCAAAAGTAGCTATTGTATTGAGTGGTGGGAATATCGATGTAACGATGCTCTCGCTTATTATTGAAAAAGGTCTCATGAAGTCTGCACGTAAGATGAAACTTTTAGTCACACTTATAGATAAACCAGGTGCCTTGCAGTCATTTACGAAAATACTTACAGATGTAGGAGCCAACATTGTACAGATCGGTTATGACAGAACGTCTACAGATCTGGAGTTTGGTGATGCGCATGTTACGGTGGCATTGGAGACTAAAGGTGTGGAGCATCAGGTTCAAATAAGAGAGAAACTGAAAGAGGGTGGGTTTTCTTTTAAAGAAGAGCACTGATCAGATAGAAAGTAGTAGGTAGCAGGGAGCAGTAAAAAATGATAGCTATTGATTTAGGTTCAAATACTTTACGTGTAGTACAAATTGACTGTAAAAGTATGAAGATCACAAATGAGTATGAAAAAATAGTAAAAACTGCAGATGGTTTGGCACAGTCTGGTTTGATAAATGATGAAGCCACTGCCAGGGTCATCTCAGCCATTAAAGAAGCCAAAGAGAAGATTGATTTTACTTCTGACACACTTAAAGCGGTTACTACAGAAGCTGTACGCAGCGCAAAAAACAGTGATGAAATACTCTTGCAGATCAAAAAAGAGACAGGTGTAGTATTTGAGATTATTTCAGGAGATGAAGAGGCAAGACTCACACTGTTAGCTGTCAAACACAGACTTGTAAAATTACAATATGCTTCAGACTCTTTTATTCTTATTGACATAGGTGGAGGCTCAACAGAACTTATATTTCATTATGAAAATGAAGTCATATCCAAAAGTTTCCCTGTAGGCATAGTGACTATTGCCCAGAGTTATGAAACACTTGACAGTATTCAAAAAGCACTTCCTGGAGAGATGTTAGAGATGCAAATGTTTTGTGCTGAAATGTATGGCAGCAAAGGAAAAGTGAATTCGTTTGTGGCTACAGCAGGGACACCCACTACAGTTGCTGCTATGAAACTGGGACAAACGTATGCTACGTATGATGCAAAGAAGATCAATGGTACTTCTTTGGAAATGAAAGAGTTGGATTTTTACTTAAAAAAGTTACTCTCTTTGCCTTTTGAAGAGAGGGAAGTAGCAGTGGGAACAGGACGTTCAGACCTCATAGCTGCGGGAATACTCATATTTAAACAACTGTATTCTATGTTGGAATTTGATACATGTGTAGTGATCGATGATGGATTGCGTGAGGGTGTTGCTATAGAGGCTTGTTCATCGCTACACTAACCAGCTTAAAAAAGAAGTAAGACATACAGAAATTGCCTATAATTCATGGGTAACAGGAAAGTACCCTTTAGTTAGCGTAGTAATTTAGAGGTGTCTTCCCTAAGTACATTACAAGGGGATATGTACTTCCTTTTCACCTCTTGAAGAGAAGTATAGACAAAAAGTTTGTCAAAGTTTGTCAAAATATAAAATTCTTTGATTTTTATTTTGTTTGTAAAATATAACCTACACCATAACTGCTTTTTATGGTCTCTTTTGGAAGTTTCTGGCGGATACGCTTCATGAGAGAAGTGATAGCATCTGAAGAAAAATCTCGTTCCGGTTGATCTTGGTAAAGATAATTATAGATATCAATAGCTGAAATACTTTGGTTGGTATGGGAACAGAGAAGTTCAAGTACTTTTTGTTCTTTTGGTTTTAGTGCAATCTCATCTTCATCATGAAACAGTCTTTTCTTTGTTTTATCCCAATAATATGAGTCTTTGAGATAGACCCGGTTTTTCTTTTGTCTTAGTTCATCAACAAGAGAGAGAAGAAGTTCTTTGAGTTTGTCGCTTTGGACAGGTTTTATCAGATATTTTACCAACTGTAACTCTATGGCTTGCATCAGTTTCTCTTTTTCAGAGTGTGCTGTAGTGATGATGATTTTTGTTTTTAAGTCTTTTTTGCGGATCTTCTCTATCATAGAGAGACCATCAAGACGAGGCATATGAATATCTGCGATGATAATATCAGGCTTCTGCTTTTCATAGATCTCATAGGCTGATAAGCCATCTTCTGCTGTATATACCTTTTCAAAAAAGAGTTCTAAATACTCTACCATAGAGTTTAAAAGTTGCGTCTCATCTTCTGCGATCAAGATAGATATATCACTTATTTTTGCATTACTCATTTGCTTTCTCCATCGTTATACTAAATGTGGCACCCTCTTTAGAGTTTTCCACACTTAATATCCCATTCATATTTTTTTCAATGATCATTTTAGAGATGTAAAGACCTAACCCCGTTCCCATAGATTTATGCTTGGTTGTGAAATAAGGGTCAAAAATACGATGCATATGCTCTTCATTTATCCCTCCTGCATTATCACTGATCTTCAGCACAATATTATTATCCTTCTCATGTAGATCTATTTGGATATATGCATCTTTTACTTCTTTGTACAATAAGGTATCTTTTGCATTGGTTAAAATGGAGATAAGGACCTGCATGTACTCATTCATATAACCATGCACATAAAACCCATCGCTACTTTTGAAACGGATCTCAATATTTGCCTTATTGAGCATCGGATGGGTGATCTCTAATGCATGCTCAATAACGCGGGAGACGGAAAAAGTTATTTTTTCTTTATTGGGATGGTAAAAATGCATAAAATCATCTATAGTACGTGACATGTATTGGATACTGTTTTCCATCTCTTTTAACTTCTGGGAAAGTTCATCTGCCTGCAGGGTTTCTCTTTCATTTTTCTCTTTTAAGATAGAGATGAGTGTATTGTTCACTGCTAAAGGTTGACGCCACTGATGGGCAATGTTTCCTATCATCTCCCCCATGTCTGCCATCTTGGCTTTTTGAAAAAGAAGTTCCTCTTTCTCTTTGAGTTCACTCAGTGATGCCAGAAGAGCAAGGTCTTTCTCTTTCAGTGCTTCGATAGTATCGATGAGTTCATTACGATATCCCTCTTCTATATAAAGACCACACTCCAGTGCTTTCATCTGTGTGATAAGTGGAGTAATTCTCTCTTTCTCAATGATAGAACCATGTTGGGGTGCGATGAGGTTTATATCCAAAGTCTCTATTTTTGACAGGGCATAGTTGAAGATATCTCTACTTGGCATATATTCTGCATGAAACTGCTTTGCTTTTTCAAAATAGTTATCCCCCGCATAAAATTCCCAAGACTCTTCAATGCCACCAAATATATCACCGGAGAAGAGTGTTTTTGTCGAAGGTTCATACGTTACAAACGCCCCGGGAGAATGACAATATGGTGTGGTTAAAAACTTCAAATGCAAGCCGTTACTATCAAGTTTATACTGATGTTTATCTATCTCATAATAGTCAGATTTGATCATATAGTGTTTCACAAGAGGTACCATACGGCTATGGGTGATGATCTGTAGATCGTCACGATCTATCAGTTTCTCCATCTCAGGTACGGATGCAGCCAGATCAGGATCCTGATGATGTAGAATGATATATTTTACAGCAGACATAGAAGAGATAGCATTTATCTTTTTTACTACAGCATCAAATTCCAGCATTGAACCCGGGTCGACCAAAATAGACTCGTTGCCGTTTTCTATGAAGTAGGGGTGACACTGAAAAGGGTCATTTTCGAGATACATACCGACCCAGTAAATATTTTTTGCAATTTCTATCGCTTGTGTAAAATCCAAATTCATAGAAATAGTATAGTCAAAGAAGTGTTACTTTTTCATGATTTTAATCAAGAAAAAAGAGTAATTTTATCTGATTTAACTTTCATTGAGTGTCACTTCTAATAATATTTAGCTATAATCAGAAAAAATTATGGAGTGTAACCCATGCAGATGAGTGGTGCACAAATGGTATGTGAAGCGATTATCGCTGAGGGTGTTAAGACCGTATTTGGTTACCCTGGCGGCGCTATCATGCACGTTTATGATGAAATTTACAAACAAGAAGGGTTCGAGCATATCTTGAACCGTCATGAACAAGCTTCTGTTCATGCAGCAGATGGATATGCAAGAGCTACAGGTGAAGTGGGTGTTGCTATGGTCACATCTGGGCCAGGATTTACCAATGCTGTTACCGGACTTGCAACAGCTTATATGGACTCTATCCCTATGGTCGTCATCTCCGGACAGGTACCTTTGGCACTTATCGGAACAGATGGTTTCCAAGAGATAGATGCAGTGGGTATTTCAAGACCATGTACAAAGCATAACTTTTTGGTACGTACGCTTGAAGAACTTCCACGTATTTTGAAAGAAGCATTCTATATCGCAAGAAGCGGTAGACCAGGACCGGTGCTTGTTGATGTACCTAAAGACATCACAGTAGATATTGGTGAGTTTGTCTATCCTGACTCTGTAGATATCCCTAGTTATAAGCCAACCTACAAAGGGAATAAAAGACAGATAGAGAAAGCGGTTGAAGCGATCAAGTCTGCAAAGAAACCTTTACTTTATATCGGTGGTGGAGTTGTACTTTCCAATGCTTCTGATCTTGTACGTGAGTTAGCAGAAAAAACACAGATACCTGCAGTTGAAACATTGATGGCAAGAGGGGTATTGGGTACGAAAAATCCATTGCTTCTTGGTATGTTGGGTATGCATGGTAACTACTCTTCAAATATGGCGATGTCTGAGACGGATCTGGTTATTTCACTTGGTGCCAGATTTGATGACAGGGTAACAGGTAAACTCTCAGAGTTTGCAAAATATGCAGATATCATCCATGTAGATATTGATGCAGCGAACATTGGTAAACTTGTAGATGTGGATTATCCTATCGTAGGCGATGTAACAGAAGTTGTTACAAAAATGTTAGAGCAAATTGATGACATAGACACAGACCGTTATCATGCATGGAGAGAGATACTTAATCGTTATGATGAACTTCATCCTCAGTCTTATGTAGACTCTGATGATGTCATCAAGCCACAGTGGGCTATTGAGCGTTTGGGTGAGCTTGTAGGTGAAGATGCCATCATCACTTCTGATGTTGGACAACACCAAATGTGGGCAGCGCAGCACTATCCATTTGACAGACCACGTCAATGGATAAACTCTGGTGGGCTTGGTACAATGGGCTTTGGTTTCCCTGCAGCACTTGGAGCTAAAAGAGCATTCCCTGACAAGACGGTTATTAACATCACAGGTGATGGTTCTATCTTGATGAACATGCAAGAACTTGTAACTGCAGCTGAGTATAAAATACCAGTCATCAATGTTATTTTAAATAACCATTTCTTAGGAATGGTAAGACAATGGCAAACGTTCTTTTATGAGAAGCGTTACTCTGAGACTGATTTAAGTTTTCAGCCAAACTTTAAAGCATTGGCTGAAGCGTGTGGAGGTATCGGGTATGATGTTACGACTAAAGCCGAGTTTGACGCGGCACTTAAAGATGCCATCGAACAAGACAAGGTTTGCTTTATGAATGTACAAACAAACCGTTTTGAAGATGTACTTCCAATGGTACCAGCAGGCGGAGCACTCTTTAATATGATGTTGCCACAGAAGGAGGAGAAATAATGAAAAAGGAAAGAAGAGTTATTTCTGTTATCGTAATGAATGAAAGTTCGGTTCTTGCACGTGTGACTGCACTTTTTGCCGGTCGTGGGTACAATATTGAATCTCTTACTGTAGCACCTATCCCAGAGAGTGATATGTCACATATCACTATTGCTACCAAGGGTGATGCTAAAGTGATGGAGCAAATTACTAAACAGCTTCACAAGCTCATCCCTGTCTATAAGGTCATTGAACATGAAGAGATGGTTGAAAAAGAGATGGTACTTGTGAAGTTCCCTGTTGAAGAGAGTTTAAGTGATATCCAGGTACTTTGTATGGCTTATAATGGTGGTATAGCAAACGTAGGACCAAATATGGTTATTGGTATGGTTGCAGATGAGCCAAAACGTGTACAGCACTTTTTAGAAGCAGCACAGAGATATAATCCTATTGAGGTTGTTCGTGGTGGTGTTGTGGCTATAGAGCGGTAAACTCTCTGTAATATAATTCGTAGGGTGCGTTTGCTAACGTACCATTGCAATCAGAATATATCTTTAGTGCGTTAGCAAACGCACCCTACATAAAATGAAGGATATAAATGACATACAAACTCTCCCAAATTACAAAAGATATCGGCTTAAATTTTCAAAGTAATGACATCGATATAGATGGTATCCATACCCTAAGTGAAGCAACACACACACAACTCAGCTTTTTTAATTCAGAAAAATACCTGGATCAACTTCCTCAAACAAAAGCTGCTGCAGTACTTATAGAAGAGAAGTATGCAGAGTTACTGCCTTCTACTACCGTGGCACTTATCACAGATGAGCCTTACTTAAAATTAGCATTGGCTTCTAAGTTCTTCGCACATAAACTGGAGAGCAAAGGTGGGCATCCGGGGATGGGTGAGGGGTGTGATATAGACAAACGTGTACGCTTTGGTGAAAATGTCACTCTTGGTGATAATGTGACTATCCTGGCGGGCTGCTATGTAGGTGATAATGTGACTGTTGGTTCAGGGACTTTGCTTCATCCAAATGTGACGTTGTACCATCATACTGAAATTGGTGCAGAATGTATTATACACAGTGGTACAGTGATCGGTTGTGATGGCTATGGTTTTGCACATACTAAGATGGGTGAGCATGTGAAAATTTACCAAAATGGTAATGCCGTGGTGGAAGATGATGTAGAGATAGGGGCTAACTGTACTATAGATAGAGCCGTGTTTGGTACTACCTACATACGTAAAGGGACAAAGTTAGATAATCTTATACAAATTGCACACAATTGTGATGTAGGTGAACATACACTTTGTGCTGCGCAGGTAGGACTCGCTGGTTCAACTACTTTAGGTAGAAATGTAGTTATGGGTGGGCAAAGTGGAACAGCAGGACACCTGGAAATAGGTGCCTTTGCTACTATAGCAGGGAAAGGTGGTGTTACCAAATCACTTGAAGGTGGTAAAACATATGCCGGTTTCCCTGCTATAGATCATAAAATGTGGTTGCGCATGCAAGCAAAGATGGCTGGATTGATAAAACGTAAAAAATAGTTAATTATTTATGATATAATTATTTGTATATTGAAATATAAAGGAAAACTTATGAGTGGAACAGTAACAAAAATTGATGAACTAACTTTGAGTGGTACAAAAGATGGAAAAATTTCTATTACAACAGTAGAACAGCCTTATGGACCAAAAAGCGAGAGTGTAGCGAGTATAGGTATTTCACTTCAGGCTAATGCAGATGAGCCAGATTGGAAAGTACATATTCCTAAAGCGAATATAGATGCAGTGATCGCTGCGCTACAGGAAGCGAAAAAAAGCCTTTAAGGCAAAAAGGTAGCTGTTTTATTCAGCGGCTACCATCTCTTTATATTGTGCAAGAGCACTATTCATTCTATCTGTATCAGGGATCTTCCGACCTGCAATATATCCTACAATGTTATTATCATCATCAAATTTTGGTTTTATCCAAACTTCAACAAGATAATATTTCCCCTCATTATTCATATTTTTAACAAGACCTTCCCAATAATTTCCACCTTTGATAACTTCCCACATTCCTTTAAAAGCAGCTTTTGGCATATCCGGATGTCTATTAATGCTGTGAGGTGATCCAATGAGTTCTTCTTTTGAATAGCCTGTCATTTCTCTGAATTTACGATTTGCATAAGTGATGATACCTGCAGTATCTGTCTCTGTGATCATTACTCCCCCATCAAATGGGATCTCAATGTCTACAGGCTCAGGTTTTGTGATCGATTTACCAGTGATAATATTTTTAATTACTTGACCCATCTCTCTCTCCTTCATATAATGAAAAAACTATCTTATGCTTAATTATAACGTTATATTGTGTAATGTGTATGTAAAATAAATATATATATTTGGAATGATATTAATCTTACGATTAGTTCAGTATAAATCAGAGTTTTTCATAGCAACTTTGCTACAATACGATATTACTATAGAAGGGGCATTCTTTGTCTATCACAGAAACAATAAAATTACTTTTACAAGAACGCATACTTGTCATAGATGGTGCTATGGGTACACAGATACAAGACCTTGAAGTACCAAGTAAAGCTTGGATAGATGATAAAGGTGTAGATCAAGAAGGGTGTAATGAACTCTTAAATCATTCAGCACCCGATATTATCAAACGTATTCATAAACGCTATGCTATGGCTGGGGCAGACCTCATTAAGACCAATACTTTTGGGACTATGCCATGGGTACTTGATGAGTATCAGATGGGTGAACGTGCATATGAACTCTCAAAAAAAGGGGCAGAGCTTGTTAAAGAGATATGTGATGAGTATGGTACGGAAGTGTCACCAAGATTTGTACTGGGTTCTATAGGGCCAGGGACAAAACTCCCCTCTTTGGGGCATATCCATTATGATGAGATGTATGAGGGGTATAAACTTTGTGCATTAGGTCTCATTGATGGTGGCTGTGATGTATTCTTACTTGAGACATGCCAAGACCCCCTTCAGATAAAAGCAGCACTGCATGCCTGTGAAGCAGCCAATGAAGAACGTGATGTAAAACTTCCTATCATGGTTTCAGTAACCATCGAGCTTAGTGGTTCTATGCTCATAGGTACGGATGCGACAACGATCGTAACTATCTTGGAACCGTTCGATATTTTATCTCTGGGTTTCAATTGTGGTACTGGGCCTGATCAAGTCAAAAAGCATCTTAAGACACTCTCTGAACTTTGTGATATACCTATCTCAGTCCATGCAAATGCCGGGCTTCCTCAAAACCGTGGAGGGTATACTTATTACCCGATGGGACCGGATGAATTTACTGAAAAGCAACTTGAATTTACAGCCTTTGATGGGGTAAGTTTCTTAGGTGGATGTTGTGGTACAACACCACAACATATTCAGGCACTTAAAAAAGCTGTAGAGGTTATTAAGCCAAAAGCACCTACAGGTAGCATAGTACCAAGTATAGCTTCACTCTTTAACACAACTGAACTTTTCCAAGAGCCTGCGCCACTTCTTATAGGTGAGCGTTCGAATTCTACGGGTTCTAAAGCCTTTAGAGAACTCATCATCGCAAGTGATTACGAAGGTACATTGACTGTAGGACAGGCACAAGTACGTGATGGTGCGCATTGTCTTGACGTGAACGTTGAGTTTGCAGGGCGTGATGGTGCTGTAGATATGGCAGCAGTGATGGAGCTTTATAACCAAAAGATACCACTCCCACTCATGCCAGATGCTACGCGCGTAAATACCATGGAAGAAGGGCTAAAGCGTATCGGTGGAAAGCCTATCATCAACTCTGTGAACCTTGAAGATGGTGAAGAGAAACTAGATGCCATTTGTAAACTTGCTAAGAAGTATGGTTGTGCATTGGTATGTTTGACCATTGATGAAGTGGGTATGGCGAAGACTACTGAGACTAAGTTGGCACAAGCAGAACGTATCTATGATTTGGCAGTCAATCGTCATGGTATAGACCCACGAAATCTCATTTTTGATATGCTTACATTTACAGTAGGTTCTGGAGATTTAGAGTATCGTGACGCAGCTATTCAAACCCTTGAAGCCATACGTGAACTACACATAAGACACCCTGAAGTAGGTTCAACACTTGGGCTTTCAAACATCTCTTTTGGTCTTGCTATCAATGCCAGACGCTATTTGAACTCAGTCTTTTTACACCATTGTTTAGAAGCTGGTATGACGTCGGTGATCATCAATGTAAAACACATTGTTCCTTTAGCTAAGATGAGTAATGAAGACCGTGCGGTGTGTGAAGAGTTACTTTTTGCACCTGATGACCAGTCACTCTTTAAGTTCATAGAACACTTCTCTGATGCTGTAATAGATGATGACAGCAACGATGAAGAGTATGAAGCAATGAGTAATGAGGAGAAGATAGCAAAACTTCTACTTGATGGCGATAAAGAGAGAATGATACCCTTGGTCGAAGAGGCACGGCATGAGATAGAAGCTGACAGAATTGTAAATGAGATCCTCATAGATGCTATGAAAGTGGTAGGGGAACTCTTTGGTTCAGGTCAAATGCAACTACCGTTTGTACTTCAGTCAGCAGAGACGATGAAAACGACGGTGGATTACTTAAATCCGTACCTGACCAAACAGGAGAAAGAGACAGAGACAACGCTTGTCATTGGTACAGTAAAAGGTGATGTGCATGATGTAGGTAAAAACCTTGTGGATATCATACTTTCAAACAATGGTTTTAAAGTCATTAATGTCGGTATAAAAACACACCTTGAAACGTATCTTGAGGCACATAAAGAGAATAATGTACAAGCCATAGGTATGAGCGGGTTACTTGTAAAATCAACAGCCGTGATGAAAGATAATCTTGAAGCTATGGCTGAGATGGGTATGGAGATACCTGTACTGCTTGGTGGTGCGGCACTTACACGCTCATTTGTAGATGACTTCTGCCGTCCTATCTATAAAGGTCCCATTTTTTACTGTCGTGATGCCTTTGATGGAGTTATCGCTATGAGCAGGATTGAAAAATATAATGAAGACAACTCTGTGGGGCTTGATACTCGTATGGCTGGTGACATGGTAGAACGTGAAGAGAAGGTTAAAAAAGAGGTTGTTATCCCTCCCTTTGAAGAGATTAAGATGCCAGACCGTTCTGTAGAGATACCGACACCACCGTTTTGGGGACGAAGAGTACTCCAAAAAGAAGATCTTGACATAGATATGATCTATGAGTGGATCAACACACGTTCAGTTTTCAAGATGCACTGGGGTTACAAAAGTAAAGGTATGGACAAAGATGCATACAAAAAACTCATAAATGAAACAGTCTATCCTACTTTTGAACGTTTAAAAAAAGAGTTCATAGATAAAAAATTGTTTGAACCAACCATCATTTACGGTTACTACCCATGTAGGTCTGATGACCAGGAGTTGTTCTTGTTTGATGAAAGTGAAGGGTGGAATGTAGATGCCAATGCCAACCGTGAACCTTTAAACAAAGTGATCGGTAGAGCTGTAACAAAGTTCTCTTTCCCAAGACAAGGAAGAAAACCACACAGAGCACTTAGTGATTTTTATAGACATGATAGACACGATGTCATAGCCCTTACCTGTGTAAGTGCAGGACCAAAGTTCGCAGCGTATGAAAAAGAGCTCTATGATGCAGGTAAATACCTTGAGTATAACATGGTACATGGTCTTTCTGTAGAACTTGCCGAAGCTTTAGCTGAGGTAGTACATAAGCAAATACGTTTGGATTTAAATATTGCTTCTGAAGATGAAGGACATACTTTACGTGATGTACGTATGAACCGTTATCAGGGTGCTAGATATTCATTCGGTTACCCAGCATGTCCGGACTTGGAGCAGAGCCGTGAGCTATTTGATATGTTGAAGCCTGAAGATTTTGGGATTGAACTTTCTGAGACTTTCCAGATTCATCCGGAGCAGAGTACTACTGCTTTGGTAGTGCATCATAAGAGTGCTACTTATTATTCGGTGTAACTCGTTACCACGTTGTACGTGGTAATGCATACTTCAATTCAAAGAATAAACTCTCTTATTCATTCCCACGTAAAGAAATATTAAAGTTCTTGCACAATCTCAGTGTATGGAAACGAAGGCTAGTGTAAGGGAAGAATAGTCAATTTCCTATAAGATAATTAAATTTTGACGATTGTATGATATAATATATCCATCACAATTTATAATCTATTGTGATTAAAATAAATAAGATAGGGGTCAACCATGAAAAAAATGTTAGCAATAGGTGTTTTGGCGAGTAGTTTGGTTTTTGGAGCTGGAGCGAGTAAAGCAGAGCAGGTTATTACAATGCAAGGGCTTGAAGCTGCAATGGGAATGATCCAAAAGGGTTTTTTACGCGACAATACAGCAATTTTGAAAATGGGAACACAGAGTCTTAAAGAAAACCTACATAATATTGACTCTTTTGTTATCGAATCATCAAGTGAAGGGTTTGATCCAAAAACATATGCTGTGGTAGAAGTGAATGCATTAAGTAAAGTGGCAGAGGAGATCACTAAAAGTTTTATTGATGGTGACAAAGCAACAGCAAGAACGAAGTTCGATAAAACATTGAGTAGATGTATCGCTTGTCATAATATCATCAGAAAGTAATACCTTTCTTCTTCGTTACCACGTTGCACGTGGTAACCGTATACTTCAATTCTTTTTTAAATTTCCAATTATTTTACATGAGGCGTTGTTTCTCTCTTCATTTTTTTAGAAAAAACGAAGCAAAAAATCGTCGTTGTTCTCAAATCGCTTCGCTTTCAAGGTTGTTCACAACGACAAGCACACGTTGTGTGATTGATGTAGGGTGTGTTTGCCAACACACCCTACAGTTTTTTGTAAAAATATTTCTTTGGTTCCACCTCAGGAGAGGCTGAAACAAGGGAACTTCTATGCATTTACTCAAAAATCTGTCAAATTGTCATACTTTTAATTTAAAAACAAACAGTAACACGATATTATTTTTTAATTTAATTATACAAGGATAATTCATGCTAGAAAAACATGGATCCATGCTTCTTGCTAGAGAAGATATAAAAGTTTTTGATTGTACCATTAGAGATGGTGGTTTGGTAAACAACTATCACTTTACAGATGAGTTTGTAAAAGGTGTATACGATACCTGTGTTGCAGCAGGTGTTGACTATATGGAGATAGGGAAAAATAACTCTCCTACTCTTATGAGTGAAGAGGAGTTTGGTGCTTGGAACTTTTCTAAAGAGGAGGATATCAGACGGATCGTTGGCAACAATGATACAGATCTGAAGATAGCGGTAATGTCTGACATAGGAAGAACCGTAAAAGAGGAGCTTCTTCCCAAAGATGAGTCTGTGGTCGATATGATCAGGATAGCAACCTATATCCATCAGATACCCGAAGCCATAGAGCTTATAGAAGAGGCTCATGCCAAAGGGTATGAAACCACCGTAAATGTTATGGCGATTGCCAAGTCATTTAATGATGAGCTAGATGAGGTACTTGAGGTGCTTGGTAAGACAAATGTTGACATTATCTATATTGCCGATACTTTTGGATCATTTTATCCTGAGCAGATCAAGAAGCTAACCGGGAAATACCTAGATGTAGCAGAAGCCAGTGGGAAACAAGTAGGGATTCATGCCCATAACAACATACAGTTGGCATATGCAAATACGATAGAAGCGATGATATATGGTACGAGCTTTTTGGACTGTACTATCTCCGGGCTGGGAAGAGGAGCAGGGAACTGCCCTATGGAGCTTCTTATTGGTTTCTTGAAAAATCCAAAATACAAACAGCTACCCGTCCTTGAGTTCATAGAGAAGTTTATAGTTCCTTTGGAGAAAGAGTTGGACTGGGGATACAGCATCCCATACATGATAACCGGTCAGCTTGTAGAGCACCCAAGATCTGCGATGAAAGCTAGAGATGAGGGTGATACGGAGTATGTTAAATTTTATAAGAACTTAACAGAGCAGTAGTAAAAAGTATCAACAGAAAGTCGGTATTTTTAACTCGTTACCACGTTGCACGTGGTAATGCATACTTCAATATTTTTTTAATTCCCAATTATTTTACTTGAGGCGTTGTTCTCTCTTCATTTTTTTAAAAAAAATGAAGCAAAAAATCGTCATCTTTCTCGAATCACTTCGCTTTCAAGGTCGTTCAAGATGACAGGCACACTTCGTGATTAATGGAGGGTTCTTTTAAACCTCATGCTCAATAACATCATCCAAGTACTTAAAATCTAACATCTCTTTGATAATCATATTTAAACGTTTTTCACTTTTAAACCCGTAAGAAAAAAGCATGTCTTGTACTTCTGTACTATAGATGTCATTTAATACTGTTATGTACCCTTTTTTGATGTATGGAGTGATACTTTTTAAATCTGCAAGCAGGTCTGTTCTGTAGCCTTCTATACCAGCTTCACCATAGTCAGTGTCGAGGTCTTCTTTGTCTATGTCGTCTGTGGCTTCTAACATCTTTCTGAAGATGAAGTCTTCAAAATTTTTAGCGATGATCTCTGTTTCATCCATGTCATCCCAGATAAGGACTATAGGATTTTCTCCATCTATTTCTATATTTTTATAAAAAGCATATATGTTACCTTCTGCAGTTTTTGCAAAAGGGATGAAGTGGTGTTTTTCTGTATCCCATAATTCTGGAAATTCGAAGTTAAGCATTTCATCTGCAGTGAGTAGTTCAAAGTCTGAACCACCTGAGTTTAAAAGTAGAGGAGGATTGTCTTTCAGTGTAGGGTAAACATCCTCAGCCCATGTTTTCCCCTCATCAAGTGGAAGTTCAAAACCTCTCATCCAGTTAAGCATTTCATCTTCCCATAGCTTTTTATACAGTGTTGGGAAGGTGTAGTTATGTTTTGTTTCTATGTTTTCTAGTGTTATCATATTGTACCTCTGTTATTTATACTAATCTAACTCAGCTAATTTAAGATCATACTTTGAATTGATCTCATCCATGATCTCACTTGCCACTTCAAGTCGTTCAAATAAAATTTCTATCTCTTTTTGTGTCTCTCCAAGGGTTTTTGAATGTTCCATCATAGCAGAGTTGTCGCCACTGCCAGATGCTTGAGTAAGTGCTGTGTTAAGTGTCTCTTCCAGTGCTTCGAGTTCTTCTATTTTACTTTCAAAGAATGTTAATTCTTTTCTATAGGGACCCGCTTCTTTAGCTTTTTCCTGGATGATGGCTGTTCTGCGTTTTTTACGCTCTTTTTTGTCCAATTTAGGTTTGGATTTTTTAGGCTTGACTGTACCTTCTTCCTCTTCCCAGCCTATTTTTTCCAAGAAGTCATCATAAGTACCCTCAAAATACTCAGCAGTACCTTTATGAAAGATGATGAGTGAAGTTGCCAGTTTACGTAGTAACATCTCAGAGTGAGTAACCATGATGGTGGAGCCCGGAAAAGATTCTATAGCATCACAGAGAGAATCTATAGATTGCATATCAAGGTGGTTGGTAGGTTCATCCAGTAATAAAAGATTTGCAGGAGTTCCGATGATCTTTCCTAGCATCACACGGCTTCTTTCACCCCCTGAGAGTACTTCTATCTTCTTGTCTGCCAATTCACCTGAAAACATCATCGTTCCACAGATAGCTCGTACTTCTGCAAAGCCTATTTTTTTATCGACTGAAGAGATCTCATCTATGATGGTGTGTTTGGTATTGAGTCTTTCAATGTTGGTTTGTCCGAAGTGTGCCATAGTTGTAGAAGGGTGAAAAGAGAGTTCGCCCTGTTGTTGTGGTAACTCTCCTGCGATGTAGTTAAGCAGGGTAGATTTACCTTTACCGTTCTTTCCAATAATGGCTAAACATTTTCCATTTTCAAGGGCAAAAGTAAGGTTCTGAAAAAGTGGGTTGTTTTCATCATACCCGAAGCCCAAGTCTTCTGCACGAAACAGTACTTTGGCAGGAGTCTCTTTGTAGTTAAATTTAAAAGAGAGAGAAGCCTCACTCTCTAAGTCCTCCATCTCATCCATCTTTTCCAATATCTTCACTTTAGATTGTGCCAGAGCAGCAGTGGACGCTCTGGCTTTGTTACGGGCAATGAACTCTTCGAGCTCTTTTCTTTTTTTGTCCTGGTTGAGTTTTGTCTTCTCATAGGTTTCATCTTGTAAAGCCAAGGTATCATAGTACTTTTTTGTACCACCCTGTACCATAAAGAGACCTTTACGTTGTATACCCATAGTGTGAGTAGTTACCGCATCCATAAACTCACGGTCGTGTGTGATGAGTATCACTTCTCCGTCAAACTCACGGATGAACTGTTTAAGCCAACGAAGAGAAAGGATGTCCAGGTAGTTGGTAGGCTCATCCAGCAGCAGCATATTTGGCTCTGTAGCAAGAAGCTTAGCCAGGTTGATACGTATCTGGTATCCACCTGAAAAGCTAAGAGGATCTTTTTCGAGGTCTTCAGCTGTAAATCCAAGTCCAAAAAGTATCTTTTCTATCTTATAGAAATTGTATTGCTCATCTTCAGGGAGTATCTGTGCGCACTCTTCATGTACTGTTGGTTTGGTAAATTCAAGATGCTGACGGAGTGTACCGATGCGGTAGTTTTTAGGGATGCTTACATCTCCCTCATCATGACTCTCTTCATCCAGAATGATCTTAAAGAGTGTAGACTTTCCTGTACCGTTACGTCCTATAAGACCTATCTTTTGATTACGTGCAAGTTTGAGGTTAAGATCGCGAAAAAGTGTTTGTCCACCGAAGCTTTTAGTTATATTTGTGAGTTGTATCATCTGTTGTCCATTTGTGTGGGAAAATTATGGTGGAAGTATATCAAAAAATTTTATCATACAGCTCTTTATTTATATGCTACACATGCTATTTACTTTATACTCAGCCATTGTTTTGCCTTTCATATCCATGACATGTACTGCACAGGCCAAACAAGGGTCAAAGGAGTGTACTACACGCAATATCTCTAAAGGATTGTTAGGATCACCCAGTTTTAGTCCTATCATCGATTCTTCATAGGGACCTCTTTGTGTATCATCACGTGGTGAAGCGTTCCATGTTGTAGGGGCTATGACTTGATAATTGGCGATTTTCGCCTCTTTTATATCTACAAAATGGGCTAAAACACCTCTTGGTACTTCATAAATACCACTTCCTCTTGAAGCTTTCGGTAAGTCTTCAAATTGATATTTTGTCCATGTTTCTTCATTGTAATATTTGATATTTTCGATCAGATCACTGATAAAATCAAAAATATATTCATTACAGATCTCAGCTTCTATGGCTCTCGTAATAGTCCGACCTATGGTGGTTGAAAAATCGATAAGTTCCAACTTGTACTGATCCATCCACTGTTGCATTACGGGTTTAATAATAGGTGAATCTTTAAGATACCCCACCATCATCCGGGCAAGTGGGCCAACCTCCATTGCTTTGCCCTTGTAGCGTGGTGACTTCACCCAAGAGTATTTTCCTTCTGTCTTTAGGCTTCCATCCTCATTGAGGTCAGTATAAAAAGGTTCTGTTTCACTCGCATAAGGGTTAACTTCATTTCCCTCATACCACGAACGATTGACATGTTCTGTTATATGCTCCTGATCAAAAGGCTCTATCGTATCAAAGAGATGATCAAAAATAACACCTGATTCAAATAATATCTGCTGTTTCCCAAACTGGTAACCTCCACTTGCAAAAAAGTTTCCAAGTCCTCTTCCCGCCCCTTGTTTCATATCATCCAAATACGCTTTTGTTAGCATATGAATATCAGGAAGATAGGCTTTTTTTATAAATGCTCTTGTCTCTTTCATAATAAACATAAATTGGTTGAGCCTGTCTGGATTAAGCATATCTGCCACGGAGGTCACCCCACCTACTACCAGATTTTGAGGGTGTGGTGTTTTACCTGCAAATATTGCTATGGCTTTACCCAGTTCTCTCTGGACTTCCAGTGCTTCAAAATAGTGGTTCATATGAATCAAGTTCTCTTCGGGCGAGAGCTTATACGCTTCATGCCCCCAATACCCATTGGCAAACAGTCCCAGTCTCCCGGCAGATATAAACTTTTTAAGTTTCCCTTGAATCCCCTCCAAATGACTTGCTGAACATTTAAATGGGCTATCGGAAAATGTTTTGGCAACTTCTACCGCTTTAGAGATATCAGCCTCGATCGCTCCGGTAACATCTACAAAATCCAAAGAGTGCAAGTGGTAATAGTGTATTACATGATCTTGTACAAACAGGCTGAGGGTGGTTAAGTTACGAATAATTTCTGCATTCTCTACAGGTGTGATCTTATAGGCATCTTCAACTGCGCTAATGGATGCGCGGTAATGCACATTTGTACATACTCCACAAATACGTTGGGCGATCAAGCCTGCATCTCTGGGATCACGCCCTTTTAAAATGGTTTCAATACCACGAAACAGTTGCCCCGAAGCCCATGCTTCTCTCACTACATTATTTTCATCAATCTCCACTTCAATTCTCAAGTGCCCTTCGATTCTTGTAATAGGATCAATTATTATTTTTTTACGATTCATTTTCTTCTTCCTCTACACGACGAGTATTAGCATATTTATCAAAAGCAATTTTACCCTGACCACAGGCGATACATCCATGCCCTGCTTGAACCGGCCAACTTGTCCCTTCGTTAAATTTAACCAATGGACAGTTAAGATCTGCATAGGGTCCTTTGCAGCCCATATGAAACAGACACCAGCCTTTCTTAGCACCTTCATCACCCCATTCTTCAACGAACTCATCCATATCGTAATGGCCACGACGCTCGCAATTATCATGTATTCTATAACTATATGCCCACTCTGGACGATTTTTGGTATCCAGTTTTGGCAGTTCATCAAACATTAAAAAGTGAAGCAGGGTACCTACTATATTAATAGGATTTACCGGACACCCGGGAAGATTAATAATATCATCCCTCCCTAAAGCTTCACTCACACCTACAGCACCGGTAGGATTAGGTGCTGCTGCCACCACACCGCCATCCAAGGCACAACTCCCAATGGCAAATACAGCCATCGCATCTTTGGCTACCCGCTTAAGTAGATCCACACCCGTCTCCCCTTTGGCTCCAATACGTAAGAAGTTACCTTCCAGTCCTAAAGGTATCGCACCCTCTACCATAAGAATATACTGGTCATTCTCTATGACAGAATTGAGTGCATTTTCAGAATTGTCTCCAGAAGCTGCCATGAGAAGTTCATGATAATCCAAAGAGATATAATCCAGGATCAGATCTTCTACACTGGGATTGACATTTTTAATAAAGCCTTCTGAATTACCGGAACAATCGGCCAATTCCAGCCAAATAATAGGCATTTTATTAAGATGCTCTACACCTTCTTTGACTAAGGGTTCATACTCTGGATGTAACTTTAGATCAGCGGTTAACATGGAGACCCATTTATTGAACTCTCTGTTTTTATCAAAAACTTCCAATGCACTCTCAAGATTATCTGTGTTTATCTCGTTGTGTGGATGCAGGGTATTGTATTTTTGGATACGAGCTTGAATTTTGGCATATTCTGCCTCTTTTTCTTTTTTCTGACGCTCTTCTTTTAAACGTTTGGCTTCCATAGGGTCTACAGGTGTTTGTGAAATGAGATCAGAGATCATCATTTTACAACGGCCACATACCCGTCCAGCTTTGGTAAAAGGCTTCAACTCGGGAAATGAAGTCACTGCATTCTCTTTGATCATATCGATCAGATCAAGTTCATAACTCCCCTCGCAAGAGCAGATCAAAGGTCCCCGTTCACTCACAAGACGATTTTGATAAAAATAAGAGGGGTCTACAAGCTCTTGTTTCTGCATCATTTGAGACAAACGTAAAAGATCAATATTGGTATTCATACCAATAAATCTCACTAATTTGTCCTCATTGACAATATATTGATCAATTCTATTCTCTTTTTTTGAAGTAATTAAAATCGTTTCATTGCTTATACTTTTTGAATCATAAGAGGGAGAGGTGACATCATTTAACATAAAAGACCCCACCTTTAAAGCATCAATGGAAACCTCCCTGATAAATGGTTCAGTTGATTGTTCCAAAATGGTGGCAACTGCAATATCGCTTTGATCGATGCATGATTTAACATGACCGGTAATAAAACCACTCTCACTCAGCTGTGCTGCTTCACCTACAGCATAAATATTCGAATCGGAAGATTGCATAGTGTCATTGACTAAAATACCTTTATCTGTTTGAAGTGAATCTTTTGCAAAGTCAATATTAGGAGAAATACCCACACCAAACACAACAAAAGGATCATCAATAATAGTTTGTTTGGTTCTTATTTGAGTTATGAAGTTATCTTCAATTGTTTTATCTATGATCTCATCATTAAATAAAATTTGAACTCTTGGATCTTCTGTAAAAGCTTTTTGCATTAAGTCAATAGCATTACGATCTATATTTTGATCATACAAGTGTTCACCCCGACTGATCAAAGTCATGCTTTTAGGTGCTTTCATTCCAACGAGGGTATCAAGAAGCTCTAGTCCAATAGGACCAACCCCAACGATCACAACATTTTTATCTTTAATTTCATCGGAAATTTTATAACTATCGTCGGCACTTCTGAAGGTAGAAGCATTTGTCAGATGGTCTATATTAAAAAGAGTTCTTGGTTTTGACCCTGTAGCAATAATAAGTTTGTCGTACCCAAACATTGCATGTTCACTGATGACACGTTTTGAGACAGCATCAATGGAGGTTATTTTGGTATTCAACTCAACTTTAACATGGGGGTCAAGCTCTAAGGTAATATCACTTAATGGTGTACTTTTATTAACCAATCGACATAGATGTATCCTATCATAAGGCATGTAGGCTTCATCAGAAATAATGATAACCTCACTATGAGGACTTAACTCTTTTATTTTATTGGCAGTATACACTGCAGCGATACCGCCACCAACAATAAGAATTCTCATAACTAAACTCCTACTTCTAGTTTATTTTTTCCCGCCGTTAACCATATCTGAAAGTATCCCTTTTTCATCCTGATTCTCTGCAACAAAAACACCGATAATATGCAGTGGTACAAAGATAAGAACAGCATTAAAAACAAGTTCATGTATCTCTTTGATGTCATGGGCACCATCTTTGGTAAGACCAAGTGCTTCATAGAAATGAATTATCAATCCACTTACAGCCATAAAGAGTAGAATACCATAGATACCGATATAGCCAAGTTTTACCATCTTTTTATGAAAAGTTTCTTCTTTTAGATTTTGGTAGTTCTGTTTTCCACTTTGGGTAAAGAAGAGTATGATCCTCCAGACCAACAGAACAGCCAAAGCATATCCTAAAATGATATGCCACTCCCACATCGGAGCACGAATGGCTTTTGCAAGGACTTTTGCTTGTTCAGCTGTGACTTCCAGATTGATCTCTGAGAGTTTCTGTGTGAGAAGTTCAGAGTTCGTTCTCCAGCTTAAAAATGTTTTTCGTAAAAATACTGTGCCAAGCAGTCCTAAAACTACCGCTGCATGTACCCAGTGCCAAATTCTAAAATTTAGACTCCATTTTTTCATAACTTAATTCCTTTAGGCTAAGTAAAGTTTATTATATTCACTCTTATTTTAACCGTGGCTTTGTTTCTCTCATACTTTTTTAGAAAAAGTATGCAAAAATCGTCACTGTTCTCAAATCGCTTTGCTTTCAAGGGTGTTCACAGTGACAGTGCACACTTCGAGTGATTAATTGATACCATACTCTTTTCCGTAATTTTCAACCACAAAATCTATATCTTTATCTCCGCGTCCTGAGAGGTTGATGAGTATGGTACCAATGTTTGGCTCTTTAGCTAATTTTATGGCGTAGGCTACTGCATGTGCTGACTCGATAGCGGGGATGATACCCTCTTCTCTGGAGAGTTCAAAAAATGCATCTATCGCTTCTTTATCGGTGATAGAAGCATACTTTACACGACCTAAGTCTTTTAAGTAGGCATGTTGTGGTCCTACAGACGGGTAGTCAAGTCCGGATGCTACAGAATAAACTTCTTGTGGTTCACCTTGATCATCTTGAAGCATATATGATTTAAAGCCATGCATAACACCAGGCTTCCCTTTTGTCATAGTGGCAGCATGTTCTCCGGGAGTTTCCAAGTCTCTTCCTGCTGGCTCAACACCATGCATGGCTACATTTTTATTATTGAAAAATGCAGTAAAGAGTCCCAAGGCATTAGAACCACCACCTACACAGGCAACAAGATTATCAGGCAGCTTACCTGTCATTTGTTGGAACTGCTCTTTGGCTTCCACCCCTACGATGGATTGGAAATCTCTTACCATTTGAGGGAAAGGGTGGGGACCTACCACGGAACCGATAGCATAAAACTGTGTGATAGGGTCTTTCATGTAGTTTTCAAAAGCAGTATCAACAGCCTCTTTAAGTGTACGGCGACCATGTGTTGCAGGTATAACAGTTGCACCCAGTATATGCATGCGTACTACATTTGGATGTTCTTTTACCATATCAACTTCACCCATGTAAATGTCACATTCCAGCCCTACTAAAGCAGCAGCAGTAGCAAGTGCCACACCATGTTGCCCCGCACCGGTTTCAGCAATGAGCTTCTTTTTACCCATTTTTTTAGCAAGCAGTGCTTCACCTAAACAGTGGTTTATCTTATGGGCACCGGTATGGTTCAGGTCTTCTCTTTTAAGATAAATATCTGCACCGTATTTCTCTGAGAGGTGTTTTGCATGAAAGATAGGACTTGGACGACCCACATAGTGTTGATAGAGATCAGTCAACTCAGCAAGAAATGCAGGATCTTGTCGGATCTCTTCATAAGAAGCAGTGATCTCATCCATAATAGTTTGAAGTTCAGGGGGGATAAAAGATCCTCCATACTCTCCAAAATAACCTTTTTCATCAGGAAGTGGACAATTAAAAATATTCTTTGGCATACAAACTCCTTTTTATGTTGAATTATTGTACATCAAAATACTTTTTGGGTGACTGAATAAAGGTGATCCCTAAAAACCCTAGGTACTCATAACATCTCTAGCTTTTGTCTAAGCTAGGCACTCTTTTGAAGTCCTAGCTGTAGCTAAGTCGAAAAAGAGTAACGACGTATAGGCGAAAGCTAGTGATACCCGAAGGGTGGGCTTTGCAAACGCAATCTTTCACAAGATATTTTCTTCAACGTAGCTATGGCTATGTTTTAAAAATCTCTTGCAAAATCTTACATTTGCAAAACCCATTATGAGTATCTAGGATTTTTAGGGATCACCTAAATATTTTATGATAAAATACTATAAAAATATGTAATAGGAGCAAGAATGAAGAAGTTATGGTTAATACTATTGATAGGTACAGTATCACTTATGGGTGCAGAACAAAAGATCGATGGTGAAAAGGTATTTGATAAAGCCTGTGCCTCTTGTCATATAAAGATGATCACAGCTGAAGAGACTAAAAAGGTCTTTAAAACGATTAAAGCACCGCCTATGGTAGAGGTTTCAGGGCAACTTAAAAATAATATAAAGATCGTTGAAGATATTGATGATGAGATACATAGAGCAGTGGTGATCGCATTTATCAAAGATTATGTCATGTATCCACATCTTGATAAGAGTATGTGTCAGGCTATGGCATTGGAGAGATTTGATCTGATGCCTTCACTTAAAGGAAAATTGAGTGAAGATGAGCTTAATGCTGTTTCTGCCTGGGTGTATGACTTTTATGTAGGTAAAAAATTCTAGTATGAAACTTCAAGCGGGAATCTATAAACATTATAAAGGGAATCTTTATGAAGTGCTAACCACTGCGCAACACTCTGAGACTGAAGAGTGGATGGTGGTGTATAAAGCACTTTATGGTGAAGAGGGGATGTGGGTGCGTCCTTATGAGATGTTTGTGGAGAAGGTTGAGGTTGATGGTATGATGGTTTCACGATTTGAATTTGTAGGGTGCGTTTGCTAACGCACCTTTTTACAATATTTAGATAATAAAATGTTTTTTCTTGTTTCCTATCATTTTACTTGGGGCTTTGTATCTCTCTTCATTTTTTTAGAAAAAACGAAGCAAAAAATCGTCTCTACTCTCGAATCGCTTTGCTTTCAAGGTCGTTCGTAGAGACAGGCACACTTTGTGTGATTGATGGGTTAGATACCCTCCATTCTTCTAGCTTCAAAACTCACGAGGTCTTCTCCGGAAAATCTAAATATCAGTTCGATAGGACGACAACATACTTCACAATCTTCAATGTAATCACTAGACTCTTCAGAACTGTCAAGTATCATAGAGATACGTTCCCAGCAGTAGGGGCAGGTAAAAAAATGTTCCATTAGTTTTCTCTCTTTTTAAATAGTTTAGTTATCCAATCAGTGATTAAACACCCATTATCACAACCACCATTTTTGTCACATCTTACTTTTCTAATGTTACGTATGAGCAGTAGTAAAAATCCAAGGGCTATGATGAGTTGTATGATACCTACAAGCCATTGATGCTGCATAAGATTTTGGATAGAGAGTACGAGCATGATGATGGTGACAATAAGGCACATAAAATATCCTATTTTTTATGAGATTGTACTATAATTTGTAAAAAAAGAGTCCTTATGTCAGCAATTATAGATCATTTTAAAACACTCACTCAAATCCCGCACTGTAGTAAAGAAGCCGATAAATTATTGGATTTTTTAGTTATGTTTGCAAAAGATAGAAGTTACTCTGTAGAGATAGATGAGGTGAAAAATATCTTCATCTCTAGAGGAACACCAACCCTTTGCCTGCAAGCACACTATGATATGGTTTGTATGGGTAAAGCACCTATTGTAGAAACGTATGAAGAGGATGGTTGGATGAAGGCCAAAGACTCCTCTTTGGGTGCAGACAATGGTATGGCGATCGCGATGATGATGCGACTGATGGATGAGGAGCAAGAGTTGGAGTTTTTACTTACTTCTGATGAAGAGATAGGACTTATCGGTGCAAATGAAGTAGCTTTTGATCTGAAGAGTAAGCAGATGCTGAACCTAGACAGTGAAGATGAAGCAGAAGTGTACATAGGGTGTGCAGGTGGTGTAGATATCACTGCTGTAAAACAAGATAGCTATGTGGATGCTAAAGGTGAGTGTTATGAAGTTGCAGTGAAAGGACTTGTAGGTGGACACTCCGGTGTAGACATAGATAAAGGTATCCCTTCAGCTATAAAAGAGTTAGGTGCATATCTTCATACTCATAACGTTACACAATTAGCAAGTATCTATGGAGGAGAACGTCGTAACTCCATCCCTGCAAATGCAGTGGCTATTATCTATAGCGAAACAGCTTTAGAGAGTACAGATATGGTTCAAGCAAGGAAACTAAATGAGCAGCCTTTGGTATTGGGTGAGGGAGATAAAGTGATCGATATGATCCATACTTTTGAACATGGTGTAAGAGCACAAAATGTGGAGTTGGGTATTCCTGATGTGAGTATTAACCTTGCTATCATTACTGCAGATGAAAAAGGTAGACTTACAGTAGAAACAAGTGCAAGAGCGATGGGTGCAGAAAAATTAGAGATATTATCAAGCGAGACAGTATCATTTTTTGAAAGTTATGGTTTTGATGTAGAGCTGGAAGATAAATACCCTGCATGGAAACCAGATATAAGTGATTTTACTAACTTAGTGAGCCGAGAGATGAAATCTGTGTTCGGTACAACCAAAATGATGGCGATACATGCGGGACTGGAGTGTGGTGTCATAGGAGAGAAATATCCTCAAATGAAACTTGCTTCCATAGGTCCGACCATACGCTATCCTCACTCTACAAGAGAGAAAGTAAAGATGGATTCTGTGGAGAAAACGTTTGAAGTACTTCAAAGGATCATTGATAAAGTTTAGCATTATGATATGTGTATTTTTGTTACACTTTTATAAATAGTTTTTACAAATAATTTTTATAATTTCATGGTAAGTCAGATAGGAGTAAGCTTAAAAGATACCAATGGCAAAAAATGCCTAAAATGAAGGAGTAAAATGAAAACAATATTTCAGGATATAGAGTATTTAAATAAGAATGTAGAGGATAAAAAATCGAAAAATATCCTTAAAGAACTTGAGCAGAATTTTCACTTATTGAAAACCAAAAGTGGTCTGTCTCAACTGATGAATAAGAAAAAGCTTGCAAAGATCACACGTAATGTTGAGTATGAAAATGAGTTAAAAGCACTACAGGTAGAGCTTATTAAACTACAAAACTGGGTTTATGATAACAACAAACGTGTGATGATCATCTTTGAAGGACGGGATGCCGCAGGAAAAGGTGGAGCGATCAAACGTTTTACCCAGTATCTCAATCCTAGAAAATTCAGAGTCGTTGCTCTCCAAAAACCAACAGAAGTGGAAACAGGACAGTTTTACTTCCAACGATATTTCCAACACTTGCCAAATCCGGGTGAAATTACATTTTTCGATAGAAGTTGGTATAACCGTGCCATCGTAGAACCGGTATTTGATTTCTGTACTCCTGAACAGTATGAGAAGTTTATGAAACAAGTGCCTGAGATCGAACATTCGATCATTGATGATGGAATTATTTTGATCAAGTTTTGGTTCTCTATCACGAAAGAAAATCAACAAAAAAGATTTAAAGAGCGTATGAGTAATCCTCTTAAGCACTGGAAGTTGAGTCCAGTGGATCAGAAAGCACAAGAGATGTGGGATAAAGTAACATACTATAAAGAAGAGATGTTTAGCCGTTCACATACTGGATATGCACCATGGATCATAGTCGACAGTAATGATAAGAAAAGAGCCAGATTGGAGTCTATACGTTACGCACTTGCACAGATTCCGTATGAGGGTAAAAAGGATGCAAAGATCAACCTTCATCATGACCCGGAGATAGTCGAGCGTTATCATAGACGAACACATGACGAAAAATAAAAATTAAACTTTAAATGTTTGAGTTGTCTTACAATGTGCAGCCATAAAGCACTCTTCACACTCTGGCTTGAGTGCTTTACATTTGTATCTGCCAAAAAGAACCATCGCCTGATGGAGCAGGTGCAGGTCTGTTTTAAATTTTTTACTTAACTCCTCTTCACACTTCACAGCAGTTTTAGCATCAGAAAGTCCAAATCTATGAGCGACTCTATAGACATGTGTATCTACAGCCATAAGGTTCGCTCCTGCATACTCTATCATCACGACATTGGCTGTTTTTTGTCCTACACCTGCGAGCTTAACAAGTTCATCCCTCTCTAACGGTATCTCATTTTCATAATTTTCTACGACACTTTGTGCCATTTTGATAAGGTTTTTGGCTTTGTTATTGAAAAAAGAACAGGTGTTGATGTAGCTTTTTACTTCATCCAGATCAGCATTGGCCAGAGAGACAGGGTCAGGATAGGCTTCGAAAAGAGCAGGAGTGATGACATTGACACGTTTGTCCGTACATTGTGCAGAGAGCATTACAGAGATAAGCAGTTCATAAAGATTTCGGTATTCAAGTTCAGTTACTGAGTCCGGGTAATGTTTTAAAAAAAGTGCTTTGATCTCTTCGATCTCTTTTTTTGTTGCTTTTTTCACTTTGGCCATGCTTTGATACCTCTTTCTAAATCTAAGTAAGACTAAAATAATACCATAGAAGCCGCTAGATATAACCTATTCTAAGGAACTAAAATGATTTGGAAGGTTTCTGATTAATCAATGATTTACCCAATAGGGATATAATTCTTCTTAAATTTATACAATTAAGGACTAATAATAATGTTAAAACTAGCAAAAACTTCACTACTGGCTGTTGCAGTCATGGCAACATCTGTAGTAGCATCAGACATACTTGTGACTGTTAACGGTAAAAATATCACTAAACAGGATGCTGAGACATTTGTAAATGCATCTTCACCGAATGCACATTTTTCTCAGTTAGATGCGGCACAACAAAATATGATAAAAGAGAGACTTGTTGAAAAAGTACTTTTTACAGAGTTGGCTAAGCAAGAGGGTGTTGATAAAAAACCGGATTTTATACGAAATATGGCAAAGATCAAAGAAGAACTTCTTGTAAACATGTGGATGAAAATGCAAATGGATAATACTATAGTCAGTGACAGTGAAGCAAAAGAGTTTTATGATAAAAATGCTGATAAATTTATGCAGCAAGACTCTGTACATGCAAGACATATTTTGGTAAAAGAAGAGAAAGAAGCACAAGAGATCATTGATACACTTGCACCTCTTAAAGATAAAGCACTTCAAGAGAAGTTCATTGAGTTGGCAAAAGCAAAATCTACAGGTCCTTCAGGTCCAAAAGGTGGAGATCTCGGAAATTTCAGCAAAGGACAAATGGTTCCAGAATTCTCAAAAGCAGTTTGGGCACTTAAAGTTGGAGAAATGACAACTACACCAGTGAAAACACAGTTTGGTTATCATGTAATTTATCTTGAAGGTAAAGCAGAAGCAAAGCCAACACCTTATGAGCAAGTTAAAGAGAAGATCATCGTATCACTTAAGCAGAAGCAATTTTCTGCAAAGATTACGGAAGTGGCTAAAGAGCTTAAAAGCAAAGCAAAGATCGTTGATCCTTCAAAAGAAGTAAATGCAACTAAAAAGTAATCTTTTAGTAATTAAAATGGGGAAAATCTAATGAAAAAATATTTAGTTGTTTTGAGTTTGTCTTTGGGCTTATTTGTTAGCCCGGTCTCTGCTGATGCATTAAAAAATTCTTTGACGAATATGTTAAATGAAAAAGATACATCGCCATCTATGGTGAACTTAAGTAACCTTAATATAAATGGAAAAGCCAAACCTGTACAAAATGTACCAAAAACAAGATCGAGTAAAGCAGTAGTTGCCACAATAAATGGGCATAAAATTCTTAAAAAAGAAGCAGATGCTCATCTTAAAAAGAGAACACAAGGTAAAATGTCAAACTTTGACCATTTACCTAAGAAACAACGTTTAAGACTTATTCAAGAAATGGCTCTGCCTGTACTTGCATTGGATAGTGCTCAAAAAGAGTTATCAGTAGAAGAGAAAGAGGCTGTATATTCACGTTTGTGGATGCAGAAAGAAGTATTAAAGATCAAGATCACTGATGAGCAGGTGAAAAAAGTATATGATCAGTTAAAACAACGATCAGAAGAGAATAATGCCACAACACAAATTCCTGCATTTGAAACTGTTAAAGATAAAATGAAACTTCAGATGAAAGATAAACAGATGGTAGGCACTTTAATGAAAGATGTAGAGATAAAAGTACAGTAAACAAATCTATTAATCAGTAATTGGTAAATATTTGGTAAAATACTTCAAAATAATTGTAAAAAAGGACAAGATACAAATGATAAAAACTTTAACAACATTGGGATTGGCACTTATACTTACTACAGGTTACGTGGCTGCAGAAGCTAAGTCACCTGCTGCTATAGCAGGTACAGTAAATGATATGGAAATTACTGTGGCAGAAGCAGATAAAGCACTTAATATACTTACAAAAGGTCAGAAGACCTGGGCAACACTTCCAGAAGATGCTAAAAAACAACTGATCGAAATGATGGCACCAAAAAAGTTGGCAGCTGTAGCAGCAGAAAAAGGTTTAACAGCTAAAGAGAAAGAAGCAGCAATCGCCGGCTTCTGGATGCAGAAAAAAATGTCAAGTGTCGGTGTATCTGATGATGAGGTTAAAACAGCATATGATAAGATGGTAGAAGCGGCAAAGGCAGCAAAAAGCAAACAACAGATCCCACCATTTGAAGCGGCTAAAAACAGTATTACAATGCAGCTTAAACAAGAAAAAGTGGTTAAAGAATTAATGAAAAATGCAAAGATAAAATTAAAATAATTCTATAAAAAAAGGGGAGTTCTAAATGTCTATAAAAGTATTAGATGTAGTTAAAGCGGGTGTTGTTGCAGGTGATGATCTTCAGAAAATGTTCAAAGTTGCAAAAGATGAAGGTTTTGCTCTTCCTGCTGTTAACGTAGTAAGTACCACTTCTATCAATGCAGTCCTTGAAGCAGCTAAAAATGTAAATTCCCCTGTCGTCATTCAGTTTTCTAACGGTGGTGGAGCATACTATGCAGGTAAAGGATTACCTTCTGATCAAGCTGCCATACTAGGTACTATTTCCGGTGCAAAACATGTACATACTGTGGCAAAAGCTTATGGTATACCGGTAGTACTTCATACAGACCATGCTGCAAGAAAACTTCTTCCTTGGATCGATGCGTTATTAGATGCAAGTGAAGAACACTTTAAAGCTTATGGTGTTCCACTTTTTTCGTCTCACATGATCGATCTTTCTGAAGAGCCTATAGAAGAGAACATCGCGACATGTAAAGCATACTTGGAACGTATGTCCAAAATGGGTATGACACTTGAGATAGAACTGGGTGTTACAGGTGGAGAAGAAGATGGTGTAGATAATACTGAGATAGACAATGCACTTCTTTATACGCAACCAGAAGAAGTAGCATATGCATATGAAGAGCTTATGAAAGTTTCTGACAAATTCACTATTGCAGCTTCATTTGGTAATGTGCATGGTGTATATAAACCAGGTAACGTTAGCCTTACACCAAAAATACTAGATAATTCACAAAAATATATAGAAGAAAAATACAACACAGGTGCTAAGCCGGTCGATTTTGTTTTCCATGGTGGTTCAGGTTCAGAACTTGAAGATATCCGTGAGGCTATCTCTTATGGTGCTATCAAGATGAATATTGATACAGATACGCAGTGGGCATATTGGGATGGTGTTAGAGAATATGCAAAGTATCATCATGACTATTTGCAAGGACAGATCGGTAATCCTGAGGGTGATGATAAGCCAAACAAGAGTTACTATGATCCGCGTAAGTGGCTTCGTGCAGGTGAAGAGTCTATGATAGCTAGACTTGAACAAGCGTTTGATGATCTTAATTGTGTAGGACGTAATTAATTCGTTTAATTAATTTCCTTATGATTTGAATTGTGGGGTTGTTCCTCTCTTCATTTTTTTAGAAAAAACGAAGCAAAAAATCGTCATCTCTCTCGAATCGCTTTGCTTTCAAGGGCGTTCGAGATGACAAGCACACTTCGTGTGATTTGATGGAGGTTGATGTGACTTTTGATTTATCTTCTCCTGTTGAAACTATTTCTTTTGAAAGTCAAACTTTTTATCTGAAACGTGATGACTTACTTCACCCAGATTTTTCTGGTAATAAAGCCCGTAAACTTTACTATTTTCTTCAAAATGATTTCCCTCACATTAACAAAATAATCTCCTATGGTTCTGCACAGTCAAATGCCATGTATTCACTTTCTGTGTTGGCAAAGATGCGAGGGTGGGAGTTTGAGTATTTTGTGGATCATATAGCTGAGTATCTTAAAGAGAATCCTCATGGCAATTATAAAGGTGCTTTAGATAATGGCATGCAAATTAATGTAGGGTCGATAGAATCGACCGATAACTTAAACGATAATACACTTTTTATAGAAGAAGGTGGACGACAAAAAGAAGCTGAGTATGGTATCAAAGTATTGGCAGAAGAAATTATTACTTGGCAACAGGAAAATAATATTATAGAGTTAAATATTTTTTTACCTTCTGGTACGGGTACTACAGCACTTTTTTTACAAAAACATCTTCCCAACAATGTGGTTATAACCACACCTTGTGTAGGAGATGTAAACTATCTAAAGAAGCAATTTTTAGAGTTAGAGGAGAATGAAATATATCATCCCACTATCTTAACGTTAGAGAAAAAACACCATTTTGGAAAACTTTACCCTGAAAATTACAAAATTTGGCTAAAATTACAACAACAAACTGGAGTGGAGTTTGACCTACTTTATGACCCTCTTGGATGGCGAGTTTTGCTTGCCCATCCTGAGGTCTTTTCAAAGCCTACACTGTACATCCATCAAGGTGGAATTTTAGGTAATGAGAGTATGCTCCCGAGATATGAACGAAAATATAAGGACTTGTAAATGAAAATATTTTACAGTAGTGATGACACTTTTGAGGCAAATTTTAACGAATTACTTCAACGTGGTAAGATGGATATAGAAGGTGTGACTAGCATTGTTTCTGGACTTCTTAAAGAGATACAAACTGAGGGTAATACTGCACTTAAATCTCAGATAGCAAAATTTGACAGATGGGAACCTGCAAATGATGATGCACTTTTAGTCTCTACGGATGATATGGCTAAAGCCTATGACAATATAGATCCTGTACTTCGGGATGCACTACACTTAGCCTATGATCGTATAGAAAACTATCATCAAAAACTTATGCCAAGAACTTGGATGGATACAGAAGTTAATGGAACTATACTTGGACAAAAGGTGACTGCTGTAGATAGAGCAGGGCTTTACATCCCTGGTGGAAAAGCAGCCTATCCAAGCTCACTTCTGATGAATGTTATTCCTGCACAAGTTGCAGGTGTCGAAGAGATAGTGGTATGTACACCGGCACCGGATAATGAGCTCAATGAGCTTCTTCTTGCTGCGTGTCACTTATGCAAAGTAACACAAGTCTTTAAAGTAGGTGGTGCTTCTGCCATAGGTGCAATGGCATACGGAACTGAGACCATCCCTAAAGTAGATGTCATTACTGGTCCCGGAAATATCTTTGTAGCTACAGCTAAAAAGCTTGTGTATGGTGAAGTAAATATCGATATGATTGCTGGACCATCTGAGATAGGTATACTTGCAGATGAAACAGCAAGAGAAGACTATATCGCTATAGACTTGCTTTCACAAGCAGAACACGATGAGATGGCTAGTTCTATACTCATTACTACTGATGGTGAGTTGGCTAACAAAGTCAGTGACAAAGTTGAAGAGTTCCTTGGTACACTCTCCCGTGAAGAGATAGCACGAAAGTCTATAGAGGAGAGAGGAGCTATCATCGTTGCGAAAGATATGAATGAAGCTATTGATCTTATGAATGAGATAGCACCAGAACACTTGGAAGTGATTACTGAAGATCCTATGAGTCTATTAGATAGCATCAAACATGCAGGGGCCATCTTTTTAGGTGAAAATACACCTGAGCCTATAGGTGACTACGTAGCAGGACCTAACCACACGCTCCCTACCGGTGGAACAGCGAAGTTCTATTCACCACTTTCTGTGGAGAACTTTTTGAAAAAGTCTTCTATTATCTCTATGAGTAAAGAGGGCATGAAAGAGATAGGTGGTGCTTGTGCAATGATCGCAAATACTGAGGGGTTGACTGCACATGAAGAATCTGTGCGGATTAGGTTGAGGGATTAATGGCTTTTACTACTTTCTCATTCCCAACGAGATGTTGGGAATGAAGGTAAGAAATACACCCACATCTATTTATTACAAAAGGTGTTTTTTTTAATCAAAGAAGAGAAAACTATAGTGAATTATTGACCACTATTACATTTTCCGGCAGCTTTCATTTTTTTCATATCACCATCTACACTATCATCACCAGTCGCAGTTTTATTTGCATGTTCTAATTCCAGTTCAGCCTTGCTTTGTGCTACTGGTGCTTTTTTCGTTTTTGTTTTCACTTTTGCACTCTGGTCAGCATTACATTTTCCAGCAGCTTTCATTTTTGACATATCCCCGCCTACACTTTCAGCATCATTAGCTGTTTTATTCGCATGTTCTAACTCAATAGCAGCTTTATTCTCTGCATATGCAAATCCTAATCCCAATCCTAGTGCAATAACACTCGTTAAAATTAACTTTTTCATGATGTTTCCTTTCTCAATGAAATAAATTTATTAGAGACTAATCTAATTACAAGTGAATTATAATGAGGAAGTGTGTACGTAGTGTGTAGGAAAATAGTGATTTTATTGAAATAGAACCTATCTGTAATTTGTATAATGATTATTTTAAAAGAAGTGGCGCGGTGGACGAGACTCGAACTCGCGACCCCCTGCGTGACAGGCAGGTATTCTAACCAACTGAACTACCACCGCACCTAAACCAAATAAATGGCTGAAAAAAATTGTACTTTAATTAACTTAAATGTACATGGTGGTCGCTACAAGACTCGAACTTGTGACATCTACCTTGTAAGGGTAGCGCTCTACCAACTGAGCTAAGCGACCATAGTTTAATGTTTATTTGGAACAGAATATGGCGACCCCTAAAGGATTTGAACCTCTGTTTTTACGTTGAAAACGTAATATCCTTGGCCACTAGATGAAAGGGTCATCAGATACCGTAAACATAAAATTGTTAAAAGTGGTGACCCGTCTAGGATTCGAACCTAGGGCCCATTCCTTAAAAGGGAATTGCTCTACCAACTGAGCTAACGGGTCAAACAATGTAATGGCGCGGTGGACGAGACTCGAACTCGCGACCCCCTGCGTGACAGGCAGGTATTCTAACCAACTGAACTACCACCGCATACCTATTAAAAGAACGTAAAATGAACAAAGTCCATCTTTACTACGCTAACGCTGTGTTGTCTTCAGCAGACAGCTCTCGCACTAGTGCTTTGAAAATGATAAAATCATTTTTAATTACATTGTTATGGTGGTCGCTACAAGACTCGAACTTGTGACATCTACCTTGTAAGGGTAGCGCTCTACCAACTGAGCTAAGCGACCATATATTGTAAAAGTGGTGACCCGTCTAGGATTCGAACCTAGGGCCCATTCCTTAAAAGGGAATTGCTCTACCAACTGAGCTAACGGGTCACACATTTTGCACTCATTACTTGAATAAGTGGACGGAATTATAGCTCAGAAACCTTTGATTGTCAAGAGATTTATGGGAAATAGTTCAGATATTTAATATTTCTGCTAATTTCTCAATGGCAAAGACTGTGGATTGTTCTTGAATAGCTTCTCTTGGCCCAGAAAAATTACAATGAAATACCTCTTGAGAGAATGGTGTTTGTAAACCTATATAAACAGTTCCTACAGGTTTCAACTCCGTACCACCAGTAGGCCCTGCTATACCTGACACTGCTATAGCATAGTCAGAGCCTGCCAATCTCTGTATACCTTCTAACATTTGAGAGACACACTGAGAACTTACGGCACCATATTTGTCTAAAACTTCATTTTCAACTCCTAGCCAAAGATGTTTGATGTCATTAGAGTATGTTACGCATGATCCATCTAGTATCTCAGATGCTCCAGATATAGCTGTAAATGCAGCTGCAATGCGCCCACCGGTACAACTTTCTGCAAAAGTGATAGTTTGGTTTTGCTCTGTGAGGTTTTGGATAATTTTTTCTACGATATTATGTATATTTTTCATAAGATAATTGTAGCAAAAGTAGCCTCTAATCCTCTTTTAGATACAATCACGGGATAATATAAGACTAAGGTATTATCACACATGGATTTTAAAGATACATTACTCCTCCCTAAAACTGACTTCCCGATGCGTGGAAATCTTCCAACAAATGAACCTAAAAAATATAATGCATGGTTTGATGCAGATATTTATGAGCAGATGAAAGTAAAACGTGCAGATGCTGAAATGTTTACACTGCATGATGGACCTCCGTATGCCAATGGTGACATCCACATAGGTCATGCACTCAACAAAGTACTTAAAGATATAATTTTAAAATATAACTATTTTCAAGGTAAAGCAGTTCGTATGACTCCGGGCTGGGACTGTCATGGCTTGCCTATTGAGCAGAAAGTTGAAGAGAAACTTGGCAAAAGTAAAAAAGAAGCAATGCCAACAGAGAAGTTTAGAGAGCTTTGTCGAGCACATGCTGCGAAGTTTGTAGATATCCAAAGAGATGGTTTTAAACAGTTAGGTGTTATCGCAGACTGGGAGAACTCTTATGTGACAATGGACTTTAAATTTGAAGCAAACATTTACAGAACACTTTGTGAAGTTGCAAAAAAAGGTCTTTTGGTAGAACGTCATAAACCTATTTTCTGGTCATGGGCTGCTAGAACAGCACTGGCAGATGCAGAGGTGGAGTATGAAGATAAAGAAGATTACTCTATCTATGTGCATTTTGAACTTTCTGATGCTGCCAAAGAGAAGGTAGGTGTAGAAGGTAAAGCCGGACTTGTCATTTGGACAACTACACCGTGGACGCTTCCATCAAATACAGGTATTTCTTTAAATCCTGAAGAGATGTATGTACTTACCGATGATGGTCATATCGTAGCAGAAGCACGTTATGATGCGATGATTGAAGAGGGTGTAGTATCTGGACATGCTTCAAGAAAGATCGCAGCAACTGAAATGGAAAATCTTCTAGCGATCAACCCTGTAAGTGGTCGTACATCTACAGTGGTACTTGGTGACCATGTACTTATGGACGGTGGTACAGGATGTGTACACACTGCTCCTGGTCATGGTGAAGATGACTACAAAGTGGGACTTAAGTATGGTCTTGATGTTGTGATGCCTGTAGATGAACGCGGATGTTTTGATGAGAGTGTGGTAGGGCTGAACCTCTTACCACGTCCTGAAGAGTTTGTGGGCATGCACATCTTTAAAGCAAATGAGCCAATACTTGAAATACTTGGTGATTCACTTTTAAAAGAGAGTAAGTTTGTTCACTCCTATCCACACTGTTGGAGAACGAAAAAACCACTTATCTATAGAGCAACGAACCAATGGTTTATCTCTATAGATGATAAAGCTCAAGGTGCAGAAAACACTCTTAGAGATACCGCACTTAATGCCATAGAGGGTGTTGACTTTTACCCTAAGACATCTAAGAACCGTCTCAAACCGATGATTGAGGGTAGACCTGACTGGTGTATTTCCCGTCAGCGTTCTTGGGGTGTGCCTATAGCGTTCTTTAGAATTAAGAGTACGAAAGAAGTTATCTTTGATATTGATGTGTTGGAACATGTAGCAAACTTGTTTGATATGCATGGTGCAGATGCCTGGTACTCTATGTCAAGTGCAGAACTTTTACCAAAAGGAAGCAAGTATAATCCAGATGACTTAGAGAAGATTTCTGACATCTTGGATGTATGGTTTGACTCTGGTTCAACTTGGAATTCAGTATTAAGTTCAGGTAACTATGATGCAGGACAATACCCGGCATCACTTTACATAGAAGGTAGTGACCAGCATAGAGGTTGGTTCCAGTCATCATTGTTACTTTCTGCAGCAGTTAATGAAGTTTCACCATACAAAACACTTATCACTCATGGATTTACTGTGGATGATAAGGGTGAAAAGATGTCTAAGTCCAAGGGTAACGTAGTTGCTCCAGATAAAGTTATCAAGCAGTATGGTTCTGAGATCTTGAGACTATGGGTTGCGCTTTCTGACTATCAGACAGACTTAAAGATCTCTGATGGTATCTTGAAGCAAACAGCAGAGCAGTACAGAAAGATAAGAAATACCTTTAGATTTTTACTTGCGAATGTAGATGACCTTGAAGCCTATGTTGAAAATGACGCGTATGGTGAGCTGGACAGATGGATACTTACTAAAGCCAGAGAGGTATTTGCTTCAGTGAAAAGCTCTTTTGATGCATATGATTTCCTTAGAGGATTTGCGACACTTAACCACTTTATCACCAATGAGCTTTCAGGTATCTATATGGATATCACAAAAGACAGACTCTATTGTGAAGATAAAAATGATGCAAGCAGAAGAGCAACACAGTCAGCGATGGCGCACATTTCTAAATCGATGTTAGGGTTGGTGGCACCAGTATTGACATACACGGTAGATGAGATACTTGAGTATGCACCGGCACTTTTCAAAGGTGATATGGAAAATGTATTTGATCTTGTATATATTGAAGTACCAGAAGTTGCAAGCTCTTTTGATGACACGGTACTTTTAGAAGCAAGAGTGAAGTTCTCAGAAGCTGTTGATAAACTCAAAAAAGAGAAACTCATGAAGTCTACACTTGAAGTAGAAATTGCTGGTGACATGAGTACATTTGCTATCAATGACAGTAAAGACCTTGAAGACTGGTTTGTGGTTTCGGCTATGAAATCAAGTTCTGAGGGTGAACAGGTAGCTTCTTTTGAAGTAGAAGGCAAAACATTTACTGTACATAAAGCAACTGCTTTGAAATGTCCAAGATGTTGGAGATTCACAAGTACATCTGAAGAGTGTGCTTGTGAGCGTTGTACAAAAGTTGTGGCTTAATGTTTGACATGACTCAGCCTATCCAAATGCCTGTAATTATAGGCTCTATTGTATTTATATTTGGATTGGTTGGAGTTGGTTTGGCAGTTGTGGCGTATTATAAAAAGAAACAAGATAGTAAGGATATAAAGTGATAACACTAAAAGAAGCGTTAACCAAATCTAATGAAGAGTTAGCAGAGCTGAGAACTGAACTTGAAACAAAAGCCAAAGAGTCTGGACTTAATGCTTATGTAGGATTTGAGAGTTCAGGTGAGGGTGTACCTATCCTTATTAAAGACAACATTCAAGTAAAGGACTGGTCAGTAACTTCTGGTTCTAAGATCCTTCAAGGCTACATCGCTCCTTATGAAGCCACTGCGATCAAAAACCTTAAATCTAAAGGAATGATGGCATTTGGTAGAGCAAACATGGATGAGTTTGCGATGGGCTCAACAACAGAGAGTTCTTTTTATGGTCCCACTAAAAACCCGCATGGAACAGATAGGGTACCAGGAGGATCATCGGGTGGTTCTGCTGCAGCAGTCGCAGGTGGCATCGCTATAGCCGCACTTGGTTCAGACACAGGTGGGTCTATCCGTCAACCTGCTGCGTACTGTGGTGTAGTTGGGATGAAACCTACTTATGGACGTGTAAGTCGTTTTGGTTTAGCAGCATATGCTTCTTCTCTTGATCAGATCGGTCCCATCGCTCAAAATGTAGAAGACGCGGCTATCTTATATGATGCTATCAAAGGGCATGATGATAAAGATTCTACTTCTGCAGACTTTGAGATAGAAGATATCGCTAACAATATTAATTCTGATGCTAAGTTAACTATTGCTGTGATCGATAACTACATTTCTGAAGCAGATGAAGATACACAAAAAGCATATGCGCAAACAGTTAAGCTACTTAAAGAAGCTGGACATACTATCGTACATAAAAATATGCAAAATACTAAGTATGACATTGCGACTTACTACATTTTGGCAACAGCAGAAGCGGCTACAAACCTTGCGCGTTTTGATGGTGTACGTTATGGAACGAGAGGAGAGTCTAAAAGCACGGAAGAGCTTTTCTTCAACACAAGAAGCGAAGGTTTTGGTACAGAAGTAAAAAGACGTATCTTACTTGGTAACTTTGTACTCTCATCGGGGTATTATGATGCATACTATGTAAAAGCACAAAAAGTCAGACACCTTATAAGAGATGAATTTAACGCTATCTTTGAAGAGGCAGACCTTATCTTATCACCTGTTGCACCAACTGTTGCACCTAAGATAGGAGCCTCAGAAGACCCACTTGAAATGTACAAAAGTGATATGTATACGATCGCTATCAACCTTGCAGGACTTCCTGCAATTTCATTACCAGTTGCGAAAGATGATGAAGGTATGCCAATAGGTTTACAGCTCATCGCTAAAGCATTTAATGAAAAAACGCTTTTTGATGGTGCTGCAAGCATGGAAAAAGCTGTAAACTATACAAAATAAGGAATAACATGAGAATTAAAAAAAGAGCACTAACATTTGAAGACGTATTACTTGTACCGCAACATTCACTTGTCCTTCCTAAAGAAGTCAGTATAAAAAGTAACCTTACAAAACGTGTAACACTAAACACACCTATCGTCTCTGCTGCGATGGATACAGTAACAGAGTACAAAGCAGCTATTGCAATGGCACACTTAGGCGGTATTGGGATCATCCATAAAAATATGGATATTGAGACACAGGCAAAGCAGATCACAAAAGTAAAGAAGTCTGAAAGTGGAATCATCATTGATCCCATCTATATAGCTCCAGATAAAACAGTTGCAGATGCAGATGCTTTAATGGGTGAATATAAGATCTCTGGTGTCCCTGTTGTAGATGAAAATATGAAACTTTTAGGTATCATCACAAACCGTGATATGCGTTTCATTACTGATATGAGTCTGATCATTTCAGATGTGATGACCAAGGCACCTTTGTTTACTGCAAGAGCAGGTATCACGTTAGAAGATGCAGCTAAAATACTACAGGAACATAAGATAGAAAAACTTCCTATTGTAGATGAAAATGATGTACTGCAAGGTCTTGTTACTATTAAAGATATCGAGAAAAAAGAAAAATTCCCTAATGCAAACAAAGATGAACATGGACGTCTAAGAGTAGGGGCAGCCATAGGTGTAGGTCAGCTTGACCGTGCTAAAGCACTTGTAGAAGCAGGGGCAGATGTCATCGTACTTGACTCTGCACATGGACACTCACAAGGTATCATTGATACGCTTAAACTCATCAAGAAAACTCTAGATGTCGATGTTGTCGCAGGTAATATCGCAACTGCTGCTGCAGCACAAGACCTTATAGATGCAGGAGCTGACGCAGTTAAAGTTGGTATAGGACCTGGTTCTATCTGTACGACACGTATCGTTGCCGGTGTGGGTGTACCTCAGATCTCTGCTATCGATGAAGTAGCCCAAGTAGCAAACAAAGCAGGCGTACCTGTGGTTGCTGATGGTGGTATCAAATACTCTGGTGATGTAGCAAAAGCTTTAGCAGTGGGTGCGAGTTCAGTGATGTTGGGTTCTGCACTTGCAGGAACATACGAAGCACCGGGTGAGATGATACTTTTTAACGGAAGACAGTTCAAAGAGTACAGAGGTATGGGAAGTATAGGTGCTATGAGTAAGGGAAGTACTGACCGTTACTTCCAAGAGGGAACAGCTGCTGATAAACTTGTACCAGAAGGTATTGAAGGACGTGTACCATATAGAGGACGTATCTCAGATGTCGTGCATCAAATGGTAGGTGGACTCCGCTCATCTATGGGTTACTGTGGTTCAGAGTCTATCAAGGTATTCTGGGAAAAAGCAGAATTTGTTGAAATTACAAGTGCTGGTTTGAAAGAGTCTCATGTGCATGATGTAACCATTACTAAAGAGTCTCCTAACTATCACAGTTAAATCTTTTCTATGTGTATTACCACATCTTTGTGGTAATACATAGGTATAAATACTATCTTTTCCAATAATTAATCCTCTCTACAAGTTAGCACAAGCTATAATTTACCTATATTATTAAATAAGGAAGAGTAATGCACGAACAAACACTAGCCATCCATGCAGGATATGAAAAAGATGCACAGGGGACCATGGCAGTACCTATTTATATGAGTACAGCCTATGAGTTTAGAGATACAGAACATGCAGCAAACCTTTTTGCACTTAAAGAACTTGGGAATATTTATACAAGATTGATGAATCCTACAACAGATGTCTTTGAAAAACGTTTTGCAGCACTTGAAGGTGGGGTGGCTGCTATAGGAACTGCTTCAGGGATGGCGGCTATCTTTTATGCTATTGCCAATGTGGCTGAAGCAGGTGATAACATTATCGTAGCAAAGCAAGTCTATGGTGGTACTACTACACTTACGGGACATACCATTAAACGTTTTGGTATAGAAACACGTTATTTTGATGTGAGAAATCCTTCTGAAATAGAAGCACTTGTCGATGATAAAACAAAGATCATCCTTTTTGAGAGCATTACAAATCCAAGCATCGATGTGGCTGATTTTGATGCAATCGTAGCTATTGCAAATAAACACAACATCCTTACGTGTGTGGATAATACCGTTGCAACACCGATGCTTTGTAAGCCTTTAGAGCTTGGATGTGATCTATCGGTACACTCAGCAAGTAAATATACGACAGGGCAGGGGCTTGCTATCGGTGGTGTTATCGTAGAACGTCATAATTTGGTAGAGAAGATCAAGGGTAATACACGTTATTCACATTTTAATGAACCGGATGAAAGTTACCATGGACTTGTATACAGTGACTTACCTTTACCACTTTTTACACTTAGGGTAAGACTTGCACTGCTACGTGACTTGGGTGCTGCACCTTCACCGTTCAACTCATGGTTGTACATCCAGGGACTTGAGACTCTGCCACTTCGTATGAGACAGCATTCAAGTTCAGCATTAGCTATAGCAGAGTTCCTTGAAGCACATCCAAAAGTAGGAAAAGTCAATTACCCTGGACTTAAGTCAGATGCTAACTACGAGTTAGGTCAAAAATACTTTAAAGGTGGACACAGTGGTCTTCTTTCATTTGAAGTGGTAGACAAAGAAACAGCACAGAAGATAGCGGATGGTACAGATATTTTTTCACTGGTAGTAAATATCGGTGACTCTAAGTCTATCATTACCCATCCTGCAAGTACCACACATCAGCAACTCTCAGCCGGGGAGCTTATAGAAGCAGGAGTACCTGGAGGTCTTGTGAGACTGAGTGTTGGGTTGGAAGATACGCAAGATTTGATTGATGATCTTGCGAAGGCGTTAGGTTAATATGTAGGGTGCGTTTGCCAACGCACCAATAAGGAAATTTCATACAATCACACATTCGCCAAAAGGCTTATTAAATAATAAATACAAAAGGTGCGTTTGCTAACGCACCCTACAACCTCCACCACAAAGTTTAAATATGATAAAATATTACAATTAAATTTAAGCACAAAAGTACCTAATGAAAATCGAAACAAAAACAGCACATTTTAGCAGCCCTCTTTACTTAGAGAGTGGACGTATACTAGAGCCTTATGAGATTGCTTATGAGACTTATGGTGAGCTAAACGAAGAGAAGAGTAATGTTGTTTTGGTTTGTCATGCATTGAGTGGTTCACACCATGCTGCGGGTACCTATGAAGGTGACAGAAAAGCAGGTTGGTGGGATGGACTTATTGGTGATGATAAGGCGATAGATACAACAAAGTATTTTGTCATCTGTACCAATGTAATGGGGTCATGTTTTGGAAGTACAGGACCTATGAGCGACAACTATCCCAGTGAAGAACCTTATAGACTGAGATTTCCTGTAGTCACAGTAAAAGATATGATCAGAGCACAAATGCAGTTACTCTCTTCTCTTAGTATATATCATGTGCGAGCTATCGTAGGTGGTTCTATGGGTGGGATGCAGGCACTTCAGTTTGCTGTAGATTATCCAAACTTTGCAGATGCCATCATCTCACTGGCAGCAACCTATGCGACAAGACCTTGGACAATGTCATTCAATAAAGTAGCCGTGGAAGCCATACGTAGAGACCCACGTTTTAAACATGGGAACTATGCAAGAGATGCTTTTAAAGAAGAAGGGTTGGATGGTTTGGCCATCGGACGTATCGCCGGGCACATATCTTACCTTTCTCCTCATTCAATGGATGATAAATTTGGGCGTAATTATGTCAGCAATGATGGTCTGTTTGAACTCTTTGGACGTTACGAAGTAGAACGATATATGGAGTACAATACCAATAACTTTTCACGTATTTTTGATCCGCTTTCTTACCTTTATATAGTAAAGGCAATAAATACATTTAACCTAAGTCGTGGGTATGATTCATTGCATGATGCTATTTCGCGTATTAAAGCAAATGTACATATGATAAGTTTTTCATCTGATTATCTATTTTTCCCTTCAGAGATGGAACACATCGCTAAGATGATGAAGCGTAATGGTCAGTCGCATAGTTATCTTGAAGTTGAGAGTGATTATGGACATGATGCCTTTTTGGTAGAGTTAGAGAAGTTTGAAGAAAATATCAAGGATGTACTTAAATGAAAAATGAAACCTTTGAAGAAAAACTAGAGCACTCAAAAGAGTTGCTTGAAAAGCTTATGAATCCGGAAATAACACTTGAAGAGTCTGTAAAGCTTTATGAAGAGGGTCTTAAAAACATTAAAGAAGCCCAAACACTTATAGAAGAAGCAAAGATGAAGATTACGGTGATAGAACAAGCCAATCAGAATGTAGGAGAGGATGCATAAATGCCAAGCAGTAAACAACTGGTTGTATCGGCCTTACAATTGCCAACACTTGGTATGAATGCTACACGACTGGAATTTTATCTCAAGCAGGCACATGGTAGAGGAGCAGATGTTATGCTTCTTGGTGAATATGTGCTTAATCACTTTTTTAAAGAATTTGCAACAATGGCACCCAACATGGTGAAAGAGCAGAGCCGTAAACACATTGAACTACTTAAAAATCTTGCAAAAAAATATGATATTATTTTTATCGCTCCGATCATTTTGACTAAAAAAGATGGTTATTATAAAACCATTGCAAAGATCACTCCTAAAAGTGCGAGCTACTATGAACAGCAAATTTTACTTCCCTATGCACACTGGAATGAAAAGAAATTTTTTGCAAATAAAGTAGCTCCGCTCAAGGATCCGATGACATTTAATATCAAAGGTTTTAAAGTGATGGTCATGGCTGGATTTGAACTTCATTTTGACCCTTTTTGGCAAAAAGTAACACAAAAGAAAATAGATCTGGTTCTGCTTCCTACCGCGTCAACGTTTGGTTCACATAATCGTTGGAGAGAGATCATTAAAACCAAAGCCTTTTTACACGGATGTTTCATTCTACGTGCAAATCGTTTGGGTGAGTACAGTGATGATGAGGTCAAGTGGAAGTTCTATGGTGATACGATGTTAGTATCTCCACAAGGTGAAGTGGAGATGATGCTTGAAGATAAAGAGTCGATGCTTATTGAAGTAATAGATAAGGCAGAGGTTTTAGAACATAGAAGAGTATGGAGTTTTGAAAAGGAATTAAAGCAACGAGAGGAGCTACTGTGACTCCAGAGCAATACTTTAACAGACAGATACAACTTTGGGGTTCAAATGTACAACAGAGTTTACAAAATAAAAAGATAGCGATCATAGGTTCTGGTGGATTAGGATGTACACTGGCAATGGCATTGGGGACTTCTGGCATCGGTGAGATACATATGGTTGATTTTGATACTGTCTCCAATCATAATATCCATAGACAGATAGCCTTTACGCTTGAAGATGAAGGAAAAAGTAAAGCTAAAGCAGTGGCATCACTTATTAAAAATAAAAATCCTTTTGTAAAAGCGGTTGCTTTCGATATGGATTTTGAGGATTTTAAAGGGATGGGCAATACCTATGATCTCATATTGGATGCTACAGACAATCTACCCGTAAGAGGGGAGATAGATAAGTATGCCAAAGAGACTAAAACACCTTGGATCTATGCCTCTGTAGAAGAGTTTAACGGGCAAGTCTGTTTTTTTGAAGAGGCGAACTTTCAAGTATTCAATATCTCTGACCATAAACCAGGCGGTATCGCTGCACCTATCGTAATGCATATAGGTTCACTGCAAGCCAATCTTGCCTTACGATATCTTGCAGGACTTTCAGTGACAAAAGATAAACTCTATTATCTTTATTTTAATGATGAAGGTGAACTCATTACACAAAAATTTGGAATGCCAAAAGTCTAATCCAAATAGTGCTAAAATATAATAAATCATATTTAAAGGATCAATTATGAAATTAAAAACTTTACTCTTCTCAGTAATGATCCTGTTTTTTACCGGATGTACGCAAGAGACACAAAACTCTCTTAGCCGTTCACTGCAGAACTGGACAGGAACCAATGGTGTACTTGATGTGTATGCCGGAGATAAATTAGTTCATAAGTTTATTAAGATAGATAAAGTCTCAACAGCTTATGGAAGCAATGATAATAAAATAAGACCTTACCGCTATGGATACGGGATTGATGACCTGAATTTTAATGGTAAAAAAGATCCGGGAGAAATGAAAGTTTATTTTGAATTTTCTGATTACTCTACGTCTTATGTCTTTTATGAAAGAAATACACAGTAAGGAGATTAAAAAATGAAATTTATTTCAACTCAAGAGGCACCGCAAGCCATAGGACCATATTCACAAGCAGTTGTTGTCAATGGATTTGTGTATACCTCAGGACAGATCGGTTTATTGCCCAATGGAGAGTTAATAGCTGATGATGTTGAGAGCCAGACACATCAAGTGATGAAAAATCTTTTTTATGTTCTTGAAGCGGCTAATGCACATTTTAATGATGTGATCAAAACAACCATTTTTTTAGAAGATATGCGTGATTTCGACAAGATCAATGCTATTTACGCACACTATTTCGGTACACATAAGCCTGTAAGAAGTACAGTGGCAGTACGAAGTTTACCAAAAAATGTAAAGATAGAGATCGACTGTATTGCCTTGGCAGATGCCAATATTGACTTTGGTTAGGAGATATTCATTATTTCTCAATACTTTAAAAAAATATTAAACATTGTTTGGGTATAATCACGAACTTTTTTAAGACAATATAGAATAAAGGGTTTGCAATGTACGCAATCATTAAAGCAAGTGGTCAACAATTCAAAGTTCAAGAGGGTGATATCATCTGTTTTGACAACATGAGTCTTGAACCAAAAGCAGCGGTAGAATTTAAAGAAGTTCTAGCGTTAGATAACGGTGAATTAACTGTAGGTACTCCATTCGTAGAGGGTGCTATAGTTAAAGGTGAAGTGATCAATGAAGGTAGAGATAAAAAAGTTATTATCTACAAGAAAAGAAGAAGAAAAGATTCAAAACTTAAAAGAGGTTTCAGAAGAGACTTTACAAGAGTTAGAATTACTAAAATAGCATAAGGAGCTCAGATGGCACACAAGAAAGGTCAAGGATCCACTCAGAATAACAGAGATTCAGCTGGACGTCGTTTAGGTGTTAAGAAATTTGGTGGTGAAGCAGTTATCCCAGGTAATATTATCATCAGACAAAGAGGAACTAAAGTTCATCCAGGTAATGGTGTAGGTATGGGTAAAGACCATACTTTATTTGCACTTGTTGAAGGTGTAGTTAAATTTGAAAACAGAACTGCTAGTCAGAAAAAAGTTTCAATAGTACCTGCATAATTTATTTGAGTCCGAGTTTCTCTCGGACTTACCTCTCTAATCCTCTTAGATTATCTTCATTTTTTATTCTTCATCCAGAACAAGTAAATGTTTACATCTGTTACGGCCTAAAAACCAACCATCATTATAATCTTTATCATTGTTAAAGAGTGAATGTGCTTTTTTGTAATCACCTTTAGAAGTTGTACATCCATCTTCAATGCCCTGTTTAAAATTATCTGAAAAGTTTTTACCAAAATAGATATCACTATGATAGTATCCGCCTTTACTCACTGGTACTTTTCTTGGAGTACAGCCATTATATAGAAAGAGTGAGCTTAATAGAATGATAGTTGATATAGGTTTAATAGATTTCATTAAATGCCCTTGAAATTATTTTTAGTATAGAAGATTATAGCGATAATTTTCCTAATTTAGATATAATTTCATAATTCATTTACTATCATCATATCAGATGATAGTTTCTCATAAGATATAAAGGTTTAGTTATGTTCGTAGATAGTGTTGAGCTCATGATCAGCTCAGGTAAAGGTGGTGCAGGTTCCATCTCTTTTTGGACAGAGAAATTTGTTGCAAACGGTGGTCCGGATGGTGGTGATGGTGGTCGTGGCGGCTCAGTCTTTTTTAAAGTAGATAACAATACCGATACACTCTCAGGACTTCGTGGACGTCATCACATTAAAGCAGAAAATGGTCGTCCGGGTGAAGGGCGTAAATGTTATGGTCGCAAAGGTCAAGATACGATTATTACGGTACCTCCCGGTACTACTGTGGTAGATATGGAAACAGGCGAAGAGATTTTAGATCTTGTAACTGAAGGTGAAGTGGTTCAGTTTCTTGAAGGGGGTAAGGGTGGTTTAGGAAATATGCACTTTAAAAGTTCAACAAACCAAAGACCAACTTATGCACAGCCAGGTTTACCAGGCGTTACCAAACAAGTAAGACTTGAAATGAAACTTATCGCAGATGTTGGACTTGTCGGCTATCCAAATGTAGGGAAGTCAACACTCATTGCTACACTTTCAAATGCCAGACCACAAGTCGCAAATTATGAGTTTACAACACTCACTCCAAAGCTCGGAGTAGTACACATAGGAGATTATGATTCATTTATGATGGCAGATATCCCTGGTATCATTGAAGGTGCGAGTGATGGTAGAGGTTTAGGTTTGGAGTTCTTGAAACATATCGAAAGAACAAAAACACTGCTGCTTATGATAGATGCAGCAAATTATAGAGAGATGAAATATCAGTATGAGACACTTTTGGTAGAGTTACATCGTTACAGTGAAACTTTGGCAACGAGAAAACATGCTATTGCCATCACAAAGATAGATGCACTGTCGCAAGATGAAGTGAATGAACTTACAAAAACTTTTTTATCAGATATTGGTTTAGAAGCAAATGATACCTTGAATCAATATAAAGCAGATACAAATTATATGAGTTATGGATTTAAAACAGATTTTGGTGTAGCTTTACCGGAAAAAGAGCCACTTTTTGTGCTCCCTATCTCTTCTGTAGCACACATAAATACAGAAGCGTTACGTTATGCTTTAGGTGGTTTTGTAAAAAATGTTGAAGAAGAAAATGAAGCTGAATAAAAGTAGGTAAATATGAAACGCATTGTTATTAAAGTTGGCTCACATGTCTTGACAGAAAATGGAGCTATCGCAAAAGTACGTATGTTGGCACTTGTTCAGCTTATAGCAGAACTTAAAGCACATAAGTATGAAGTGATTTTAGTGAGTTCAGGTGCTGTGGCAGCAGGTTTCACGCAACTTCCTTTAGATAGAAGTTCTATTGCTAACAGACAAGCACTTGCGGCCATGGGGCAGCCACTCCTTCTTAAAATGTATCAAGAGAAATTTGCAATATTTGATGTGCTTTGCTCACAAGTACTTTTCAGTGCAGATGTTTTTGAGTCTGCTAAGCATGTTGCACATGCAAAAGTGGCTATAGATACCCTTTTAGAAAACAACGTTGTACCTATTATCAATGAAAATGATACAGTAAGTATCGAAGAGTTGGTTTTTGGTGACAATGACAGACTCTCCGCACATGTTGCACACTATTTTGATGCAGAACTTCTGGTCATTCTTTCAGATATAGATGCATTTTACGATAAAGATCCAAACAGATATGATGATGCAAAAAGAAGAGCTGTAGTGACTACTATCTTGGAAGAAGAGCTTAGTGCAGAACACACACCTAGCAATGAATTTGCCACAGGTGGTATTGTGACGAAGTTACAATCTGCAGACTTTCTGATGAAGCATGGTAGAGAGATGTTCTTAGCCAGTGGGTTTGATTTGAGTGATGCGAAGTGCTTTCTACTTGACAATGTACATTTTGGTGGCACACTTTTTAAGAAATAGGATAATAAATGAAAATAATATTTCTCATTTTACTACTCTCTTCTAGCTGGTTATTGGCCCAAAACAATTACTCCACTACATCCAATTGGCTTTTGGAAACAAAAACAGATACTCAAAAATTTAAAGCCATTCAGAAACAGTTCAGAGGGTTTGATCTGGCTATGGTCGAAGTGGGATACCGTTTTAACAGTTTTTATTTTGCCATCAAAGCTAAAAATTATGATCTGGCAAATTACCAATGGGATAAGATCAAAAAAGCTATCACTAACGGTACACATAGACGGCCTAAACGTAAAACAAACAGTGAAACAATGTTTTTAAATACACAGTACAAAATAATGAAAACAGCATTAACCACAAAGGATGAAAAGCTCATCTGGAAAGAGTACAGTCAGGTGAAACAAAGTTGTAATGCCTGTCATGCAGCAGAAAGTGTTCCATTTATCAAAGTGATAGACCCTGAGTATCGTTGGCAACCGATTCAATGAGTACAGTTTTGTCTATAGAAATACCTAGAAAATCTATGAAATGAATAAAGAGAGTGATATGAATAACAAAATAGTCTACATGGGAACTCCTCATTATGCAAGAGAGATATTGGATACACTGATACAAGCTGAAGATATAGAAGTCTCTTTAGTTTTAACACAACCCGACCGTCCAGTAGGGCGTAAAAAGGTTTTAACACCTCCACCTGTTAAGATAGTAGCAGAAGAAAATGGTATTCAAGTACTGCAACCTAATCGTCTTAGTGATGAGGGTATAGAAGATGCCATAAGAAATGCTCAGCCAGATTTTATTGTGGTAGCTGCATTTGGTCAGATCTTACCTAAGAGTATTTTGGATATTGCACCATGCATTAATTTACACGCTTCACTTTTACCACAGTACAGAGGTGCAAGTCCTGTTCAGCAGTCTTTACTTAATGGAGATGAAAAAACAGGTGTGACCTCTATGTTGATGGAAGAGGGATTGGATACCGGACCTATGCTTGAAAAAGTAGAGTTTGTGATACCTGACGAGATGAGACTACATGCGCTTATGCAACAACTTACAGATGATGCATGTGAGCTTACGTTAAGTACAATCAGAAACTATGAAAATATAACACCACAAGCACAAAATGAAAGCTTGGCAACACTCTGTAAGAAGATCAAAAAAAGTCATGGTGAAGTAGACTTTGAGGATGCAACGATTATTTATAACAAATACCGTGCTTTTGAGGGCTGGCCAGGTATATTTGCAGCTAATGGTACAAAGTTTGACGGACTTTCTTTGGTAGATACAACAAGTAGTAATAAAGCTTTTGAAATACTCTCTTTTATAGATGATAGTGTTGTAGTAGGATGTCAAAAAGGTGCTTTGAAAATAGAGAATCTTCAACCTGCTTCTAAAAAAGCAATGTCTGCAAAAGCATATTGTGTAGGAAGGGGGATGAAAGTTGGAGATACTCTCATTTAGCTCACTCCCGTCGACACAAAAGTATCTTATAGAAAAACTAGAAGAGGGTACACTTCAATCCCCTGTAGCCGTCATTGCCTCAGAGCAGAGTTCTGGTGTTGGTAGTAGGGACAATAGCTGGAGTGGAGGAGAAGGGAACTTTTTTGCTTCGGTGGCTGTAGAATTAGAGATGCTTCCTAAAGATCTGTCACTCTCTTCCGCTTCTATCTACTTCTCTTTTATCATGAAACAAACACTTGAGGCACTTGGTGAAGATATCTGGTTAAAATGGCCAAATGATTTCTATTTGAATGATGATAAAATAGGTGGAACGATCACACAAAAAGTAAAAAATGTTTTAGTGTGTGGAATTGGAATAAATTTAAAAAATACACAAAATGGCTACAGAGCCTTGCAGTGCGATATTACACCGAAAATATTGCTTGAAAATTACCTTTTATCACTTGAAAAATTTCCAAAATGGAAGCAGATTTTTAGTGAGTATGAGGTAGAATTTGAACAAAGCAAAAAGTTTTCAGTTCATATTGAAAACTATCAAAAGAGCCTGTCAGACGCAAGTTTGTGTGGGGATGGCTCTTTAATAATAGGGGGTAAGAGAGTGTATAGTTTACGATGAGTGAAGTGATAAGCATAGCCAACCAAAAGGGTGGTGTAGGGAAAACAACAACAGCAGTAAATCTAGCAGCATCTTTAGCTGAAAAAGGTAAAAAAGTCCTTCTTTTAGACATCGATCCCCAGTCTAATGCAACCACCAGTTTAGGGTTTAGCAGAAGTGATTATGAGTTTAATATTTATCATGTACTTATCGGGAGTAAAAAGATCTCTGAAGTAGTACTTAAAACAGCCATAAAGAACCTTAGCCTTGTACCTTCGAACATTGGTCTTGTTGGAATAGAAAAAGAGTTTTATAATCCTAAAAAGAAAAACAGAGAACTGATCCTTAAAGAGAAGATCAAAGAAGTTTCTAAAAAATTTGATTTTATCATTATAGATTCCCCTCCTGCATTGGGTCCTATTACTATTAATGCTCTAAGTGCTTCTGATTCAGTGATCATTCCTATTCAGTGTGAGTTTTTTGCATTAGAAGGATTGGCACAGTTACTCAATACAGTAAGCCTCTTGAAAAAGACGATCAATCCGAAACTCAAGATCAAAGGATTTTTGCCTACGATGTATTCAAAACAAAATAATCTTTCTAAACAAGTGCTTGCAGATCTAAGTCATCACTTTAAAGATAAGCTTTTCCATATCAAAAAAGGCAAAGAGTGCATTGTAGTACCACGAAATGTAAAGGTGGCGGAGAGTCCAAGTTTTGGTAAACCGGTAACGCATTATGCAACAAGTTCCAAAGGGTCTATTGCCTATAGAGATCTGGCAACAGTTATAGTAAGAGGTTAGGAAATGGCATTAGGCAAAGGACTGGGGGATATTCTTTCTGAAGTAGAAGAGGCATACGGAAAAGACCTTGGTCACATAGACAGCTTTGAACTTGAAGAGCAGGGTGCCAGAGTAGAAGAACTTCTTGTTGACAGGATCACGCCCAACCCTTTTCAACCGCGTAAACATTTTGATGAAAAAGCACTTCAAGAACTAAGTAAGTCTGTTAAAGAACATGGTTTACTTCAACCTATCGTTGTGATAGAAAAAGAAGATGGTTATTTACTTATTGCGGGGGAACGTCGGCTAAGAGCACACAAACTTGCAAAACTCCCATTGATCAAAGCGATCATTGCGGATGTAGATATAGATGAAGTAAGACTTCGTGAACTCTCACTCATTGAAAATATACAAAGAGAAGATCTTAATGCCATCGAACTTGCAAACTCCTATGCAGAGTTGATAGATGTACATAAAATTACCCATGACGAACTCTCTAACATTGTTCATAAAAGCCGTTCACAGATCACAAATACCATGCGTCTTTTGAGTCTTTGCGACTATGCACAAAAACAAGTTGTATCCGGGAAAATTTCTCAGGGGCATGCAAAAGTCTTGGTTGGACTTGATGAAAAAAAGCAAAAAATCATTATTGATAGTATCATCGGACAGAAACTAAGTGTTCGTGATGCTGAAAAAATGGTGAAAAATCATAAAGAGAATGTTTCAATCGCATCCCTTAAACCTTCTACACCTTATTTACTTGAAAAATATGCAAAAGAGTTGGAAACAGCATTACCCTTTAAACATAAAATCAAAGCTAAAAGCATTGAGATAAGCTTAACTAATGAGAAAGATATCGAAAACTTTTTAACATTCCTCAAAAAACCCTAAAATTTAACCAACATCTCATCTCCAAAATGCTAAAATAATACGAAATTTACATGAGGAGTTTTAATGCTTGATATACATTTATCATTGATGTTGTTCGTCTTAGCTTTGTTTCTGTTCCTTCTTGTTGTTTTAAATAATATGCTATTTAAGCCATTGGTTAAGTTCATGGATGATAGAGATAACTCTATAGCAAAAGATTTAGAAGCAGCAAAAGGTCTCAGTGGCAACACTGATGAACTCAATGCTAAAGCAGATGAAAATCTTAGCAATGCTAAGAATGAAGCTGCGGCAATAAGACAGAAAGCGATCGATGATGAAAAAACATTGGCTGCAAGTAAAGTCGAAACAAAACAGAGTGAACTGGACAAAGAGTATGGTAGCTTCGTTGAGAAGTTAGCAGCAGATAAAGAGAGTCTTAAAAATTCTCTTCTTTCTCAAATGCCTCTATTTAAAGAGAGCCTCAAAGCTAAGTTTAGCAAATTATAGGAAGGGATGAATATGAAAAAATTAGCACTATTGTCTTTACTTATGGTACCTGCTATCCTTTTGGCTAGTGGTGGAGATGCCGAGTCAACTCGTTACTTTGCACAAACAGGTAGAGAGACAGACTTTTGGCCAAGAGTGGTTAACTTTATTATCTTTGCATCATTGCTTTACTATTTGATCGCCAGCCCGATCAAAAATTTCTTTGTAGGAAGAAAAGAAGGTATTGCAGGACAGCTTAGAGAGATAGAAGATAAACTTCAAGCAGCTAAAGATGAGAAGAAAGAAGCTCAAACTCGTTTAGATGAGAGTGGAAAGAAAGCTGAACAGATCATTGCAGATGCAAAAAAAGAAGCAACTCTTTTAGCACAAAAGATCGCTGAAGCAAATGAAAGTGAGTTGATTCTTATGGAGAAACAACTTGCAGAGAAAATGACTTTAGAAGAGAGAAGATCTGCTAGAGAAGCGATTGATGAGATCTTGAGTGAGAATATCACAAATGATGACATTATGATCGATGAATCTAAAGTTGTTGATATTATTTCTAAGAAGGTGGCATAGATGGAAGAACTAATCGCTAAAAGATATGCAACAGCACTTTCTTCTGTAAGTAAAGATATAGCAAGTATTGCAGAAGTACTTAATGTACTTACTGAAGCTATTGATAATGATGAAGTTAAAACAGCTTTAACTTCTCCTATTGTTACTGCTGAGAAAAAAACAGAAATGATCCTGTCTGCTCTTGGTAAAAAAGCAGATACGACACTTGTAAACTTTATTAAGATTTTGGGTGAAAACAGAAGACTTGATCTGATTCCTGCTATTGCTAAAGTAATTAATGCTGACTTGCAAAAAGAGTCAAATCAATACGAAGGTGTATTGAAAAGCAAAGAGACACTTGGTGATAAAGAGTTAAGTAAGTTAGAAGCGACACTTAAAAAATATACAGGTTCTACGATTAAATTGACACAGGAAAAAACGGATCTTGACGGGTTACGTGTTTCAGTTGATGATTTGGGTATTGAGGTTAACTTCTCTAAACAGAGAGTTAAAGAACAACTAATTGATTTCATTAAGAAATCTTTATAGTTATCTAAATAGAAAGGAGTATCAGTGGCAGTTAAATTGCAAGCAGATGAGATAAGTTCAATCATCAAAGAAAGAATCGAGAACTTTGAGATTGATGTTGACATCAATGAAATAGGAAAAGTAGTAGGTATCGCAGATGGAATATCAACCGTTTATGGTCTTAACAATGTTATGGCAGGTGAGGTTGTAGAGTTTGATAATGGTGCTAAAGGACTAGTATTAAACCTTGAAGAGGCAAACGTAGGTGTTGTTGTTCTTGGTTCAAGTGCAGGTATCAAAGAAGGTATGAGCGTTAAGAGAGTTGGAGAACTTCTTAAAACACCGGTTGGAGATGCTATGATCGGTAGAGTTGTAAACCCACTTGGTGAAGCTATCGATGGTAAAGGTGCAATAGAGGCATCAGAACATAGATTTGTTGAAGAGAAAGCACCAGGGATCATGGGTAGAAAGTCTGTTCATGAGCCACTTCAAACGGGTATCAAAGCGATCGATGCACTTGTACCGGTTGGTAGAGGTCAAAGAGAGCTTATCATTGGTGATAGACAAACTGGTAAGACTACATTGGCGATCGATACGATCATCAACCAAAAAGGTCAAGATGTTGTTTGTATCTATGTTGCTATCGGGCAAAAGAACTCAACAGTAGCTGCTACAGTGAAAACACTTGAAGAGCATGGGGCAATGGAGTATACGATCATCGTAACTGCCAGTGCAGCTGACTCTTCAGCGTTACAATTTCTTGCTCCTTATGCGGGTGTTACTATGGCTGAGTACTTCAGAGATAATGGCAGACATGCAGTTATTTTCTATGATGACCTTTCTAAGCATGCAGTTGCATACAGAGAGATGTCACTTATTCTTAGAAGACCTCCGGGTCGTGAAGCATACCCAGGGGATGTTTTCTATCTACACTCAAGACTTCTTGAAAGAGCTGCGAAGCTTTCTGATGAATTAGGTGCTGGTTCAATTACTGCATTCCCTATCATTGAAACACAAGCGGGTGATGTTGCGGCATATATCCCAACAAACGTTATTTCAATTACTGATGGTCAAATTTTCCTTGAGACTGACTTGTTCAACTCAGGTATCAGACCGGCGATCAATGTAGGTCTTTCAGTATCTAGAGTTGGTGGTGCTGCTCAAATTAAAGCAACTAAACAAGTTTCTGGAACACTTAGGCTTGACTTGGCTTCATTTAGAGAGCTTCAGGCATTTGCACAATTTGCATCTGATCTTGATGACTATACTAGAGGACAACTTGAGCGTGGTCAAAGAATGGTAGAGGTTCTTAAACAAGGACCTTATGCTCCAGTGCCTATCGAAAAACAAGTTGTAATTATCTTTGCTGGTGCAAATGGATACTTAGATGATATTGCTGCATCTTCAGTAACTAAATTTGAAGCAGATCTTATGCCATTTATGGAAGCAAAATATGCAAACATCTTAGAGAGTATCAGAAATGAGAAAAAGATCTCTGACGATACAGATGCAGAATTACGTAAAGCTATCGAAGATTTTAAAGCTTCATTTGCTGAGTAAGAAAGGCTTATAATGGCTAATTTAAAAGAGATAAAGCGTAAGATCGGGAGTGTTAAGAACACACAAAAAACGACTAACGCTATGAAGCTTGTCTCTTCTGCTAAACTGAAAAGAACAGAAGAGCTTGCTAAGCGTTCAAGAGTTTATGCTGCAAAATTGACTGAGCTTATAGAAGAGATCGCTCAAAAAATGCAACAGTCTAATGCAGAAGGTATCGATAATGTCTATTTTAAGGATATACCAAATCCGAAAAAAGTTGATATTGTCTTTATTACTGCAGACAAAGGTCTTTGTGGTGGATTTAACTCACAAACGATCAAGAGGGTAAACCAACTGATTTCTGACTATAAAGCACAAGATGTTAAAGTACGTCTTCGAGCAGTAGGTAGAAAAGGTATTGATTACTTTAAATTCAATAATTTTGAATTAAGTGATGAGATCATCGGGCTTTCTGCATCACCTGACTTTAAACAAGCTGCAGAGTTCATCTCTGAAGTGGCAGCATCATATGTGAATGGTGAAACAGATAAGATCATTTTGATACACAACGGTTATGTAAATATGATCACTCAAGAGATAAAAGAAGATCATGTTTTACCGGTGGATACATCAAAGTTAGAGCTTAGTGCTACTTCGACTTCAGAACTTGAAGTTGAACCGGATGATGATGATACACTTCTTGATGCATTGGTTAAGCGTTATATTGAGTATACAATGTATTACTCACTTATTGACTCATTGGCTGCTGAGCACTCTGCTCGTATGCAAGCAATGGACGCAGCAACGACAAATGCTAAAGAGATGGTTAAAGAGCTTAATGTTAAATACAACAAAGCAAGACAAGAAGCCATTACTACTGAACTCATAGAGATCATCAGTGGTATGGAATCAATGAAATAATTAGAGGAGAAGAAATGACAGGTAAAATAGTACAAGTCTTAGGTCCCGTTCTAGATGTGGATTTTACAGACTACCTACCAGAGATCAATGAAGCGTTAGAAACAACGATCGTGATTGATGGTAAAGAGCAAAGATTGATTTTGGAAGTAGCAGCACAACTTGGTGATAACAGAGTAAGAACAATTGCTATGGATATGAGTGAAGGTGTTGTTAGAGGTCAAGAAGTTAAAGCAACTGGTGACTCTATTAAAGTTCCTGTAGGTGAAGAAGTTCTTGGACGTATCTTCAATGTTATCGGTGAAGCTATCGATGAAGCAGGTGATGTAAATGCTAAAGAGTACTGGTCGATCCATAGAGATCCACCTGCATTTGAAGACTTAAGTACAGCAACTGAAGTATTTGAAACAGGTATCAAAGTAGTTGACCTTCTTGCGCCATACTCAAAAGGTGGAAAAGTCGGACTATTTGGTGGTGCCGGTGTTGGTAAGACCGTTATTATTATGGAACTGATCAACAACGTTGCGCTTAAGCACTCTGGGTACTCAGTATTTGCAGGTGTTGGTGAAAGAACACGTGAAGGAAATGACCTTTACTTCGAGATGAAAGAATCAAACGTACTTGACAAAGTTGCACTGTGCTACGGTCAAATGAGTGAGCCTCCAGGAGCACGTAACCGTATTGCTCTTACTGGTCTTACTATGGCTGAGTACTTTAGAGATGAGATGGGTCTTGATGTATTGATGTTTATCGATAATATCTTTAGATTTGCTCAATCAGGTTCAGAGATGTCTGCACTTCTTGGTCGTATTCCTTCAGCTGTTGGTTACCAGCCAACACTTGCGAGAGAGATGGGTGCACTTCAAGAAAGAATTACATCAACAACTAAAGGTTCTATTACTTCTGTTCAAGCAGTATATGTTCCTGCGGATGACTTGACTGACCCGGCTCCTGCATCAGTATTTGCTCACTTGGATGCAACAACTGTTCTTAACAGATCGATTGCTGAAAAAGGTATCTACCCTGCGGTTGATCCATTGGATTCAACTTCAAGAATGCTTTCTCCACAAATTGTTGGTGAAGAGCACTATGACTTGGCACGTGGTATTCAGCAAATTCTTCAAAAATATAAAGACCTTCAGGATATCATTGCGATTCTTGGTATGGACGAGCTTTCTGAAGATGATAAACTTGTTGTTGAAAGAGCAAGAAAGATTGAAAAATACCTTTCTCAGCCTTTCCACGTTGCTGAAGTATTTACTGGTTCTCCAGGTGTATATGTTACACTTGAAGAGACTATCGAAGGATTTAAAGGTCTTCTTGAGGGTAAATATGACGACATGAATGAAGCTGCGTTCTACATGGTAGGTAACATAGCTGAAGCTGTTGCGAAAAATGATAAGATCAACGCTAAATAGTCTATCGTATAAAGGATAATTATGGAACTTATGAAGCTAGAAATAGTCACACCGGACGGTGTGATCTTTGATGCTGAAGTAAAACAAGTAACATTGCCAGGGTCTGAGGGTGAATTTGGTGTTTTAGCCCATCACGCTACCTTGGTATCGTTGCTTGATACAGGTGTGATCGGTATCGAAAAATCAGATGGGAGTGAATTAGCAGTTGCTATCAACTCCGGGTATGTAAAAGTCGATGAAGAAAAAACAACTTGTATCGTTGATGGTGCAGTCGCTCTCTCTGGTGATGACAGTGACCTTGCTAAAGCACTTGAAGCAGCTAAAACGTTGCTCAAGAGTACAGAAGCTTCTAACACAGCTATTGCAGCTGCTGTAAGTAAAGTTGAGCATATCGGAAAGTCTCTCTAAATTGGGATCTCTCCTAGATTATTTCATAGACAGCAGTGCAATTACTATTTTTGTGCTGCTTCTGCTATCAGTCTATTTTATCGCTACATTTTGGGTATTCTTAGATAGATTCTATATTATAAACTCACGTATAGGCTCTGAAGCCAAATCACTTAAAGCACTCTACACAGGTCAGTCAAAATCAGTGGCTAGTAACTCACTTATTTTTACTTATCTGTCTCGTGTTAATATTCCAAACAGTGCCATACTTGAAGCAGCATCTTCTGATGCTATACGTGTTTCAACCAAGGGTCTAACCTGGCTTTCTATCATTGCATCTACTTCACCATTCATCGGTCTTTTTGGTACGGTGATAGGTATACTGGAAACCTTTTCTAAACTTGGTTCACAATCCAGTGCCTCTTTGAGTGTAGTAGCTCCTGCTATCTCTGAAGCCCTTATCGCAACAGCAGCAGGTATTGCTGTTGCGATCTTTGCCTATACTTTTCATCTGATCTTGAAACGTAAAGCATATGAACTTTCTTCTTTGCTTTCTTCTCAGTCAGAAGTAATTTTATCTCAGGTTAGTGAGGAAGCTTAACTATGTTTAGTTGGGATGATAGTCCAGACTTGAACATTACCCCTCTTGTGGATGTAATGTTAGTACTGATGGCTATTTTAATGATCACAGCGCCGACAATTACTTTTCAGGAACAGATAGACCTGCCTCAAGGGTCTAAAACTGTTAAAGTCACAAAACCGAAAACACTTACTATCCGTATGGATAAAAACCAAAAAATATACCTAAACAAAGATGTGTATGCTCTAGATACTTTTGCAGATGATTTTGTCAACCAATCAGCAAAGTTTGATAAAAATTCTGAAGTTTACATACGCGCAGATGAACAGCTTAAATATAGAGATGTGATGTATTTACTTAAAAGTGTCAAAGCAGCTGGTTTTGAGAAGGTCTCACTTATAACCCTATGATAAAACAGTCTTCTACATTCATCTCTGGATTTTTGGCGTTTGTTATCTATTTTCTACTTATTGGTTTGCTGATTTTTTATTTTAATACACGTGATGAAAAAAAGTCAGTGCATTATGTGAAAAAAGATGAACGTCGTATACAAGTAGCACTTTCAGCACCTAAAAAAGCGATCAATCCTAAACCAAAAGTCAAACCTAAGCCTAAGCCAAAACCTAAAGATAAACCTAAAATAAAGCCAAAACCTAAACCAAAGACTAAAAAAGTGGTAAAGAAAAAGGTTATTAAAGAAAAAGTAGTCAAAAAAGCAGTAAAGAAAAAAGATGAAAACCTTACAAAACCCAAGAAGAAAGCTTTAGACCTTTTTGCAAATGTTAAAACACCTAAAAAGAAAAAGCTTATAGAGGTGACAGATAAACCTATAAAGTCGGCACCCAAAAATAACCTTATCAAGGTGACAGATAAACCTATAAGTGCAAGTCAACGTATCAGTTCTTCACTCAAACAACAGCAAAGTAGTGATAGCGGTGTAGAAAATGCTTATTTGGCGAAAGTACAAAGTATGTTAGAGGGTTGGCCTGCCCAAAGTGAATATGCAGGTGAAAAAGTGAAAGTTCTGTTACTTATCGATCCTACTGGAGGATTTGAGTTTAAACTTAAAACTGTTTCAAACAATGAGAACTTCAATACCGGTTTGACAGAGTATCTGGAACAACTTCAAGGTATAGGTTTCGGTCGTCATAAGGGTGCTAGAACGTATCAGTTTGAAGCAGAGTTTATTGCGAAAGAGTAAGGTAATTATTTTAAAAGGAGTGTTATATGGTATTAAAATTAGGGATCCCAAAAGGAAGTTTGCAAGAGTCAACGATCAAGATATTTAAAGAGGCTGGATATGACATCAAGGTAAGAGAGAGAAATTACTATCCCTCTGTTGATGATCCGGAACTGGAGTGTATGCTTATACGTGCGCAGGAGATGGCAAGATATGTTGAGGGTGGACAGCTTGATTGCGGATTGACCGGTTTGGATTGGATCAAGGAGAATCGTTCTGATGTAATAGAAGTATGTGAACTTACCTATGCAAAACAGAGTTTTAAGCCTATCAAATGGGTGTTGGCAGTCAAAGAGGACTCTCCTTATAAGAGTGTCAAAGACTTGGAGGGAAAGACAATAGCAACTGAGGTGGTCAATCTCACTACTGACTATCTGGCTTCTCATGGTGTTAAAGCCAATGTAGAGTTTAGTTGGGGAACGACTGAGGTCAAAGTACCTGATCTTGCAGATGCCATCGTTGAGATCACAGAGACAGGATCATCACTCAGAGCGAATGACCTGAAGATCATTGATACGGTTCTTGAGACAACTACAAGATTCATCGCCAACAAAAAAGCATATGAAGATCCGAAAAAGAGAGTAAAGATTGACAGGATCATCATGATGCTCAAATCTGTAATAGATGCGGTTCCAAAGGTCTGTTTAATGCTCAATGCACCAGAGGCTGAATTGGAGGCTATCTTGAAGATACTTCCAAATGATAATCCTACTGTTTCACATTTGGCAAAAGGTGACTGGATAGATGTGATGGCTGTTGTAGATAAAGGAAATCTTCGTGATCTGATCCCAAAACTTAAAGAACATGGTGCGAAGTCGATCGTAGAGATTCCGGTGAGCAAAATAATAGAATAATAGGGTGATAAGATGCATAAAACGATAGCATATCAAGGTGTCCAGGGTGCCTATTCGGAGCAGGCTTGTAGAAATGCTTATGAAGATTATGAGACTATCGCATGTGATACTTTTCATGAAGCAATGTGGCTGGTAGAGCAGGGTGATGCTGACTTGGCGATGATCCCCTTAGAAAATTCTACGGCGGGTAGGGTAGAAGAGATCTATAGACTGATCCCTAAAATGGCACTGCATGTTATAGGTGAGCACTTTGAACCGGTTGTGCATTGTCTGCTTGCCTTGCCTGATGCAAAGTTGGAAGATCTGAAATATGTTGCTTCCCATCCTCAGGCATTGGCACAGTGTCATCACAATATCATCTCACTAGGGTTAAAAGCAGAAGCAAAACTTGATACAGCAGGTGCTGCCAAAGAGCTGGTTGAGTTACAAGATGTTCAAAGAGCAGCTATCGCCTCAAAGCTAGCGGCAGATATCTATGGGCTTCAGATCTTAAAAGAAAATTTTGAAGATAAGCGTGGAAATACTACACGGTTCTTCATACTGTCACGAGAAAAGAATGTACCTCTTTTCGATCCATCTAAAAGATACATCACTTCACTGGTATTTCAGGTAAAAAATATACCATCAGCCCTCTATAAAGTACTTGGAGGTTTTGCAACCAATGGTATTAACCTTTTAAAGATCGAGAGCTATATGGGAACCCAAATGCTTCCTGGAAGTCAATTTCATATTGATATCGATGGGCATATCGATTCAGAAGTATTAAAACTTGCCCTAAAAGAATTGGCATTCTTTGCCGATGATGTAAGGATACTTGGCATCTATGAGAGTCATAGGCATCGTGAAGTGGAGTATATGATCTAAAATATTCAGTAAGGAGTATCACATGAAACAAATAACTACATTCATAGTATCAATTCTACTTTTAGCAGTTTTTTCTTTACCTGCCAGTGCTATGCCACCCAATCAGATGAATCAGATACTTAATATGACTCAAAACAACTGGGTGAGTTTTCGTGATTTTAACGGGAAACAGTTGATCTACTTTACACACTTGGAATCTTATACATGTGGCATAAAAGAAGTGCGTTACAGCATCAACTCAGATGATCTGGATAAGGTATGGGAACTTCAGGCTTGTGACAGTAAGAACCCCATGGCTGTTACCAAAGATATTATCTATCTGACCATGCCACTTGGTACAGCAAAATCTATAGCTGTACAGGTGATATTTACTGATGGTACGGAGAGTGAGATAGTTCGTAAAAATCCGTAAATTTAGTTCCTTTTAAAACCTTATAAAATTATATATTTTATAAGGTTTTGAATATGGGTAACTTTTTGCAACCAGTATAATATTCACTATTTACATTATCTTTAAAATACTTTTTATTAGGACTTCAGTTTTTTAATTAAGTTAATATCGACTAATAGTATAAAATGTATATGAATTTTGCACACACTCTACACACCCCCTTAATATAATTGTTATGCAAAAATGGAATGACTTCTAAAATTGAGTACGAAAAGGAAAAGTTATGAAGAAATTAGTTTTAGCAAGTCTTCTACCATTGGGATCAATGAAACCTGTACTCTTTCCTTTTATACTTAGTACGATGATTATGCTCGATCTGTCTGCCTCCCAAACAGATAATGATGAAGGGGTAATCAAACATGATTATAAAAACCAATTTACCTTTCCACGCTGGAAAAGCCTGCATAAACTCAATACCGAAACACTAGTATCCGCTGATCACAATGCATGGTTTGACATCTATGTTAATACAATAGCTAAAAAGGCTTATGTTGAAAAATTGAGTTTATTTCCAGTGGGTTCAATTGTACTGAAACCACTCTATACTGATCTACAACGCTCAAAAACAGCCAAACTGACCATTATGATAAAAATGGAAAAAGGTTATGACCCTGAAAATGGTGATTGGTGGTATGGAGTCTATAATGAAAGCGGAATGGAATGATACTATCAGGGCAAAATCCAATCCTGTATAAAATGCCATACGATAGCCAAAGAGACAGACTATATGTTTTCTGAAAGTACGATGGAGAGTATTAACGAAGAGGAATGGTAACAAACAATCATGAAATATTCTGTTCAAGTATTGACTATTGGCTCTTATCCAGAAATTAAAATTGATCAAGCAAGCAAGTAAATATTTGTATGAAGCATTAGCTATTGAAGAAAAATATGAGTTACTTCTTTCAAACTATCTTGATTTAGAAAACCTTATAATCTAACATATTTTATAACGTTTATCGCTGTAGCGACGTTTAAAGATCATTAATATGTAACTTCCTATATAAAACCTTATAAAATGTGCTATATGGAAGATTTTATAATGAAAAAGGTTTCCTTAATACTTGCATTGATCCGAGTCTTACAAGTACAGTTCTTAATAAAATATCGCAGACATATATCCAACTACTGAGCTACTGTCGCCGCTTGCATCTGCAGAGGTACGATAGTCGAGTAGTTTGGATGAGAGTTTGAGTTGTTTGGCTGCGAGTATCATGGCTTGGATACCGATGAGACCACAGGCTTTACATCCGTTTGCAAGCTCATCTAGATCAAGTTTAGCAACACCCCTTAAGCAGTTTTCATCAAAACTTTTTGCCTCTTCCAGGCTGTGAAAATGACTAAGGTCAGAGCTGATGACAACAACATTGTCTTTGTTTTGTAAGAGTGCTGTGATGAGAGGGGCTATATTTTTTGCTGTCGTGTCACTATAGATAAGTTCTATGATCTGACTTTTTGGCAAGTAGTGTTTGATGAAAGGCATTTGTACTTCAGTAGAGTGCTCTTTTTCATGTGCTTTGGGTTCAAAGCCTATGTCAAACTGTTTTGCCAGTGCAAAAAGATAGGGGCTGTCTATCTCCAACTCTCCACAAGGTGTTTCATACTTTTCATAATAACTTCCGGAAATACCTTTGAAGTAGTGATGATGGCTGGGACCTATGACGATGATGCGTTTACCTTTTGTCTGCTTCAAAAACCTGTATGCAAAGTTGGCAGTGAATCCACTGTAGATATAGCCAGCATGAGGGACAATGACTGCATAAGGGATAATATCCTGTACCTCTTTTGAGATGCTGACTTCATCAAACTTCTGGTTGAATTTCTCAAAAAAAGCTCTTACTTTCAAACACTCTTTTGGATAAAATTGACCTCGTACAGCAGCTTTTCGTGTACCATTGCTCATTACTTCTCCTTATATTTTTTCACGGTATAGGTAGAGATCTCAGGATGTTGAGAAAGACAGTTGTTGGTTAAATTTGCTTTGAGGCATAAATTGGAGAAAAAATCATCAAACCTGGGGTATTGTTCCCAGACATGAGGCAAATATGTAGCATGTTTACCATTATGTCTGAGTACGATGCCATCTTTAAGAGGGAGCAATTTGCTTTCCAGGTCTTTTACATCACTATACTTTAATTCTTTAGGTTCAGAAAGGATAGAAACTTTGATCTTAATATGGTTGAGTTCTTTCAGAGTCAGAGGTGTAAACCGTGAGTCACGCAAGGCAGCAGACTGGGCATTTAAAATAATATCTTTGTAGAGTGGACGGTAGGACTGAAGGGAACCTCTGCATCCGCGAAGTTCCTTATTCAGGTCTGTGTTGATGGTAACAAAAGCTGCACCATTCTCTTCAAGCATAGGGTATTCTTTTAATGCTTGCTCCAAATCAAAATTTTCAGGTTGATTTAATGCAACCAAAATAGCTGCTTTGGCTAAAGCAATGACAATATCATTCATTAAACACTCCTTCTTGCTTATTTTACCACAATCTAAAAAAGAGAATTGATATTAATTAATGAAGATTTCAACTCAGCCTTGATACAATGTACACTAAAAAAATAAGGAATTATTTTGAGATATCTTTTACTTTTATTATTATCTATAAACCTTTTTGCCGTTGATGCCACACTGAAGATAGAAACGGATGTCGAACATCGTTCTCGTATCGCTTTAGTGGATGGATCAGTTGTTCCCAATGATAAGATCTTCAAGATCTTACTCTCTGACCTTAAGATCTCCGGACACTTTTTAGCAGATACTACACGGCATGAAGGGGATATCACTTCAAAATTTATTGAACCTGCACTTAAAAGTAAAGAGTATGTACTTAAGTATGCACTTAGTCAAACAACAGGAACAAAGCTTAGCATACGTCTATTGAAAGCATCTGATGGTACTCAGGTATTTAAAAAGAATTATTCTATACCTACGACAAGTAAAATGCCTTTTTTGGCACATAAAGCCATCTCTGATATTAACAATGTGTTGAAGTATCCGGACATTAGCTGGATCAACCGTTATGTGGTTTTTTCACGTTATACCACACCAAGACAGAGTGAGATACTCCTGGCAGACTATACGTTCAACTATCAAAAAGTCATCATTAGGGGTGGACTTAACCTGTTCCCTAAATGGGCAGATAAGAAGCAAAAAAGTTTTTACTACACCTCTTATAGAGATTTGGTGCCAACGCTTTATAAGATCAATATCTATTCCGGGGCTAAAAAGAAAATTGCTTCTTCTGAGGGGATGATGGTTTGTTCTGATGTAAGTAAAAATGGTTCAAAACTTTTACTGACTATGGCACCTAATGGACAGGCTGATATTTATGAACTTAATCTTGCTACAAATGCAAAGACGAGAGTTACCAAGTTTAATGGTATCGATGTGAATGGGAAGTATGTAGATGATGAGAGTCGTATGATTTTTGTTTCTAATAGACTTGGGTATGCAAATATCTTTAAAAAATCTATCCACTCTTCAGCTGTCTCACAAGTGGTTTATCATGGACGAAATAACAATGCATGTGATGCGCATGGAAATAAGATCGTATACTCCAGCAGAGAGAGTAAAAATGCTTTTGGAAGTAATACCTTTAATCTCTATTTAACTTCTTCACGTGGTTCAGGTACACGTCCACTGACTACAACAGGAGCCAATCAGTTTCCGAGATTTTCTACAGACGGATCTGTGATACTCTATATCAAACACAGAGGTAGTGGATCTTCGATAGGATATATCAATCTTACAAGCCAGCAAAGTTTGCTTTTCCCACTTGGTGGGCGAAAAATCCAATCTATCGATTGGTAATCAACTCTTCTCACAAAAGGAATAAACTATGATAAAAAAAATAATAATAACAACTACTACATTTTCAGTACTCCTATTGACCGGATGTAGTCAGACGGCACCGGATCTTACAGGAAAGAACAATATTTCAGATTCAACACAAATAGCAGGTGATACAGTCACGATAGATGAAAACAGGTATGGTAATGAAAATGGTGCTGGAGGGCAATATAACAGCAGTAGCGATGGTTTCCAGAGTATCTATTTTGAGTTTGGGGATTATGGTGTCTCTTCAGGGATGGAAAACACTATCGCTTCCAATGCAAACGTAGCCCATAATGCAAGTGCTTCCAAGATAAAGATAGAAGGTAACTGTGATGAGTTTGGTACAGATGAGTACAACTATGCGTTAGGACTTAAAAGAGCTAAGGCGGTTAAAGATGGCATCGCTGCACAAGGGGTTGATACCAGTAAAATGGTAATCGTAAGTTTTGGTGAGAGTAACCCTGTGTGCAGTAACCCAACAGATGGATGTTATTCACAAAACAGAAGAGTGGATCTTCGTTTAGTCAAGTAGTAGAGTAATGAAGCAAAAGTATCTACGTAATCTGTTTTTCTTTTTAGTGCTAAGCATTACTGCACTTTTGGCAGAGCCTTCTGTGTATGGATTTAATAATTCAAATAATGGATCAACCTCTTCTCAGAATATGATGATTCAAAATAAAAGGACTATCGCTGCACTCAAACGACAGATCTCAGAGCAAAATGAGAGGATAGATGGTTTGACCTCTCTCATAGAGGGATTAAATGCCACAATGGGAGAATTACAAGAAAGGGGTATTGGTACTTCTTCTATGGGAACAGGAAATGACAATACCGCACTGCTCAAAGAGCTTGGGGCGATGATAGATAATATCAATGATAACTATGTAAGTAAAGAAGAGCTTAAAAAAATCTTGAACTCAAAAGGTAAATATACGCCTTCTTCAAAAGAAAAAACAACGATCTCTGAAGAGACACTGGAAGATAAACCCACTTCAAAACTTTATAGTGAAGGGGTAAGGCTCTTTGTAAAGAAGCGTTACAGTGAAGCAAAAAAACGATTTACGATCACTGATATAAAAGGGTATAAGCCTGCCGCTTCAAATTATTATCTGGGTGAAATTGCATATTATACAAAGAAGTATGAAGATGCGATATTTTACTTTAAGAAGAGTGCCGGACTTTATGACCAGGCAAGTTACATAGATGTTTTGCTGCTTCATACAGCGATCTCTTTAGAGAAGAGTGGAGACAAGGCACAGGCAAGAGCATTTTATGAAAATATCGTAGAGAATTATCAAGGTAAAAAAAGTGCCAAAATAGCAAAAGAGAAGTTAAAGAAGCTATAGATGTATGGTGTGAAGATTTTTTTTGTAGTGTTGTTTTGTTTTGGAAGTGCAGCATGGGCAGAAGAGTGGAGATCTGCGTGGGCACATTTGGATGATGAAAATACACAGACTAAAGTTTTAACACATGAACTTATCCCTATCTCTAAAACAGTTTTTAAAGTCATAAATTTAAATACAGAAAAAGAAAAGACCATAGACCTTACAGGAAAAAATTTCATTATCGTCTCAGTAAGAGAACCGGGAAGTGACGGACGCTTTTATGCTGTAGACAGTGATGGTACAGTTTGGTGGAGCGGAGCAGTCACTTCCGGGGCAGATGAGTTCAAAAGCCCTTCAGGTGTCTTTCCTATTATCCAAAAGAAGCGTCATCATATGTCAACTCTTTTCCCAGATGAATCGGGTGAGAATAATATGAACTATATGATGAAATTTACAAATGGTGGGCATGCTTTGCACGAGGGAAGTGTTGATTGGATGTCTCACGGGTGTATTCATATAGATCCTAAAGATGTACCTGTGATCTATAAATGGTCAACATTTAAAACAAAAGTGGTCATCACAAGGCATAGCTATATGCCTTTTGCACAAGAGGATCTACGGAAGATCTATATAAAAAGATAAAAGAGACCTATAACTCTTTTGCTCTCTCATACGCTTGTTCTACAGCATCCATACAGGCAGCTCTTACATTACCGTCTTCCAGTGCTGCGTAACCTGCTGCTGTTGTACCACCTGGACTCATCACTGCATCTTTAAGTAAAGCAGGATGAACCTCTTGGATAAGTTCTCCAAATCCGGAAAATAGACCTTTCATTGTAGCCATAGCATCTTCTCTTTTGAGCCCTTGCTTGACGGCACCATCAGCT